>JAFWGE010000027.1 GCA_017512485.1 Oscillospiraceae bacterium
GCTGACCTTGACGTACCATACGCCGACTTCCTTGATAACGCGCCCGCGTACAACCCCCGGGCGGAGCTGATCACCGGGTCGGTGTGCGGGGTAAAGGTCCAGGAGATACAGGACCCGCTTATGAAAAAAGTCCGGCAGCTGGACAAGCTGGTGGATGAGCTGGCGAAAGGGAAGCCGCTTGAGAAGATCAAAAGGTGACGGGGGCGTTATGAGCGGGGCATCGGGGAAAACGGATAACGGCAGCAGGCGGGTGCACCTGGTCAACCTGTTCAGATGGCGCTCCGCGGCAGCGCTGGCGGCGTGCCTGCTTACGCTGGCGCTGGCGCTCTGGGCCATAGGCTATTCATTCGTGAGCGGGACGCTGAAGGAAGTGCGGGAGATGTTCAGATGGTTCACCATCGACTCCAACGTCATCACCGCGCTGGCCGCCGCGCTGCTGATCCCCTTCGCCGTACAGGGCGTGGGCAGGAAGCGGCTGACGTACCCCAAGTGGATGCTGCTTATCCACTATTCCGGCACGCTCTGCCTTATGCTCACCATGGCGATGACCTGCGGGGTGATCAGCTGGGCGGATCCCAGGGGCGCCTTCGGCGGGGCCAACCTCTTCCTGCACGTGGTATGCCCGGCGCTGATAGCCGTCTCCTTTTTCATGGCGGAGGCGAACCATACCCTTGACCGGAAGGACACCCTTATCGCCCTGATCCCCGTGGCGGCGTACGCGGCCCTGTACGGGATAAACGTGTTCGTCACCAAGGCGTGGGCCGACCATTACCGCATGGACGAGATGCTGCCGGTATACGTCTCCGCGCCGCTGGTGCTGGCGGCGGCGTACTGCATAGGCTGGCTGATACGGGTGCTGTACAACAGGCTGCATGCCGCCCGGGAGAGGAAACTGAAGCAGGTGTGGGAGGGCTCCCCGGACCCCGTGACGGTGCGTATAGAGATATATTCTCTGGGCGTGCACGCGGGCATGCACCAGGAGAAGGACAGCGTGAGCGTCCTACTGGAGGAGGTCTCCCGCCGGTTTGATATAAAGACGGAGACGCTGGCCAGGGCGTACGTGAAGGGCGCCATAGACGGCATGAGGGAGAGGGAAAGGTCCGCAGGGCGCCGGCGGGCGCGGGGATGAGGCGGCGAGCCATCCGCGCCGGTCCGGATAACGACCCGGAGAAGACCGGCATCCACACACCGCAGACGCCGGCTAAGTTCGGGAAGGAAGGCCTGTTCGGCGTCGCGGCGCCGGACGAATAAACAAAACCGTGATAAAATGGAGTGATTCGATGACGATATGCTATTTCACCGCCAGCGGCAACTGCCTGTACGTTGCCAGAACGATCGGCGGGACGCAACTCTCTATTCCGCAGCTCATGCGCAGGGAAACTATCAGGATATCGGACGAAGCTGTCGGCGTCGTCTGTCCGGTGTATAATGCTGAGATGCCAATGATGGTGCGGGATTTTATGGGAAAAGCGCACATAGAAACAGACTATTTCTTCTTTATATACACTTACGGCGCCGGATACGGTGAAGCCTACGCCCACGCAAAGCTGGCAGCCGAGGGAGCGGGGCTTACACTCAGCTATGTGAACGCCATTCAGATGGTGGACAACTTTCTCCCTTATTTCGATATGCGGGAGCAGATCGATACGCTTCCGCAGAAAAACGTGGAAGGCCAGCTTGAGGCGGTATGCCGTGATATCGCCGCCCGGAAGACCGTTGACGTCAGGATCACAGACGTCACGAAAGACAGGATGGCAATGTATCGCAAGAGACTGGCGGACGTTTGGCTGAGGAAGGACACGGCGCTTTCCTATTCGGTGAACGCGGACTGTATCCGCTGCGGCGTGTGCGCAAAAGTCTGTCCCGCCAACAACATCACGGTCACGGCGGAAGGCTTAACGTTCTCCGATCACTGCGAGGTCTGCTACGCCTGTCTGCACAACTGCCCGCAGCATGCGATCCATTTGCCCAAGGAAGCGGGAACGCTGCAGTTTCGAAATGAGCATGTGACGCTGAAGGATATCATTGAGGCAAACGAATAGGAGTGTCCGATCATGGCAAAAAAAGAATTGAAATTGAGGGCGGTCGTGGCCCCGACGGAAACGGTGATCGTCTCCGCGTATGACCCGGATGGCAAAGCGGACGCCTGTACGCTGGCTTTTTACATGGTCAGCAGCCACGTTCCGCCTTGTGTGACCATTGCGATCAACGCCACCCAAAAGCGGAAAACACTGAAAGACATACTGGAAACGAAGGCATTTGTTCTTGGCTTTCCAAACGTCCGTCAGGTAAAAGAGGCCGACTATCTGGGTGTGGAATCCGGCTACCGTGCGGATAAGATCGCGAATATCGGCTTTACCGTAAGCCCCGCGCAGACTGTTCATGCCCCGATCATCAATGAACTGCCCCTGTCGCTGGAATGTGAAGTAGTACATACCGTCACTGTCGGCAGCCATATGCAGGTGACCGGGGAAGTGAAGCGCATCCTCGCAGAGGAATCCATCCTGGATGAAAACGGCAGGATCATACTGGAAAAGCTTCAGCCTATCATCTATGATGAAGAAGAAAGGCTCTATCTCGGTATAGGAGGAAAAGCAGGGGACGCCTTCCGCCCGGGTATCGAATTTAAGAAAGCACTGGAGGCAAAGGACCGTGAGTAAATAGGTCATTGCCGTGAACACCAGCCCCCCAGGGGCTGGAACACGGATACCCCGGTTGCGCAGGCGGCTATCCGCGCAGGCCGCGGCGTGATCCGGCAGGCCGCGCCGGGGCGTACGTGAGGGCGCCATAGACGGCATGAGGGAGAGGGAAAGGTCCGCAGGGCGCCGGCGCGCGCGGGGATGAGGCAGTGACGGGGATGGAGTCAATGGCAAGGGTTGAGTTAACATAATATACTTTACATAATATAAGAAGCGCCCGGACGGGGATGCCGCGGGACGATACTGCCGCCGTATGATACGGCGGTGTTTTTATTGCCGTATATCCCGTTATATCGGAAATACAGGGCTTTTCAGGGCTGTTCACCATGCTGCCATACGGGATGGCAGGGTGGAGATGAAAGTTGACATAATATAGTTATACATAAATAATACTGCCTTGCGTCACCGGGGCCGACGCTATACGCACAGCCCGGAGAAATATCCTGGAACGATGTCCGGCGGGCGGAGGTGTGAGGAATCCTTGATTTCCGGAGCGCTTTTGGATATAATTACTCTGTATATCTGCGGCCATATGGAGAGGCGCAAAACACCGGAACTTATACCGCGACGGGCTAAAAGTCAAATCTTATCAGGGTACCGGGAGCGGACCGGAATAACAAGCGACGGGAGAAGAGAATATGATCGACACCAAGAAAGAACAGGAGCGCGAAGAACTCCACCGGGCCATATGGGCCATCGCAGACGAGCTCCGCGGCGCGGTGGACGGCTGGGACTTTAAAAACTACGTCCTGGGCACCATGTTCTATCGATATATTTCCGAGAACCTGACAAGCTATATCAATACCGGGGAGGCCGAGGCGGGCGACCCGGATTTCGACTACGCGAAAATGCCCGACTCCGACGCCGAACCGGCAAGGGAGGACCTTGTGGAGGAAAAAGGTTTCTTCATCCTTCCCAGCGAACTGTTCTGCAACGTCAGGGCAAGGGCCGCTTCCGACGAGAACCTTAACGAGACCCTGGAGCGGGTCTTCCGCCATATAGAGGAGTCGGCGAAGGGGACAGCTTCGGAAGGGCAGTTCGCCGGGCTGTTCGACGACTTCGACGTAAACAGCAACAAGCTGGGCGCCACCGTGGCCAGGCGCAACGAGAAGCTGGTCAAGCTGCTGGACGGCGTAGCGGATATGGCCCTGGGGGACGTTAAACACCACGATATAGACGCCTTCGGCGACGCCTACGAGTACCTTATGACCATGTACGCCTCCAACGCCGGCAAGTCCGGGGGCGAGTTCTTCACCCCTGCGGACGTCTCCGAACTGCTTACCCGGCTGGGGACGGTGGGAAAGACCGAGATCAACAAAGTCTACGACCCCGCCTGCGGTTCCGGCTCCCTGCTGCTTAAGGCAGAGAAAGTACTGGGCAGGGATAAGGTGCGCAACGGCTTCTACGGGCAGGAGATAAACATCACCACGTACAACCTCTGCCGTATAAACATGTTCCTGCACGACATCGGGTTCGACAAGTTTGATATAGCCTGCGAGGACACCCTGACCTCCCCGCAGCACTGGGACGACGAGCCCTTCGAGCTTATAGTCTCCAACCCACCGTATTCCATCAAATGGGCCGGTGATGAGAACCCCCTTCTTATCAACGACCCTCGTTTCGCCCCGGCGGGAGTGCTGGCCCCAAAGAGCAAGGCCGACCTGGCGTTCATTATGCACTCCCTCTCCTGGCTCGCCCCCAACGGCACGGCGGCCATAGTCTGCTTCCCCGGGATCATGTACCGGGGCGGGGCGGAGCAGAAGATAAGGAAATACCTTATCGACAACAACTTCGTGGACTGCGTTATCCAGCTTCCCAGCAACCTGTTCTTCGGGACAAGTATCGCCACCTGCATCATGGTGCTCAAGAGGGGCAAGCCCGACAGCAAAGTCCTGTTCATAGACGCCACCAACGAGTGCATAAAGGTGACGAACAACAACAAGCTCACGCAGGCCAACATGGACAAAATAGTGGACACCTTTGCCGGCAGGGAAGAGGTCAGCCATTTCTCGTACCTTGCCGCCTATGACGAGATCGCCGGGAACGACTACAACCTCTCCGTATCCACCTACGTTGAGGCCGAGGACACCCGGGAGAAGGTAGATATAAAGAAGCTGAACGCCGAGATCAGGGAGATCGTTGCCAGGGAGCAGGTGCTCCGGGATGAGATCGATAAGATCATCGCGGAGATCGAGGGGGCAGGGGAATGAGCAGACTGGACGAACTGATCGCGGAACTGTGCCCGGATGGGGTCGAATTCAAAACAATTAAAGAAGAATATACTCGGCTGAAAGGTACTCCAATTACCGCTGGCAAGATGAAGGAAATAGATAATCCAGACGGCGAAATTAGAGTTTTTGCAGGCGGAAAAACAGTAATCAATGCCCGGGAAGAAGACATTCCTAACGCTAACATTACACGTGTTCCGGCCGTTTTAGTACAGTCTCGCGGAGTAATTGACTTTGTGTTCTATGAAGAGCCGTTTACGTTCAAAAATGAAATGTGGGCATATACGCATAAAGAACGAATATCGGTCAAATTTCTGTACTATGTGCTGAAGAACAATGCTCAGCATTTCCGTGACGCAGCTTCCGGCATGGGGTCTTTACCGCAGATTTCCTTGCCGGTTACAGAAGAGTTCAAAGTCCCTGTACCTCCATTGGAGGTACAACGCGAAATTGTCCGCGTGCTGGACAATTTCACGTTCCTTTCAGCGGAGCTTTCAGCGGAGCTTTCAGCTCGCAGAAAGCAGTATGAATACTACAGAAACCAGATGCTGACTTTTGACAATGAATCAAAGAGAATGCATCTTTCAGATGTGGCTGATCTTTTCCGTGGAGAGTATATAACGCAGAAGGGATCTAAGCCGGGGAATATTCCAGTGATCCTTGGGGGGCAGGAACCGGCTTACTATATTGACAAAGCTAATCATGAAGGAGAAAGAGTTGTCATTGCACGAAGTGGCGTGTCAGCGGGATTTGTGTCTTATTGGAATCAGCCGATATATGTCACTGACGGCTTCGGTTATGAAGCAAAAAAGGGGATAGTGACTCCAAAGTACTTGTATTACGCACTGAAGAGAAAAGAACCGGAACTAAACGCAATGAAGCGCGGGGCTGGGGTTCCCCACGTCAGTGGCGAAATGCTCGGAAAGGTAGAACTATCGATTCCAACGATTGCCGTCCAGGAGCGATTGATTAAAGTCCTGGACAATTTTGAAACCATATGCTCTGACCTCAGTATCGGCCTTCCCGCTGAGATCGAGGCGCGGCAAAAACAATATGAGTATTACCGCGATTTGCTCTTGACATTCGCTGAGACCGACGGCACGCTCACGACAGACAGACAGACA
>JAFWGE010000028.1 GCA_017512485.1 Oscillospiraceae bacterium
GACGGTACGTCGCTAAAGCATATCAGCTCTATGGACATGCCTTCCTGCAGCTTCTTTGGCTTCGCTTGATATTCCTCCATGCTTACGATAATGATGTTCGGTATATCCTTTGTTTCTTCCGATTCTGAGGTGTCCGTTCCCGTTCTCTCTGTTTCGGAACCTCCGGACTGACCGGAACTGTCGCTCTGTTCGGGCTTTTGTCCGGAGTCTTTGTTTTCGCTCCCCTGATCCTTTGCGCATGCCGCCAGACCCAGCAGCATGAACAGGGCCAGGAGAACACAAACCGCTGCACGCATTCTTTTCATTTTGTTGCCTCCTTTTTTATTTTATGTGTTTTTGTGCTTTGCGAATAATTTATAAACAGTTTTATGCCAGCCGTCTATAATTCCAATTTCTTAAATAGTATTTAATCGCTATTTGTCTATTTTGCCAATACTCATTGTGCTTCAATATGCCGTATCGTCCTTATAATCTTGATCATTTGTCATTATCGCCGGTGCGCTCTCAGAAGCCCGTATCAGTACAGATATAAAGGCGCCGCCTCATAGCAGCACCCGGCTGCAATGAAGCGGCGCATTTGATCATACTCCAAGGTCGTATAATAAACAGTGTATGGTCAGGGTATATATTCATTCAATAGGTTTTGATATATGGCCAGGTCTGTATCCTTGAACACATTGAAAATGACTTTCATACCGCTGCCGGTCTCCCGAAGCCAATCCCCAACGGTTTTTATCGCGATCTCCGCCGCTCTCCGGTTTGGGAACATGAATACGCCGGTGGAAATACAGCAGAAAGCGACGCTCTCAAGGCCGTTCCCGGCAGCGAGTTCCAGACAGGAGGAGTAACATGAAGCCAGGAGCCGTTCATGTTCTTCCATGAGCCTCCCATGAACGATGGGGCCGACCGTATGAAGGACGTATTGAGCCGGAAGATTATATGCCGGTGTGATCTTTGCCCGACCTGTTGGCTCTTCATATCCCTGGGCTTCCATGATCTGTGCGCATTTCAGTCTAAGCTGTACCCCGGCATATGTGTGGATACAGTTATCTATACATGCATGGAGCGGTCTGAAGCAGCCCAACATCCGTGAGTTGGCGGCATTGACTATAGCGCCGCACTCCAGCGTGGTAATATCCCCCTTCCACAGGTACAGGCTCCCGTGGGCCCGGGAGAGATCCTCCAATCGCGTTATGCCTTTTTCCGATATGGCCCGGCGCAGATACGCATCCTGCACAGAAAGGAATTCTTCGCTGACCGGCCGGGGAGGCCGCACGTTCATAAGGCTGCGAAGCAGATCCTTCTGTCCCGCCGCGTCTTTGGGTACCTCGATTTGTCTGTACCGCGGTTCTTCCTTCAGAAGTTCACGTATAAGGTATTCCCGCCGTTTGTCCTGTTCCATATGTCTCCTCCCGAGGCACGTACCTCGCCGTTCCGGGCGCTATTCAGAACCCCGTGAACGAACCCTGATCGGGTCAAAGCTCCATCTCGTCAAGTTTCGCCATCTCAGTGATAATATCCTTCTGCCGTTCATAGAACAGCAGTTCCTTATTGTGAGCAAAATACTCCTTGCAGCCGTAATGGGAGATGAACCGCGCCCCATATATGCTTATGGTCAGCTCGGTTACCAGGATGAGCAGCTCCTGTCCCTCCGGGAACACGTCCTCTGCAAACCTGAACAGGTTGGACAGTTTCCTTCCGGCTTCCTCCGCCTGCTTTTTCAGTTCCTTGGTGCGCCTGTCATAATCCGCCTTCAGATGTTTGAATGCCGCGTTGCCCCCCTCCGGCCGTTTCTTCAGCAGCGCAGCCCGTTCCTCCTCCAGAAACGATACGGCGCGGTTAATGGCGGACTGCCTGTCCGGGGTCAGGTTGGACGCCTGCCTGCCGTTTACAAGCTCCCTGCGGGCTGAGTCTATATGACTTTGCAGCACTTCAGCGGCTTCTGCGCCCGGCTTTACAAGTTCCATACGTACGGTCTTCAGCATTGACAGCAGTTCAGCTATGGCACCTTCCTCCTGGCATACAGCCCTCAGGTGCTCCCCTGCACCGTCCAGCAGCAGCCCCAGCAGGCTCAGCCGCTCATCAAATTTCGCTTTTTCGGCCCTCTCCCGTATCTGCTCGTCGGCATTCCCGTCCAAAATGCGGTCCACCTGGTAGTCCGACCGGTACTTGTTGAACAGGTCGTAGTACACGGCAAAATCCTTGGCTATATTTTTGTTCTGGACGTACTGCAGGATCATGTTCTCATCTACCTGGTCGCCGTTCTCCTCACATATACGCATCATCTCCGAGAGATCCGACCAGCCCCTGGCAGTGACGAAAGTCTTCCCCTCCGTGCTGCTCTCTATCCTGTAGAAATCCGATTTCCTTATATCCAGATATGTAAGAATGGCGGGGTGGGTACTGCGGGCATAGGCGTACTCTTTCCATACCTCGTAGTCCGGTTCCACGTCTATGCGCTTGAGTCGGTCCCAGGTAACGATGTCGAACTCCCTCACAGAACTGTTGTACTCCGGGGGATTTCCAGCCGTGACCACTATCCATCCGTCAGGCACCCGGTGGCGCCCAAAAATCTTGAACTGCAGGAACTGCAGCATGGAAGGTGCAAGAGTCTCAGAGACGCAGTTCACTTCGTCAAGAAAAAGAATGCCCTCCCTGAGGCCGGTTTTCTCCATCATATCGTATACACTGGCGATGATCTCCGACATTGTGTACTCGCTTACAGCGTACTCCCGCCCACCGTAGGTCTTATGCTCTATGAACGGGAGGCCCAGCGCCGACTGTCGAGTATGGTGGGTCATGGAATAACTCACCAGGCCTACGCCCAGTTCCTGGGCTATCTGTTCCATTATGGCGGTCTTGCCGATGCCCGGCGGTCCCATCAAAAAAATGGGTCTTTGCTTCTCGATGGGGATACGGTAACCCCCGAACATGTCCTTGCTGAAGTACGCCCGCATGGCGATTTTGATCTGTTCCCGTGCCTGTTTTATGTTCATGTCTTCTCCTTTGATCTTCTTACGATCTACCGGTTTTAGTGTCCCGCCCGGGCGGTTACCCTGGCAGGCCGTCTGCATCTCATTCGGCTTCAAATGAAATTCCGTTATTCCTCGCGTACTCCTCTGCAAAAGACCCGGCGGGAGCGCGCACTGTCACACCGGGACAGTTTACAAAAGCCCCGTCCTCTATAGCCGTTACGGACCCAGGTATGGTCACGCTTTTCAAGCAAACCGCACGTGAAAAGGCGTCGGACGGTATGGTCCTGACCCAAGCGGGGATCTCAACGCTCTCCGCGTCCGGATAAAAACGTCCCACCATACGGTTAAATTCCTCTTCGCCTATTACCGGCACTCCCAGTTCCAGCGCTTTCCGGTTCTTTTCCGAAGACGCTGTAACGTCATTTGTCACCAGATAATCGGTGTTCATCGTGACTTTCCCGCCCAGTTTTGCGCCATGGAGTTCCAAATGCGATCTCAGTTTATCTCTGGAACGCCAATCTCTGAGCCGCCCCGCGGT
Source organism: Oscillospiraceae bacterium (assembly GCA_017512485.1). GTDB lineage: Bacteria > Bacillota > Clostridia > Oscillospirales > Oscillospiraceae > JAAYAR01. The sequence continues at coordinate 3,514 of JAFWGE010000028.1, forward strand.
AACAAATCTGAGACCGGAGATGTTCCCGTCTGCCTCCCGGTTGGCGGCTCGTTCCGCCCGCCTGTCGGCGTAATCCCACACGCGCTGCTCCTTACGTTCCCGAGCCGACCAGATGGCGTCGAAGCCGAGTTTATTCTGGTAATTCAGTATTAACGCCGTCAGTTCTGGTTCGTCGCGCCTCTCCGCTTCACTTTCATAAATATCAAAATCTTTTGCTTTTATCAGCATATGGTCACACATAAACCGGAGCATTTCCGGGATATCGAATGCCTGCCCGCATAGCTTTGAAGCATTGCGCGCCAGATAGGACATCTGCACCAAAGACGTTTCCGAGGTCAGGTCATCTTCGGGCTCCAGCGCGAATCCTATGGCGCTGGCCCGTCGAAGCGTCCCTGGCACAAGGGACGGGTTATCGGTAAATATTGCCCTGACGGTACAGCGTTTTACAGCCCTGTTGAGACCTGGGAACCAGTTTTTGATCCGTATAGTGAGGACCGCCCGGGAAAACGCGTTGTCAGAGACCGCGCGAACGCTCTCCGGCACAGTGATACACAGTTCGCCCGGGCAATCACTGAACGCCCCTCCGGCAATAACTGTAACATCCCCGGGGATAACCGCGTTCCCGTCCTGTCCGTAATAGCCGTACAGGGTGCCCTTCCTGATCACAAAACCGTTCCCATCCGCAAGCCCCCTGCAGCCAGAGAACGCACTGTCCCCTATATCTGATATACCCTCGGGCAGGGCGATGCTCTGCAGGCTGCCGCATCCGCGGAAAGCGCTTTTCCCGATCGCGGTCACGCTGTTCGGCAGGGCAGCGTTCTCAAGTCCGCCGCAGTCCAGAAACGCGCTGTCCCCTATGGCGGTCAAGCCATCAGGCAGGTTGACGCTCCTCAGGTCCCTGCAGCCGGAGAAAGTCCATGCCTCTATAGCGGTCACGCCCCGGGGTACAGTGATGTTCCGCAGGCCCCTGCAGCCACGGAAAGCGCTGTCACCGATGTTTTCCACGGTATCTGGCAGGTCGATCCGGGTCAGGTTTCTGCAGCCTTTGAACGCACTGTCGCCTATGCTTGTCACACTTTCAGGCAGCTTGACACTGTACAAGCTGGCGCAGTCCTGGAACGTGCTGCCTCCGATAACAGTCACACCTCCCGGAAGCGTAACGGCCGACAGGCTGCCGCATCCGTAAAAAGCCCATCCGCCTATGCCGGTCAGACCTTCGGGCAGGCTGACGTTCTGCAGGTTCCTGCAGCCCTGGAAAGCGCCGTACCCTATGCTTGTCACAGTGTCCGGCAGTGTTACGCTCTTAAGTTCGGTGCATTGGTAAAATGCGCCGCCTCCGATATATCTCACGCCTTCCGGCACCGCGGCGTCCCCGGAGTGTCCGTAATAGTCATAAAGCACTCCGCCCACAGTCACGAAACCCTCCGCATCCGCCAGGGACCTGCAATCTGAAAACGCATAGTCTCCGATATCGGTTACGGTATCCGGCAGGTTCACCTTCTGAAGGCTGCCACATGCCTCGAAAGCCCATTCCCCGATGCTGGTCAAACCCTCAGGCAGATTGATACTCTGCAGGTCGCCGCAGCCGGAGAACGCGTATTTGCCGATACGGGTTACACCGTCGGGCAAGGTAACGCTCAGCAGGTCGGCACAGTCCAGGAACGCGCTGTCCCCTATGATGTTCACACTGTCCGGCACCGTGACCTCCCCGCCAGGGCCCTTATACCTTTTCAATACGCCTTTTCTTATAACGAAATCCTTACAGCTGCTCATGATATTTCTCCGAATTAAATCTCGTCTTTCCGCAAAATCAGCTTCATAGCCCACGGGGGCACGTCGTAATTATTGTTCTCTTCGTCAAGGAACACGAAAGCTGTCTCATACCCCGGCATATTCACCGGGAATGTCCCGAAACCGTCAGTAAAATATATAAGCCCTTTCAGATTTGTGAACTCTTTCTTCTCCACCAGGCTGTCCACATAGTCGAATACGGGTCTGAAATCCGTGCCTCCCAAGCCGTGGATCTCCATGGTCTTCATGTATTCGTCAAATTCCTCCTGGGAAGTGACCCTTGCGTCCTCCTGTACCGCGGCGTCGCACTGTATTATATGCAGGTTGATCTTCGAGAAGAAGCTCTCCGTACTCTTAAGGATGTTCCAGGTCTTCTGGATGAACTTCTGCACCGTCTCCCCCGACACCGAACCGGAAGTGTCTATGGCAATGACAAACTCCCGGATGCGTCTGGACTCTCTGTACTCCAGCTGTTCCACCAGCGGCATGTTCCCATAGAGCTGCAGGCCATACGTATAGAAAATGTAATCGAACTCGTCGTCGCTTACGCGCATCACTTCGCCCATCACCGAGAAGCGCCGCAGGAATGACGTGTAGTCGTATCTCTCCCGGTTGACCTCCCGCAGGTTCTGCAGCAGGGCCTGGGGGTCGCTGCCATGGTTTTTGGAAAACGTCTCGATATCCATCTGTATGCGCTCAGATATACTCTTCCAGTCTTCTTCAGAGAGGCTCCTCCAATCGGCCGCGTCGTCCGATCCGCTGTCGGCGTCTTCCCCATCGCCACCGTCCCGGTCGCTCCCGTCACCCCGTAGGCCTTCGCCGTTACCGCTCTCATCCACCGGGATAAGGGCCGCTCTCTCGCTGTCCGTCATATACCAGATGCCGTGGTCGTCCGCGCGGAACATTTTTTGCAAGGCGTCCACCTCTTCCGGAAGCGTCTCACTGCCGAGAAAATACCTGTACAGCTTTTCAGCCGTTAGCTGTCCCGCCTTCTCCTTCAGTTTCCCGAAGACCGATTGGCGATCCGCCTCCCTTCCGTTGGACGTGCACGAAAGGCCGAGAATATCGATGGTGTACTCCGCGGCTATGTCACAAGCCAGGTCCCACGCAGTCAGCTCCACGTCCGTGTTAACGAACATGTGTCTGTATATACAGTGCAGTACGACGTGAAGGTACTCCCTCACGGGGATGGTGTTGTTCGACCTGAAACCGTTAAGAACGTGCCAGGGATCATAAGCCAGGTACCGTCCGTCGGTGGCAATACGCACGGCGTCCGTCTCGATCGGTTCCAGACGGTTAAGGGCGGCGTCCAGGAACCGCAGCCTTACAAGCAACGTATTCCTTGCCAGCTTAAGCACCTCCCGTGCCAGTGAGGAAACGCGTATCTTTTTCTCATCCAAGATTTATCACATCCGACGTCCAGTATATGTAAGTGCCCGAAGAATAAGTGTTCAAAATATAACAATTTTATTATACGGGTTTTTCCCGGATATTTCAACATAAACAGCATTTCGCCAATCGACTCTCCATTTAGCCCAGCTCTCATACGGATGTTTTTTGAAACCAGATATTGGTGCAGTCAGAAATTAATCTGACTGCACCTTTTCCTTTTGTTAAGCGGATTGTTTTTCCGGATCTCAAAGATCATTTTGTTCAGTTCCTCTTCCGTCGGCAGATCGATCATTCCGACAGCGGTAAAATAGATATCTCGGGTATTTCTTTATACCTTCAACAATGCTGTGTAGTTGTGCAGCTGATCTATCCTTATGCGCGCTGGGCATTCCCCCTTCCTTCTTTATCAGATTTTTATTTTATTTGACAATCCGCCCTGTGAGAAATATAATTTTATTGTTAACGAAGCCGATGTGCGGACACATTTTCATGTTTCATAACACATAAAGGAGATACAGCCATGGATCTTAACGCGTTGATGGGCACCATTTTCAGCGGAGAAAGCATTTCCGGCGTGAGCGAGCTCACCGGAGCTTCCGACAGCGACATAAAGAACGTCCTCAGTTCCGCCCTTCCCGCCATCCTCAGTGGGGCACAAGGCCAGGCGGATAACGAGGAGACAGTCTCAGGCTTCGCAGGGGCGCTGGCCGACCATGCCGGCGCGGACACCAGCGACCTGGCCTCTTTCCTTCACGGCGTGGACCTTGAGGACGGCGGCAAGATACTGGGCCATCTTCTGGGTTCATCCAAGGAGGCGACCGCCCAGGCGGCAGCGGAGAAAGCCGGTCTCGGCTCCGGTCAGAGCATGAACATCCTCTCAGCGGTAGCCCCCCTGCTTATGAGCCTTCTGGGCCAGCAGACACAGCAGAGCATCCCCGTACAGGAGGATCAGCCCCAGCAGGGCGGCTTCCAGGCCCTCACCGGCGCCTCTCAGGGTGGCGGCTCCTTGCTCAGTGGGCTGTTCGGCAGTCTCCTGGGCGGCGGCGACACCGGCAGCCTCATCTCTTCCCTGCTTGGTGGGCTGCAGTAACAGGATAATATCGGGCATACACGAGGCCCGGCGTCCATATCGGGCGCCGGGCCTTTGATGTGATCTGATGGGGCGGTAATGGATTTCTTTTTTTGGTTACTCCTCCCCCGCTCTTCTTAGTTGCCATCCGAGCGCAGCGAAGTATCCTTATTTGCCTGCAATAACAGCATAAAAAGACGGTCAGGAAGGATCTGGCCGGCCCGCACCCGGCCGTCTTCTTACGGGCAAGACCTGCCTGTCTGCTTCTATTGATTTAAAAACATTAGATGGTCCCCGCAATGGCACTTTTGACGCAGTTTAACGTATGACGATATGCACGCAATTTGTGTACCCGCCCTTACGGACAGGTTCAAATGTCAGCTCTGATACTGTGCCACGAAGCAACTTCCAGGCAAGGGCGTTGCCGCTGGAGGCCGGATCCGGAGTCACGCCGTTGGAGCGCACATCCGCTGTTATCTCACCGGAAGCCCTGTCGTATTCCACCACGGCAAGTATCGTGGGGTCTTTAAGCGCCGGCAGCAGTATCTGTTGTATAAGTTCCTCCAGAGCCAGGATAAGGCTGTATGCCTTCTCGTAGGGCAGTTCGTGCCTGGCACAGTATTCCCTTATGGCGGAGGCCGCGCCGTACAGATCTATATCCTGCCCCTCAAAACGAAGCTCCAGCACCTTGAGCTGCCGGATGAAGCGCCGTGTATTCTCCCTCCGTGGGTTTTCAAATATCTGCTCGGGGGTTCCGTCTTCATAGATGCCTCCCTCGTCCATATAAAACACGCGGCTGCAGACGGCTCGGGCAAAGGACATCTCGTGGGTGACGATCATCATAGTCTTGCCTCCGGCGGCCAGCTGTTTTATGACCTGCTGCACCTCCCCCACCATGGTGGGATCCAGGGCGCTGGTGGGCTCGTCCAACAGAATGACCTCCGGATCCATGGCCAGTGTCCTGGCGATGGCCACACGCTGCTTCTGCCCTCCGGACAGCTCCTCAGGATAGCGCAATGCTCTCCCGGCCATGCCCACTTCGGCCAGTAGACGTATGCCTTCGTCATACGCCTGTTGTCTGGTTTTGCCCAGCAGCTTTATGGGTGCGTACATGACGTTCTCGATGACCGTCATGTGGCCGAACAGGTTAAAATGCTGGAACACCATACCCATCTTCCGTCGAATGCGTCCCAAATCGCATTTGGGGTCGGTGATCTCCTCCCCATCAATGAAGATATGCCCGTCCGTGGGTGTCTCCAGCAGGTTGATACACCGAAGCAGCGTGCTCTTCCCTGTGCCGGAGGGACCTATGACCGAGATGACGTCCCCTCTGTCGATATGGGCGTTTACGTCCTTCAGCGGCGTGGCGTCGGGGTAGGCCTTTTTAAGATGCTCTATCCGGATCATGCGCGTCAACCCCCTTCAATATGGCCTCGCGACCGCGTTTGCGCGGGTCTATGCGGTCTATTGCCCTGCCGATAAGCCAGTTCACCAGCACCGCCATCAGGATATATATAACTGCCACCACCAGCAGTGGGAAAAACGGTTCGAAGGTTCGGCTGCGTACGATATCACCCATCTTCGTAAGATCCTGCACCGCTATATAGCCCACAATTGAGGTGCCCCTTATCAGGGATCCTATCTCCCCTCTGTAGGAAGGGAGGACGTGGGGTATGGCCTGTGGCAGGACTATGTCAAAGAACGTTCTGCGGCTGCTCACTCCCAAGGCGTATGCAGCCTCTGTCTGCCCTTTATCCACTGTCTCAACACCGCTGCGGAGCATCCCGTAAACCGAGGCGCCGAAAGTTATCGTAAATCCTATGACGGCCACAACTGTCCCGCTGACGGCGACCTTCCCGAAAACCAAATAGTACAGCACCATCAGGAACACCAGCACCGGCATCGCCTGCACCAACCAAACTGCCGCCCGTGTCACCCCGTTGGTGACACGTCCCCCACTGCGGCAGAGCAGATACGCCGCAAAACCCAGGACAGTACCCAAAAGTATGGACAATACGGCTATGATCAGAGTCTTCAATATACCGATCAGGAAAAGCTGCCATCGATTCTCCGTGATGAACGTCTTCTCAAAACTAGCCGCCAGACCCCGGAAAAAGCCGTCGCCCTCGCCGTTGCCTGTGGTGCGCACGGCCAGCACTACGCCGCTCTCGAAATGCGGCTCGGAAAACAGCACGCTTTTTGAACGCTCCTCCGTTACAGTCATGGCCGCGGCACCGAGATCGTACTTCCCGCTCTGGACTCCGGCCAGCACCGCGGAGAAGACCATGTCGTCCAGTTCCAGTCCGTATCCCTTCCGCTGGCAGAAGAGGGTGAGCAGGTCGACCTCATAGCCCACTATGGCGTTGTCCTTCATGTACACCATAGGTACGCTCCCGGTGTTCACCGCGACGCGCAGCGTTCCGTTCACAGCGGGCAGCGACTCATAGCCGCTGGGCTGCTTGAATTCTTCGTCTGGCCCCAGCCAAATATCGTGCAGCCGGTTCAGGGACCCGTCGTCAGACAGTTCCCGGACGAACGCGCTTAGCTCGCTGCACAGAGTCTCGCTCTTGTCATCCTTGGGAAAGGCAAAGGCGAACTCCACAGTGTCCAGGTAGTCGGGTATCCAGCCGACGCACTCGTCACCCGCCGTCATCACTTCTACGATCACCTCATCCTCGGCGAAAGCTTCTACCTTGTGAGACTTCAGCGCCTGGTACAGATCCGATGTGCTGTTATAGTACTGCAGGTCCGCTGTGGGGATAGCCCTGGACACCAGCTCTGAATTCTCAGAGCCCGTCAAGACGCCCACGCGGAGCCCCTCCATCTGGTCAAGTGACGTATATTCCAACGTATTGTCTCCATCACCGCGCACCAAGACACCCACTTCTTCGGAGAACAGCACATCCGAGAACGGCAGTTCCTGCCTGCGCTCCTCAGTGACATTAAGGTCGGCCATTATGCAGTCCACGTCCCCGCTCAAGGCGGCAGCGACGATGGAGCCATAATCGTATATTTTGAACTCAAGGTCGGTGTTGAGCCACGCCGCGAAGCGTGTGGCCAGTTCTATATCGTAACCCGTCAGTCCGCCCTCTCCGTAGTAACTGAACGGCTCCGCGATGCCGGAGGTACCCACCGTGAGGCGTCCCGTGGGCGCGTTGGGCGCCGGTATTTCCGGCATCACATCCTCACCCTCGGCTACCCAGCGGCGGTACATGTCATCCAATGTGCCATCCTCCCTTAGCTGGGTTATGAATGTGTTGAGCTTCCTCTCCAGGTCTTCTGTTCTGGACACAGGCGAGATCCCCACCGCTATATCCACAGGCTGGCCCAGCGTTTCTTCCAGCAGGTGTACACCGGACAGGCCGTTTTCGATGGCGATCTCCATCTGCCTGCGGTCATACACAAAGGCGTCTGCCTTCCCGTCCGCTACAGCCTTGTAGCCCATAAACTTGTCTGTATAGTACTCGAATTTCGCATTGGGAAAAACCTGCTGTGCGATAAGATCCGCCGCGCTGCCCTGGTCCACGCCGATGGTGTACCTGCTGTCGTTAAGCTGTTCAGCGGACGTTATAGCATCATTTTCGCCTATCCCGCAGCCCACCAGCAGCATTGCAAGCAAAAGAACCAGCGCGGCAGCCGCGGCAGTTCTTCCGGACATATGCGTCCCCCCTCTCATACTGCTCACATTGTAGGGTTTGCCATAAAGAGAAATCAAGTAGTGGGAACAGAATGAAGCCCATTAATACATTAAAACGCCACGCCGCTGTTTATCAGCAGCGGGTTTAAAGTTTTTACTGACAGCGGCGCCCACACGAACGCAGCATGGTCCCTTCGCGAGGGTATGTAGGCCGCTCTGCTGTCAAACATCTCCCGAGCGCGGAACGTTCCCATACATCCCCGCATACGGATACCTGAAAATCCGCACTGTATATACAGATCGATATACAACACCCCTGTACGCCATGAGGGAACGAAATGAAGCCTCCCTTGCTTTCCGTGTATGAAGCGGATATGATTATATTGAGTTATTGTACATTTCCGGAGAGGAGGCGGCATTATGCAGTCCCTGGAAGCCTTTGGAAAGCGTATCCGCGCCTTGAGGCAGGAAAAAAACCTTTCTCAGCAGCAACTTGCCGACCTTATGTTCGTAACGCGGAAAACTGTCGGCAACTGGGAGAACGGCAACCGGATGCCGGATATAACCATGCTCTCCCGCCTTTCACGCCATCTGGGCGTACAGACCTACGAACTGCTGGATGAAATAAGCGGCCCCGACGAGCAGCCGGTGGTCATCATAGTGGAAGACGAATCAGTGCTGCTCAAGGGTTTTATACACATACTGGAGGATACCCTTCCCCGTGCTGATATCTACGGCTTCGAGACTGGAGCGGAGGCGCTTCGATTCGCCGAGGTAAACCACGTAGCCGCCGCACTGCTTGACATAGAACTTTTCGGAGAGAGCGGTATAGACCTGGCTAAAGGTCTGATCGGTCTCAACCCGCACACCAACATAATATTCCTTACCGGGCACTCCGAGTACACCGCCGACGCGCTGGCGCTGCATTGCAGCGGGTATATTCTCAAACCCCTGACGCCTGAGAAGGTTCTCAGAGAAACCGCCCACTTGCGCTTTCCGGTACGGGGGCTTAACCCATGAAAAGAATACTCGCCGGGAAGTCCCTTCCCTCCGGTCTGGCCGCGGCATGGGTATTCGCACTGTGCGCTCTGCTGGTGGCGCTCATCCACTTAAACCCTGGCTCGGACCGGTACGCCAATGCGGTAAACCCGTTCTTCATATTACAGCCGGACCGCGTGGAAGAGGATGTCATACCAGACTATGCCGGCATACGCAGGACGTATATCTTCACCCTGCCGGAAGCGGAATCCGCCACCACCACCGGGGCGCGCCTGAGTGTCTATCTGCGCCACACTCTGGCGGAATTCAGCATAGACGGCAGCACCCTTTACAACGACCTTTCGGAAGATAACACCTCCCACATAGGCAAGACTCCCGGGAGTTACTGGGTGAGCATCCCAGTGCGTCCGGTCTTCGCGGGCAAAACCGTGCGGGTGACACTGACGCCTGTATACGACAGTGTACGCAACGACATCCCGGTGTTTATGGTCATAGGTCGTGACGCGCTGCTGAGCATGGTGGAACTGCCCAGGGATGGCCTGCTGTTGGCGCTGGGCACCCTGGCAACGATCTCGGGGTTCTTTATTGCGCTGGTATCCCTGGCCCTGCCGCTGGAAGGGCGATACCGACGTCGCCTCGTATATCTGGGCATCATGACGGTGACGGCCGGCCTGTGGAAAATATGCGGGCTTCCCGTGGTGACCCTTTTGCTGGACTATGTGGGCATCAATAAAGAAATATGGTACACCGGTGCGGTGAGCTACCTGCTGATGCTGGTGCTCTCACTGCAGGTTCTCACTGCTATGCGCGACAACGAGGAGGATCGCCCCGGGACCTTGTGTTTCTACATCTCCGCCGGGACTGCCTCCGTACTGCTGATACTGCAGCTGCTCAACCTGGCGGAACTGCACCAGACGCTGATATGGTACGGCATCGGCATGGCCATACTGCACCTGATCTCCCTGTTCGGGCAGAAGTCGGACCGGTCAGAGCTTCTGTGGCTTTTCCCGCTATTCCTGGCACTGGGCATAGACCTTGTGATCTACCTGGTACACGGCTCCATGCGCGGCGCGCCCGCTTTCCTTATATGCGTGGTTCTCAACCTGTTTGTACGCGGGTTCGGCTTCATCCGCGAAGCCATCCTGCGCGAACGTGATCTGCGGAAGAAAGAGGAGGAACTGCGGGACGCCAAGGTGAAGACCATGATGAACCAAATTCGCCCGCATTTCATCTACAATACACTAAGCTCCGTATACGTGCTCTGCCGGGACGATCCACCCAGGGCTATGGAGGTGATACAGGACTTCACGGCGTACTTGCAGGCAAATTTTACCGCCATATCCGCCGCAGACCTCATCGCCTTCACCAACGAGCTGCGGCATACACAGGCCTACCTGGCCGTGGAGGCTATACGTTACGGCGACAAACTCACCGTAGAATTTGACACGCAGCACACAGCGTTCCGTCTGCCAGCCCTCACCCTGCAGCCGCTGGTGGAGAACGCCGTAAAACACTGCCTCGGAAAGGGCATCAGCCCGGAACACATTACAGTGAGCACACGCTCAGAGGTCGGCTGTGCCGTCATCACTGTGGAAGACGACGGACCGGGTATCGGGCCTGAAACGGAAGATTCCGAGGTGCACGTGGGGCTCGCTAATGTGCGTGAGCGCCTTGAACTAATGTGCGGCGGCACCTTGGTAACAGCCCCACGCCCCGGCGGCGGCACTGTGGTCACTGTAATGATCCCCCGCGGGTAAGGTGTATATCCGCATTTAACTATCCTCCCTTCCCGACAAGACGAAGGGTGTGGCAGATTTAGTTGACTTTTGTTTTTTATATGCATTGGCCCCATGTCCAATGGCATCATCAGCGTTTCGCCGTATAACAGAGGAAAAGATTATGAACGGACTTATTATGATGCTGGCAGCTGTCGCCGTCCTGGGAGCAGGTTATTTCTTTTACGGACGCTGGCTGGCAAAAACCTGGGGAGTCGATCCCAAGGCCGCTACGCCGGCCTACGAACTGCGTGTCGGGGTGGACTATGAACCTGCAGACACTCCTGTGGTCTTCGGGCATCAGTTCGCCTCTATAGCCGGGGCCGGGCCTATCAACGGCCCTATCCAGGCCGCCGTGTTCGGCTGGGTCCCCGTGTTTCTGTGGATCCTTGTGGGCGGCGTGTTCTTCGGCGCGGTGCAGGACTTTTCCGCCATGTACGCGTCCGTGAAAAACAAAGGCCGCACCATCGGTTATATAATAGAAGAATATATAGGCAAGCTGGGCAAGAAGCTCTTTCTGTTGTTCTGCTGGCTGTTCTGCATACTGGTGGTGGCCGCTTTCTCTGACATAGTAGCGGAGACCTTCAATGGCTTTACCGCCGACGGCGAACGCATAGCTGCCAACGGCAGCGTGGCGGCCACCAGCATGCTGTTCATCATTGAGGCCGTGGGACTCGGGCTCCTGCTCCGGTTTTCCAGGCTGAACAAATGCGTAAACACTCTCATCGCCGTAGCCCTCCTGGCGGCGGGCGTAGCGGCGGGTCTGGCCTTCCCGCTTTACGTAGCGTCCGAGACGTGGCATATAATCATTTTCATCTACATAATGATCGCATCGGTGGTTCCGGTGTGGGCCCTGCTGCAGCCGCGTGATTACCTGAACAGCTACCTGCTCATCTTCATGATACTGGGCTCAGTGGTGGGAATACTGTTCACCAACCCCGCCATCAACCTGCCCGCATTCACCTCTTTTGCCGTTGAAGGCACCGGCAACATGTTCCCCATACTGTTCGTGACCATAGCCTGCGGCGCGGTGTCGGGCTTCCACTCGCTGGTCTCTTCCGGAACGGCTTCCAAGCAGATCAAAAACGAGAAGCACATGCTGCCAGTCTCCTTTGGTGCCATGCTGCTGGAATCCCTTTTGGCCGTCATCGCTCTTATAGCCGCAGCCAGCTTCGCCTCCGGGGAGGCCGCCGCAGCCGGTTATTCCACCCCTGCCCAACTTTTCGCGGGGGGCGTGGCCAACTTCCTGACCACGTTAGGTCTGCCTCACGGCGTGGTATTCAAGTTGGTAAATCTGGCGGTCTCCGCTTTCGCGCTGACATCCCTTGATTCCGTCGCCCGTGTGGGGCGGCTGTCCTTCCAGGAGCTGTTCCTGGACGTCTCCGTAAATGATGACAAAATGGAGCCCTGGCGCAGGGTGTTGACCAACAAGTATTTCGCCACGGCGCTCACCTTGTTACTTGCCTACTTACTTACCAAAATCGGCTACAGGAACATCTGGCCCCTCTTCGGCAGCGCCAATCAGCTTCTGAGCGTGCTTGCCCTGGTAGCCTGTGCTGTATATATGAAAAAGACCAGCCGCAAAGGCTGGATGCTGTGGGCCCCGATGGTCGTTATGCTGTGCGTAACCTTCACCGCGCTCACGCAGAAAATGGTCGCGCTGATAAGCGCCCCCACTGCCGGTAATATATTGCAGCTGGCCTTTGCCGCCGCCCTGTTCGTCCTGGGCATGATAGTAGTGGTACTTGGCTTCCGCCGTTTGGCGGCGGACAAGGCCGTCCGGAGAACTCCGTCGCGGGCGGAGGGAAGTGACAGATAACGATTCCACAAACCGGCGCCGCCGGATGTCTGTAAAAACATACCCCGTGTTAACCAATACGCCCCGCGGGCACGTGCCGCGGGGCGGTCTTTATCTGTATGCCGATACGTAGTTCCGCTACGGCAGATACAGCAACCCCGCCCTGCCGCTGGCGGAACAGGGGTTACAGGCGCAAAGGGATCAATGTTTTGATCTATTGCGGCGGCTGCGGACGTTTAGGCCTGCTGTCGTCTCCGAAGCACCTTTTCAGCGCGCGCTCTGTTTGGACGATAGCGCCCGCAAGGAAACATATCTGCGCCACGGTGACTATGCCGCCCACCGTCCCCACTGTGCCGGCTCCTTTCCCCGTCACTAAGAGCAGGAATACTATGGAGGGTGGAACCATCACGATACCGCCGACTAACCATATCTTCCTGGTATACCTGTGGGCAAAATCCCAGGCTTCCATACTTCGCATGGACCTGTCCGTCCGATACCCGAACAGGCTGATTATTTCTTTTGGCGGCTTTTTCAAGAACAGCCACCCCATGACCGCCGCCGTGACAGGTGTTATCAGGATTGTAATAAGCATGAATACCCAAAACCCCGCGCATGTCTCCTCCCATGATCTGAGATTTTACGCTCTTCAGCTGCCATTTTCCCTGTAAAACCCGTTCCGGACTACTCCCCCAAGCCGTATCACGCGGCCCGTATTGGCCCTCCGGCTATTTTCTTTTCTTATCTATCACGTAGGACTGCATACCTTTCGTGCAGCCGTTCTTCTCATAGAACCCCTCCACACCTGGCTGCGAACCGAAGTACAGCTTGGTGGGCGTATGTTCCCTCGCCAACTGGATAAGCCTGCTGCCCACCCCCTGCTTCCGGTATTCCGGCAGGACCAGCAGTTCCGTGATGGTTCCGAAATAATAACCGTCGGTAAGTATGCGCAGACACCCCGCCAGTATCCCGCCGTCATAGGCGGTCACGTTAAGCGTTCTGGACAGTGCGCCCTTCGTTTTTTCCTCGCTGTACTCACCCGGCCACACCTTATCGACGAAGGAGATGAACGCGGAGGCGTCCAGTTCTTTGTCATCTATCCTGTACTCCATTGTCACACACCTCTGCGGGATCACCGGTCCCAGCTCTCGCGCTCTGTGCGCTTTCTGCGCCTTTACTCGCAGTTATTGTTTTTCAGAATCTATCATCCACACCGCCGCTTCGGTCAGTTCCTCGGACCAGACCCGCCCGCTCTTCATTACGCGAGCCCAGGACACAATTTTTCGTAATCGTCATTGGAAACCACCGTGCAGGGCAGCCGCAACGGTCGTTCACCGACGTGTACATATGCCTTCCTACATACATGATCTCGCCGTACTCGCCGTAATACCCGGCACTGTCTTCGTTATAACGAGCCTCCAGCCCGACCCGTTTTAACTGCATAGACTCATTCTCCCATCGTCTTGGCACGCATGCGCAGCCATACCGGTCCGGTGCAGAATATCGTCTCAAAACCCGAAACGATCAATTTCTGATGATCAGTTCCTCCAGACTCTTGTTCTCGTTCAGTACGTTCAGGTCTATGTACTTCTCTCCACCCTGGTACCCCTCCAGGACCCCCCTGTTGAGGTACTGCCATAGGTACCAGTCCCCTTTATAATTCCACTTCAGCGGTGTGTACAAGCTGGAGATCCAGAACGGATAACCGTCGAAAGTCCCCTGCAGATACTTTTCATATATTTCTGCCCCGGTATATATCATGGGCTTCACGCCGTATTGCTCCTCCAGGGCGTCCATGAACACGGTGAGTTCCCTGACCACGTCGTCCCTTTGGGGCGGGTTTTGTTCTTTATCGCCGTAATACTCCACGTCCACCACTGGAAGCAGCCTCCCAACAACGTCCGTACCTACGGTGTTTATGAAATTCTCCGCCTGTGTGGCACCGGCGCTGTCAAAGGAGAAAAAATGATAGGCGCCGGAGGGCAACCCGACCTCCATTGCGTTCTCCCAGTTCTCCGCGAACCGTTCGTCCCGGTGTGAGGAGCCCTCGGTGGCTTTTATATATGCGAAAGCAACCCCCTGCGACTTGAGGACAGCCATATCCACGTCCTCCTGATAAGACGACAGGTCTACGCCTACAGTACTCTTTTTCTCGTTCACGAACCACTTGTTGATGAAGATCTTCTTTGCCTTGGCAAGGCTGAAAACCGCGGCAAACGCCACCAGAAGGACTATGACAACTGCCAACAGAGCTTTCAGTAGTTTCTTCATATATCTATCCTCCGGATCATGTACTGCCGGGTCACAATCTCCCGGCATGTGAACAGTATGCCACATTCCGCCTCAGCGAGGTATATGCAGTTTATTCCCCGCTCCTACGGGCGTCACGATCTGATGGCTTTTTCGAAATATGTGTTGAACCTGCGCACGGCCTCTTTGCTGATATCCTCTTCCGGTTTTATGATGTCGAAAGCGTGGATGTCCGTTGGGTATACGTCCACCTGGACGTCCACCCCAGCGGCCCTGAGCGCCGCGGCGTAGTCCAGCGTTTCCCTGTAAAACGGCTCTCCCTCGCCCACGAAAGTGCAGCAGGGCGGAAGGCCCGAATAGTCGGTCTGCCGCGCCGGGGACGCATATGGCGATACGTTCTTTCTGGCATTAGACCTCAGGTACAGGCGCCATCCCAAATGGTTCCTGCGCGTGTTCCAGACTCTGCCATGGTTGTCCCTGGAACTGTCGGTGTCGGCGTTGCTGAGCATAGGGTATAATGGCATCTGAAGGTCCACCCGGATCCCCCGGTCCCGTGCCATCATGCACACCGCCGCAGCGAGGCCGCCTCCCGCGCTCTCTCCCCCCACCATTACCTTTTCCGCCCCCAGCTCGTGCCGGTGGGCGTCTATGTACTCCAGCACCCGAAAGCAGTCATTCACTGCGGCAGGATAGGGCTTCAGCCACGCCAGGGTGTACCCTGGGGAGAACACCGTCACCCCATACCGCTTCACCAATTCCATAGCCCTGCTCATATATACCATTTCCTTCATGCCCAATATGTACCCGCCCCCATGGATCCAGAGGACAACGACGGGGGCTTCGGGTATCTTCGCGGGCTTCAGGACGAGGGTCGGGACTCCGTCAATGCGCAGTTTATCTGCTTTTACGCCGCTGTCTGGCCTTAGCTGAATCTTCATAGCACTCCTTACGTTTCCGGAGACCGTTTCGCTCCTGTACTTTCAGTTTAAGACAAGGCACTTTCCTGAGCTGCGTTTACTGCCTGAAGGGACGCTGGAACCAAAATACTCCCGGATACCACAGTTCAGTCCTCATCGGAACCCCCGACAGGCGTCTGTGTCTTTTTGAGGTATTCGTCAATCAGGCGGAGGTCACGCAGGTCCTTTTCCCTGCCCAGTCCCTGCTTCATCTTTATTAGGCCTTTTACGGTGACCGCGTTGAAGCCCTCCACATATGTGACAGCATCTTCCAGCCAGTTCTCAAAAATCTCTATGCTCTCGCCGTATTTGAAACGCCTGCCGCCGCCCGGCGAATACCCGTCGAGAAAGCCGTCCCGCTCCAGCAGGTCCGCCATCCCGGTGCTGCATCCCAAGTCTATATCGTGGGTGCGCTCCCTGATGCCATACAGAACCATCGCGCCTCCGGCAATCACCCAGTAATCGCTCCGGGGATATGGAAAACAATCCAATACTTCCAGGATCTCAGTTTTATCCATAGTCCACCTCATATAACGGGGGTATTGAATGAAATATGCCGCTTTTGGGATATATATGCTTTTTCCTGGTTTCCGCTGATATACAGCAGCTAACGTCCTGCAGGCTTTTGCTGAGTTAGATTATACGTTGGCGGTAAACTCAAGGCTCTTCAGAGTTTCGGATCAGCAAGCCCGCGCTTATCATAGCCCGGTCTAACCTGCTTTTCAGCAGAGGATACCTTTCTCCATGAGAAGCGTTTATTACTCCAGTGTGAAAGTCTTACGCAGCGTAGGATCGGCCACTCGGGTGATGATCGCTGCGAACTGCTCGCGGGTTATTGCCGCGTCCGGCAGGAATCTGCCCTGGGCATCCACGCCGTTAAGGACGCCTGCGCGGTAAAGCCGCACGATCGCCGCAAAGTCGGGATCGCTCTGCGAAACATCAGGCAGCGACCGCACCTCGTTTATAGGCTTAAGTGCCTCGTCCGGCAGCGCCGCGGAGATGATCACCGCGAACTGCCGTCTGGTGATGGGCGCGGTCATATCGTATTGCCCCTTCCGGATAAAGCCGTAGCGGACGGCGTAATCCTCATAGACCCTGTACCACGGCGCTTCCTGCCCCTGGCTGAAAACGCCGCTGCCACCGTAATAGATGTTGTGCATTCGGGCGGTAACGGCCAGCGCCTCGCCCACCGTCAGATTGTAGCCGACGCCGAAGGTGCCGTCACCGCGGCCCAGCATAAGGCCAAATTCCACACAGACCCTGACATTTTCTGCGTACCACGCCCCGGCGTCCACGTCGATAAACGTGCCGTCAGAGTACTTGCCCACCGCTTTGAAATTTGACATGCCGCCTCCCACGGATGGGTACACCTCGTCAAAGCGTTTCTCCGCGGGCGCCGTGGCATCATCGGGGGAACCGTAGTCCGGCAGTGGCGCCGGGGACGGTTCCGGCTCAGAATTGTTGTATAAACCGTCGCCCGCCTTGAAGTGGCAGATGTACATCTCATGGTCATGCGCCGGGTAAAGGAATCGGAACATATCGATAAAAGTTGTCGCCCAGATGACATCTTTCTCCAGATCGTAAATACCCTTTGTCGGAAACAGGAGCGCCGCCGCGACCCCACGGACAACGGCCGGATCATCCCTCAGCACATCTACGTAAGCGCCAATCAGTTCTGTCCTCCCTGCGCCCAACAGGGCGGCCAGTGACGCATCGGCGGCATCTGCCAGGGCAACGCGGTCTCCATCCTCATCCTTAAGGACCAGATCCAGGATATCCGTGGACAGCACGGTAAGATTGACGGGGTCATCGGAGCCTGTCAGCAAGGCGCCGATGGCGTCGCTCCCGTCGAAAACGCCCGAAGATAGGATGACGAACAGAAGGTCCCGCACTTCCTTCGGATACGTTTCGCCGTGGTCTTCACCTGCGGGGAAACCATTTACACAGCCCAGTATAAAGTCAGTGAGCACTTCCCTCTTGTCCGCGGGCGCGTAGCCGTCTATGCTCTCCGACAGCAGCCACAGGAGCATATCCGCGAAATCGTCGGATATTTTCAGGGTAAGCATGTCAAGCAGCCCCTGCACTGCGGGGTCGTCCAGATTGTCTGCGACGCAGTTGGCCAGCAGGGACAGCAGTTCGTCCGCAGTGTGCGCCTGCATGCCCCTGGCCTTCGCGTATTCCAGGACGCTCACGTAAAGCGCCGCATACCTCTGGGGCAGCATATCCGCGATCTTCTGTGAACGGACCACGGCGGCTTCATCCGTTTGATAATCGTTGACGGCAAAGTCCAGCAAGTCCGCCAGGAACCGCTGCGCCGTGTATCTCTCCGCGTCAGGGGCAGGTTTCCCCAGGAACCCTATGAGCTGGAGCGCCACGGCGGCGACGCCCTCGTCGTCCGTCAGTTTCTGATCATCCCGACGCAGACGCTCCACCGCCGAGGCAAGGTAGTTCAGCACACCTGTTTTGATGAGCGCACCGTTGCCCACGCCGCGTGCACCCTGATAGAAAGCATCCCAGTCAGTACCGTATAATGCTCCCGCGGCGGAGAGGGCAGTCTGGCCACCCCCGTATTGGTAGGCCTCAGGGGAGCCGAACACGTCCATCACCTGGGCGAGACGCCCCCTGATCATGGCGTCCGGGGTAATGGTGTACTCCGTGTCGGTGAGCGTCAGGGTGTTGACGTTCAAGGTCTTCATGGGCAGCTCTGTCTGGTAATTCTTATTTTCGAAAGCCGCTGCGGTCTTTTTGCTGAGGAAACTGAGCCACTCCAGCATGTCTTCACTGCCGATGCTGACCATCTCGCTGCTGCCATATACGGTATAACCCCAATCCTTCGGCGGCAGCATGCCCATGAAATCGCCGTAGGCGGTATAGCTGTGGATGCCTCCGTACTGTTTCGCCTCCGGATCCACGGCCTCGTCCGCGTCGGCATCCTGATAAGCGAAAGCCTCTCCCACTGTATCATAGCCGGCGTAATCGCCAGGCCCGTCCCCGGCCACGCTGAGGGCTTCCGCTTTGGTCACGCCGGACACCTTAACGGTCACGGGCGTCCCTATGGCATATATGAAAACGTCTTTCGGAGCGATGCTGATCCCGCTCCCGAAGTACGCGTTTTTCTCCGCCAAGAAACCTCCCAGAAGGTTGACCGCCGCCGCGCCGCGGCTGTAGCCCGGGCACCACACCTTTACCCTACCGGAAACGCCGTTCGTCCTGATATATGACTTCATAAAGCGGAGTATCTCATCCCGGGCAGCCAGAAACCCCTGGTGGATCCCGCCTGTGCCGATTTTGAAATTGCCGGCCCACTCGCCGCGGTATCCGGCGTTCCGGGGGCATACTGCCAAGAGCGTGTATTCGTTCCCATCGATGTCTTTCACTGTCTTCCGCGCAATGGCGCAGCCGATGGAGTCCTCCAGCACCGCGTCCTGCCCGAAATATGCGTTCAGCTGGACATCGAAGAAGCCCAGCGCTTCCAACAGCGCCCGGATCCGGCCGCCTTTACTGTCCGTTGCGTCGCTGTATGAGACACCGCCCACTATAGCGGAGAGCGTCGCCAGGTGCGGGTTTTCCGCGAAAGAATCCTCCAGGAACCAGTCGTCGCAGTAATAGCACACGTCGGTGTAGGTCGGCACGCCCATCTCCTCATCAAAAAAAGCTACCAACTCGGCGGCTGTCGAAATGATGCGCCTCCCGGTGTACAGGTCAGCAAGCGCGTTTGCCGGGACCAGGCCAAACAACAGGACTGCCGCCAGAAGCGCGCCAAGCAGGCGGATCGGTTTAAATTTCATCAGAATTCCCCCTATGTGGAATTATTCCGGACGTGGCGCAGGCCGCACCCGTACGTATGGATTATACAAGTTCTTACCGGGGTTTCCAATACAGGGAACGGAATGAAGCCCCCTTGTTCTCCAGATGAAGCCTGATAAGAACCATATCGCAGAGTTGTACAATACAAAGTGTAAAAAACTGATTCGGAGTGGGGTGGCAAGGTCCGCCGCCCTGAAGCATCCTGTATGCAGCGAAAGGAGATCACACGAACAAACGCATCCTTTCCATGTTGCTCCTCGCCATTCTGACACTCGGCCTGCCGCCTGACGGTCCGGGTATCCAAACAAGGACGCGATCTTTAAATGATACCGCCGTCTAATAACAGCACCGGGCTGCAGCTGCGCAAAGTACAGCCGCCGCCCGGTGCTGTTGTTAATTCTTGGTGAACCATAAATTCCGCACGAGAATATCCATGAAGGCTTTATAGCACCCAAAATGCCATTGTCTGTTCCCCGTCCCGGGAAAGCGATGCGGTGTCGGGGTAGACGTCCGGCGTTTATCTGCCACGCTGCCGGATCTCCTCCTTGACGCGGGCAATGAACTGATCCAGCGTGCCTGTCTCGGTCTGATCCGTGGCGCGGTCCCTTACGGAGACAGTGCCGTCCGCCGCTTCCTTTTCACCTACGATGATCATGTAGGGCACCTTGTCATCCTGTCTGGCGCTGCGTATCTTATAGCCGACCTTCTCGTTCCTGTCATCCAGTTCCGCGCGGATGCCTGCGTTAAGCACGCACTCACAGACCTTCCGGGCGTAGTCCATGCTCTTATCGGAGACCGGAATCACCTTACACTGTACGGGCGACAGCCACAGGGGGAAAGCTCCCTTGGTCTCCTCTATCAGGTACGCCATGAACCGATCGAGGCTTCCCAGGATCGCCCTGTGCAGGACCACCGGGGTCTTCTCCACGCCGTCCCTGTCGTTGTAGGTCAACTGGAACTTGGCAGGCAGGCAGAAATCCAGCTGGCAGGTGGACAGCGTATATTCCGCCCCCACAGCGGGTTTGACGTTGACGTCAAGTTTTGGCCCGTAAAACGCTGCCTCGCCTATCTCCTCTGTAAAGCTGATGCCCAACTCCGTGAGCACCTCGCGCAGCGACGACTCGGCATGCTCCCACATCTCATCATCCTGGTGGTATTTCTCCTTGTCATCCGGATCCCTCAGTGAGAGAACACAACGGTAATCCGTGATGCCGAAATCCTTGTACACGTCGAAAATCAGGTCCACAACGCGGCCGACCTCGTCCTTAATCTGTTCCGGGGTGACGAAGAGGTGGGCGTCGTTCTGGCAGAAATGCCTGCCCCTCTCGATGCCTTTCAGCGTGCCGCCCGGCTCGTAGCGGAAATCGTGGGCGATCTCGCCGATACGTATCGGAAGGTCACGGTAAGAGTGGGGCTGGTTCGCGTAGATCATCATGTGGTGCGGGCAGTTCATCGGCCGGAGCACGAACTGCTCGTTTTCCATCTCCATTACAGGGAACATGTTCTCCCTGTAATGGTCCCAATGCCCGCTGGTCTGATAAAGGCCTACGGTACCGACACAGGGTGTAAGCACGTGCTGGTAACCCAGCATCCGCTCCTTTTCCTTGATATAATTCTCAAGCTCCTGCCAGATGGTATATCCCCTGGGGAGGAACATGGGCAGTCCCTTGCCCACCAGGTCGTCCGTCATGAACAGCTTCATGGCCTTGCCGATCCTGCGGTGGTCACGGGCCCTCGCCTCCTGAAGCTGTACCTCGTAGGCATCCAACTCCTCCTGTGTGCGGAAGGCTATCCCGTTTATGCGGGTGAGCATCTTGTTTTTTTGGTCATTTTTCCAGTACGCACCGGAGACGGACGTCAGCTTAAACGCTTTTAAGGCTTTAGTATAGGTGAGGTGCGGACCCACACACATGTCTATATAATCGCCCTGCTGATAGAAGGTGATCCTGGCATCGTCGGGCAGGTCGCCGATATGTTCGGCCTTGTATGTTTCTCCGCGTTCCTTCATAAGGCTGACGGCCTCTTCCCTGGGGAGCTCGTAAACGCGGAATGGCAGATTCTCTTTTACGATTCTGCGCATTTCCTGCTCGATTTCGGGCAGTGCCTCCGCGCTCAAGACGCCTTCACCGAAATCTATATCGTAATGGAAACCGTTATCGGTGGCGGGACCGTATCCGAAATGCGCATTCGGATACAGGCGCTTTACAGCCTGTGCCATTATGTGTGCGGCGGAGTGCCGCAGCACTTCGGTCTCTTCCCCCTGCGGGCATTCTTCCACCATCCCGCTGTTCATTAGTATTTTCATGATCTTCCGTTCCTTCTAATCTTATTTTATTAACTGACCGGCATGCCCAATCGCTTCCGATGCATGCCGGTCATACAAGCCCTCAGGCTGTCATTTCTCAGCCGGTTCCCACTTGCACCTTACAGGGGACACAATTGAGCCTTCCTTTTTCATCGATGCAAACGCCTTGTCCACGACTTTCCGGTCAAGCCCGGTCAGTTCGGCAACTTTGCCGGCGTTCAGAGGCTCCCCGGCTTTTCTCATGGCTTCCAGGATCTGTTCTTTTTCACCCATGATGATCATACTCCCTTTAAACTATATTTTACTATATTATATTTTTTTATTATATAACACTTTTATGCGTTTGTACACAGTACGTTTGCCCCATGGCCAATAAATTCATACAGGGTCTCAATGATGGGTGATCCAATGTTTTAATATCGGATAAAATGGCGGCATCGGATGAGTTCCCATCTCCGCCCTTTATCCGATATATCAACATGCAAAAATGCAGGATGGATATGTGTTGCGGATCAAGTATGCAATAATAACGCATGGCAATGGGCGCGAACGCGCTCTTATGACAGTTTTCATGCAGGGCTTACTCTTTCTTCAGCTCTGAGACTATCCTCTTTGCCGAGGCGGCATCTTCGGAAGTGGCGCTGTCGTCATATCGCGCCCGTATATACAGTTCCCTGAGCCTCCGGGCCCCGTCCCCGGTAAACACCCCGGCACAGCTGTTAAGGACCTCCAGACTGGAGTCGGACTTTCGTCTCTCTATCCCCCTGCCCATTGTCAGCTTAAGGAACTTCCTGTAAGCAGAGCGGACTTTGCCCACGTTGTTCCTGCTGAGATATCCTGGAAGCGCGTCCTCCATCTCAGGCTCCGTCGTGCGTACAACGCCGGAACCGCTGTAGTCCCTGCGCCTGCGAAAATTGCCCGCCATCCACCGGAAAAACAGGAATACCACGACAACGACCACGAGTATTCCTACCGCCAGGATCACCTTTCCCACTATGGGATTCGTTTCGGTGTCTTCTATACCCTCAATGACAAATTCCTCCAGAGCCGGCATCTGGATGGTCACGCTCTCCCCTGAGCCTCCGGCAAAATTGACTTTTAAAAGATATACGAGCTTCGCTATGGCACGCGCCGCTGCAACAATGAACCGTACAGCAAGGTAGAGGACCGGTAGGATCAGCACCTTGTATATCCCTCTGGCGCAGGCAGCAAAAAGCCTGAGGGCAGTCTCCGAACTCAGTACGAAAGCGGCCGCACCCGCCGCCAGCACCGCCGAGAGTTCCCCCAACTGGTATTTGACTGAAGAGCGCATCTCTGGGCTGTGCCTGAGGGAGCGCACCAAAAGTATCAGGCTGAGCAGAGTTATAAAAACAGCAGGGAGCGTAAAAGAGGAAAGTATCGTCCCCCTGCGGTCCAACAGGCAGAGGACCACCGGCGCAGGAACCACTTTCCAGTATACGGAGAACAGCCTACCTTCGAACGAATGCTCCGGGTCATATCTCTGCTTGTATATAAGAAACACCGTATAAAAAGATATGGGAGCCAGCATTATCCATCCCGGTACGGTCCTAACGGTAAACGCATAAACTACAGCCGGCAAAGCCAAGGGACCGAACCGTACCCGACCCCTTTCCCGAAGGAGCCATGACAGCAGGAACGCGGCAGTCAGCGCGCCCCACGCATAATACATCGGCGCGACAACCGCCCCGGCCGCAGCGGCTACAGTTCCGGCGAAAGTCATGTATATCCCTATATCCGAAAGGATCCTGAGTACCACTGCCGACAGCATCACATCATCTCCTTAGCCGCCAGAGTGAGCACGGAACACCCGCTCCGCTGCGCCGCCGCCGCGACAGCTTCGGCGCCTGCGTCTTTCCGAGGGACAATAAGTATCACCCCATGGGCGGATGCATATCTCACCCGCTCCTCCACAAGTTTCTTCACGGGAAACAACACGTCGTACGTGGCTCTGCCGAGACACTCCATTATACCGTAAAAGTGCCTGCTGCCCATACCTTCCGGGATGCGGCAGTCCACCCTCATTGACCCCGCCATGGCCGCATTCATGGAAAAATCGTATTTTGCCCCCTGCTTTTCAAGGCGGGCGCATACGGCCCTGGCGATCTCAAAGCACCGTTCGGAAAGCTCATTATCTCCCCCGGAGACGTCTAATATCACCGATACGGAGGGCTCGGTGGTGTGGTCGTAGTTTTTTACGGTAAGCGCTCCCCGGCGAGCGCTCTGGATCCAGGATATGGTCTTCATGGGTTCCCGGCCGGTATAATCCCTGTAACCAAGGGTGAGAACCGGGTCTTCATATATAAACCGGCGCACCGACAGGTCGCCGAGGAACCCTCCCATCACGTCGTCAAGAGTCGGCATATCCGCCTCTTTAGGATAGACCACAAGCTCCCTGACTTTGGCGACCCCGCGGAACGTTTCCCTGAGTCCCAGGAAGTCGCCTCCGTAGACGCTCAGCTCCTTAAATGGGTATCGCCCCCTGCCGGGCGCGACTATGCGTACCCTGCGCTCATATTTCTGGCGGGGGGCCAGCCACGATGTCCCATGTACGGTCTCTCTGTGATTCCACTTCAGCTCATCGGGCATGGACGCACTGCCGTCAGCCAGGGCAAATCCCTCCGGAAGCATCGTATGGTATCGGAAATACGGTACAAAACGCCTGGTCTTGTTCCGGAATGTGAGGATAAAATCTATTTCCTGTCCGGGCTCCGCGGTGCCGGGAGACACCCCGTAGTCCTCTTCAAAGCTCTCCAGACTCTTCTTTAGAGTGAACCTCTGGAGAAAAATGACAAGCAGGAGTATTACTACAAGTATAAATACAGTCATATCTCTTCCAGCGGGACTGTTATCCTGTCCATGACCCGCTCAAGGAACGCTTTCGCCTGATCCGCCCCTCCTGAGAGCCTGTGGCAAAGCACGTGGGGTGCAGTGTATTTTACGTCCTCAGGGATAACATACTCCCTCCCTGCAAAAGCCGCCGTGACCTGGGCTGCCTTGTAAAGGGCTATGCCTCCCCTGGTGGACACCCCGGTAACCGACGGGTCTTCGCTGCGCGTGCCCTGGATGATGTCCATAATGTACCCGAGCACCGGGGCTGAAACTCGGACTTTTGTATACTCGGAACGGACATACTGTGTGTCCTCTTCCGAGACAGTCTGTTCCAGCGACTCCACCAATGTCAGCGTGGACGCGCGGGACAGCACCCCCATCTCCTGTTCCCGTGTCATATACCCCAAGGAGAGCCTCATAAAAAACCTGTCCGTCTGAGCGTCCGGAAGGGGAAAAGTCCCGTAGGATTCCAGCGGGTTCTGTGTGGCCATCACCATAAAAGGCTCTTCGAGCCTGGTGGTAACGCCGTCCACGGTGATCTGTCGTTCCTCCATGGCCTCCAGCAGACTGGACTGGGTGCGGGGCGTGGCCCTGTTTATCTCGTCCGCAAGAATTATATTGGAGAATAGGGGACCGGGCCGGAACTCGAACTCCCCCAGCTTCTGATTATAAAAATTAATTCCGGTGAGGTCCGAGGGAAGAAGATCGGGTGTGAACTGGATACGGCGGAAGCCTCCGCCTATAGTCTTTGCGAAAGCGCGCAGCAGCATAGTTTTGCCCGTACCAGGTACGTCCTCAAGCAGGACGTGGCCTGAGCAGATGAAGGCGGTGGCAACGAGCGATATGACGTCGTCTTTGCCGACTATTACTTTGGAGCAGTTCTCCACAACGCTGTCCCTGTATCTCTGAAACCGGGAAATATCCATACTCTTTTTCCTTCCGCTCTCTGGCCGTACGGCGTCTGGTTCCTGAGCACAGCGCCGGAAGCCGTGTTTTATTTGGCAATTATGGCATGTAATTATATATCAACGTCCTGTGATATACAACGGTTATAATGATACCTGATCAATTTCTTTTTGTATTTTTGGTTTTTCCCCGATTTTCCTCTTGACATCAGCAGGCATTGTTGGTAAAGTACATGCATTAACGGCCATGAGGAAAATCAGTAAGACGCATGGCACCCTTTCAGAGAGCCGTCGGTTGGTGTGAGGCGGCAAGGGACGGCGTCCGAATACCTTTCTGAGCTGCAAGCTGAACACGAGCAAGTCGAAAAGTAGGCGATGCCGGGTACGCCCGTTACAGCGTTGCGGACATGACTGTGTCCAATGAGGCCGCGGGTCTTCTTCAGCCTGCGGTAAACTGAGGTGGTACCACGGGATCGTTTATCTCGTCCTCTGTGCGCTTACGCGCAGAGGGCGTTTTTTTGTTCCCCGCCGCCCAAGGGATCTTTGACGCGGTCGCCGAGATCATTATTAGGAGGAAATATCATGGTAATCACAGACTTTCTTGAGCGCAACTCCAGGCTTTACGGCAACGACATCGCCCTGGTGGAACTCAACCCTACGGAGGCGAGGGACAATGCCTCCACTTGGCGCGAGGCCAGCCTTATAGAAGAGGCGTCGGTGGGAGCTCCCTACAGGCGTGAGATGAACTGGTACGAATTTGACCGCAAGGCAAACAATTTCGCCAACTTTCTTCTCAGCCGCGGCACACCCGCAGGCACCAAGGTCGCCATACTCATGATGAACTGTCTTGAATATCTGCCCATATACTTCGGCATTCTCAAAGCCGGCTGTGTGGTAGTACCCATGAATTTCCGATATTCCAGTGAAGAGATACAGTACTGTCTGGAACTGGCGGACGTCCAGGTATTGGTGTTCGGCCCCGAATTCATTGAGCGCATGGACGCTATAGTCGACCGTCTTTCCAAGGTGCGCACCATGCTCTTTGTGGGCAGGAACGGCCCGTCTTACACTGAGAACTGCATCAAACTCATGAGCTTCTGCTCATCCAGACCCCCCGCAGTGTCTCTGGACCAGGATGACGACGCTGCCATATACTTCTCATCAGGGACAACGGGGTTCCCCAAGGCTATACTCCACCGCCACCGCGCCCTCTACTGCTCCTGCCTCACGGAGCAAAAACACCACGGGCAGACCAGGGACGACGTGTTCCTTTGTATACCCCCTCTCTATCATACGGGCGCCAAAATGCACTGGTTCGGCTCCCTCATGAGCGGCAGCAAGGCAGTACTCCTCAGGGGCGTGAAGCCCGAGTGGATACTAAGGGCCGTCACTGAAGAGAAGTGCACCATAGTGTGGCTGTTGGTGCCTTGGGCCCAGGACCTCCTTGACGCTGTGGACGACGGCAGGATAGACCTCAGCCACTATCTGCTCGACCAGTGGAGGCTCATGCACATAGGAGCCCAGCCTGTCCCTCCCTCCCTGATAAAGCGCTGGCTCAGGTATTTCCCACACCACCAGTACGACACCAACTACGGCCTCAGCGAATCCATAGGCCCCGGCTGCGTCCATCTGGGTGTGGAGAACATCCACAAGGTTGGGGCCATCGGCGTACCGGGCTATCTGTGGGAGGTGCGCATCCTGGATCCTGACGGCAACGACGTAGCTGACGGTGAGGTAGGTGAACTGGCTGTAAAGGGCCCAGGCGTCATGAAGTGCTATTATCATAACCAGGAAGCCACTGACGAGGTCCTGCACGGAGACTGGCTCTGGACCGGAGATATGGCCCGCATGGACGAGGACGGGTTCATATATCTCGTCGACCGCAAAAAAGACGTCATAATCACCGGCGGCGAGAATCTTTATCCCGTCGAGATAGAGGACTTCATAAGAAGGTTCGACAAAGTAAAGGACGTTGCCGTGATAGGCACTCCCGACCCGCGTCTGGGCGAGATCGCCACCGCGATAATCGAGCTCAAGGACGGCGTCACCAGCAGTGAAGAAGAGATAAACGAGTTCTGCAGGCAGATGCCCCGGTATAAACGTCCCAGACGAATCATTTTTGAGAAAGTGCCGCGCAATCCCACCGGCAAAATAGAGAAGCCTGTCCTCAGGGAAAAATACTGTCACGGAAGGCTCGTTGAAGCCCAGACGAAAGGTTGATCGAAATGGATCTGTTTATCAAAATTGCTCTTCTCGTAGTATTCTTCGGTATCATGGTATATGTCGGCTTTTCGAGCCGGCGACACGCCGTTGACGTCAACGGCTTCGTACTCGGCGGCCGCTCAGTCGGCCCGTGGCTCACAGCTTTTGCCTACGGCACAAGTTATTTCTCTGCCGTCATATTCGTCGGATATGCGGGGCAGTTTGGATGGAAATACGGCGTTTCGGCCACTTGGGTAGGAATAGCCAACGCGTTCCTCGGCTCCTTACTGGCATGGGTAGTTCTTGGACGCAGGACGAGGATAATGACCCAGCATCTCGACAGCGCCACTATGCCGCAGTTCTTCGAAAAACGTTTCGACAGCCGCGCCCTCAAGATCCTCGCCTCCGCCATCATCTTCATTTTTCTCATCCCGTACACCGCGTCCCTCTATAACGGCCTCAGCCGCCTTTTCGCCATGGCTTTCAATGTAGACTACAGCGTATGCGTCATAGCGATGGCTATCCTGACCGGCATATACGTGATAGCGGGAGGCTACATGGCCACTGCCATAAACGATTTCATCCAGGGAATCATCATGCTTTTCGGGATCGTTGCCGTTATCGCAGCCGTCCTGAAGGGACAGGGCGGTTTCATGGCAGCTCTGGATGGCATGGCCCGTGTGACAGATGCCTCCGTCGGCGACACTCCGGGCATCTTCGCTTCCTTCTTCGGCCCTGACCCTGTCAATCTTCTGGGAGTGATGATCCTGACCTCACTGGGCACCTGGGGTCTGCCTCAGATGGTCCAGAAGTTCTACGCCATCAAAAACGAGGGAGCCATAAACAAAGGCACCGTAATCTCCACATTCTTCGCCGTCGTCGTCGCCGGAGGATGCTACTTCCTCGGCGGGTTCGGCCGTCTGTTCGCCGACAAGATCGAGATGGCGAACGGTGTGCCCGCCAGTTATGACGCGATAGTCCCCGCCATGCTCTCCAATCTCCCCACGATCCTGATCGCCATCGTTGTGGTCCTGGTTCTTTCAGCTTCGATGTCCACCCTTTCATCTCTGGTGCTGACTTCAAGCTCTACACTCACCCTGGATTTCATAAAGGATCTAAAAAAAGAGGATATGGACCAGAAGACCCAGCTCATCATAATGCGTGCCCTGATCGTCGTGTTCATAATAATCTCCGTGATAATCGCCATCATCCAGTACAACTCCAATGTATCCTTTATCGCCCAGCTTATGGGAGTCTCCTGGGGAGCTCTGGCCGGAGCTTTCCTCGCTCCCTTCCTCTACGGCCTGTACTGGAAGCGCACAACGAAAGCCTCCTGCTGGGTGAGTTTCATCTTTTCCACCGTCGTCATGCTGCTGAACATTTTCTTCAGGAACAGCTTCCCCGCCCTGCTGAGATCCCCCATCAACGCCGGTGCGTTCTGCATGCTGGCCGGCCTGGTAATTGTCCCGTTGGTGAGCGCCTGCTCCCGTGCCCCCGGCAAGGAGCGACTGAACAGCATATTCTCCTGCTACGACCGCAAAGTACTGGTAAATATCAAGGATTCAATAGGCGACGATTCTGACCAGGGTTGAACCTAAACACCATAACCGCCCGGGTATACGGCTTCATGTCGTTTACCCGGGCAGTTTTTTCCGCTGTATTATGGAATTGTTCCTACAAATATGATATAAACTATATTACCTATTATCAAAAGCATATCAGATATTCAGATATAATGTCTATGGATCGAGGCGACGATATGAAAACAGCGATAATTACAGGGGCGTCCTCTGGAATGGGGCGGGAGTTCGTCTACGCCGTTGACAGGTATTTCTCCCCGGATGAAATCTGGGTCATCGCCCGCAGGGAACACAGGCTCGCGGAGCTTTCCGAAAAATGCTCCGCACGTGTTCGCCCCCTGGCGATGGATCTTTCCGACAGTGTTTCATTCGAGAATATCGATTCCCTTCTCCGACAGGAACAGCCACAGATATGCGCCCTTGTCAACGCCGCGGGTTACGGTGTTTTCGGAGAATTTGAAAAGCTCTCCCTTGAGGAGCAGCTGGGCATTGTAGACCTGAACGCCCGTTCCCTGACTGCCATGTGCCGGATATGCCTGCCCAACATGGCGCCCGGCGGCAGCATAATCAACCTGGGGTCCAACTCGTCCTGGCAGCCTGTGCCTTATATGAACGTGTACGCTGCTTCAAAGGCTTACGTACTCAGTTTTTCCCGGGGCCTGGGGCGGGAATTGAAGTCCAGGAACATACACGTCATGTGCGTATGCCCCGGGTGGATCAGGACGGAATTTTTCGACAGGGCTGTGAAGGACGACACCATAACATACTTCGACAGGTACTACACCGCGGAGCAGGTAGTGGACAAAGCCATGAAAGACCTACGGAAGAAGAAGACCATATCCATACTCGGCCTGCCTGTAAGGCTTCAGGTGGCTGCGGTAAAGCACCTGCCGGTGAGCATGGTCATGAACACCTGGTGCAGGCAGCAGAAAAAGCCTTAGACGAAAGCAGGCATGTTATTGCCTTCGGGGCTGGCATAAAGCCATGCTGCCGCCGGCCCCTGTACGTATCACGTTGCTCCCTGTACCCGCTCCACTTGACAGGCGACATTTGCAGGACAATGAGGAATGTGGTATAATTAATAGTTGATTTTTGTGTATTTTCCCGGTCAAAACGGTTAATACGCAGCAGTGTCCGAAGGAGAGTTTTACATATGAAACGCAGGCTTATTTGCACCGTCCTGGCTTTATGTACGGTGGTTTCGCTCATAGTGCCGCTGGTCCCGCAAGCCAAGGCGTACGGTGAGTCCGATTGGGTACTGGCGTCTGAAGCCCCCGCAGAAGCGGAGATCACTGCGCGCAAGTGGACCTATACCAAGACCACCACGGTGAAATCTTACGATACCTCCATGTCCGGATACGAGCAGACAGGCTCGGAGTGGAAGTTATCTGGCAGCGGACAGCGTCGCTGGGCGTCTTTTCCTTCCGGGTTCAATACAGGCCACAGCCTGTACACGGAGAGGAGCAACGGCCAGCCTTACTCCGCCAAGACGACGGACACGTATAAGCGCGAGGTGAGCAACTCCTGGGAGGGTTATATATACTGGCACTGGGCCTATAACGCCGCGTACTACAACAATACCAGCCGGTGGATCTCCGACAGGAAACAGACAGCCGGTTCCAGCAGGGGCCTGACGGATTACGCTTACAAATATTTCTTTGCGTTTCTGTCCACTACCAATGCCCCCGCCATCAGCGGTTTTACCTTTACATGGGGGGCGAGCGCAAAATACGACTCAGGCGCGTCCACTTACAACTGCTCCGGGTGTCTGCCGAGCGGTGCGGATAAGAGCGCCACAAGCGGGCTGAACAACCCGCGTTTCCTCCGCTTTGACAGCTATATCTGCTATTATGAAGACTATAACAAGCTGTTCACGTATGAGAAGAAGGAAAACCTTGAAACTGCCACCGAGATACCCGCGGTCGCCGACAATGAATCTATCTCCAACCAGAAGGAATGGGTCAAATACAAGAACACGTTTACCGTCTCCTTTGACGCGAACGGAGGTTCAGGCGCCCCCGACAGTGTAATCAAGAATTACGGTGAACCCCTGACCCTCCCCGACACCCAACCCACCCGCTCGGGTTACGGGTTTATCGGCTGGTCTGTTTCCAGCGCGGCGGCAGCGGGCGACTACGCCGCCGGCAGCGAGTTCGTTTCAGACGCCGACACCACTCTGTACGCTATATGGAAGAACAAGACCAGGTTCACAGTGACCTATGACTACAAAACCAATGGCGGCACTTCCTGCCCCAAGGAGAGCGCCAAAGTATATCTCGACGAGAATGCCGATCTGACCGTCAAGCCCGTGCGGGACGGATGGACCTTCGTGGGCTGGAACACCAACAAAAACGCCCATAAGGGCCTCAGCACGTACACGGTCAAGGGCAACGTCACCCTGTATGCCATATTCAGCCGCAAGGTGAACGTGCAGCTTTACATTGGGGACGGCCAGCTGTATAAATCCACCAAGGGGACGTATTACAATCTGGACGAGGGCTACGTATACACTCTCCCGGAGATCCCCTCCAACGGCGACTGGACCCCCCTTTCCTGGGTATCCGGCGGAAAGGACGTCATGCCAGGCGACAGCCTGACGCTGACGTCTGACACGCGCATCGACGCCAAATACGTCAAAGAACTCACCCTTTCCTACAACGCCAACGGCGGAACTTCCACACCGCCAAGCCAGACCGTGGTCCTTTACTTCAAAGCTGACGGGACTTACGACCAGGCCAGCCCCGTACTGGCCCCGGCCATAAGCCGACCCGGCTTCAGCTTCGACAAGTGGGCATACGGCAACGCCTCCGGAAAGACGTACCCTGCTGGCGATACGCTCTTCATGACGGAGAGCGTTACCCTTTATGCCACATGGACCGAGCTGCCTCCTCTGGACGCCCCCACCGCCTCGGTAAAGAACGCCTCGGTGGGAAAGACCGTAACCCTGACCGGGCCGGAGGGCGCCGAGATCCACTACACTACCGACGGCTCCACTCCCACCGCCTCGTCCGCAGTATACACCAAGGCCATCACTCTGAAAAGTGCCGGAAATAACACGGTAAAGGCCATCGCCGTCAAACCCGGCTGCGCGGACAGTGCAGTTCTCACCGAGACCGTTACACTGCAGCGGGCCGCGGCGCCCACAGCAGACCGCGAAAACGGCCTCCTTATAGAGGGACAGACGGTCACCGTTACGGCTGCAGGGAAGATATACTACACTTTGGACGGTACCGTTCCCACCACAAAGTCCACCCTGTACAGCGCCCCCATCGTCATTGACAGGAGTGTAACTCTCAAACTGGTGGCTGCTGAGAGCGGCAAAGCCCTCAGTAAGACCGTTACATATTCATACGAGGCGTGGCCCGTTTACAGCACTGAAAACTTCGGCTATTCCTTTGGAAATATTGCTTCCTCATTCGGGTACGCCAGCACAAAACCCAGTTTCCTGAACTACTGTATCCCCTACAGCAGCGTCAAGATGATCTTCGGCGACTCAATAAAGGGGAAATCGGCATATACGTCCATGGCTAAATACTCCTGGACCGGCAACTGCTGCGGCATGGCATCAACATCGGCCTTGTTCTACTCCCCCGACGTCACAATGTCCCCCTCCGATTTTGGGAAGAGCGCAGTCAGCGGTCTCAGCATTTCCGACACTGCATCCGGATACGGCGGACTGTCTTTGAGGACATTCATCGAGGCCATGCAGATCTCCCAGTACACCGTACCCTTTGACCGCGCATACGCCGGCAATAAAGTCTCAAATACGGAGATATCCAAAGGGAAAAACCTGAACAAGCTGTACACCTCCGTCAAAGCCGACCTGGATAACGGCCATACCGACATAATAGCCGTGGGCATGTCCGGCGTGGGGGCCCACGCTCTGTTGGCGTACAGGCTCACTGAAGACTCCCCCACCAAGAGCAGCCTGTACGTATACGACTGCAACTTCCCCCAGGACGGCGGCCGTATTATTACCTTCACAAAAAACAGCAGCGGAGACGTCACAGGCTGGAGCTACTCCATGGGGAAATACGGCGTGTGGGGCACCTCTTCAAAAGCCAACTGCTACATTTCCTTTATCCCGTACAGCGTGACTTCCTACATATGGACGCATCGCGGCGACATGGGCGAAAAGTATCTGACGCTGACCGTAGACAGCAGGAACGTAGCCATCCACAACCTTGACGGCGACGTAATAGGTGAGTTTGTAGACGGCGAGTTCGTATCGTACAACGAAGACGTCTTCGCCATACCGAACCTCAACCTTACCACGGAAGGCGACCTGAGCGTCTACCTTCCCGAGGACTTCTATATCGTACAGAACAGGGACGGCGGCGATTTTGAAGCCGCCATGGTGAGCGATTCCCTGGGGGCAACCGTTACCACCGACTCTGATACAGTGTGCTTCTCCATGGGGGACAGCGTACCCACCGACGACATCGTCGCCATTGAGCAGTCCGGGGGCAGCAGGTATACGATCTCCCTGGATTCCAGCCGCAGCGGCTCCGACGGGAACACGGTGTTCAAGAACGTGACTATAAGCGGCTCCGGATTCACTGACACGCTCCACCTTTCCAGTCTGGGTTCCGGCAAGTACAGCATAGACAATTACGGCACCATCTCCTCATATACCGAGGACGGTGTGGAGAAGATAGTGTACACTGTCTCTGCCTCGTCCCAAGGCAAGGGCACCGTCTCTCCCGCCGGAGACGTGACCGTGCCTGCAAACGGCAGCCAGACTTTCACATTCCAACCCGATACGGGATATTACGTTAAGGACGTGAAGGTAGACAACATCTCCCTGGGGCATACGAACGAGTACACATTCCAGAGCGTACACGGAAATCACAGTATCCACGTGACGTTTGCCCGCTCTTACAGCGGCATTGAAAGCGCGACCAGGTCCGGAAGCAAGGTCAGCGTAAAACTGACAGCCGAGTTTGAGGCTGAACTGTGCGCGGTCGCTTTCGACAGTTCAGGCCGTATTATCGACAGCAGATGGCGACCTGTGGACCAGAATACCACGTCCGCGGCGATCACCATGGGCAGCGGCCTGCCTGATAAATGTACAGTAAAAGTATTCCTTCTGGATTCCTATACCCACTCACCGCTTTGCGCCGGGTACGTCATCGAAAAATAAAACCCGGAAAACAAATCTGGTTTGAAAGGAATGATTGGATGAACTCCACTAAACGTATCATCTCCCTGATACTCGTGCTCATTATGTGTCTGGGCGTCCTTCCCGCGGCGGCGATGGCCGAAGACGACGCGCAGCTCCCGATCTCGGAGAGCCCGGCTTCCGACGAGGTGACCGCGAAGGACCTGACAGAGGAGGTTTCACTTACCGTTCTGGACGGTGATCTCGACAGCCCCTCATTCGCGGATGACGGCGAACTGAAAGAGTTTGAAGGCTCGCTCTCCCCAATGACCGAAGGTACCGATGAAGCCCTTGCTTTGTCGGAACCCGTGGAAGTTGACAGTTTTGCCGATCTTGGCGGCGAGGAACCGGAACCGCTTGACGGTGAGATCGATATAAACGATATCGAAGAATTCGCCCAGGAAATAGAGATCGAAGAGGATATCGGGGACATCGAGACCCTGGGCGGCATAGCAGGCGCCAAGATCACGCTCTATAACCACGAAGCGTTCGTAAACATGGACTCCGGCTTCTCCATAACCATGCGCGTGGAAAACGTACCCAAAGGCGGCAAGCTCAAGCTGGCCGTAATGAAGGACCTCCTTCATACGTCCGACATCGTCGGCGTCAAGTTGTCCGCAATAAACAACGGGACTTGCAGCATGACGATCTCCCCCAAAAAAGTCGGTAAGGCATACATATACATATTCCTGTGCAACAGCTTTGGTATACCGTATGACTACGACCGTTTCGACGTTACCGTGTGCAATGCCCGCCTGGGTTGGGCAGGATACGTGGATGAGGTGACGGTGCCCGTGGGCGGCGTGCAGACGCTGTACTTTTACGGCGATGGATACTCCGGGCCCACTTCGATAGGGGCAAAAAACGACAACCCCAACGCCTACGGCGTCACGGTGCAGGCCAAGACCTTTGCAGACCGCGTTCCTATTCGGATAGAAGGGAAGAAGGTCGGATCCGGCCAGATACAGGTCACGTTATATGCCAAGGGCATAAAAAACAGCAACACGTCCTACATGCTCTCAAACAAGACCGTAAAAGTAAACGTCGTCGCCCCCGAGAAACCGAAAGTAAAGCTCTCCAGTTCTTTCGTGCGAGTCTCCCCGGGAAAGACAGTGGACATCAGCGTATCCTCCTCCGGCTACAACGGCACCAGCTACTACATCTCCACATCTACCAATACGAAGGACTATACATGTAAATGGATCAGTGCCAACACTATTCGGGTCACCGGAGTCTCGGAAGGCTCAGGCAAGGTGAGCGTCGCGCTGGTCAATTTGTCCTTCAATATACTGGCCACCAACGAATTTACCGTACAGTCGGCTCCCGTTCCTGTTATCACGGCGCCCCAGTCCGGTATTACACTGCAATCCGGGAACACATCCTCAGCTACATATAAGATCACGAATCTGCCGTCAGGCAGCTCAATAAGCGTATACAATCCCCGCAGCGACCTGTGTATGGCCACCCTTTCGTCTCTGGGCGGCAGCCAGTACAAGCTTACAGTAGCCGGCAAGAACGCCGGCTCACTGATGCTGACCGTTAACGTAAAAGACCGCAGCGGCGCAGTTGTGGCCAGCAGCAACATGGCTGTTACCGTCAAGCCCGCGCCCCCGTCTATAAAGGTCTCTGCCACAACTTTGTCGATGGGATACAACCAGTCAAAATCTTTCAACATTTCCTATTACAACTGCACTGAGGCCACAAAGCTGTCTATAAGTGCCTCCAACGGTAACGTGACCTGGACCTACGGGAAATGGAGCGGCAACACGATGCCCATCACAGTCAAAGGTCTCTCCGCGGGAGATACAGCCCTTACCGTGAGGCTTAACCGAAAATCCGACGGCAAGGAACTGGACACGGCCACGGTGACAGTTAAAGTCACAGCCAGCCCCCATAATGTCTATTCCCTGGGCCAGGTGGGCTACAGCTTCGGTAACTATATAACGACCATATCCGAGAAAATATGTCAGTACGTATATGGAAACACCCAGGTTGCTTCCAACGTATACAGTTACGCGAAGAGGGTCGGTCTGGCCAATGGAGTATGCTACGGAATGGCCACTTCCGGAGGTCTGCTGGCGACCGGTACCGTGTCCCCCGGCACCTTCTCCTCGGGCAAAACACAGACCTCGCAGTTGAGCAAAAATGACTACAGCGGCTATCTGGGGCTCAGGGTAAGCGAATTCATAGAGGCCATGCACGTGGCTCAAATATCAACCCTGCGCTATGACAGCCACACTATAACTAACGAAGCAGACAATGTGGCCCGCGG
Source organism: Oscillospiraceae bacterium (assembly GCA_017512485.1). GTDB lineage: Bacteria > Bacillota > Clostridia > Oscillospirales > Oscillospiraceae > JAAYAR01. Next base: position 40,260 of record JAFWGE010000028.1, read on the forward strand.
GATAATGTCTGAAATCGACGCCGGCAGGCCGGTATTTGTCGGCATCCGCGGCGCCGACGAAGATGGGAAGGACGCTGGTCACCGCGTTACCGCCTTTGGTTATGTACTCACGGGAAACACCCTGTCCGTAAGCATATACGACCCTAACAGCTACTCCGCGGCAAAGACCATGACGTTCACAAGACCCGGGATATCCTCCCCGTTCAACACCTGGAGCTTCAGTATGGGAAGTCTCGGTACCTGGGGCTCAGGCCGTCAACATGCCAAGATATACTATTCCACTCTGTCCAACATCAGATCCATATGGAACAATATGGGCAAACTCTCCCCTGTCACACTGACCGACACGGTATTTGACAACGACGAAAACCTGATCATCACGGACGAGCCAAACTTCACACTGTACACCATGGATTTCGACACAATGAGTCAGATCGTCGTAGCCAAGGTGGTGGATGGGCGTCTGGTACAGGCCGCCGAGGGCGTATACAACGCCTGGGATAATGAGACCGGCGACGAAAACCGGTTCTACATGTTCACAGTCCCCGAAGATTATTACTTCGTTAACGACGACTCTCCCGAGAACGGACTGTGCATATCCATCGTTGGCGAGACCGTGTCCACCACTATTGAGACAGATAAATGCTTCTCCGGCGATGAAGCACTGGGCATGATGGGTTTCTGCGCCGAGGATTCCACATCCACGGCCGAAGCCTCGGTCACCATGGTCCAGGGGGCCAGCTACGCAGTAAGCATAGGTTCCACCGACCCTGACGGAGTCTCCAAAACCATCTCAAAGGAAGGCGTGGGTATCGGCAGCCCCGTGACCCTTGGTCTTCGCGGCGATACGGTGAGCCTTGGTTCCACTGTCGGTGAGGGCGACGACCCATACGACGGAGCTGGTATAACCATAGACCCCGACGCGGGGCGTTTTGAGATAGACGTGCAGTCCGGAGACGGGGGCAGCGTGACCCCCTCCGGTATCAGCCGCCTCAGGATTGGAGAAAATCTGACGGTCCGTATCGTGCCTGACAAGGATTGGAGCATCGCCGCCGTGTATGTGGACGGCGAAGACGTCGGCCCGGTGGGGCTCTGGTCCTTTGAAGATGTCACCGATCACCACACACTGCAGGCAGCTTTCAAACACGACCTCAGCGTATGCGACGTAACTCTGGAACAGACTGGTTTCACATACGACGGTGAAGCAAAAACTCCCGCCGTGACTGTGAAAGATGAGAACGGGCAGGAACTCACCGAATTGGTGGACTACATCGTCTGTTACGATGACAACGTAGAGCCTGGCACCGCGGAAGCCACCGTGGTAGCCCTCTGCGGCGGCACATTCACAGGTGCCAAGAGCGTTTCCTTCATCATTGAAGGCGGTATGGTCGAAAGTGCAGAAGCCGACGGAGAACGAATCACTGTAAGGCTTACCGATGATGCATCTTCCTCCTCCGGAATACTGTATGCCGCGGCTTACGACCCGGCAGGGCGCCTGTTATACGTAGTCGGCAAGGAAGCAAAGGCAACAGTAGAGTTTAAGCTGGACAAGGCTTTGCCTGAAGGTTCTACCGTGAAACTCTTCCTTGTGGACGAAAATTCAAAACCGATGATGCCCCCTTACAACGTGGGATGATGTTGCTTCGAACAAAGCTCTCCCTGCATGGGGCTCATACCGACTGATAACTCAACGACCGATTCGGGCAGGATGCCTGCCGGCTCATACGCCGGCGACATCCTGCCCGATCATTTAATCATCTGTTATCTTATTATCTGTTATCAGTTGTCTGTCCTGACGGGGGGCAAAAACTCATACGGTCTCTTCCTCCGCTACCCTCCTGCCAGTCAGATAACCGAACGTAAGGCTCGCCCCATAGTTCTGGCCGGGTATCCTGAAGTCATAGCAGTTGGCGTACATATCCCCCACCATGGATCCCACGCAGTAGAGGCCGGGTATCGGCTCATCATTTTCGTCACAGATCTGCATCTTCCAGTTCGTCCTGGGACCACCCATGACTGAAAAGAAATATCTGTCGCTGAGGCTGGCCCCGTAGAACGGCGCTTCACGTATCTGCTGCAGATATTCGGGCTTTTTATGGAAATCTCGGTCCCTGCCCTCTACGCACATCTGATTATATCTGCAAATCGTCTCAAACGTACGCTCCCGGGGCAGTCCGAGGGCGGATATTACCTCCTCCAGGGTGTCCGCCTTTACGATCTTACCCTGTTCCGCCATGGCGTCCCATGACTCTATGACCTTCTCCGGGGGCGTGTCCGGGCCGTCCCTCCTGCCCCCGTGGGCTCTGAAGCGTATATCCCTAGCGTAGTTGCTGCCCCATATGGCAAAGGCCTCGCCTCCGGGTTCCCTCATGGTCGTAAGAGCGGTATACGCCCCGTTCATATCCTCGTTGCAGTACCGCTCCCCCCTGTTGTTGACACGCAGGCCGCGGTGCGAACCGTAAGGCAGGTTAGTACCTTTGCGACTGCCCTGTACCATTACGGCGCAGGGCCAGGTGCGCTGCCAGGCTGCTCCGGCCCACATGGCCAGCCTGTGTCCCTCGCCCCTGAACAGGCCGCCCATGGAGAAGCCCACGTCGTAATTATCACCCCTGCAGTCAAAATATCCCGCATAGGAGGGGCAGTATTTTTTCATCATAGCCGGGTCCGCGGAGAAGTCCCCTGTAGCAAGGATAACGGCTTTCCCGGCCCTTACCCTTATATAACCGCCGTCTTCCCTCTGCGCCAACAGTCCGACGACACGCCTTCCGGTCTTCTCCAGCAGCCTCGCAGGCGACCTGCGGATGATCCTGCCCCCCAGGGAGACGTATCTCTCCTCCAGGGCCTTCAGCGCCAGTGGCATGCCTATACCCGCCCGGGATATATCCTTACTTACGAAAGCGTGGGTCCCCGGCGGCTGATACGTCGGGCTGTTGTGGTCCGCTTCGTTGGCATCCTCCAGGACCGCGTCGCACCCGGCGGCCCTTACGATGTCCACCAGCCAATCCATGGCCTCCTCGCTGCGGTCGATGAGGGTATACCACTTCCTTTGGTCAATAAGGAACGAGTTCGCCGCAAATTCCTGCAGGACAAAGTCGCTGAGATCCTGTCGGGGAATGCCGCGCTCCGCCATGACCTTGCTGTACGAGGCGAAGACCGAGCCTCCCCGGCCCACCGGCCCAGAGCTGGCGGTGACTATAATCGTATCCGCCCCGGCCTGTCTGGCCGAGAGCGCCGCGCACAGGCCGGCGAGCCCTTCCCCCACCACTGCCACGTCGGCAGAGACTTCTTCTGTTACCGCCTCCCCGGGTATGACGGGCGTCGGACCCGGCACCGCGGTGTTCTCCTCACCGGAATAAAGCTCCCACTGTTTCATATAAGTCCTCCCGGGCCTTTGGAAAGCCCCGTATCTTCAAAGGTCTCTTTCCACTCCCCAACGGGGCAGTATATCTGGCACCTGTTGCAGAAGCACTTCGGATAGTGGTCGAGACTGCAGTTTGAGATCGCATATTCACTGATAGCTTTCTCTATTTCATCATCCGAAGGATCGTCACTATGTACCAGGTCCCCTCTTTTCCTTATTCCCGCGAATTCGTTCCGCAGTCCCAGGGCGGCGACCGTACAGGCGTTGACCCTGTGCCTGGCGACCTCATACTCCCGCCCTGCTATCCTCCAAACGTCGCTCGCTCCTCCGGTCCTGGGGGGCAGTGCGTTCACGGGGCACACACCGCTGCAGACGCCGCACTTTTCCGGGTCACAGAGCCTGGGGCCGTCATCCGGTTCGTCATATTCCAGCTCAAGGTCCGTGAGCAGACAGCCAAACTGGACCCTCGGCCCGAATCTCTTCGTTATAGGAAAATTGTTCCACCCGGGCTGCGCTATACCTGAGGCTATGGCGGCATGGGTTATATTCATAACCAGCCCATCTTTATTAGGCCCGGCAAACATGGGGGTGGGGGTGTTTTTCGGCAGGGTTCCCATCACCGGCCCGCAGCCCAGGGGCTGGGTAGCTGCTCCGAAAGTGTTTTCAAGATAGTCCGAAAGATAAAACGTCGTCATCAGCATCGCCCAGTTTGGCACCAGTTCAAGCCCATAGGTAGAGTATATGGACTCCGCGAATGCCCTTCCGTCCTCAAGGCGCCTGAACTGCGCCTGTACAGCCCCGTTCAGCAGACGCCTGCCGATCACTATTACCGACTTCGCGCACGTGAGTATATCCCTCGGGCGGTAACCCTCCGGTTCACAGTCCAGGGCTTCTGCCGGACAGATGCCCACCAGGTCAGCTCCCCGCTCCGAAAACAGGAACCTCCGTATATTCTGTGTCATCTGATGCCTGTCCACTGTTCTGTCCCCCTAAAGCACGTATCCGGCGCGCCGGTCGCTGTGTATGATCACAAATCCCAGTTCCCTCACCGCCGTCACTTCTCCGTCGGTTGAATACGTTCTCTCCTCAGCCAGCGCCCAGCACTCGGCA
>JAFWGE010000029.1 GCA_017512485.1 Oscillospiraceae bacterium
AACCAGTGCGGGTTTATTCCGAATACCTCAGAGGCGGCTGCCTCTTGTGTTCGCTGGAGGAATGATATCGCTCTATTATAAGGGCGTCGCTCCCGGAGACAGGCGCCCCGTTCATGTAGTCGGTGACAGCGGCATATGTGACCCCCATCTCTTTTTCATCGGTCTGTCCGTCGAAAAGCCCGGCGGAGGGGGCCTTGGTTATTATGCTTTCCGGCGCCCCGAGATATGTGAGGAGTTCATATATCTGGTCGACAGTCAGGTCTGAAATGGGGTTGAAGTCATACGCGCCGTCTCCCCATTTCGTGAAATACCCCATAAAGTACTCATTTTTATTCCCTGTACCGGCAACGAGCCGCCCCTCACTTGCCGCTATGGCGTACAGGCATATCATCCTGAGCCTGGGAGGAATATTGGCGACCGCCCCCGGGGAGATTTCCGAAGCCTGACCTACGGCGGCCAGCATGCTCTGCCTTGTGTCGCTGAGGTCCACGGTGCGGGTCTCTATATTGAATTTTGCCGCGGCGGCAAGGGCGTCGTCTCTGTCGGAACCGTAGTTCTGGGCGCTGCTGCAGGGCATGATGACGCCTACGGTGTTGCTGCAGGCCATCTTGCAAAGAATACCTACCAGGGCGCTGTCCTTACCGCCGCTGTTGCCGTATACTATACCCTTTGCCCCGCTCCGCTCCAGAACGGAACGTATGAAAGAGACCCTGTCTTTTATTTCCTGTTCACAGTTGAGCATGAGATCACTCCCGATAAATAGTGTATACGTATTCTACAATAGTTTCATCGGGGTTTCAATACCGCGGCTGCGTGAACGGGCGTCAGCCGGGCTTTCCAATGTTGCTTTTTACGATACGGGATGATATTATTGTCATCGGCCGACTCGATTATCAGTCGGTACTGTTCCCAGATAAAAATGATCCCGCGGATCCTTTTCCGGGCTTATCAGAAGGCGGCCTTTACCGGGGGCGAAAGCCGGGCAGGCGGGTTTCGCGGGTTTGAACTGGTATCGGGACAAGAAAGGGAGAAAATGATAAAAACTCTGCTGCTCACTGTCCTTATCTCCATGGTGCCGGTGATGGAGCTTCGTGTGGCCATCCCCATGGCTGTGGGAATGGGTATCCACCCGCCGGTCGCCCTGGCAGCTGCGGTGGTGGGCAATATGATCCCTGTACCGTTTATCATCATTTTTATCAGGAGGGTATTTGACTGGCTCCGCCCGAGGAGCGCGCTTACAGACCGATTCGTTACATGGGTCGAGAAGCACGCCAGGAAAAACGAACATATGATATATAAATACAGGCTTCTGGGGCTGTTTATAGTAGTGGCGGTCCCTCTGCCGGGTACCGGGGCATGGACAGGCGCCCTTCTGGCGACGCTGATGGACATAAGGCTCAAGTGGGCTGTACCTGTGATTTTTGCCGGAGTGGCCACGGCGGGAGTAATAATGTGTATCGTCAGCTATGGGGTTAAAACACTGTTCTGAAAGAATTATAACAAAAAGGGTATCCTTCCTGAAACGTATTCGGAAGGGTACCCTTTTGTCCTTTGATAATAGATGATTATGTTTCGGTTATCCGTCAGCCCTTTATCGACCGTATCCTGTCAATGTAAAGCTGCCGGACGGCGGGTATCTCCCCGAGACCCTTCAGGGAGAAGGTCACCGTGAAACCCTCTGCCTCCAGCATGCCCCTTAAACTGTCAGGACTGCCGGACGCCATGTCGTTCTTGGAGTGGTCGCCGGCAACCAACAGCAGGGGGACAAGGTGCGCTTTGCGGTACGGCCCCCGGCACAGTTTGCTCACGGTCTGCTTGAAGTCCCTTGAGCCCTCCACGGTGCAGATCTCAGTCTTTTTTCCCTCAAGGGTTTTTGCAAGCCTGTCGTAGATCAGGTCTGCGCTGTGGGAAGTGCCATGGCCCATGGCGACGAGCACCGTATCGTCGTCCACGGGATACGACGACGTGAGTATTTCCGCCAGGGTGGAGATATCCCTGTCGTCCCAAAGAAGGGGGAATCCTATCGATACTGTGAGATCTCCCGCGTGGCTGAAGACGCCCTCCCTGAGCAGATCATATTCCTCACCGGGTATAAGAAGCGTCGGCTGGACTATGACGTGTGAATAGCCGTCAGCGGCCAGACGCTCCAGCGCTTCTCCAACGCTGTCTGTTTCCACACCGTATTTTTCTTTCAGACGTTTGCGCACTATCCCGCTGGTAAATGCCCTTCGGCACTCGATCCCTGGAAAGGCGGCCCGGACGTCGTTTTCCACTGCGGTGATGTTTTTTTCAAGAGTGTCCTGATGAGTGGTTCCAAAGCTGGTGATCAGAATCGCTTCTTTCATTTGTTCCCCTCCCGGAGCCGGCAGAGAAACGACCGGCTCCTTATTTGATTTTGGCATATCAGACAGGTATTCACGCATATCTGCCCGACATTTGACAGATGCGCAAAGCAAGGATAGGAGAAAACCGCCGCGGGGGTTTGACTGCTCCGCGGAATTTCATTCGAATACAGTCTCCAGCATGGTAAGAGTGGCGCATGCGCTCCAGCTCGTCCAGCTCCAGCTGTCGCCCACATGGGGCTGTATTACGATATCTGCCGGTTTGCCCGTAAGGGGATAGACCGGATAGGGGTTGAAACCGAGCCGCGGGCCGCGGTCGGCCACGTTGGAGCACCACGCTTCCGCTATCGTGCGCGCGGCTTCCTTTTCCCCCGCAAGCGCCAGTCCCACGGCGCAGAACATGTTCGCCGGCCCTATAACACGGCCAAGTGTAAAATGCCAGCCCCAGTGGCACAGAGGACTCTTCATGCTCTCTGTACACAGCCCTATGGGAGAGAGCAGTTCTCCTTCCTTAAGCAGCTTTTCGGCGATGGTGTGGGTGATCTCCTTGGGCAGACGATCCCCCAGAAGGACAGGCTGATAACAGGCGAGACTCAGACTTTCCACCGGTTCCCCTCTGTACTTGGTAACGAATTTTTCACCGTCCCAGAATTCCGTGATAAGGATGTGGAGCAGATCGTCCGCACGGCGGTTCCATCCCGCTTCCCTGCTTTTATCCCCCATCCTGCGGGCCAGTATGGCACATGCGTACATGCATTCGATTATCATGGACTGGGTATCGGGATTTATCGCCGGGAAGCCTTTTATGAAGATGGACGCATCGTCCCAGCCGGATTCGTTCGGGTTGTGGATGGCTACGAGATCGTTGCCCAGGCCGGCCCCGCGCCAATCGAGCCAGAAGCCTATCCAGCGTTCAAGCCGCGGCAGCAGTCCCGCGGCCATCTCCGGGGTTATGAATTCTTCACCGCATTTACGCACAAGGAAAGTTAGCGCAAAGCCCTGAAGCGGGGGCTGGGTGTTGCTGTCATTCAATGAGCCGGGATTAACGCTCACGGGCAGCGAACCGTTGACCGGGTTCTGATAGCGGAACATACCCTCGATGAGGCGGAAGCCGGTGACCGGATCGCCCAGCATGGACATTCCGTTGTAGCTCTGCTGCCACGCCATCGCCGTGGCGAGGCAGTTGCGGTGCATCATAACGAGAGGACTTTTCACGAATCCCTGGGGTTTCATGATGTTGCTCCAGACGGTGTATACCAGGTCTTCCGCCAGCCCTTTCCAACGCTCCGGAATGCCTCGATAGTGTGAGAAGAACTCGGAGAACGAGCGTTTGTTTTCTTCCCTGAGGGTATCAAAACTCCGGTATTCTGCCGGCATTGCTCCGCCGCCGGTGGGGAAGGTCAGCATGGCGCATTCATAACGGCCATCCCCATCGGGAAGCATGTCCACCTGGAAGCACGTATAGAGTCCTTTTTCGGCGTCGTACTCCGCGTGGAAATCCACGGTGCCTTTCAGCGCCCGGAAGCGCAGCATACCGTAACTGCCCATTACGGCCTCTATCGTGCCGTCCTTAAGACGTACAACGGAGCGCAGCGCGGCAGCCCCGCGGCCTTGTACCATGCTGCACAGTTCCAGGCGCAGCCCGGTGCCCAGGTACCCACGGAAACGCAGTTGATCCTCGCCTGTCAGCAGCAGCTCCGACCAGCTCTTCATACTGCGCAGGGTGAGGGAACCCTCGTCGCCGAAATAGTGGTAGCGTACCGCCTGGCCGCCCTCGAGGTAGTGCAGGTCGAAGCGAAGGTCAGTGGCGTTGGCCCAGCCGCCGCCGTATGCGCCTATAAGGAACAGTTCCCGTTTAAAATAGTCCTCGTTCAAAGCCCAGTAACAATTCTCACGGCTGTAGGCGATGCGCAGCAGGGAGCGTTTTTCGTTTGATTCAATCCGCATGGGAACAACCTCCTTCCGACAGGCCGGCTGCGAGACGCGTCAGCGCGCCGCGCAGACTTGTAAACTCTTTTTCGCTCTGCATCACGCGTTTTGCGAGCTGCGCTTTGAATGGTTGATCCGCCGCCAACAGCATCGGCAGTTCCAGAGCCGCCGGAACGGGCTCTTCGGCGCGGATCGCCGCGGGCAGGTTTTCTGACGCTGTGCGGAAGATGTCCGCGTCCGTCTGCTTTCCGTATTTTTCAGCCAGGACCGCCATGCCGTCCATCCACATACCCATGCATGCGTTCAGCAGAGAAGAGAGTCCGGGCAGCGCCTCCGGCACGGTCCGTTTGCCGAGGCCGGGCTCATAGCGGTGAAGATAATAAAAACTCCCGTCGTCACATCGGCGCTCACTGAGCCACCAGTTCAGAGCGCGTCTCAGCAATTCATAATCCCGGAGACTTATCGCGTCGAGGACGTCCGGCCTGGCCTTCATGACAAGGCCGAAATACGGCGTTTCCGCCTCGTACAGACGGCTGCGGTTATCCGCTTCCCGGGGGACCAGGCCGTTGTCATCCATATACGGAAGGAACGAGCACAGCTGCCGCGCCGCTTCGGCGGGATCGGAAAGCAGAGCAGCCAGGAGGACGTTGTCCGACAGCCTGGCTGTCCCGAGCGTACGGCGGTTGGATACATACAGCGGGGCGGTGATCTGCGGGTCTGCCAGGGCTCTGGCAGGCTGCAGGCAGGACCAGACCACGTATGCCGCGTGGAGAGCATCCTCATCGGAAGGATATGAGGTGAGCCTCTGCAGGAACAGCCGGAAATCCTCCGGTTCGCCAGGGGCGTCGGATTCCTCAGGCGCGCAGTCAAAATCAGATACATAAACCGCGGCTTCCAGCGCACCGCTATCGTCCGGATGGAGAAATACCTGAGGTGACGGGTCGCTTAGTGCGTTCAGATCCCATGCGGAGCGCACTTCAACACTGCCCGTCTTCGGCACGATGCGCATACGGGCCCCGGAGGTGACATACAGGGCTCCCGGGCGGGAGTCGTCCACGGCGCTGCCTCCGCTCATAAAAATGCCAAGGCTGCGGCCTTTGCCGATAAGCAGGGAGACGCCTTCCCCCTGTATAACGAGCCGCTCCGGGAAGGCGAGGCGGAGCGATAAGTATCCGCTTTCAGCGCGCAGGACCATGGTGCCGTTTTCCTGAGCCGCCTTGTATGGCAACTGGGAGTCGCCGCGCCAGAGCGTCAGCCCGGCCAGCATGTCACGGCCGGGTTGTTTGCCGTCGGGAGTCAGGCCCAGGAAGCAGTTTCCTGTCCCGCCGTCAAGCGTCAGCATGAGTCGGCTTCCCGCACGGCACCAGGGGTCGTGGGGAAACCGCACAGGCAGATCTGTCATATGGTGTCATCCTCCTTTGTTCAATTTTTTTCCTTCTGATCGTTATGTGCCAGACACGGCGGAGGCATGGCCGGGACAGCCGGACCCATATCTCCGCCCGACGCAATAAAATATGCGCCTGAGTGGAAGTGAGAGGACAATACTTACGTCCGTAAGGACCCCGGACGGAGCGGAGCCGTCGTGGACGGGATCGAGATCGGACGCCTGTATTGGGCGTACACAACACGCCATAAGAGTAAACCCAGTGTGCAGTTGTTAACTAATTATATCATTTTTGTGTAGATATTACAAGCAGACGAGGAGGACGCTCCACGGTCGATCGCCTATCGTATACTGACTGCCGGGGACGTCTTACGCGCCCGTATCCGGGGCCGCCCTCGTGCGTATAGCGCAAAACCTCCGACCCGGGCTGTTTCACTCACCGGATCGGAGGTCTACGTTCTTTTATGGATGGTATGGAAGCTTTGGGACCTTAGTCCGCTCCGAACAGCTCCGCCGCCTTTTGAGCAAAACGCTCACCGAATATGCGGAACGTCTGTGAATAATTCTCCATGCCGTTTTGCAGTTCAACATTGCCGTTTACGCCGATGGGGCCCCTGTGGATAACAGGTTTGCCCTTCGACGATCCCCCGGAATAGCAGAGCATACCGAAACACAGCTCGCTGGTAAGGATCGACTGTATGACCGTCTCTCCTCCTCCGTGAGTGTACTGCTCGGTGGCGAACGCTCCGCCCAGCTTACCAGCCAGCCCCAGTTTGCCGGCACTCATCAGCCACGCGTGCATGTTGGGCGTCATGGCTGCCATATAGGACGGGCACCCGATCACGGCGCCGCTTATGCACGCCATAAATTCGGCGTCCACACTGTCGATATGAAACGCGCGGGCGTCCGTGCCGTTGACCTGGTTCATGCCTTCGGCGATCCATTCCGCCGCCTGTTTAGTGTTGCCGGTCACTGAATCATAGATTACTGCAAGTTTCATGATTTCCTCCTTATTCTGCCCGGACAGTGCCGGGCTCCGTAGTATACTGTGTACGCCGTCCTGCCTGCGCAGAGTCGGCTGAGAATCAGGATGGCCAGTCCCGGCAGGTCTCCGGGGTGACTGTGCCGGTTTAAGGATTTACAGGTAGGATACTGTCTCCGACAAGGGCTTCCTGCTGCTGTGATTGGGGAGGGGACCCGCTCCCTCGGCGGCATAGCCAAGGTCCATTACCATAAGTATCTCCTCGTTTTCGGGAAGGCCAAGAGCTTTGGCCAGGGCATCGGGATCCAGAAAGTTGAGCCAGCAGCTGTCTACGCCCTCGTCGGCTGCCGCGAGTATCATATGGGTCGCCACAATGGTGGCGTCCTCCACGCCGGAATCCCGTTTTTCGCCGGGGTAAGTGAAGACGTTGTCCCTGTCGAACGCGACCACAAGGACAGTGGGCGCTCCGTAACGGCAGGGCGTGGCCGCGTCGATCTTTGCCAGAGCTTCTTCCGACTGCACAACGTAAACGTGCTGTTCCTGCAGGTTCTTGGCGGTGGGTGCAAGACGCCCCGCTTCCAGGATGGCGTTCAGCTTCTCCTTGTCCACCTGGCGGCCGCTGTACTTTTTGCAGGAATACCGATTCTTTATGACTTCTTTGAATTCCATGGATATTTCCTCCTTTGATAACATCTTTTTTCCGGTTTGCGACTTATGTCGTTGACTGTAAACAAGCAGCAGCTGCTGCCTGGGGTCATGCTGCCGTGAGCTCAGGTCTCCTGAAGGGACCAGATGCTGAACACGTCGTCAAAGTAGATCTTTGTCCCGTCCCGCAGTTCCAGCCGCCCAGTGCCCACGTTTACCTTTTTTATCCTTCCGGTGACAGTATCATACGCCCCTCCGGGCTTCCTGGCATCCGGGCGATAAAACGTGACCGTGACCGCCGGAGACGATTTTTCCCGTGATTTGAGTTCATGCAGCACAGAGCTTATATGCTGCCGTTCCTCGTCGGACAGTTCCCGCTTCGTTTCCGTCTGTCGGGCTGTTTCACCTATCGCGTCTTCATATCCGGTGAGCGCCGCGAACGGTGAAAACTGTGCCGCACGTTCGGCCAGCGGCATCTGCGGGTGCTTATCGGAGACGTGGTGCGGCAGATCGATTATATCGTCATATCGGTGAGACCGTTCCATTAAGCCTTGTGTCCTCCGATCGTTTTGCTGCGTTCGCGTCCGGTGGAGCCTTCCCGGTAACTCGTACCGTGGAGTATCGCGTTTTTCCCATAGCGTTGTTTGATGGAGAGCATTGCCTGCTGGAGATTTTTCTCTTTCTCCGATGTGCTCTCCCGCACTCCCGCCGAAACTTCATCATGTTCCGGAAAGAGGCTCATCTGTCCGGACGCCCTCCCTTTTACGGACCCGGCGGGGACGACATGGTTTGCCGAGACGTACATACGCCGGATCAGAAGCATCGGGTCGATGATCCTGTCGTAAAGCCGCAGCATGGCGTCCATGATCTGTTTCATGCCGGAACCCGGGAGGGCCATGTTCTCTGTGCCGTGCGCCTGCTTTGGCATCCTGCGGCCGTACGGATCCTCGGCAACTTCGCCTGAATAGTCTTCGGTCATGTTCGAGGTGTCATAACCTACGGTGAGGCCCACCTGGTCCGTTGCTAGCCCCTTTTCAAAAAGGGCCATCGCAAGAGCGTCGGCCATTTCCCGTACGATAATACGCGCTTTTGCCGCCGTATACGGCACCGGGAGCACCTGCCCGGAGCTGATGCTGCTGCTTTGCGGCCTGTATGCCTTTATGTGTTTTATTTCACAGGGTTCCCAGCCCCATGCGTGGTCGATCAGGAGTTCGGCGTTAACGCCGAAAAGCCGGTACAGCAGTTCCTCGTTAAGAACGGAGCAGCGGGCCACGTCACCCATGGTCAATATTCCGTGGTCAGACAGTTTTCTGGCGTAGCCCCTGCCGACACGCCAGAAATCCGTGATGGGGGTATGGCTCCAAAGATTCTGCCGATATGTCCGCTCGTCCAGTTCCGCGATGCGCACACCGTTGCCATCGGCAGGGATGTGCTTTGCCCAGATATCCATGGCGACCTTACATAGGAAAAGATTCGGCCCGATGCCCGCCGTAGCTGTAATGCCGGTTTCTTGAAGTACTTCACGGATCATACGCATAGCGAACTCGCGCGCGGACAGTCCGCTGTTCTTGATATATTCTGTCGCGTCAATGAACACCTCATCGATCGAATAAACGTGTATGTCATCCGCAGAGGCGTATTTCAGATAGATCTGGAAAATACGGGTACTGTACTCTATGTAATATGACATCCGCGGCGGGGCGATAATGTAATCCAGTTCCAGCGCGGGATTTCGCTCGAGTTCCTTTGCGTCGCAGGATTTGCCCTGAAACACACCGCCCGGAGCCATGTCAAGGCGCCGTGCATTGACGGCGCTGACCTGCCGCACGACTTCATACAGCCGCGCACGGCCGGAAATACCGTATGACTTGAGCGAAGGCGTAACAGCGAGACAGATCGTTTTCTCGGTCCGGCTCCTGTCCGCCACCACCAGGTTAGTGGTGAGGGGGTCCTTCCCCAGTTCCCGGCATTCAACGGAGGCATAGAAACTCTTAAGATCGATTGCAATATAGGTCCTGTCCGGCATCTGTACTCACCATCCCTGCGCAGGCGTGATCTTTTTCCGATGAACGGGAACACTTCGGGAAGGAGGCGGCCGCGGCGTAGTGTTCCCGCCGCGTGCGAAACTGCCATCCGACCGGTTGTGAGACCCCTGTATGGGTGCCTGATCGCTTTAGTGTGTACTGGGATAAAAACACGTCCGACCGACGATACCCGCGGTTTGCACCCGGAAGACGACGAGGTCCGCAATATAAGATATTATACTATATATGCTGTGTTTATACAATTCCGTTGCGGACCCGTATCAACGTGGGCGCAAACACAGCGGAAACGCCCGGAACTGCGGCGCAGGGCGTCGGGGAGAGGACACTTATCAGGAACGTAGTTTTATTGTGCGTCAGGTCCTGTTCGATGCATGACACCCAGGTATATATCATTGGAAAAACAAGAAATCCGAACGCTGCCCCTGCCGGGACAAAGTTCGGATTTCTCAATCGTGGTGGACGATAACGGACTCGAACCGCTGACCCTTCGCACGTCAAGCGAATGCTCTACCAGCTGAGCTAATCGTCCAAATTTTACAGCATAGAGTATATTACTTCAATAAAACCGGTTTGTCAACTTGTTTTTTGGGACATTTTTAAAATGCGGACCAGGTTTTTTTGTCATAACGGGAGCGGCGGAGTATGCAATTCAATAAAACCGGTTGCAAATCGGAACAAATGATGATATAGTCGCACGTGAAATGTGGAGTATTATGTTAATTAATGATATCGATTTGTGTTTGTACAGACAATTTTGCTGCACATCCGCGTGGGGGATCTCCCCGGAATATGTTTTGAAACCGGACGGAAGATACGGAGGCTTTGCCTGCCCCGCGATGTCGTATTACGGTATGGAGGAAAAATGAAACACAGGTATTTTATTCTGCGGCTCGCCGCACTGGCTGTTGCGGCGGCGGTACTGACAGGGGTCTGCGCGCCGTCCCTGGCCGCGACGTTCACCGACGTCGCCGAAGACGAATGGTATTCCCAGTACGTTGATATCCTTACAGAGTACGGGCTTGCCCAGGGTTATGAGGACGGGTCGTTCCAGCCCCAGAAGACCCTGAAAAGGGGCGAGTTCATCGCCCTCGTGAACAGGGCTCTTGGGAAAGTGACTCCCAGCTTTGATTACGTCCACTGGGCGGTCGGACATCTGGCAAGTCTTATCGATATGGGCGTCGTGATGCCGGATGAGATAGAAATGTCCGCCGATTCCCTGAATTCGCTTATCACAAGATATGAGATGGCCGTCATACTTGCGCGGGCGGCCGAACTCCTTACGGGTACCATAGCCGCGGATGTCAGCGGCAGCTGCGGTCTCACCGATTACGGGTCAATTCCGCCGCAGTACAGGGAATATGTGCTGAAAGCGTACCTTGGGGGGATACTTACCGGATACTCTGACGGTACGTTTTCAGGAGAAAGGACCCTGACGAGGGCGGAGGCCACCGCGGTCATATGCCGGCTGCTGTTCCCGTATATGAGGCAGGTCCCTGACACGCAGCCGATTCAGCCGGAGACCGATAAACCGTTGGTGACAAGCAGACAGCCGACCTCCCTGGGCTCGGCGGGTGGAAGCGGCTCACAAGGGGAGCCCGGCCGGAATGTAAGCGATGAGTATGACAGCTACTTTGCCCGTGTAGAGGACGCCGTGGGCTTTATGCCGCGGAGAATGTGCAATGAACTGCTTTTCGGAGACAGTACGAAAACCCGTTTCGACACCCCGGAGGAAGCCGAGGCGCACATGGTAAACATCAGCGTGCGTATTTGGTCAAAATCCGGCGGGGAGAAAGTGGAGAAGACCATTGAACTAACGGTCAACAGCGGCGTGGCAGAGGATGTCAAAGGTATATTTGAGCTCATATTCAACGGGCCGGAGAAATATTGCATCCTTTCCATAGAGGCTTATTCATGGACCGATTCCCTGACGTCAGAACACAATATGGGCACAGCAATAGATATCAATCCCTTCGCCAACCCGTATGTCGACAGGGAGGGCAATATCCTCGTGGGGGACTATTACGACCCGGACGATGAGTATTCCCTCACGGAAGACAGCGACGTGGTAAGGGCCTTTGCCGCGTATGGCTGGGGCTGGGGCGGAGCGGGCCGCTGGTCCAGCGGCGCTCTGGATTACATGCACATGAGCCTCGGCTGGACCTGAACCGTATGCGCTGAAACAGGACAACAGATAAAAGAAAACGGCTGTACCGGAAACCGGAAGGTTTGGTACAGCCGTTTTGCCGTGTTTTCTGTGTTTTATGCCTCCTCTATGTAGGCGACATATTCAAGGCTTTGTAGCGCCGCAATGATATCCCCGTGCGTCTTGTATTTTCTTAGCTCGTTGCTGTGTATGGACAGGGAGACCGAGTAGACACTTAGCCCGGAACCGTGGTAAGCGGGGTTAAGTTCTATCTCATCAACTTTCATGCCCAGCTGGCGTATGACCGTGGTAAAATCCTGCAGGTATTTGCTGCCGGTCAGCTCCAGGTGTACTTCAAAGTGGTTGGATCGGTTTTTCAGGTATGTTTCGAAGTTCGTCAACAGGGCCAGGGACGGGAGAAGGATAAGGAAGCACGCCGCCGCGGCGGTATAGAAACCGGCCCCGACACACAGGCCGATCGTCCCGCACGTCCAGAGTCCCGCCGCCGTAGTGAGTCCTTTTATCTTGTTTTTCGAGCTGAACAGCATGGAGTTTACGCTTATGGTGGAAGTGCCGACTACGACCGCAGCGGGGATAATGTGCAGCGCGGACGGCGCTGCCCGGGAAAGAAACAGATCAAGAAGCATCGCTCCCGTGGCGGAAACGGTGATAAGGATAAACGTGCGCAGCCCCGCGGAATGGCGCTTGGCGGCGCGTTCACAGCCGACTACCGTCGCCAGTATGGCGCTGAGCAGCAGGCGAAACACCACCGAACAGAGGCCCAGGTCCGCGGACCACTGGCCGAGGAGCCCGGCGATGGGATCGGTTATTCCGTTCATGTTATTACCTCCTGTGGGAATGATCGGATACGGACGGGTCGGCTTAGACCGGCGCTGTCCGAACTGTCGTTAATCAGAATCACCGCCTGTGGAAAGGAGGCCTTCTTCTGTAGTATTCATAAAGATCGTCGTACTGTTCCTGGGCTGCCTTGGTGAATTCACTCTCGTCTTCGTTAACGGCGTGCTCCGGCAGACGGCTCTGTATAGCTTTTATTCTCTCAATAAGCATGTCGACCGTGGTCCGGGGAGTGCCGTCCTCTTCCACCTGTTCCACGGGTACGATCTCCTCCAGTTTGTTTGAATATGAACCAGAGAGATACAAAGAGAGCTTGGCACACGCGGGGCCTGACAGTTCGTACAGTACGCTGGAGGCCAGAATAATCGTGTTGAGGGCGTCGCCTGTATCTCCGCCCAGGGTGCGGGCTCCAAGGGCAGCGAGGCCTATGGCCACACCGGCCTGGGGTATGAGGGCCAGCCCGAGATAGTTCCTGACATTTTTATCACTGCGGACCGACATGCAGCCCAGCCATGCTCCGGCGTATTTGCCCGCGATGCGAACGAAAAAGTAAAGTACCCCCACTGTGATCAGCCGTACGCTTCCGAGAGCCCCGGAGGGGTGGATAAGGGCCCCGAGATCAAAACACACGCCGGAACGTACAAAGAAGAGCAGAAGTATAGGGGGACTGAAATAATTGAGCTGTTTAAAAAGAGTATCGTCATCGGCGGCGTTGACATAGACCATGCCCATGGACATACAGCCCAGCAGCGGGGAGATATCCAGAAGGGTGCACACTCCGCAAAAAGTGAACAGCATTGCAAGGGCTATTATCAGCCTGTTGTCCGTGCTGCGTTTTTTGTGGATAAGCGGCTTGAGGATCAGCCCGAACAGTGCGCCGAGGGCCAGGACGCCAAGATTGATGAGGAGCGGTTTTACCACTGTAATAAGCCGGAACGCCGTGCCGGAAGCGGAGACCACTGCAATGGAAATGGCGATGCTGTATGCCAGCAGGCCGACTACGTCGTCCAGAGCCACCACCTGCAGCAGGGTATCCACAAATGTGCCATGGGCCCCTGTCTGGCGTATAGTCATCATGGTGGAAGCGGGCGCTGTCGCCGCGGCCAGGGCGGCCAGGACAACGGAGAACGACAGCGGCAGACGCAGAATAAAGTATGAAACAGCAAAAACAAGCAGCGTGGCAAGGCACGCCTCGGCGACAGTTATGACGATCACCCCGGCGCCGTTCTTTTTCAGGGCACGGAACCGGAAAAACTGCCCGGTGCTGAAAGCAATAAAGGCCAGGGCTATGTCCGGAAGGAAGTCCATTCCCTCCGTAACTGATGGGGGTACTATATCCAGACAGTAGGGACCTATGAGGATGCCCGTAAGGATGTATGCCGTCACGTCGGGGAGACGGGCGAGTTTTGTCAGACGGGTCATCAAAAAGCCCAAAAAAAGCATGACCGCCACGGATATGATGGCGGCTGCTGCCGGGGAAACGGATTCAAGCAGGTTCGCGGCTGTCATTCTGCTCACCTCCCTGGAGAGTGAATGAACATGCGCTCTGCGGCGCCGGCGATACGAAAAGCATCTTTTGTCAGGCCACGGGGCAGATGGTTAAAGTATGATAGTTATTCAAATATAATAATTCGTTTTTCGGGGAAATACAAGAAAATATTGTCGGCGGCCAGATTTAAGCCGTCGGGCAGCCCGGGACCGGTAAGAATATACGTTGGCGGCCGTTCTGGTGACAAAGCGGGGAAGGCCGGGACAAAAAAATTCAAGGCTCCGTGCGGAGCCTTGAACGATCGGGCGTAAACGCGCTGCAGACGTCACACCGCGCGCTGCACGCGGTTGGAACGGAGGCACCTGGAGCACACGTAGATATGGCAGGGTTTGCCGTCTACGATGGCCTTGACGCGTTTGACATTAGGTTTCCAGGCCCTGTTGGAGCGTCTGTGCGAGTGGGAGACCTTGATGCCGAAGGTCACGCCTTTGCCGCAAACATTGCATTTTGCCATCACCGCACCTCCTTTAAAATCTTATTGTATAAGCCCAAAAAAGAGCCGAATAGTATATTAACAGATAGAATACAAAAAATCAAGAAAAATTTGATAATGCTTTTAATCTTTTTGCTATTTATATTCAGCTTATTGTATCGGAAAGATAATCTGATATAATATATTAAATACATTAAATACAGTTATTATATATTTTTAAGGTCCCGGCACAGGAATGATCGTGGATCCCGAATCTTTTTACCGCGGTGCCGCGGCAGACCGGAAGGTGGGCAAATATGGCAGAAGTACGCAGCATACCCCTTAAAAAGCTGATAGAAGCGTTTGACCTGAAGGTGGCATACGCTCCGGAGGGATACGAGAAGATACCGGTTACCAGTTCCAACCTCAACAGGCCCGGGCTGCAGCTTATGGGTTTTTATGACCATTTTGTCAAGGACAGGCTGCAGGTTATCGGTATGGCGGAAAACACTTATCTGGACACTTTGGGCTCTACTTTCAGAAAGAGGGCTTTCAAGATGTTTTTTGCCCAGGGAAATACCGCTCTCATTTACTGCAGAGGGTCGGAACCACATCCGGAGTGCTATGACATGGCGCAGCGTTTCAAGACGCCAGTACTTATCAGCGAGTCGCAGACTGCCAACATGATAAGTTCCATGGTCACGTATTTAAGTACACAGCTGGCGCCAATGATCACCCGGCACGGAGTTCTGGTGGATATATACGGCGAGGGAGTGCTGATAATCGGCGAGAGCGGTGTGGGAAAAAGCGAGACCGCTGTGGAACTGATCAAGCGCGGGCACAGGCTCATAGCCGATGACGCCGTTGAGATCAGAAGGGTCACCGAAACAAGGCTCGTCGGGTCCGCTCCGGAACTGATACGCCACTATATGGAGCTCAGAGGTATAGGAGTAGTGGACGTAAGAAGGCTGTTCGGAACGGGCGCGGTAATGGATATGTGCCCTATTACCATGGTAGCCAACGTGGTGCCCTGGGACGACAACGCTGATTATGACCGTATGGGGACCCAGACGCTGTACACTACAATACTCGAAGTCAAGGTTCCGGCGGTCACCATACCGGTAAAGCCCGGAAGGAACTTGGCCGTTATACTGGAAGTGGCAGCCATGAGCAACAGGGACAAGAGCATGGGATACAACGCCGCCCAGGAATTCAGTGACCAGATAGACAGACATTTCGCGCAGGTACTCAGCGAGCAGGAGAACGGGCATCAGTGAGGCCGACGGAGCTTTTTGAGAAGGCGCTGTGCGGCGCCTCCGCGGGTATTTGCATAAGGCACGACGTTCCTATGAGCGAGTATACCAGTTTCCGGGTAGGGGGGACGGTACCGCTGATGGCCATTCCATCGAACGAGGAGGAAGCGGCGCTTTGCGTGAAGGCCGCCGCGGATTCCCGCTGCACGGCACTGTGGGTCGGCAATGGGACGAATCTCCTGTTTGAAGACGGACGGCTCGATTTCGCGGTGATACATACAGGGCAGATGCGTGGGATAGAGGTCAAAGGCAACACCGTGGAGGCCATGTGCGGAGCGTCCATGGCCGCGGCTGCGGCAGCGGCAAGAGACGCTTCTCTGCAGGGGCTTGAGTTTGCCCACGGTATACCCGGCAGCCTCGGAGGCGGAGTCTTTATGAACGCGGGGGCATACGGGTCAAGCCTTTCTGACAGAGTGTCCCGCAGTTTGTGCGCGGACCCGTCGGGGGAACTGGTATGTCTTGACGCGGGCAGCCATGGATTCTCATACCGTCACAGTTCCATAATGGACAACGGGTATACGGTGCTAAGGACCACCCTTGAGTTGGAACCGGGGGACCGCGGGGTGATCGCGGAAAAAATGACGGAGCTCAGACAGAGAAGGCAGAGCAGCCAGCCGCTGGACATGCCCAGCGCCGGCAGCACTTTCAAACGTCCTCCGGAAGGCTACGCGGCGGCGTTGATAGAACAGGCCGGGCTGAAAGGCTGCCGTCTGGGCGGAGCCCAGGTGTCGGAAAAACACGCAGGCTTTATCGTCAACAGGGGAGGAGCCACATTTGCCGATATTACCGGGCTTATGAGGCTCGTAAGGCAGAGAGTGTACGAGAATTCCGGCGTTATGCTGGAGAACGAGGTGCAGATAATAAACCGGGAGGGCAGAGCGTGGAATTTTTGATTATAACCGGTCTTTCCGGGGCGGGAAAGAGCCGCGCGGCCTCTTTCCTGGAGGACATGGGATTTTACTGCGTGGATAATATACCTCCGGAGTTCCTGATGCGCCTTGCTCAGCTCTGTATGTCCGGCGGACGTTATTCGCGTATGGCAGTAGTTACCGACGTCCGCAGCGGCACCAGCTTCGATCTGCTTTTCAGTGTGCTTAAAGAGCTGAAGGACAACGGGGGAAGCTACAGGATACTGTACGTAGAGGCGTCGGTCCAGTCCATTATCAACAGATACAAGGAGACGCGTCGGCTCCATCCGCTTACCAGGAGCGGGGAGGAACTCGGCGATACGATAAAGCGCGAGATAAGAATGCTCACGGACCTGCGCGGTTCTGCCGATTACATCATAGATACCACAAACCTTTCCACCGGGGCTCTCAGGGACAGACTGGTGCAGCTGTTCGGAATGCCTGAAGGGAAGAACATCATGGTCAGCATCATGTCCTTCGGATATAAATACGGGATACCGCTGGATGCGGATATAGTGTTCGACGTGAGGTTCCTTCCCAATCCGTACTATCTCAGGGAATTGAGACCGTACGACGGCAGGGATGAGAGGGTCAGGGAGTATATCTTTTCCTCACCCAGGACGGAGGAACTGCTGGACAGGCTCAGCGGCCTGCTCTCATTCACCCTTCCGTGCTATTACGAAGAAGGGAAAGCGAAACTTGTTATCGCAGTGGGATGTACAGGCGGCAGGCATCGTTCTGTATTTGTGGCCGAGGAACTGACAAAACACATCGAGAGCCTTGGGTTTTCGGTGGAATGCATCCACAGGGATGCGGACAAGGTGTAAGACAGCATGGCTAAAGCATCCACTTTTTCCGCAAACGCAAAAAAGGAACTCTGCAAAAAACCTCCGGAAAGACGATGCTGTGCAGTGGCTGAAGCGTACGGGGTGCTTCTGTTCAGCAACTCTTTCAGCCTGACTTCCATACGCGTCGTTACTGAAAACACGGATTTTTCCGAAAGACTCCCCGTGCTGTTTGAAATGGCTTTCGGTGGGGCTGTCCGGATGGAGAAAAATGACAGTGGGGTAAAAAACGTTTTCTCCATAACAGACAGGCGATCCATAGAGACAGTTTTCGAAACCGTTTCCGCGGTACCAAAAATGAGCGTGGCGACACACCTGAATTATGCGGTCCTGGAAGAGGACCACTGCCGGGCGTCGTTTCTCAGGGGGGCGTTTCTTGCCGGAGGATATGTGGCAAACCCCGAGAGCGGATATCATATGGAGCTTGTAACTACCCATTACAACGTGTGCAGGGAGATTTGCACACTTATGGGCGAGATGGACCTGGAACCGAAAGACACGGTAAGAAAGTCGAACTATGTGATCTACTTCAAGAACAGCGGGAAAATCGAGGATTTTCTCACCCTGACCGGGGCGCCGCTGAGCGCACTGGAGATAATGTCAGCCAAAGTCCTCAAAGACGTTCGCAACGAGATGAACAGGAAAGTGAACTGCGACCTGGCCAACACCGATAAGACGGTGGAGGCGGCGCAGACGCAGATACTTGCTATCAGGTCGATCGAGACCAGGCGGGGACTCGATTCTCTGGGGCCTAAACTCATGCAGACCGCGATACTGCGGATGGAGAACCCGGAAGCGACGCTGACGGAACTTTGCGGGATGTTTGATCCGCCGCTGACCAAGTCCTGCCTTAATCACAGACTTAGAAAGATCGTGGAACTCTCGGGAGGAAACTGAAACGGGGGAACGGGGTAAATGGCTTTTGTCCACCTCCATGTACATACGGAATACAGCCTGCTTGACGGCGCATGCCGTATAAGCAGGCTCGTGCCGCGTGTGGCAGAATTGGGGCAGACCGCAGTTGCGATCACAGATCACGGTGTCATGTATGGGGCCATCGATTTTTACAAAGAATGCCGGAAAGCAGGAATACATCCCATTATCGGCTGCGAGGTCTATGTGGCTCCAAGGGGGAGGAAAGACAAAGTGTGGCAGACCGATTCGGAGGCCCGCCACCTTGTGTTGCTTTGCCGCAATGAAGAAGGGTACAAAAACCTCTGTTACATGGAGAGCATGGCCTTCGTGGAAGGGTTTTACTCCAGACCTAGGATAGATATGCAGCTGCTCAGGGAACACAGCGGCGGCCTCATCGCGATGTCGGCCTGCCTCAGCGGGCAGATCCCCAGGGATCTGCTCGCGGATGACTATGAAGCGGCCAGACAGCACGCTCTGGATATGCAGGAAATAATGGGGCCGGGCAATTTCTATCTGGAACTTCAGGATTCCGGAATTCCCGCACAGAAACGTATCAACCCGCTGATAATCAGGCTGTCCCGTGAGACGGGCATACCAATTGTGGCCACCAATGATGCCCACTATGTGAACAGGCAGGACGCCAGGCTGCAGGACGTCCTGCTGTGTCTTCAGAGCGGGGCGACCCTCAACAGCGATGACCGGATGCGGTTCGAGAGCGAGGAGCTCTATATCAAGTCGGAGGAAGAGATGCTGGCGCTTTTCCCGGGGTGCCCCGAGGCCATTGAGAACACCGCACGCGTGGCCGAAATGTGCCAGCTGGAGCTGGAGTTCGGGAAAAGGCGGTTACCTGAGTTCAAATGTCCGGACGGATATGACAGCGACTCGTATTTTGATATGCTCTGTCATGAGGGGTACGAAAAAAGATATAAAGGTTCTGGCGCGTACAGGGAACGACTGGAGTACGAGATGTCCATGATACGCAGGATGGGATTCGTGGACTACTTCCTTATCGTTCAGGATTTCGTTGGTTTTGCGAAGTCCCGGGGCATACCTGTGGGGCTGGGCAGGGGCTCGGCAGCCGGCAGCGTGGTATCATACTGTCTGGAGATCACCAACGTCGATCCCATGAAATACAACCTTTATTTCGAGCGATTCCTGAACCCGGAGAGGGTGACTATGCCGGACATAGACATGGACTTCTGCTGGCGCAGGCGGCAGGAGGTCATAGACTATGTTATAGATAAATACGGGGCTGATCACGTTGCACAGATAATCACCTTCGGGACCATGGCCGCGAGAGGTACGGTAAGAGACGTCGGCAGAGTTCTGGGGATGACCTATGCGGAGGTCGACGCCATCGCGAAGCAGGTCCCTGCGGTATTGAACATTACCCTGGACCAGGCTCTTAAGATGTCCTCCCCTCTGCGCAAAATGTATGAGGACGATCCGAAGATCCGTGAACTCATAGATATTGCCAAAGCCCTTGAGGGAACGCCGCGACACGCCTCCACCCACGCGGCCGCGGTAGTCATTACGAAAGATCCGGTTTACGAGTATATGCCGCTGGCAAAAAATGACGAGGCCGTTGTGACCCAGTATCCCAAGGACACCGTGGAAGAACTGGGGATCCTTAAGATGGACTTTCTGGGGCTGAGGAACCTTACGATCATAGACGACGCAGTAAATATGATCCGCAGGCGCTTCCCGGGGTTCAGTATGGATGAGATCCCCGACGACGATGCCGAAACTTTCGAGATGCTCTCAAGCGGACGTACGGCGGGAGTGTTTCAGCTCGAAAGTGCCGGTATGACCGGGGTGTGCGTAAATCTGGGACCCAGGAACATAGAGGATATAACGGCTGTCGTAGCACTGTACAGGCCGGGGCCGATGGATTCCATACCAAGGTTTATAGCCAGCAGCAGGGAGAGGAGCAAAGTCACGTATCTCCATCCTTCCCTTAAGCCGATTCTCGAGGTGACATACGGCTGTATCGTATATCAGGAACAGGTCCTGGATATATTCCGTACTCTGGCAGGATACTCACTGGGACAGGCTGATATGATGAGGAGGGCGATTTCCAAAAAGCACCAGAACGAGATTGAACGGGAGAAGGACGCTTTTATCAACGGAGACCCGGACAGAGGGATAAAGGGCGCCGCAGCCAACGGCATACCCGCCGACACCGCTCAGAAGATATTTGACGAGATCCTGGATTTCGCAAACTACGCGTTCAACAAAGCCCATGCGGTGGCCTATGCCATACTGGCATATCAGACCGCGTATCTTAAATGCCATTATCCCAACGAGTACATGGCAGCGCTCCTGAGTTCCGTGCTGGAAAGCACGTCCAAGGTGAGCAGCTATATAGGCGAGTGCGGCCAGATGGGGATAAAAGTGCTGCCGCCGGACATAAACAGGTCTTCAGAGACCTTCAAAACAGAAGAGGATAACATCCGTTTCGGTCTGACCGCAGTCAGGAACGTGGGAAGGAAACTTATCTCGGACGTGGTTTCCGAAAGGGAAACGGGAGGCCCTTTTACAAGCCTCAGGGATTTTCTTACGCGCATGCAGGGGTGTACGGACCTCAATAAAAGGGCGGTCGAAAACCTGATCAGGTGCGGAGCCTTTGACAGCCTTGGCCTGAGACGCTCCCAGATGATCCTGGTTTACCCTGTGGTTATGGGCGACCTCGCCAGGGAGCGTCGGGGAAACGTGGACGGACAGATAGGGCTTTTCGACGGGGGAGGCGGCGGCTCATTCAGCGAGATCCCCGACATTCCGGAATATCCGCTCAGGGAACTGCTGGCTATGGAGAAAGAAACCACGGGCCTGTACATTTCGGGCTCCCCTCTGGATGATTACAGGGATATCATCAGACAGTTCGGCTGCGTCAATACGGGAGATATACTGGAGGGTTCTTCCGGCGTGGAGGGATCTTCATTTTCCGACGGACAGAGGGTGTTTTTGGCAGGTGTGGCAGCCTCGGTCAAGAAAAAGGCCACAAAAACAAGTTCGATAATGGCGTACGTCACTCTGGAGGATGACACAGGGAGCATGGAACTTCTTGTTTTTCCTTCCGTGCTGGAAAAATACGAGGGCGTGTTCGATACGGGCGAGGCTGTCCTCATAAGGGGAAGGATCAGCCTGCGAGACGAGAAAGAACCTCAGGTGATATGTGATGAAGCGTTCGTGCTGAACAGTATCAAAGATACAGGTGCGGTGCAGGCGCCTCTGCAGGTATGGGATAGAGGAGCCGACTCCCGCGCGGGCGCGGCGGAGAAAAAACTATATATCAGACTTCCCACGGCGGAAGGCGGTGAATACAGGTTCCTCAAGGCAATACTGAACATGTTTCCCGGAACTACGCCGGTCATAATATACTTTTCCGACACTAAAATGCGGGAGAGGGCTTCCTGCCTTCAGCACGGTTTGCTTATGGAAGAGCTTTGCGCGCGTTTTGGGGAAGAGAATGTTAAACTTGTGTAAAATCCCGCCCATTTATTCCTTTTCGTGTTTTCCGTGAAGAAAGAGGTGTGGTATAATATCCGCAGATAAGCAAGCCTCGGTACATGCCGTACGGCTTTGGATCCGACGCTAAGAAACGGCGCACGCTTCGGCGGGTATCGATATGAATACAGCAGTCAGCGGGCCCCGGTCATGTGCAGGCGATCAGGGGACCGTGTGGGAAATCCCGGCGGTGCCGGGTGCCGGGCGGTGCCCGGCTGGGGGAGTTGCGGATGAAACTTAAGCTTGCGGCAGCAGCCGCGTTTTTGCTCTGCCTGCTGCTGTCAGGGTGCATGATAGGGACGGCCTTGTATAAACTGCCTGAGGTTTCCCGGGATTTTGAGAATCTTCAGGCAAAAACAGAGGAGGCCCTTGCGCTTGGCGCTGAGTACAGTGCCCCGCTGACCGGGACGAACAGACAGTCCGTTCAGCTGGTGGATCTCAACGGGGACGGGGCGGATGAGGCGGTGGCCTTTTTTAAAATAGACAGCGAGGATAAACCTCTTAAGGCGTATATCTACCGGCTCATAGGCGATTCGTACGTTACGGCCGGGATGATCGAGGCCGACGGGACGGCTTTCGACACTATTGAGTACGTACAGCTTGACGGGGAGGGCAGCCTTGAACTTTTGGTAGGTACGAGGCTCAGCATGGAAACACCTCAGGTGATGAACGTGTTTTCCATCAACGGGTTCTCTCCTGTCCTTCTTGGGCAGGTGACTTATACGGGGTATACTCTGTTCGACCTTGACGGGGATTCCGTTCCCGAACTCATGACCGCTTCTTTGAACTCATCAGGCCAGACCGGCAAGGTGAGCATGTACAAGATAGTCGACGGTTCCGTACAGGAGAGCGGCGAGGTACAGCTCTCGGGAGGTATCACGTCCCTCTACTCGATAAAGACGGGGATGCTTTCGGACAAGGCTCACGCGGTGTTTTTTACCAGTCAATACGCTGACGGCGGAAAGATAACCGATATAGTTACTCTCAAACGCGGATATTTGCAGAACATTACCTTTGATGAAGCCACCGGATGCAGCACGGGTACTATCGTTAGCAGCCCGGTAGCTGTTGAGGACATCAACTCCGACCAGGTGCTGGAGATCCCGCGCCCGTCGGCGGTGCTTGATATGAAAGAGGAGAACCCGGTAGACGGATGTTATTGCGTTACCTGGAAAGCATACAGCAGCGGCGGCAGGTATTCGACGGCAATGACCACCTTCCACAACATCAGCGAGGGCTGGCATATAAATCTGGCCGGCCTGGAGGGATATACCCTGACGGCGTCAAGGTACAACAGTTCCTCGGGGACCAGATGTACGACCGTATACGGGAGAAAAGACAAAGGGAACCCGGTGGAACTATTCAAAATATATGTACTCACGGGAGACAATCGATACAGCCGTGTGAATTCCACGTCCAGTTTCCTGCTGATGACAAAAGACGTAACAGTATACGCGGGCCACATGTCAGACAGTATGGGAATGACGGACGAAGAGGGCAGGGCGTTCCTTACCGAGCGGTTCAGTCTTTCCAGATCGGCGTGGATAACCGGAGAGGTCAACTGACGGGGAGGCCGTTCAGACACCGGAAGGAGGAATAGACGGGTGAAAAAGGTACTCATACTTGAGGATGAGGCCAGTATCAGAAGCTTCATATATATCAATCTGAAACGTGCCGGGTACGATGTCCTGGAGGCGGATACCGGAGAGAAAGCCCTGCGGCTGATCGCGGAAAATCCTGATATCAAAGTGTCGATACTGGATATTATGCTCCCCGATATCGACGGCTTTGAGGTGTGCAGGACCATACGGGCCAACAACACCACAATGGGTATCATCATGCTCACAGCAAGGTCGCAGGAGATGGACAAGGTCACCGGGCTTATGACCGGGGCTGACGACTACGTCACGAAACCCTTCTCCCCCGCGGAACTGGTCGCAAGGATAGACGCCCTGTACAGACGAATCGGGGATACAAGGGAAGAAAACCCCAATGAGTTGGTGAGCGGGCCGTTTATCCTTAACACGAAAAACCGCACCCTTACCAAAAACGGGGAGAGGGTACGCATAACCAACGTGGAATACACGATAATGAAGATGTTCATAGAGAATCCCGATAAAGCCCTGTCCAGAGAGGAGATCCTTTCGTGCGTTTGGGGCAAGGATTATTTTGGAGAACTGAAGGTAGTGGATGTAAATATCCGCCGGTTGAGGATCAAAATTGAAGACGATACAACGAACCCCACGTATATCACGACAGTTTGGGGATACGGTTATAAATGGAGTGCATAAACTGGAGAAAGAACACTCCACTCAGAGGGCCGGCCTCAGGCAGCGGTGGATGGAGGACAGGCTCGCGCTCATCCTCGTAATAATCACCATTGCCCTCGGCGCCTTCGCAATGGCTTACGGGAGTTATTGCTATTCGACCGCTTCATCCGGCCTGAGGACCAGGGCGAGGAGCGCTTCACAGTTTTTCAGCAACTATATGACCGTGAGCTATAACGAGTATTACAGCAGCGCGCTGGAGTTCGTCGCGTCTTTTGAGGAAAAGAACAATCTTGAGCTCCAGTTTATCAACACGTCCGGCAGGATAATGATTTCTTCATACGGACTTCCCGCCGGTGAGGAACCCGGGACGCCGGATATATCTGCCGCACTGAAGAACGGCGAGATAAGCATATGGCAGGGCAACTCGCCTTCCACCAACGAGAGGATAATGGCGGCGTCCGCCCCTCTGATGTACGGAGACAGGCAGATCATAGGTGTCCTGCGCTATGTGACCAGCCTGGAAAACATCGACCGGCAGATAAAGACGGGGATAGTGTTCGCCAGCGCGGTAGGCGTTGCCATGCTGATACTTGTTATCATGTCCAACGTATATTTCATTCGTTCCATAGTAAACCCCATCGGAGAGATAACGGCGACTGCAAGAAGGATAGCGGACGGCAGTTACGGTGTACAGATCAATAAACGCTACAACGACGAGATAGGTCTCCTGGTGGATACGATAAACGATATGTCCGCAAGAATAGACCAGTCCGAGAAGACGGAAACGGAGTTCATATCCTCGGTATCCCACGAACTGCGCACCCCGCTTACCGCAATTACCGGTTGGGCGGAGACCCTCCTCAGTGACGGAACGATAGACCCTGTACAGAAGCGCGGTGTTGAAATAAT
The DNA here is from genome assembly GCA_017512485.1 of Oscillospiraceae bacterium. GTDB lineage: Bacteria > Bacillota > Clostridia > Oscillospirales > Oscillospiraceae > JAAYAR01. Next base: position 24,954 of record JAFWGE010000029.1, read on the forward strand.
CATGCGGGAGACGAACAGGTTGTCCAAGTTGGTGGAGAACCTGCTGGACTTTTCCCGTATGCAGGGCGGGCATTTCACCATACACGTGGAAAAAATGGACGTTACGGCGGAACTTGAAGACACGATCTACATGTACCGCAGCCAGCTGGAGAAGCTGGGCATGGAGATAGACTACTTTCTGGATGAGAACATACCGCAGATAACCGGTGACCCGGAACGACTCAGACAGGTGTTCCTGAACATCCTGAACAACGCTGCCAAGTACGGTCGTTCCGGAAACCGCATCTCTGTCACTGCTACCTGCAATGAGAAGTGTGTGATAATAAAGATCCGCGACTACGGGCCGGGGATCCCGGAGGATGAACTGCCACAGGTAAAATGGAAGTTCTATAAAGGCAGCTCCAAGGAACGCGGAAGCGGTATAGGCCTGGCGGTTTGCGACGAGATAGTGCGTCTGCACAAGGGAGACCTTATCATAGAGAATGCCAGGGGCGGCGGGGTGCTGGTAACCGTGGTGTTGCCCATACAGCAAAGCTGAGCTGGATATTGATATTGTTTTTCATAATATGATCAATATGATCTAAAATTGCTGCGCGCATTCAGCGCGCTGGAGAAGGATATGGCGGAAAAATTCAAAACAATGATCGGCGGCCAGGCCCTGATAGAAGGAATTCTTATGCAGGGTCCTGACAAGAGAGCGATCGTCGTCCGTTCGCCGGACGGTCTCGTAGACAAGGTTGACAGTTTTGTCCCGCTTAAGGAAAAAAACAGGATACTGGGATGGCCCATTATCCGGGGCTGCGTAAGTCTGTTTTCATCGCTGTATTACGGAGTGAAGGCCCTCTCTTATTCTGCTGAGTTCTATCCGGAAGAGGATGGGGAGGGCAAGGAACCCTCAAAACTGGACGCATGGCTTGAAAAGAAACTGTCAGGGGAGAAAGCCGAAAAAGCGGTGACGGTGTTCGGAATGTGTTTCGGCGCCGTGCTTGCGATAATCCTGTTTTTCATGCTCCCCACCCTTGTGGCCGGAGGCCTGGCGAAGAACGTCAGTTCCGGTATATTGAAAAACCTGATAGAGGGCCTCGTCAGAATAGTGATTTTCCTGGCGTATCTCTACGGGGTATCACGGATGAAAGACATCAAGAGGGTGTTCAGGTACCACGGCGCGGAGCACAAGACCATCTTTTGCTACGAAGCCGGAGAGGAGCTTACTGTGGAGAACGTGCGCAGGCAGTCCAGGTTCCACCCGCGCTGCGGTACGAGTTTCCTTTTCGTGGTAATGATAATCAGTATTCTGGTCTTCTCCGTGGTGAGCTGGTCGAGCATGGCTGTGAGGCTTATACTGAGGCTCCTTCTGTTGCCGGTAGTGGTCGGTATCAGCTATGAGATAAACCGTTTCGTAGGCAGGCACGACTGCACCTTCACCCGTATCATCATCGCCCCCGGACTGTGGCTTCAGCGCATCACTACCGCCGAGCCGGACGATTCCATGATCGAGGTGGGCATACAAGCCCTTAAACTCGTGATACCTGAGGTGGAGGGCGCCGACAGATGGTGATCCGGCGGTGACTTACAGTTCGCTGTGTATAGGCGTCAGGAACACCCTGCGGGGGAGAGGGATTTCCGGCGCTGAGTTGGAAGCAAGGCTCATAGTGTGCGCCGCCGCCGGGATAGACGCAGACACTTACTACCGCTGCCTGGGGCAGACCGTCCCGGACAGGACGATGAACAGATGCGAAGAACTCCTGGGCCGGAGACTGAGCGGTGAACCGGTGGCATATATTACCGGGAAATGGGAGTTCTTCGGTCTGGAGCTTATAGTTGACAGAAGGGTCCTGATCCCCAGGATCGATACCGAGATACTGGCAGAAGAAGCCATCAGGCTGGCTGCGCCCGGTGTCCGTATACTGGATATGTGCTGCGGCAGTGGATGCGTAGGTATAGCGGCCGCGGTCAATCTGCCCGGATCCCGGGCGGTCCTTGCCGATATTTCCCGCGAAGCCCTTTCCGTCGCCGGTGAAAACATAGCCCTGTTGGGCCTTGAAGACAAAGTGAGTACCGCGCTCGCGGACTCCCTTGGGGAGTATGATCCATCGTTGGGGAAGTTCGATATGATTGTGTGCAACCCACCGTATATCCGCACGGATGAAGCACCCCGGTTGGACGCATCCGTCAAAGACTATGAACCGGGTATCGCACTGTTTGGCGGAGCCGACGGGCTGGATCACTACAGGAGCATCTGTTCAAACTGGACCGGGGCGCTGTTTCCGGGGGGGTATATTCTTTTTGAGTGCGGAGCCGGACAGGCCAGGAGCGTTGAACAGATTATGAGGGAGAACGGTCTGAAGGTAAAAAGCACGGTAAAGGATACTTCCGGTGTGGAAAGAGTTGCAGTCGGACAAAAATGACCGTTAAGATGAAGTATCATATCTTAATATGATAATATGAAAGGAAGATATTAATATGGCCGATAAAAAGAAGACTATCCAGCCTGCGGCCCCAGCCGAGGACAGGAAGAAGGCATTGGAGACGGCGCTTGCCCAGATAGAGAAGGATTACGGAAAAGGATCTATAATGCGGCTGGGCGAGAATATGGGCATGACAGTTGAGGCCATATCCACGGGCTCGCTGTCGCTGGACCTGGCACTGGGTATCGGGGGTGTACCAAAAGGCAGAATAATAGAGATATACGGACCCGAATCTTCCGGTAAAACGACTCTGGCCCTGCATATCCTTGCTGAGGCTCAGAAAAAGGGCGGAGAGGTGGCGTTCATAGACGCTGAGCACGCTCTTGATCCGGTGTACGCGAAAGCCCTGGGGGTCGACATAGATACTGTGCTCATTTCCCAGCCGGACACCGGCGAACAGGCTCTGGAGATAACCGAGATGCTGGTGCGTTCCGGGGCCATAGACGTGGTCGTGGTGGACTCCGTGGCCGCGCTGGTTCCCAGAGCGGAAATAGAGGGAGAGATGGGAGATTCCTTTGTGGGTCTTCAGGCGAGGCTCATGAGCCAGGCACTGAGGAAACTGGCAGGGTCCATAGCAAAAACAAACTGTATAGTAATATTCATAAACCAGATACGCGATAAGATCGGCGTGATGTACGGGAGTAGCGAGACCACCACCGGCGGCCGCGCGCTGAAGTTTTACGCCAGCGTACGCATAGATATCCGCAAAACAGAGACACTCCGCAGCAGCGACGAGGTGACAGGCAGCCGTACCCGCGCCAGAGTGGTAAAAAACAAGGTCGCTCCGCCTTTCCGGGAGGGAGAATTCGATATAATGTACGGCGAGGGGATATCCCAGACGGGCGAACTGATTGACCTGGGCGTCAAACTGGACTTGGTACAGAAGAGCGGTTCCTGGTTTTCCATAGGCGATACGCGTATTGCCCAGGGACGGGACAAGGCGAAGCAGTATCTCAAGGATAATCCGGAAGTGGCGCAGAAACTGCGAGAGGATATAATGGCCAACGCCGAGAAACTTATGAGCAATCAGTCACGTATCGCCGCCAGAGCGGCAGGCAGGACGGTATCCGTAAACGTGTCCGCCGATGATTTCGATGGCTAAGATACTGAGCGTAGTAAAAAGGACCGTAAATACGGCCCTGGTCCGATATGAAGGGGGCAGCATGGAGCTGCCCCTGCAGACTGTACGGCTGGAAGGGTTGCGAGCGGGTGAGGAAGTGGACAGTTCCCGCCTGGAAATGATAAAAAGCTCCTCAAGGGGGAGCCTTGCCATGGCTAAGGCTGCGGGATATGTTTCATCCAGAGCCATGTCGAAAAAGGAACTGGAGCAAAAACTCCTCCGCATGGGGGAGACACAGCAGAACGCCAGGGACGCGGCGGATCGGATGGAAGAACTGGGAGCTATAGACGAGGAAGACTATGCCTTGAGTATCGTCCGGTCATACAGCGCCAGGGGCTATGGGCCCGGCCGCGTGAAGGAGGAGCTGCACAGGAGAGGCATCCCGCGTGACCTGTGGGACAGCTGCCTTGAGAGCCTGCCGGACACCGGGGAGCTTGTTGACAGGTACCTCAGAAAGCACCTGGCGGACGCCACAGACAGCAAACAGGTAAAAAAGGCTGCGGACGCACTGTACAGACGCGGTTTTTCGTGGGAAGATATCAGGAGCGGCTTGACGAGGGCCGCGGAAGACGTATTTTGGGAGGACGAGTAATGGCCTCGGCGGCGCTTATCTCACTGGGATGTGAGAAGAACCTTGTTAACAGCGAACAAATGCTATGGATGCTCAGCGAGGCGGGCTTCGAGATATGTCAGCCTGAAAATGCGGACGTGGTGATAGTGAATACCTGCGGCTTTATCGACTCGGCGAAATCCGAGGCTATAGACAACATCCTGGCACTGGACGCCATGAGAAAAAAAGGCTGCGGTTTTAAAATTATCGTAACGGGATGTCTCGCACAGAGATATCCCGACGAGATATTTTCCGAACTGCCGGAGGTTGACGGCATAGTCGGCTGCGGCAGCTTTGACAGCATAGTAGAGGCAGCCCGCGCCGCGCTTGACGGGGAGCGCCCGTGCTATATGGGCAGCCTGTCCGCACCTGTTTCGGAGACCCCAAGGCTTGTTACCACGCCGCGGTGGTATTCATATCTGCGCATAGCCGAGGGCTGTGACAACTACTGCGCATACTGCGTAATACCTTATCTCAGAGGCCCTTACCGCAGCAGGAAGATGGAGGACATACTGAATGAGGCACGCTCGCTTGCGCAGAGTGGCACAAAGGAGCTTATAGTTATAGCCCAGGACGTCACTCGCTATGGGAAAGATCTCACCGGAGGGGAGGATCTCCCTGCTCTGCTTGAAAAACTTTGTGAAATTGAGGGCATAGAGTGGATAAGGCTTCATTATCTTTATCCGGATGAGTTCACGCCGCGGCTGCTGGATGTAATGGCCGGACAGCAAAAGATCCTCCCGTATTTTGATATTCCCCTGCAGCATATAAACGATACGATACTCAAACGCATGAACAGGCGCTCTTCCAAGACCCAGATAGAGACCCTCCTCCGCACAATACGCCAAAAGCTGCCTGAAGCGGTGATCAGGACTTCCATTATATGCGGCCTTCCCGGCGAGAGCGAGATGGAATTTGAGGAACTCTGTGATTTTTTGAAGGAGTTCAGGCTGCAGAGGGCAGGGTTTTTCGTCTTCTCCCCGGAGGAAGGTACGCCTGCGGCAGAGATGCCGGATCAGGTACCAAGGGAGACGGCCGAGGAAAGAGTGTCCATATTGCAGCAGCTTCAGGACGGTATTATGGTCCATTACAACGAGAGCCGCGTGGGGAGCGTGATGCGGGTCATCTGTGACGGATATGACGAAGACAGAGGGGAGTATTACGGCCGCACCGCCGCAGATTCGCCCACTGTGGACGAACAGGTATACTTCACATCGGAAGAACCTGTACAGCCCGGGGATATTATTGATTTCAGGGCAGAATACCTGAGGGACGGCGAGTTGGCAGGGACCAGAGTATAAAACCACACAGTATGAAACAGAAACCGTGCGGCGTATCGAAAGCGCGATACGCCGCACGGTTATTTAATGCTGCCCGTTGGTCCTGGTTATATTGAAATAAAGTCAATTACACGGAAAGTCGTTTCATTCGATGACTCAGACGGGCTTTTACCACCCGTAGTTTTGCCCCCCGGACATGTAGATCTCCATGGTATCGAACTCCTCATACGAGTCCAGCTGGGCGGAGATCGTCTGGCCGGGAGGTATGATGTTGTCGTCGTTTGTACAGTATGTATAGTCAGTATCGACCAGTTTTCCGTCCATAAAGAACAATGCGGTCAGTTCAACGAACTCGGCGTCTATTTCGCCGTTGTTTGTGACCTTTACCACGGCGCCGCCTTTTATGTCGGTGCGTTCTATAGAAAGATCCTGCATGACCGGAATGTAATAGGTCTCCCGTACCGAGAAGACCGAATCGTAACTGGATACCTCGGCGTCCGTTTCAAAAGCTTCGTAAAAAAGCGCGACGCAGCCGGGGGCAAGGGCGCTCAGAGTTCCGTCGGCCGAGCTGACAACGTTCCCGTCGGCGTCGTAAGCCACTGTGTTCGTGGATACGTCCACGGCGACGTTGCCATCGTTCCTTACTACATAGTAGTGACGCGTATACCAGCCAAAACTGTCGGGGAGTGTGTACTCAGCAACGACCGTAACGCTGTCCGGATCGATCTCTGTTTCGGAACTGTCTTCGTAATCGTCGTATTCGTAGTCGCCAATGGCGGCGATACTTTCAAAGTACGCCTCGAGGTCGCCGGAATCGGCAGATTCGACTGCGTCCCCGGTGGAGTCGTTAATAAAATCCACGTGGATGTTGTCCACTGTTCTGCCGCTGAAAGTGTTGTACATACCTCCGAAGGTGTAAAACTCCATAATCATAAAGGAATCCATCAGACCGAGTTCCTCACTGTCCGTTTTTACAGTGAAGCTGGTATAATCATCGTTTGCCTGGATATCGGTAAATGAGCAGTATTCGCTCTTTATCAGCTCGTCGAACGCTTCGCTTATTGTGGAGGAGAGCATCTCAAGTACGTCTTCCTGCTGCCCTTTTGTCATGACTATGGTAAAACTTCCGTCAGAGTTCTTCGTGAGTGAAGTAAAAGGATGGTCGCCGTTCACATCCTCATCGTCAATGTCAAATGCGTCCGCCATTGCGGGGGAGATCACGATCTCGACATGATTATCATCCCCGGCGTCGTTGACGCCTGAGTTTTCACTTCCCGAACCGCTGTCGACGCCGCTGTTATCGGGTTCATTGCTCTTTTCATCGCCCGTACTCCCGGTATTGGATTTTGAAGCAGATGTGTCCAGGGACAGGGGCTCCTTGCCGCCGTCTGTTGAGGGCGAAGTCTTTGCGCAGGCGCTGAGCAGGAAAAGTACCGCGAGGATCATGGAAATGACGGATACGGCTCTTTTCATGATTTGTACCTCCTTATCGGCAACTTGTTGTTTATGACTGAATTATACACTTTAAGAGTTGTTTTTCAACCCTGTATACAGCTGACGCTGCCGGTGCCGTTATGTTCCCGGATTTCTTGACAAAAACGATACTCCATGATAAAATATCGCGGCTATGAAGGAGAAAAGTATCCGTCATCTCCCGCACAGAGAGAGCCCGCCGTCGGCTGAGAACGGGCTTGCAAAGGCGAAGGCGGTGAAGTGCGTCCCCGGAGCAAGGCGGAGGAAATGCCGTCCGTGAGGCCGCGTCAGGGCCGGTACCCGGTAATGGCCGGGGCAGAGCGATAAAAGAGAGTGGAACCGCGAGCCGTTTTCGACCCGCCTCTCAGCGTATGAGGGGCGGGTTTTGTTTGTTCCGGTCCTCACGGCACAGGAAAAACAGAAATAATTATGGAGGAGTTTTTATGAGGCTGTTCAATACTTATTCCGGCAAAAAAGAGGAGTTTGTACCAATTAATCCCGGAGAGGTGCGCATGTATACCTGCGGTCCCACGGTGTACAACTATATCCACGTGGGCAACGCGAGACCCATGATAATGTTTGACGTTCTGCGCAGGTACCTGATATATAAAGGCTATAAGGTAACATTTGTACAAAACTTCACTGACGTGGACGACAAAATAATCCGTCGCGCCAACGAGGAGGGCATATCCTGCGAGGAAGTGGCAGAGAAGTACATTGAAGAATACTTTAAAGACGCCGACGCGCTGGGGGTCAGAAGGGCGGATATCCATCCGAAGGCTACGGAGAACATCCCCCAGATAATAGATATGGTAAGTACCCTTGTGGACAAGGGATTCGCGTATGTTGCAGGGCAGGACGTGTATTTCAGGACAAGGGCTTTCAAAAATTACGGAAACCTGTCCCATCAACCGCTGGATGAGCTTGAAGCAGGCGCAAGGGTGGAGGTGAACGATATAAAAGAGTCCCCCATGGACTTCGCTCTTTGGAAGGGTTCCAAACCCGGTGAACCGAGCTGGGAATCTCCCTGGGGGCCGGGAAGGCCCGGCTGGCACATAGAGTGCTCCGCGATGTCCAATCGTTATCTGGGTAAGACAATAGACATACACTGCGGGGGACAGGACCTCATATTCCCTCACCATGAAAATGAGATCGCTCAGAGTGAGTGCGCCAACGGCTGCAAGTTTGTGAATTATTGGCTTCACAACGGGTTCCTGAATATAGACAACAAGAAGATGTCCAAGTCCCTCAATAACTTTTTCACAGTTCGTGAAGCCGCGGAGAAGTTCGGGTATGAGGCGTTGAGGTATTTCATGCTTTCAGCCGCGTACAGGAGCCCTCTGAATTATTCGGCGGACAGCCTGACCCAGGCAGGCGCGGCACTGGAGAGGCTTTATACCCTGAAAAAGACCGTTTCTTTCCTGAAGGAGAACGGTGAAGAGGGACCCATGTCTCCCGCTGAGGAGAAATGCCTGGAGGAACTTGGCGCGTACCGGCAGGCTTTTGAGGACGCCATGGAAGACGACATGAATACAGCGGACGCCCTCAGCGCGGTGTTCGACATGGTGCGCAGAATCAATACCGCCCTGGCCGGACGTCCTACGAAACTGTTCGCGGGAGAATGCCTTAAAAGATTCCTGGAACTGACAGACGTCCTGGGGCTGCTTTATAATGACAGTGAAGAGTCCCTGGACGAAAAGGTGGAAAAACTCATTGCAGACAGACAGGCTGCAAGAAAGAGCAGGGATTTTGCCCTGGCAGACCGGATAAGGGATGAACTTAAGGAGATGGGCATAATCCTTGAGGATACACCACAGGGCGTGAAATGGAGAAAGGCATGAAGCTGCTGATTCTTGACGGGAACAGCCTTGTTAACAGGGCTTTTTACGGCATCAATTCCCTGTCCAACAGGGAAGGGTTTCCCACCAACGCTATTTATGGCTTTTTGAATATTTATCTTAAATTGCTGGCGGAGGAAAGGCCGGACGGCGTATGCGTGGCTTTTGATACGCCAGCGCCTACGTTCCGCAGACAGCGGTACGAGGGATATAAGGCCAGCAGGAAAGGAATGCCGGAAGAACTCGCCATGCAGATGCCATATCTTAAGCAGGTGCTTGACGCTCTTGGCGTCGCCCGGATGGAACTGGACGGCTGGGAGGCGGACGATATACTTGGTACCGCTGCCCGCGTGTGCTCCGAAAAGGGAGTACAGTGTATGCTCGTGACCGGGGATCGGGACAGCCTGCAGCTCGTGGACGACCATACGGCGGTCCGGCTCGTGCTTAACAAGGGCAAAGACAGAACGTACGACCCCGTGAGCTTCAAGGAAGAATATGGTTTTACACCTGAGAAACTCACCGACCTCAAGGCACTTATGGGCGACAGTTCGGACGAGATACCCGGCGTTTCCGGGATCGGCGAGAAGACCGCCTTGGATCTGGTGAGACGATTCGGGAGTATAGACGAGATATATCCAGCCGATGATCTCCCCGGGGTCCGGGACAGGGTAAAACAGCTTCTGCGGACGGGAGAGGAACAGTGCAGACTTTCAAAATGGCTTGCGACCATAGACAGGAACGCCCCCCTCAATTTTGACCCGGAGTCGGGATGGTCAGGCAGGGCAGACAGTGAGAAATTACGGGAACTGCTGGAAAAGCTGGAACTTCGCAGTCTCATCTCCAGACTGGTGCCCGAAGACACAGCCCGGGGGGAGACGATGGATGCGCCGGAGTGCGTTGTTCTTGACAAGGGCGGCTTTCTCGCATTTACAGAGGGCAGGCAGGGCGTATACTACGATATATTCGGCGGCTTCCTCTCCGCCGGAGCCTCAGGGGTCTGGGCGGCAGTCAGGCTGGATGAGGAAGGGACGGCGGAGGCTTTCTTCGCATCCGGAGTGGCCAAGACGGGCCACGGCATAAAGGATCAGCTTAGGAGATTAGGGATAACTGAAATGCGCGGCATAAAGATGGACACCTCCCTGGCGGCGTACATGGCGGATCCATCCCGCAGCAGCTGCTCCCTGGAGAACTGCGCCAGCTCGGAACTGGGTATCGATATTTCCTCGGGAGAACTTCCGGCGGAGCGCAGGGCAGCGCTCCGGGCACAGTGCGTCCAGATGTTGGAACAGAAGCTCGTTCCCGCAATAGAAGAGGCGGGGATGGGGGACCTTCTGAAGAACATCGAGATCCCTCTTATATGGGTGCTGTCTGATATGGAGCAGGCGGGCTTCCTTGTGGACAGACCGGGCCTTGAGAGCTTTGGCGACTGGCTGTCCGCCGCGGTGGAAGCCGAACAGGAAGCCATATATTCTCTGGCGGGAGAGAGCTTTAATATAAACTCTACAAAGGTCCTGGGGGAGATACTCTTCGATAAGCTGGGACTGCCGGCAGTAAAAAAGACGAAATCGGGGTACTCCACAGATATTGAAGTGCTGGAAAAACTGGAAGGCCGCCATGAGATCATCTCACACATCATCTATTTCCGCAAACTTACAAAGCTGAAGGGTACCTACGCCCAGGGGCTCGTAAAGGCGATAGAACCGGACGGACGCATACGGACGAGCTTTAATATGACAGCCACGGCCACTGGCAGGCTGAGCTCCACGGACCCCAATTTGCAGAATATCCCTGTACGGGGACAACTGGGCAGCGAGGTGCGGAAGTATTTTGTCGCTCCAGAGGGCTGGGTGCTGGTGGACGCCGACTATTCCCAGATCGAGCTGAGGATCCTTGCACACATATCCGGGGACGAGAACATGATCTCCTCTTTCAAGAACGGGGAGGACATCCACACTGCCACCGCGGCCCAGGTGTTCAATGTGCAGCCCGGTCAGGTGACGCCGCAGATGCGTTCGAGAGCTAAAGCCGTCAATTTTGGCATCGTGTACGGCATATCCGATTATGCGCTCAGTCAGGACATAGGTGTTTCCCGCAAAGAGGCGAAGATGTATATGGACTCCTATTTCGAACGTTTCAGCGGAGTTCGCCGATATATGGACAACATAAGGGAGAAAGCCGCCCAACTGGGATATGTTTCGACCCTGTACGGAAGACGCAGATATCTTCCGGAACTTAAATCTTCCAACAGGAATATACGGGAATTCGGACAGAGGGTGGCGCTGAACGCGCCCATACAGGGGACGGCGGCCGATATAATCAAGCTGGCCATGATAGCCGTCCACCGGACTCTGTTGGACGGAGGTTTCAGGGCTCGGCTGATTCTCCAGGTGCACGACGAACTTATCGTTGAAGCGCCGGCGGAGGAAGCGGAGGCGGTGAAAGAACTGCTGGTCAGGAATATGAGCACTGCGGCGGCATTGTCAGTGCCTCTGGTGGCGGACGCCTCCGTCGGCAGTACATGGCTGGAAGCGAAACCATGACACTGCATATAAAGACCATAGGTCCGGAATGTCTGGACAGGCTGGAGGAACTGGAGAATGTTTGCTTCGGGAACCAGGCCTGGAGCAGGAACTCGCTGGAGTTCTCATTGAACGACCCGGTCCAGACCTGGTTCGGGTGCTTCTGTGAAGGACAACTGGCGGGATACGCCGGAGTGCAGTGCGCGGGCGGCGCCGGATATATAGGGAATGTGGCTGTAGACCCGGATTTCAGAAGAATGGGAGCGGGTAAAAGTCTGCTGGCGGCTATAGACGCACTGGGGCAGAGAGATCGCTTGAAGAGGTCACTCTCGAGGTGAGGCAGAGCAACGCCGCGGCCATCGCCCTTTACGAGGGGGCGGGGTACTTCCGGGTGGGCCTCAGGAACGGATATTATGACGATCCCAGGGAAGCGGCCGTGCTGATGACAAAATATTATGCGGGGAGAGATGAGAAATGATCATCCTTGCGGTGGAGAGTTCCTGTGACGAGACCGCCGTTTCGGTAAGCAGGGACGGCAGGACGATACTCAGCGACGAGGTCCTGTCCCAGGCTGATCTGCACGCGGTTTACGGCGGGGTCGTGCCGGAGATCGCCTCCAGAAAACATATCGAATCTGTCGCCGCTCTGGCGGAAATGGCAGTAAAAAAAGCCGGGATATCCCGGAGCGAGATAAATGCGGTGGCTGCAACTTATGCCCCCGGGCTTATAGGCGCCGTGTTGGTGGGGCTCAGCTTTGCCAAGGGCGCGGCATATGCCCTGGGAGTGCCCCTCATAGCTGTTCACCATATGCGAGGACACATTGCGGCAAATTACGTGGCGTTCCCGGAACTGGAGCCGCCCTTTATCGCCCTTGTCGTGTCCGGTGGTCACAGCTTTATAGCGGACGTTACCGGATACACTGAAATGCGAATCATGGGGACAACCAGGGATGACGCTGCCGGAGAGTGTTTCGACAAATGTGCCAGGGTCCTGGGGCTTCCGTATCCGGGCGGAGCTGCGATGGACAAGCTGTCCCAGGGGGGAAATGACAAAAAATACCTCCTGCCAAGAGCAAACGTGGCGGGCAACAGGCTGGATATGTCGTTTTCCGGATTGAAGACAGCCGTGATCAACCTGGTCCATAACGCCGAACAAAAGGGGGAAGAAATAGACCGCCCGGGGCTGGCGGCGTCTTTTGCCGCTGCCGTAAGTGATGAACTTATCTCCCGCACGATGGATGCAGCAGCACAGGCGGGACGTGACCGGATCTGCGTATGCGGCGGCGTTGCGGCCAACAGCCGCGTAAGGAAGGATCTGGCCGACGCGTGCCGGAAGAACGGCTATACGCTTTTCGCCCCCCCTCTTAAGCTGTGCGGAGACAACGCTGCAATGATCGCGTGTCAGGCGTACTACGAATACCTTGCCGGCAATACGGCGGAACTGGATGTAAACGGTTTTGCCAATATGGAAATATAACAGAGTGCGATCAGATAATAACCGGGGCCTGACAGAACGGAAGTTCTGTCGGACCCCGGTTTTGAACTCCAGATCCGGGACCTGTTAGAGTCCCGTGATGAAAGACTGAGGATGGAGCAGGAAATACGGGCTGATCCTGAACGGACCGGCGGCAACGGGGGCGCATTACTGCATCCCTCTGGAGAGCTGCTTCCTTCTGAGGAAGTTGACTGTGCCGTCCTGCATTTTGTCGAGGCTGTCCAACATTTTCCCGGTGCCATAGGCCACGCAGGAGATGGCGTCATCTGCTACGCGTGTCTGTATGCCCACGCGGGCTTCGATCACTTTGTCCATGCCCCATATCAGGCTTCCTCCGCCGGTGAGAACAATGCCGTTTGAGGAGATATCCCCCACCAACTCCGGCGGGGTGCGTTCCAGCACGCCGTGTATAGCGTCAAAGATCCTGTTGCATACCTCCTCGAAGGCGGTTATCGTCTCTTCCGAGGTGAGGGTTATCACCCTGGGAAGCCCGGTCAGCATGCAGCGGCCTTTCACTTCGCAGCTAAGCTCTTTGGGGCGTGGGAACACACAGCCAATGGACGTTTTTACGGCTTCTGCCGTCTGTTCCCCTATAAGGACGTTATGCTTGCGCTTGACGTATTTAATAAGGGCTTCATTGAAAGCGTCGCCCGCCACCTTGATGGATGCGTCTTCAACGATGGAATTGAGGCTCAGAACGGCAATATCCGTGGTGCCGCCGCCTATATCCACCACCATGTGACCGTCCGGATGGGATATATCCATGCCGGCGCCTATGCTGGCGGCGAGGGGCTCTTCAATAAGGTACACACGTCTGGCTCCTGCCTGTATCCCGGCGTCTATGACGGCCCTCTCTTCAACCTCGGTGATGCCGCCTGGCACGCATATGAGTACTCTGGGTTTGAAAAATCTGAACCCGGTCACGCGGCGGATGTACTCCCTGAGCATACGCTCCGTCATTTCGTAATCCGATATGACGCCATCCCTCAATGGGCGTATGGTCACCACGCTGCCCGGCGTACGGCCCAGCATCTTCTGGGCCTCCTCGCCTATTTTTAGCAGACGGCCGGTGGATTTGTCCAGTGCTACGATGGAAGGCTCCCTGAGGACTATGCCCTTATCCTGTACGTATACAAGGATAGACGCCGTGCCCAGGTCTATGGCGATATCCTTTGTGATCTTGATATTTGAGAAATCAAACATGGGAATACATCCTTTATATGTTCTGAGCGCCGGGCGCTCCACTTATCATGGCTGTCGTGGGGAGTGATCCCGAGGCGGATGAACGCGGCCCGGGATATATATTATAACAGAATACCGCGGAGGATGGAACACAGAACAATCAGTCCCTGGCCGCGGAAACAGCAAATATTACTCGAACGCCGGCTTTTTTGAGTACTCCGGAAGCGGCGGCTACTGTACTGCCGGTGGTTATGATGTCATCAACGAGCAATACAGAAGCGTCCTTTGCCTGAAAAGGCGAGATGGCGCGGAAAACGCCGGAAAGGTTTGTCAGGCGTTCTTTGCGGCTGAGGGAAGATTGAGGCCTGACGTCTTTGATCTTCTCCAAAAGCGGGGCACACGGAATGTTCAGTTCCTTCGAAAGCTCTTCCGCGAGGCATCTGGCCTGGTCATAGCCTCTTTTTCGAAGACGGGCCCTGCTGAGAGGGACCCAGGTAATACAGTCTATACGACCTTTTATGTCGCTCCTGACGCTGTCCGCCATGGCCCGGGCGAAAAAACGGGCATAGCCTTTCCTGCGTGAGAACTTGAAACGAAGGAGAGCGCTTCGGACAGCCCCGGCATAATGATACGGTGCACAGGCCGCAGAGCATGAAGGCGCGGCCGGAATGCTGAAGTGTCCGCTTCGGGGGAGTGCGGCGCTGCATCTGGAACAGCTGCCGTACTCGTTTATATCGGAGACTTTTCGGCAGAAAATGCATTTGGGAGGAAACAGACGGTCCAGGAGCCGTGTGGCCGGATCCATCAGAGGCTTCCTTCCGCCAGACGGGCGCGCAGTCCGCTGTACCTGTTCCTCTGCTTGTCGTTTTCACACATACGGGCGATGGCGCGTTCATCTCCCGCTATTACAAGCAGCTCTTTCGCACGGGTCACACCGGTATAAAACAGACTTCGTATCTCAAGCGGCTTCGGCACCGCGCATACTGCAAAGACTACGGCGGTGAACTCGCTGCCCTGGGCTTTATGTACGGTTATAGCCCAGGCTGGTTCAAGATCGGGCAGGTCATCCATGGTGTATTCCACGCAGTGGTCGTCAAAATCTACGATAACGGTTTCGGAAAACAGATCAATGCTTTTTACTGTGCCGATATCTCCGTTGAACACGCCGGAACCCGGTATGCCGGGACCGTCGGAGAGCCATATCAGGTCGTAATTGTTTCGTATCTGCATTACCCTGTCTCCCACGCGGAAGATGCTGTTGGGCTGGCGCAGCTCCGCCTTGCCCTGAGACGGGGGATTGAGGGCGTCGCGCAGCATGGAGTTCAGCATCACGCTGCCGCACGGCCCTTTTCGGGTGGGGGTGATGAGCTGTATCTGCTGAAGCGGTATCCCCATTTTTTCCGGCAGGCGGGAAGCAAACAGTTCCACACAGGTCCTTGCAGCGTCCTCGGGGTCGTTCCTGGGAAGGATGAACAGGTCTGAACCCATGCGCCGCTGGGGCGGTTCCCCGGAACAGATGCCGTGCGCGGCTTTTACGATGCCGCTGTCCTGGGCCTGGCGGAACACCCTGGAAAGACGCACGCAGTTTATGCTCTCACTGCGGATCACGTCACTCAACAGACGGCCGGGTCCTACGGAGGGGAGCTGATCCGGGTCTCCTATCATTATCATGCGGCAGCCCTCCGGCAATGCTTTCAGAAGAGCCGCCATAAGCTCTATATCGACCATAGACGTCTCGTCCATGATCACCGCGTCGGCGTCCAGAGTGTTTCCGGAGCCCTTTATGAATACCGTCTCATCTCCGATGCCGGATTGTGCCTGAAGCAGACGATGGACCGTGTATGCGTCGTATCCGGTCAGCTCACTCATCCTTTTGGCAGCCCTGCCGGTGGGGGCGGTGAGAAACACCCGCATGCTCATCCGCCTGAAAAGCTCTATTATGCCTTTTATCGCGGTAGTCTTACCGGTACCGGGACCCCCGGTAATAAGGATAACGTTTGAGACGGCTGCCGCTTTGATGGCGTCAAGCTGCTCTTTCGCGTATTCTATCCCGAGGCTGGTCTGGATTTCTTCCAGCATCCTGCTCAGCCCGGGAGGCGGAGGCTGGATAGTCCCCGCCATACTCAGCAGCCTGCCGGCTGCATAGGACTCGGCGTCGTACAAGGAGGGAAGATAGCACGCGTGTTCCCCGGCTACGTCGTCGGCCATGATGTACTCATTCTCAATAAGGAGATCGAGGCATGAGGATATTAGTTCCTGACTGACTCCTATCAGTTCTGAGGAGGCTGTGATAAGTTTCCCTCTGGGCAGGAACACATGTCCGTTGGACAAATTGTGCCTGAGAACGAAAAGAAGCGCGCCGGACGCCCTTCTGGGATCGGTCTCGCTGAGACCCAGGGACAAAGCGAAATCGTCCACAGGGCCGAAAGGTGCGGCAAACTGGGGATAAAGCAGGATATAGGGGTCGGCTCTTATGGCGTCTCCCGCGGACTCGCCGTAAACACTGTAAAGCTTCACCGACAGTGTCGGCGAGAGCCCGTGAGAGGACAGCATCTGGGATAGGAGCCGTAATCCCGCCTGCCTTCTGAATGCCCGGCCGAATTGCCTCGCCTTATCAGCGCTGATGCCTTTGATGGCTGTCAGACGTTGGGGGTCGTTTTCTAATATATCCAAAGAGTTCTCGCCGAACATGTCGACAATGCTTTCAGCCGTCTTTGCGCCTATCCCGCGGATCGCCCCGCTGGACAGATATGCCAGTATATCGGAACGCGCGGAGGGCACGGAACGCTCCACATATTCAGCCTTGAACTGCTGACCGTAGGTGGCGTGGTTCGTCCAGCGCCCCTGAAGCAGAAGGTTTTCGCCTGCGGCGGCCAGGGGTATAGTCCCAACGGCAGTGACTTCACTTCCGTCGCAGTCCAAAAGGACAACGGCATAACCGTTTTCCGGGTTGCGGTACGTGACCCTTTTGATAACTCCCTCTATGGACTCGAATATATCTTCGACCATAATCGTTCTGCTCCCTCCGGGACGGTATAGGGTGAGACCTTTTGCCGGGAATGCGGGCGTATCCCGGCGGAACCATAATAATATCCGTAATCCATTCCCACATCCGTGAGGACGATACTGGCTACTGGCGAAGAGGAAACTCGATCACGGCACAGGCGTGGAGAGTGACGCGTCAGTTGGAAGCGACAGGGACTTTAAAACTGTCTTTAAGCGAAACAGACCTGTTGAAAACCAGATGTCCGGGAGAGCTCAGCTTGGAATCGGGAGTAAAATATCCCTGGCGCATGAACTGATAGCTGGTCCCTGGAGAAGCCCCGGCAAGGGATGCCTCCAGTTTGCAGCCGTCCAGTACAGTAAGGGAATTTTGATTGAGCAAGGTAAGAAAATCCTTGTCGGGACCGTCCGGGTCCGGGTCGGTGAACAGGTCTTCATAGAGCCTCACCTGGGCGTCTGCGGCGGTCCTGGTATCTACCCAGTGAAGGGTTCCGCGGATCTTCCGGCCGTCAGCCGGATCGCCGCCCCTGCTGTCGGGGTCGTATTCGGCATAGATCTCACTGACGGAACCGCTTTCGTCCGTACTGAAACCTGTGCACTTTACAACGTAAGCGCCTTTCAGACGCACTTCCCCGCCCGGGAAAAGACGGAAGTATTTTTTTACGGGTTCAGCCATGAAATCTTCCTGTTCTATCCACAGTTCGCGTGAGAAGGAGACCTCCCTTGTTCCATCCGATTCGCGGGAGGGATTGTTCTCAACGGTAAAAGTCTCGGTTTTGTCGGCAGGATAATTGGTTATCACGAGTTTTACCGGCCTGAGCACTGCCATGGCGCGAGAGGCGTTTTCGTTGAGGTCTTCCCTGAGACAGTGCTCCAGGAAAGAGTAGTCCACGACGCTGGATGATTTTGCAACACCTATGCGTTCGCAGAAATTACGTATGGACGCGCCGGTATACCCTCTGCGCCGCAGGCCGCACAGAGTAGGCATACGGGGGTCGTCCCAGCCGTCCACCAGGCCCTTTTCGACCAACAGGCGCAGTTTGCGCTTGCTCATAACAGTATTCGTTATATTGAGTCTTGCGAACTCGATCTGCCTGGGTTTTGATGGGCACGAGATGTTGTCACGCACCCAGTTGTAGAGCGGGCGGTGGGCCTCATACTCAAGAGAGCACAGGGAATGGGTGATGCCCTCCAGCGCGTCCTGTATCGGATGGGCAAAGTCGTACATCGGGTAGATGCACCAACTGTCGCCGGTATGGTGATGGGATTTATGTATTATCCTGTAAAGAACGGGATCTCGCATGTTAAAGTTGCCGGAGGTGAGGTCTATCTTAGCCCTGAGTGTCATCGCACCGTCGGGGAATTCCCCGTTTTTCATACGCTCAAACAGATCACGGCTCTCCTGGCGAGGCCTGTCTCTCCATGGACTGCGGGCAGGGGTAGTGAGATCTCCCCTGTATTCGCGCATCTGCTCCGGTTTGAGTTCGCACACGTACGCAAGGCCCTTGTCTATAAGTTCAAGAGCGTACTCGTACGTCTGCTGGAAATAATCGGACGCATAGAAAAACCTGTCTCCCCAGTCGAAACCCAACCAGTGAATATCCTCTTTGATCGCGTCCACGTATTCCTCGTCTTCCCGGAGGGGATTCGTGTCGTCCATCCTCAGGTTGCACAGGCCGCCGTATTTTTCGGCTGTTCCGAAATCGATTATAAGGGCTTTACAGTGGCCTATGTGAAGATAGCCGTTCGGTTCCGGAGGAAAACGAGTGTGGACGGTACGGCCCTCAAAACGGCCGCCGGGACCGATATCCTCTTCAATAAACGCATGTATAAAATTTTTATTCTCTTCCAATTGCGCCGCCTCCGACAGTGTTGATTTGCTGACAGCGCCGCATCCCGCAGTGTATCGGGGAGCGGGCCGGAATAATGGGACACGCGCGTCTGGCGTCCCTTTTCACATCGTTTCCGCGACGGCACCTTGCCGCGGACGTCATTATGAAACAATTATTACTATATTATACTATAATACCGGGTTTTTCAATCCCCGCCGGAGCCATTTTGGTGGTGAAAAAGCGAGAAGCGGAAGGGACGGGAAAATGCCCGGAATGAGTAATGAACACCGCTGCGGGGGGGACGGCGGACGTTTCCGATCATACAGCGGGGAAAAGCAAAAATTTAAAAAAAAACTTTCCAAAACCGCAGTATTATATTAAAATGAAAAGAACAAAAGAAAGGAGTTCGTCATATGAAGCCAAAGTATAAACGCGTACTTGTAAAGATCAGCGGCGAGGCGCCGGCGGGAGAGGCGGGCAGAGGCTTTGATTTTGGCGTAATAGAGAATATCTGCCTGGCTATTCGCGACTGCGTATCGATGGGAGTTCAGATCGCGGTGGTCGTGGGAGGCGGCAATCTCTGGCGCGGAGCCAAGGACGGCCAGGGATGTGTGGAGCGCACAAGAGCGGACTCCATGGGTATGCTCGCCACTGCCATGAACGCTCTCGCAGTGACCGGGACTCTGGAAAAAGCGGGAGTAAAGGCCAAAGCAATGACGGCCGTCAGCGTCGGACCTGCGGCGGACCTCTACGCAAGAGATAAAGCGGTGGCACTGTTGGAGGACGGATACACGGTAATACTGGATGCGGTACCGGAAATCCGTTTTTCTCAACAGACACGGCGGCAGTCCTGAGGGGGGCCGAACTGGATGCCGATATGGTCCTTATGGCAAAGAATATCGACGCCGTTTATACGGCAGACCCCAGGAAGGACAGCGAGGCCAGAAAGCTGGAGAGCATAAGCTGTTCGGAGATACTGCAGCGTGAGCTGGGGGTGATAGACCTCACGGCGGCGGCTCTGGCAAAGAGCGTGGGAATTCCCATAATGCTCTTCGGCATAGACGACCCTAAGAACACCTGCAGGGCTGCCGAAGGACAAAACACAGGGACAGTAATTACAGACCGGTGAAAGGCGGGAGAATAAAATGACAGAAGATTACAGTGAATACACGTCCAAAATGGAAAAAACGATAGCGGCCCTTCGCAGCGAGTTCGATTCTGTGCGCGCCGGACGCGCAAACCCTGCGGTACTCGACCGTATAACGGTGGAATATTACGGCCAGCCTACGCCTATCGCGCAGATCGGTTCCATCTCCTCGCCGGATCCCAGAACTCTGGTCATCCAGCCTTGGGACGGCTCCATACTTAAGGGGATAGAAAAGGCTATCCAGGTATCGGATCTGGGCATCAACCCACAGAACGACGGCAGGGTAATAAGGCTTGTGTTCCCGCAGCTCACGGAGGAGCGCAGGAAAGAACTGACGAAACAGGTGAGGAAGTATTCCGAGGAGGCGAAGGTCGCTATAAGGAATATCCGCCGCGACGCCATGGAACAGGCCAAGGCTGAAAAGAAAAAGTCGGAGATCACTGAGGACGACTACAAAAAGGTGGAGAAGGATCTCAAGGACATAACCGAAAAATACACCGGGCAGATAGACAAGATCTGTGAGGCCAAGGAGAAGGAACTGCTGGAAATATAGCGGGGTTTTGCCGGACAGCGTAACGCCGTGCGATTCCTGGAGTATCACTTGCCTGGGCGCGCAAAGCGCAGGCTGTGCGTGCTCAGGCATGTTGTTCCCCTGTGGATATCCCGGTTTCCGGAAATGCAGCCGGATACGGAAAGCAAGCTGAAAGGACGTTGATCGAATGGATAATACTGTTCCGACAAACGAAACGAATGAAGTCCGTGTGGAGCTCAACGGGCCTGTTCCACAGCACGTGGCAATAATAATGGACGGCAACGGCAGATGGGCAAAGAGCAGAGGATTACCCAGATCCGCAGGCCACGCTGCCGGAGCTGAGACGTTCAGGACCATTGCCTCATACTGCCGCGATATCGGGATGAAGTACCTCACAGTGTATGCGTTTTCCACCGAAAACTGGAGACGTCCCCAGGAAGAGGTGGAAGGGATAATGCGCCTGCTTGACACATATATCCATGAGGCGCTCGCCGTTATGGAGAAGGAAAGGATCAGGATCGAGTTTTTCGGCAACGTTTCCGGTCTCAGCGACAACCTCCTGGACCTCATAAAACAAGCCCGTGAAATGAACAAAAAAGTCACGGACGGAGTCCAGGCCAATATCTGCGTGAATTATGGCGGCAGGGACGAGATAAGGGCCGCCGCCGCCGCTTTCGCAAAGGACTGTATGGAAGGCAGGCGGAGCCCGGAAGAACTGGACGAGGCCTTGTTTTCACAGTACATGTATTCAAAGGATGTGCCCGATCCGGAACTGATAATAAGGCCCAGCGGGGAGATACGCACGTCCAACTTCCTGCTCTGGCAGAGCGCTTACAGTGAATACTATTTTACCGACTGCATGTGGCCTGATTTTACTCCATTCGAGATAAACCGGGCAATAAACGATTATAATAAACGAAGCAGAAGATTCGGGGCTGTATAACTGACTGCCGTTGTAAGGTATATACGAAAGAAGGAGATTGTAAATGAAAATCGGTATAATATCTGCCGCGGTCGCTGCGGTAGTGCTGCTGCTGGTGGGACTGGTAGCGCCGGTCATCACCGCGGCGGTCCTCATGGCCCTCCTGTCGGCGGCCTCAGTTTATGAGTTCGGAAGGGCAACGGGAGCGTCCAAATATATGCTGCCGTTTATCATCTCGCTGCTCTTTGCCCTTTATATCCCGATGTGGGCGTATTTCGGAGGGAAGACCGTGTTCCTCCTGCTCGGGATCATCGTTTTTGTCATTGTACAGTCGGCATGGCTTATGATAAAGAATACAAAGCCCGGCCTCAATCAGGTGGCTGTATTTTTGCTGGCGTCGGTACTTATACCCTTTGCGTTTGCCGTCCCGGTAAAACTGGCGCTCATTGGAAGGGGGCAGTTCCTGCTGCCTTTCGTGCTGGCGTTCGTTTCCGACGCGGGAGCGTACTTTGTCGGAACATATCTCGGGAAACATCAGGCGCTGCCTGAACTCAGCCCGAAGAAAACATACGAAGGAATAATCGGGGGACTACTGGCTTCCTGTATTGCCGCTGTGATATTCTGCTTCATCGTCTTCCTGCTGAAATTCAGAGTCGCATGGCTTGGCGTCATCGTATACGGTATCCTTTGCTCGGCCATCAGCCAGTTCGGGGGATCGGTGTTCACCTGCCTGAAGAGACACTGCGGCGTACCCAGCTTCGGAAAGCTTATCCCGGGCCTTGGCGGCATACTTGACAGGGTCGACAGCGTCATATTCTGTGCTCCATTTACTATGATGCTGCTTCTGGCAATGCCGCTGTTCTCGTGAGGAGCGGCGGTATGACAGACGCCATAGCTGTTCTTGGTTCCACAGGTTCCATAGGCAGACAGACTCTTGAAGTAGCAGGGGAACTGGGACTCAGGGTCGGGGCACTGACCGCAGGAAGGAACGTGGAGCTGATGGAGCGCCAGGCCAGAAAGTACCTGCCGAAACTGGTAGTAATGTCAGACAGGCTGGCCGCCCGCAATCTGAAGATAAGGCTCCAGGATACCCCTGTGGAGGTGGCTTTCGGCGAACAGGCGGAACGGGACGCGTCTTCGGCCGCGCCGGTTACCGTTTGCGCCGTCAGCGGCATGGCTGCTTTGCCGGGCGTGATGGCGGCTGCCGCCGCCGGGGGCAGGGTCGCTTTGGCCAACAAGGAATCGCTGGTCTGTGCAGGATCTCTTATTAAGGAGACGGCGGCGCGCAGCGGCGCAGAGATAATACCGGTGGATTCGGAACACTCTGCGATATTCCAGTGCCTGCAGGGGAATGCGGACAGGGCGGAAGTGGCCAGACTTATCCTCACGGCGTCCGGCGGGCCTTTCTTTGGCATGACGCCCGCGCAGCTTGAAAAGGTCACCGTAAAAGAGGCTCTCGCACATCCCAACTGGAGCATGGGACCCAAAATAACCATTGACAGCGCTACGATGATGAATAAGGGGCTGGAGGTAATAGAAGCCATGCGGCTTTACGACATGCCCCTTGAAAAGATCGACGTGGTGATCCACAGGGAGAGCATAATACATTCTCTTGTGGAGTACGTAGATGGGGCCCTTATCGCGCAGCTGGGCGCCCCAGATATGAGACTGCCCATACAGTATGCCCTTACTTATCCGAAAAGGCTTCCGTCCCCGGCACATATCCTGGATCTCGCCAGCTGCGGGCTCCTGAGTTTTTCCCGGCCGGACATGGAGGGTTTTCCCTGCCTGAAAACTGCCATGGAGACAAGCGTGAGGGGAGAAGCTGCATGTACGGTTATGAACGCTGCAAATGAGGAAGCGGTGTCGGCGTTTATAAGGGAGTATATCGGTTTTACGGATATCCACGCCGTTACCGCGGAAGTACTTGAGAGGACAGACTGCCCAACCGAGTGCGGGGGACTGGACGAGATCATGGAGTATGATTCCATAGCCAGGGAGCTGGCGAAAAAACTAATCCTGCAGAGAGGAAAATAAATGGTCGTATATATCATCTGTGCAATAGTAATGTTCGGAGTGCTGATAGCAGTGCACGAGTTCGGGCATTTCTGGACAGCCAAGGTACTCGGGGTCAAAGTGAACGAGTTCTCCATAGGAATGGGGCCTCAGCTGCTGAAGAAACAGCGGGGCGAGACGATGTACTCACTGAGGGCTTTTCCGGTGGGAGGGTTCTGCGCCATGGAGGGTGAAGACGAGGAGACCGGAGACCCCAGGGCTTTTACCGCACAGAAGATCTGGAAAAGGATAATTATCCTTGTGGCAGGTTCCGCGATGAACTTCCTGTTGGGACTTATTATCATATGCGTTATCTACTCCAGCGCCGAGGGCTTTTACACCCCGGTGATAGGGGAACTCTTCGAGGGTTTCCCGCTGGAAGGGGAGAACGGCCTGATGGTGGGCGACAGGATAGTGTCCATAGACTCTGAGCATGTATGGATGTATTCTGATATTTCCCTGCTGCTATCCAGGGGCGTACAGGGAGATTTCGATATCGTGATAGAGCGCGGGGGAGAAAAGCTGGAACTGGAGCATTTCCCCCTGACCCTCAAAGAGTACGAGATCGACGGCCAGACGGTACAGCGGTACGGACTGGTATTCGATGTCACGGAGGCTACGCTGGGGGCAAAACTGAAATACTCCCTATGTAACAGTTTCGACTTCGTAAGGCTGGTCCGGATGAGCCTTTTTGATCTTATTACGGGCAAAGCCAGGGTCAAAGACCTGTCAGGCCCGGTGGGGATAGTCGGATATATGACACAGGTGGGAACCCAGTCCGAGACGGCGAAGGACGCCGCGGAGAACGTGGCATATTTTGCAGCCCTGGTAGCTGTGAACCTGGCTGTTATGAATATGCTGCCCCTGCCCGCCCTTGACGGGGGCAGGATATTCTTCATGTTGGTCACCTGGGTGATCGAAAAGCTGATCAGGCGCCGCATAGATCCCAAGTACGAGGGATATATCCATATGGCGGGGCTTGTACTTTTCCTGCTGTTGATGGTCGTAGTGACATATTCGGATATAGTCAGGCTTATTTCGGGGAACGGAGCGTAGGGATAAAGATATGACCAGAAGAATAAAGGTAGGCAGTGTCGACATGGGCGGCGGCGCCCCTGTGAGCATCCAGTCTATGTTGAAGGCGGACATTTTTGATACCGGCAAAATAGAAATACAGCTCATGCAGCTGAAGGACGCGGGCTGTGATATCGTAAGGGTGGCTGTGCCGAATATGGACGCTGCCGGAGAGCTTTCGCGAATAAAAAACATGGCTCCCATGCCCGTGGTGGCCGACATACATTTTGACTGGAAGCTGGCTGTACGCGCCTGTGAGGCCGGGGTAGACAAAATAAGGATCAATCCCGGGAACATCGGTTCAGCGGACGGCGTAAAGGCGGTGGCGACAGCCTGCAAAGAGCGGGGCATACCCATCCGTATCGGGGTAAACTCCGGGTCTCTGGAAAAGCAGGCCCTGCAGCGCTGCGGCGGAGACAGGGTACAGGCTATGGTGGATTCCGCGCTTGTTCAGGCCGAAATGCTTGAAGAGTACGGATTTTCGGATATTTGCATTTCGCTCAAATCATCCGGTGTAGCGGAGACGATACGCGCCAACAGGATGCTTTCACAGAAGTGTGATTATCCTGTGCATATAGGAGTTACCGAGGCGGGTACGGTGAGAGCCGGGACCCTTAAATCCGCTATCGGCATCGGGGCTTTGCTTTGCGAAGGAATAGGCGATACCGTGCGTGTGTCCCTTACGGACGAGCCATGGAAAGAGGTGGAGGCGGCAAAGGATATACTCGATGCCGTCGGCGTACGGCGCAAAGGCGTAAACCTTATTTCCTGCCCTACCTGCGGACGCACGAGGATCGACCTTTTCAGCCTTGTAAAACAGGTGGAAGACGCTTTGGGCAAGCTGGAAGTCCACGGACTGACCGTGGCGGTGATGGGCTGCGTGGTAAACGGGCCCGGGGAAGCATCCCACGCTGACTACGGTATAGCCGGCGGGGAGGACTGCGGAGTGATCTTCGCCAAAGGGAAAATAATTGAAAAACTGCCTCAGGATAAACTGGCTGAGGGGCTCATAGACCTGATAAGGAAAGAAAATAAATAATGAAAAATGATCATCTGCCCCCGATGGGAGAAGTTTTTCACGGATTCGTCCCTGAAGAAGAGGCTGCATGTGTATGCGACGCTCTTGTGGCCGGAGCCGTAATATCAAAAGAAGACAGGGCGCTGACACTGACGCTTGAGTACGTCAGGACGGACAGCGCCCTTGCCGACGAGCTGTCCAGACAGTTGTGCGCGTACTACGGGCTCAACAGGGCTGAGATAATCCTGGTCCGTCCGGAGAACGAAAACGCCCCCGCGGCACTGGAGGAGAGCGCGGACGCGGGACAGGATACCGGTCCCGCCCCGGGACCGGGACCGGAAGACAATAATGTCGCGGACGTGGAAACAGAGGTCAGAGAGGGCGCGTTCGAAGCGACGGAGCGCATCAGACGCGAAGAGCTGAAAAAGATGCTGGAGGACCAGAAAAAGAGCCAGGGTTTTCGCGCGTCGCTGCTGTACGGCAGCGCGTTTAAAACGAAGCCCGTACCGATGTCACAGCTGGACATGGACACGGGCTGGACGGCCGTTCAGGGAGAAGTTTTCTCTGTAAACAATAAAGAGTTCAAGAACAGAGGGGCGGTGGTGGTCAATTTTGAAATGACCGATTATACCGGTTCCGTCCGGGTGTCCAAATACATGGAGGTAAAGGACGCCGAGACTCTTATCGACGCCCTTAAGGTCGGGGCCTGCCTGAAAGTCAGGGGCAGGATGACGCTGAATAAATACGATAATGAGCCGGTTTTGGAACCGGCTGCGGTAATGACGGCGGAGAGGGAAACACGGTCAGAAACTTGTTCCGAACCGCGGGTGGAACTCCATCTGCACACGCAGATGTCGGCCATGGACGCGCTTACGGATACCGGAGAGGTCATCAAGCTGGCCGCGTCATGGGGACAGAAAGCTATAGCGATCACTGATCACGGGGTTGCCCAGTCTTTTCCCGACGCCATGAAGGCAGGGAAAAAGCACGGGGTAAAAATAATCTACGGTGTCGAGGGCTACATGGTAGAGGCGCCCTTCGTGCGATTCGGGGCGAGCGGGCCCATGGATCAGGAGATAGCCGCCTTTGACGTGGAGACCACAGGACTTGACCCGGCAGAGGACAGGATAATAGAGTACGGCGCGGTAATTTTCAGGGGCAGCGAGATAGTTGACAGGTTCAGCTCATTCGCAGATCCCGGGAAGAAACTTCCCAAGGAGATAGTCGATCTTACCGGTATAACCGATTCGATGCTTGAAGACGCCCCTTCCCAGTCCGACGCACTGAGGGCGTTCCTTGAATTCGTTGGGGACAGGCCGCTTGCCGCCCATAACGCACAGTTCGACGTGGACTTTCTTCGAAGGACCTGCGACAGGGAGGGTATTTCATTCGACCCCGGATATCTGGATACCCTCACCCTGGCCCAATCCATGATCCCCGGGCTTGCCCATTACACCCTCGACGGTGTGGCTTCCAGTCTCAAACTGCCTGATTTCAGGCACCACCGGGCAGTGGACGACGCGGAGGTGGTGGCGCAGATATCCAATGCCCTGTTCCTGAGGCTTGAGAAGGACGGGGTGGAGGACATTGCTGAGATCAATGACAGGGTAAAACCCTCAAAGCAGACCCTCAGGACCTTGGGGAGGAATTCAAGGCATATTATCCTTCTTGCGGCGAATCAGCAGGGGCTGTACGATCTGTATCACCTTATAAGCCTGTCTCACCTGGAATATTTCCACAGATTTCCCCTGATGCCGAGGCACTGGATACAGAGACTGCGATCGGGACTTATCATAGGCAGCGCATGTGAGAGCGGGGAAGTCTTCCGTGCGGTGCTGTCCGGCGCGGGGGACGTCGAGATGAAGCGATTGGCTTCAATGTACGACTATCTGGAGATCCAGCCGATCTGCAACAACGCCTTTTTGATAGACGAGGGCAAAGCCGCATCGGTGGAGCAACTCATGGATATGAACCGGCGTATAGTCAGCCTGGGAGAACAACTGGGGATCCCTGTTGCTGCTACCGGGGACGTACATTTTAAGGAGCCGCACGACGAGATATACCGCCGTATACTTTTGGCAGGGAAGGGTTTCAAGGACGCCGACAAGCCTATGCCTCTCTATTTCAGGACCACGGCGGATATGCTGGAGCAGTTTGAATACTTGGGCGCAGAGAGGGCGCATCGCGTTGTGATCGACACCCCCAACGCCATAGCCGAAAGGTGCGAAGCTTTGAGGCCGGTGCCTACCGGGCTTTTTCCTCCCAAGATAGAAAACTCCAGGCAGGAACTGGAGGAAACTGTATGGAGCAGGGCAAAAGAACTGTACGGCGACCCGCTGCCCGATATAGTCAAAGCCCGGCTGGATGCGGAACTCACCGATATAATAGGGTGCAACTACGACGTTATCTACATCAGCGCCTCCAGGCTGGTCCGCAGATCCAACGAGGCGGGGTATCTTGTGGGGTCCAGGGGTTCAGTGGGTTCTTCGTTGGTGGCGTTCATGCTGCAGATCACGGAAGTAAACGCGCTTGGCCCGCATTACAGGTGCCCCGGGTGCAGAAACTCGGAATTCATTGATGATCCGCAGTATGGATGCGGTGCGGACCTGCCGGACAAGCTGTGCCCCGTGTGCGGAGTAAAATATGATAAGGACGGGTTTTCCATCCCGTTCGAGACTTTCCTGGGATTCGGAGGCGGAAAGGTGCCGGATATAGATCTCAACTTTTCCGGCGAGTATCAGGCCCAGGCCCATCGCAGCGTGGCGGACCTCTTTGGCGCGGACAAATGCTTTCGCGCCGGTACCATAGGCAAGCTCAAGGATAAGACCGCTTACGGGTTTGTAAAAAAGTATCTGGAGGAGAGAAACCTTACAATATCAAAAAGTGAGGAGAACCGTCTTGCCGCGGGCTGCTGCGGAGTGAAAAGGACTACCGGACAGCACCCGGGCGGAATAGTGGTTATCCCGTATGACAAGGAGATATATTTCTTCTGTCCTGTACAGCACCCGGCAGACGATGAGAACAGCGATATAATAACCACCCATTTTGAATACCATTCCATGGAGGATAACCTGCTCAAGCTGGATATGCTGGGGCATGATGACCCCACAATGCTGAAGCTCATGGGGGATTCTACGGGAATAGACGTAAGGACCATCCCGCTTGACGATGAAAAGACTCTCAGCCTGTTCACGTCCTCCGAGGCCCTGGGATACGTTGACGACAAAGTCCTGGGTCCGACGGGTGCCACCGCCATACCGGAGTTTGGGACCGGATTTGTAAGAGGAATGCTGGAAGAGACAAAACCGTCTTCCTTTGAGGCTCTGCTCCGCATATCCGGGTTTTCACACGGAACGGACGTATGGCTGGGAAACGCCAGAGACTATCTTCTAAACGGTACCGCCACACTCAGAGAGCTGATAGGTTGCCGCGACGACATCATGCTCACACTCATAGCAAAGGGAATGCCCGACAGAGAGTCCTTTAATATAATGGAATCCGTGAGAAAAGGGCGCGGCCTTAAAGACGAGTGGATAGAACACATGAAGGCTGCCGGAGTGGACCAGTGGTATATAGACTCATGTCTTAAATGCAAGTATCTGTTTCCGAAAGCCCACGCCGCAGCTTACGTGATAATGGCGTTCAGGATCGCTTTTTTTAAGGTGCATTACCCGATCCATTTTTACGCGGCATATTTCAGTATCAGGGCAAAGGCTATGGATGCCGCCGTTATGTGTATGGGTATGGACAAGGTCCGTGAAAAACTCAAGGAGCTGTCCGCCAAAAACGACCTGAGCGGCGTTGAGAGCGATATGGCGGTCACTCTGGAGGCCTGTTATGAATTCTATCTTCGAGGTATGACGTTTGCCACAATAGATATTTACAATTCTGAGGCAGACAGGTTCAGGATCCTGGACGACAGGACGCTCCTTCCCCCGTTCGATTCGGTTGCCGGGCTTGGAGGCAGCGCGGCGGAAGATATCGTGGCCAGCCGGAAAGGGATGAAATTTGTTTCGGTCGACGACTTCTCGTCGGTATGCACAAAGGTGACCAAAGCCCACATAGAGGGGCTGAAGCAGGTCGGGGCCCTGGACGGGCTGCCGCAGACCGCACAGATATCGCTTTTTTGACGTACTGCCCGCCTTGGGATTCGGTCCGTGTGTCCGGAACGCAAGACGCAAGAAATGTATGAAATATATGAATAAGGGGCGCTTTCCCCAAAGCGGTGGGAAAGCGCCCCTGTATCATTTAATTACAAAACCACACGGTATGCCGGCCGCGGCCGGGAATGCCGCCCGGAGAGAGTCGGCTGCACGGCGAAGGGCAGGTTCGTCCAAAACCTCAAAGCGGTCGGGTGCCTGCCGGGGACTCCGGGGGCCGCTGCTTTGAAGTGAAATACCTGTTGGCTTCCTCAATGACCTTTCTGGTATTTTCGTAGGTCACGCGCTTTATCGCGTCTTCGTAGCTGAGCCAGAGTATCTCTGCGATCTCCTCAGGCTGGGCATGGGTACGGGAGTCGGCGCATCCGGCGGCGAAAAACACAACGTCCTTACGGACACCGTCGGGGAGCGTGTAGGAGATGACGTATCTGAAGGATGTGTCCAGATCGGCGATTACTCCCGTCTCCTCGCGAATCTCCCGAAGCGCCGTCTCTGCCTCGGTTTCACCTTTTTCCATATGTCCCTTGGGCAGACCCCAGTGCCCCTTTTTTTGACGGACTATCATGAACCGGCGCCCCTGATCCGTCATCCGGGAAACGACGGCTCCGCAGGATTTTTCGCGTATCATATATAAGCCCCCTCTTCATACGGTTTGGATCGAGCGATCATTCATATGGCAGCAGTATATCATACAGGAGTATCGTTGGCCAGTTGGATTTGCGGGCGAGACGGTGAGCCTGTTTTGAGATCAAAGACGCTATGCGGGAGGTCCGGCCTGCCCGGCTTCGGTCCCGGTCCTCATTTTTCTCCATATAACGCGATACATGGTCGTAAAGCTGGCTGTTCCGCCCACGAGTTGGCTGATGAACTCTGCCCAGAACACCCCGTTGACCCCGAGGCCTATCCCAGGCAGCAGCAGCGTCATAGGGGCCACGAGGACGACTTTTCTCAGCATGGAGAAAAACAGGGCGTGTTTGGGATAGTTCAGGGCTACAAACGTGGACTGCCCGGTATTCTGCAGAGCCATGAACGGAAAAGCGCCGAAGAAAATGCGGGCGCACTTTCCCGTGAGCCTGATCAGTTCGGGATCAGAGGTGAAAATGCCTGCCAGGCGATCGGGTATCAGCAGAGCCAGCACCCAGGCTATGATATTTATGGCAAGTCCTCCGAAAAACGTAAAACGTATACTTTCGGATACACGGGGATACAGCTTTGCCCCGTAGTTGTAGCTCATTACGCTCTGGCCCGCCGCGGTTAGGCCGCTGACGGGCAGGCTCATGACCTCCCGAAGCGAGTTAATAAGCCCCATGGCGCCTACGTATAGGGTACTCAGCGGGCCGCCCCAGCTTTTGAGCATGATGTTCACAAGGGCCTGGGTAAGGCTGTTGGTCACCTTGAAGGTGAATCCCGTGACGCCCAATTTGAAGATATCCAACAGGTAACTCCGGTTGATGTGCAGCCTGCGCAGTCTCAGCGGCGGCTTGCTGCCGCACAGGAAGCGCAGAGCCCATACCGCGCCCGCCGTCTGGGAGATGACGGTGGCGGCGGCGGCGCCCCGCACGCCCATGTTGAATACGTATATGAACAGTGGGTCCAGCAGGATGTTCAGCGCCGCCCCGATGAGTACGGTCATCATCCCCACCCTGGGGAAGCCCTGGGAATTTATGAAGGAGTTCATGCCCAGACTTATGAGTACGGGAATGGTGCCGGCGACATAGATACGAAAATAGCTCAGGGCAACGGGGAGGGTCTCCTCGTCTCCGCCCAGCAGGCGCAGCGTGACAGGGGCTGTAAGAAACAGCGTTACGGTGAGGAACGCGCCGATGGAGAGCAGGGCTGTGAAGGCGGTGCTCATAATGTCTTCGGCTTTTTTGAGGTCTCCCTGGCCTCTGGCTATTGTGGAGAGGGTGGAGCCTCCGGTGCTGCACAGGTTGGCAAAGGCGCCTATAAGGGTTATTAGGGGGAAAGACAAGCCAAGGCCTGACAGAGCCAGGGTCCCGCCCTGGGGCATGTGGCCTATGTACATGCGGTCCACAATGTTGTAGAGCACGTGTACGAACTCGGCCAGAATTATGGGAAGCCCCAATCTTATTATAATACGTGAGACCTTTCCCTGAGAGAAATCGCTTTTTTCGGCGGGCATGACCGGCCCTCTTTTCTGCCTGGATTTGACTGTTGCGCCACCCCGCGGAAACCGCGGGGGTGATCTTATGATATAACGATCTCTACGCCGATCGCAGCGTGGGGCTGTGCGGCCGGGAGAATAATATACTGTTACTATTATACCACATAATTACAACATGTGCCTGACGGCTTGGATCCTGCGCGGGGGTTTATTATAAGACATACAGAATAACAGTTCCCCTCGAAGTCCCTGATATGAGGGAGGGGGAGCGTCTGCACATCGCAGCGACCCGCTGAACAGTTCTGCCGGACTGTATCCATACAGCCTTTTCATGAAAAACCCCCTCTCTCCATTACCTTTACCGGGAGAGGGGGCGTTTTATGCTATAAGATCCGCGCGTTTCTCCGCCGGGAAGTTCCTCAGCGGCGGAGCGCCGTCTCCAGAGCCCCGGACAGCCGCGCGAAATCTTCCACGGAGAGTTTCTCTCCGCGAATGCTCCTGTCTATTCCCAAAGCGTCCAGAGCGGCTCCCACGCGCTCCTTCGGCAGTTCCGGGAAGCCGGAAGAGAGGGAGTTGAACAGCGTCTTCCGCCTCTGGGCGAAAGCTGCGCGGACGGTGCGGAAGAACAGCTCCTCCATATCGGGATCTACAGCCCGCCGGGAACGCCTGTCCAGCCTTATTACGGCGGAATCCACCTTCGGGGAGGGCCGGAAACATCCAGCGGGTACGGTAAAAAGCATTTTCGCATGGGAGTAGAACTGGGTGAATATCGTTATCGCCCCGCACCGGGTATCTCCGGGAGGAGCGCACAGACGTACTGCGACCTCTTTCTGGACCATGAGGGTCATGGTCTCAAAAGCTCCGCTGGACAGGAGCTTCGTGATGACAGGCGTCGTTATGTTGTACGGAAGGTTTGAACATACCGCGGCCCTGAGACCCGCGAAGCGTTCACGGCAAAGATCTCCAAGATCGAGCTCCATTGCGTCTGCCTGCAGGATCTCCACGTTGTCGCGGTCTGAGAGCGTGTATTCCAGAACAGGGATCAGTCTGCGGTCAAGTTCGACACACAGGACCCTGGACGTAGCGGCGGATAGTTCCCGGGTCAGGCATCCGGCTCCGGGGCCGATCTCCAGCACGGCAAAGCCCTTGTCCAGACCGGAGCCCTCCAGCATTTTTTCCGTTACCCATCCCGCAACCAGAAAGTTCTGGCCCAGGGCTTTTGAAAAAGAGAAGCCGAATCTCCCGAGAACAGCGGAGAGTTCGGAGGCGTTGCAAAGATCCATACGGTGCTGCCTTTCATGCACGGCGCGATCATACGCAAACGGGACGGCGGTATGTCGGCGCTGCAGTTAACGGTTATTGAAGGGGTCCGGGGTACTGAAAAAATCCGGCCCGATGAACGTCATCGGGCCGGCAATGATCTGTCGTGTCAGGCAAGGATATATGCTATGCAGTTCCTTCTTCCAAAGCCCAGCGCCTGCGAATGCGTCTCAAAGAACAGGTCCACACGGCACCCGTTGATAGCGCCGCCGCAGTCCTCCGCGCAGGCATATCCGTATGTGAAACTGCCGTCAGCGGCCACGATGTACAGCCTGGTGCCGTAGGGGATTATGCTGGGATCCACGGCTATGGTGCCGTAGCGGGCTACCGTGCCGGTGGCTGTGCGCCCGCTGGCATAGGGGCCGCAGCAGATGCTGCATGCGCAGTACGCGGTGGCGTTGCAGTTTATGGCCCCAAGGACCTGCAGCGATTGTCCGTCGACGTTTACCATCATCGCTCCGGTGCTCTCATCAAAAGAGCTGATGCTGAACCCGGTGCTGTATGAGCTCATACGGCTCTCTCCGGTGCCGCGAAGCACAACGGCGTCTTCGGCGTAACTGACCTGCTCGCGCTCCAGCTCAATCCTGGACGTCCCTTCGGGAGTCTGTACATCCGCGACTTCTACGCTGAACACCGCGTTCTGTCCGGCGGATATGGTCATCTCCTGGCCTAAAGGCAGATATGCGGAATCGACGTATTCCGTATGGCAGGGGATCTCCTCGTTTTCGTAGTGGATGTTAGTGTACTGCTTTGTAATAACGACAGTCTCCTGTACGGTGCTGACGGGTCTTGCCCTTGTAAGCTGGTATGGCTCGAAAAAGACCTCTTCAGCGGCCAGTTCCGCAACTTCGTCCGTGGTAGCCATTACTTCTTCCTGGGGAAACAGTACGAAAACTCCCACAGTTATTGCGGCCAGTGTAATACATGCAGCGATTGCCCGAAGGGCTTTCCGGGCCTTGCCGGAACGGGGCTGCTTTTTGCCGTGATTTGACATATATTCCTCCACGTAAGATTACAAATAGTATAGAGATGTTATGTAAATCTATTCGATATTATAATGCGTACGACAGTATTAAAAAGCGGATGTTACCTGTCGTAATTTTTTGTAATCTTCTTACGGGGAAGTATTCTAACACTCAGCCCCACTTTTGTCAAGCTTTTGTTGCCGCAGGCGACTTTTGTCCCCCACTATGGCCGCGGTTTGCGGACAGTAAAGCAGATCCGCCCGGCTCCCTCAAGAGAGCCGGGCGGATACAGGTTACAAAACAGTGTAAATAGATTTTTGAAAAAACCACACTATTTTGATTACAATTTGTCAATACATACACTATGTATGAGGCAGATAAGCCGTATAAGAGAGGCCTCAGTTCGCACTTCCGCGGATATCCGCCCTGCGGATCTTTCCGTTGATGGTCCTTGGAAGTTCGTCGGTGAATTCCACTACCCTGGGATATTTATACGGGGACGTCTCCTTTTTGACGTACTGCTGCAGGTCTTTTTTCAGCTCATCCGTGGGATCCCATCCCTGATTCAGTACTACCGTGGCTTTGACAAGCTGTCCGCGTACTCCGTCAGGGTCCGGCACGCCGGTGACGGCACAGTCCTTTACCGCGGGGTGGGTGATAAGTACGCTTTCTATCTCGAACGGTCCGATGCGGTAGCCGGAAGACTTGATTATGTCATCCGTGCGGCCGACATACCAGTAGTAGCCGTCCTCGTCCATCCAGGCGGTGTCGCCGGTGTGGTACCACCCGTCGCGCATCACCTGTGCCGTTTTCTCCTCGTCCCTGTAATAGCACATCATCAGGCCCATTGGCTTCGGGTCGCAGGCTATGACGATCTCACCGGTCTCGCCGGGCAGGCAGCGCATGCCCTCATCGTCCACTATCTCCACGGTATACTGGGGGGAGGGTTTCCCCATGGAACCGGGTTTGGGTGTCATACCCTTTATATTGAGTACCGTACAGGCTGTTTCAGTCTGACCGAAGCCCTCCATCAGCTTGATCCCGGTGGCCTGGTACCACTTGTCGTAAGTGTCGGGGTTCAGGGCTTCGCCGGCGATATTGGCGCCCTGAAGGCTGGAAAGGTCATACTTTTCCAC
Organism: Oscillospiraceae bacterium; assembly: GCA_017512485.1. Classification (GTDB taxonomy): domain Bacteria; phylum Bacillota; class Clostridia; order Oscillospirales; family Oscillospiraceae; genus JAAYAR01. The sequence continues at coordinate 60,227 of JAFWGE010000029.1, forward strand.
GCCCTCGTTAAGGAACATCCTGAACATGGTGGGAGGGCAGCAGAGGGTCGTTATCCTGTATTTCTCTATTATGGAAAGGATGTCCGCGGCATTGAACTTATCAAAATCGTAGACGAATACCCCCGCTTCCATGAGCCACTGTCCATACAGCTTCCCCCAGAGGGCTTTGCCCCAGCCAGTGTCCGCGATGGTGAAGTGGAGCCCCTCCGGGTCCACCCTGTGCCAGTATTTGGCCGTGATAAGGTGGGACAGGGGGTATGTGTGGTCGTGCAGCACCATCTTCGGGTATCCCGAGGTGCCGGAAGAGAAAAACAGCACCATGGGATCGTCCTTGCTGGTGTCGACCCTCTCGAACCGGTCAGAGCAGAGCGGCATCTCACTGTCGAAATCATGCCAGCCGGGCCTCTGTCCACCCACAAGCACGCGGATACTGAGACTGGGGGACTGCGGCAGGGCGTCGTCCAGAGCCTGCGCGGTCCCGCCGTCCGCGGTACATACGATAGCCTTTATCTCCGCGGCGTTGATGCGGTATTCGAAATCGTGCTTCGTGAGCATGAAGGTGGCAGGTACCATTACCGCGCCCAGCTTGTGCAGCGCCAGGGCGGTGAACCAGAACTGGTAGTGACGCTTAAGCACGACCAGGACGATGTCTCCCTTGCCTATGCCCACGCTGCGCAGATAATTCGCGGTCCTGTCCGACCACTGCTTCATCTGGCCGAAAGTGAACAAACGTTCCTCTTTATCCTTGCTGAGCCAGAGCATTGCCCTGCGGTCGGGATCTTCCTCGGCAATGTCATCCACCACGTCATAGGCAAAATTGAAATTGTCGGGGCAGTGCAGACGATAGGCCCAGAGCATGCCGTTCTGGTCAAACCTCTCTTTGACGAACCTCTGGTGGATATTCCTCATTTTTCATTCTCCTTCATAACGACAGCCAGGAAAAGGCACTCCTCGCAGTCGACGGCTATCATGCCGTGCTGTTTTGACGAGTCGTAAAACACCGAATCACCGGGGTGCAGTTCCTCCATGTGGGAAGAGTAGGCGAACCGGAGATTGCCCTTCAGTATATAGTCGAACTCCTGCCCCACGTGGCTGTGGAGTTCTATAGGTCTCATCTGTTCCTCCTGGCGGAAGGGCGCCCTTACAAGGAAGGGCTCCGCCAGTTTGTTCTTGAACGTGGAGGCCAGATGGAAGTAATCGAACTGTTCGCTCCGCTTTATGGACAGGCCGTTGCCGGCACGCACCAGGGTGTATCCTGTGAGCTTTGGAGCCTGGCCGGTCACTATCTCAATAATATCTACTCCGAACTTTTCCGCGCAGCGGTAAAGGAAAGTGAAAGAATAGTCGTCGGACTCCTTCTCCATGCGGACGTAATCCTCGACGCTGACGCCGGTGGCCTCAGCCATCTCCTCCACGGAAAACCCGGTGATCTCTCTGAGCGTATGTATTCGCTGGGCGATTTCTTTGAAGTCAGGGTTCATGCTGCACCTCCATAGTATGTAAAAAGTGTGTAAAAAAACAAAAAGCCCACCCCGAACATGGGGCGAGCATCTACCCGCGGTACCACCCAAATTGACAGCAAACGCTGCCCTCTTCAGAGCTCCATCAAGCTCCCGGCTTTAACGCAGCCATACGCGGACGCCTACTCGATACCTTTTGGGCCCGTACTCAGGAGTGATCTGCCTGCGCTTCCCATACTCCCTCGCACCGACCGGGAGCTCTCTGAACGGGTTTGGGCGCCGCCGTTCTCCATCATCGCATTTGTGTACCGATATTTGCCGCGGGAACCTCACGCGAACTTTTTCCACATTATAATTATGCGGGAATGCGGTGTCAAGTGTTTTTTCCATCTATATTTATTTTTGTATAGTTTTTAATGATTTTTTATGCCGCCGTACGCAAGTATGCTTCCGTATCGTCAAAACGAAGGGCGCCCGGCCATATAAAAACGGTAAAAGTTACTATTGCAATGCCCAAACCATATGCTTATAATGATTAGAAAAATGTATAAATATAGTATATATCTATAAAAATCGCCTATTTCGGCAGAAACGAGGTGCGCTGTGGAACAATTCAAAGAGATTGCTCAAAGGCTCGTATGCCTCAGGGAAGACTGCGGCTATACCCGCGAACAGCTGGCGGAGGAACTGGGGATACCTCTGGAAGACTATGCCAGATATGAAGAGGACGGGAAAGACGTACCGATAAACGTGATTTTCCAGATCGCCGGGAAATTCGGGGTGGATTTTACAGAGATACTCACCGGTACCGCCGCCAAACTGAATACGTATCATATCGTACGCAGCGGCGAGGGCAGGGCAGTGGACCGCTACCCCGGCTATTCATACGACGATCTGGCTTTCAGATATTCCCACAAGGTCATGCAGCCCCTGCTGGTGACCCTGGATCCGTCGGACGAGCCCGCAAAACCGGTGCAGCATCCGGGGCAGGAGTTCAACTACGTGGTCAAGGGCAAGATAATAGTAACTTTCGCGGACAAAGAGTTCCTGCTCAGCGAGGGCGACAGTATATATTTCAACCCGACGTTCCCCCACGGCCAGAAGTGCGGCTGTGACACCCCTTCGACGTTCCTTACCGTGATAGCCGAATAAGCGCGGGAGAAGAATATGATAGAGAAGTATTTGGAAAAAACAGAGTTCTCTTCTTATGAGGACTTTATGGAAAACTATAAAGTGAGCGTGCCCGACAGTTTCAACTTCGGTTTTGACGTAGTGGACGCGTGGGCCGCGGAAGACAGCTCCATGCCCGCACTGGTCTGGTGCGACGATTCCGGCAGCGAGAGAAGCTTCACATTCGGCGACATAAGCTCTCTTTCAAACAGGGCGGCAAACATGTTTTCCTCCCTTGGAGTCAAAAAGGGCGATGTGGTTATGCTGATCCTCAGACGCCGCTGGGAATTCTGGGTCTGTGCCGTGGCCCTTCACAAGCTCGGCGCTATAGAAGTCCCGGCCACGCTGCAGCTGACCAAAAAGGATATAGTATACAGGGCGGAGAGCGCGCACATCAGCACTATCGTGTGTGTAAACGATGATTTCGTACTCTCCCAGGTGGAAGCGGCCAGGAAAGAGACGGACGCGATCAAAAACGCCGTCGTGGTCGGCGGGACCCGTCAGGGCTTCCTGTATTTCGATGACCTCATCGCCGATCAGAGCGACAGCTTCCCACGCCCCACAGGTGAAAACGCCACAAAGAGCACGGACACTATGCTGGTATATTTCACCTCCGGCACAACGGGAATGCCCAAGATGGTCATGCACGATTACCGCTATCCTGTGGGGCAGATTGTTACGGCAAAATACTGGCAGATGGTCCAGAAGGGCAAGCTGCATATGAGCGTGTCAGACTCCGGCTGGGCGAAGTTCGGCTGGGGCAAGATATACGGGCAGTGGATGTGCGGAGCGGTCATTTTCGCTTATGATATGCTCAAATTCAAGCCGCTGGAGCTGCTCAAGCGCATAGAGAAATACAGGCTGACAACTTTCTGCGCCCCTCCCACCATATACCGCTTCATGCTGCAGGAGGACGTGGCGTCCTTCGACCTCAGCAGCGTACAGCGCTGGTGTACGGCCGGAGAGCCCATCAATCCCGAGGTCATGCGCCGTTGGGAAGAGCTTACGGGACGCTGTATCGCAGAGGGTTTCGGGCAGAGCGAGTCCACGGTGATGATAGCCAACTTCCCGTGGTTTGAGCCCCGTTACGGTTCCACCGGCAAGCCCGCGCCCCTATACAACATCCAGCTTATAGGGCCCGACGGAGATTACTGTGAGGACGGCGACGAAGGCGAGATAGCCGTGACCGGCCTTAAGAACGGTAGCCCCCCGGGACTGTTCAGGGGCTATATGTACGATGAGGAACGCACCAGGGAAGCCGTAGGGGGAGACTGCTACAATCTCCGGGACGTGGCCTGGAGGGACAGCGAGGGCTATTACTGGTTCGTCGGCAGGCACGACGACGTTATAAAATGCTCCGGTTACCGCATAGGGCCTTTTGAAGTGGAGAGCGCCCTGCTGGAGCACCCCTCCGTTGTGGAGTGCGCCGTCACCGGTGCTCCGGACCCGGTAAGAGGGCAGGTCGTCAAAGCCACGGTGGTCCTGGCCGCGGGCTGGAAACCCAGCGATGAGCTTATAAAGGAGCTTCAGAACCACGTAAAGAAAGTAACGGCCCCGTATAAATACCCCAGGATAGTGCAGTTCGTGGATGAACTGCCCAAGACTGTGGGCGGGAAGATCAAGCGTGCCGAGATACGCAACTCCGATCTGGAGAAAGCGTAAGCGCGGCAGCCGGGGCGCGGCTTATGTCTGCCTTATAGATAAACCGATACCGCAATAGTGTTATTTATATCAATTGATCAATTGCCCTCGCGCACGGGGGCATCCGCACCTTTTCTCACGATACTCATGGAGGTTCTGTTATGAAATTAGCTTTTTCTACGCTGGGCTGCCCTGACTTCGACTGGCAGGATATCCTGTCCATGTCCAAGGACTTCGGTTTTCAGGGCATAGAGATGCGCGGCCTGGGACGGACTATATTCTCTCTGCGCGGCAAGCCGTTCCTTCCGGAAAATGTTGCCGCCACCGCCGAGCGGCTCCGCAGCCTGCACCTGGAGATACCGTGCATCTCCTCCGGCTGTGCCCTCAGGTATGCGGACAGGGTGGAGAGCACCGTGGAGGAACTGGGGGAATACATTCGTCTGGCAAAAAGCCTGGGGTCCAAGTACGTGCGCGTACTTGGGGACGAAAAAGCTGTAGCAAACGGTGAAGTGGATGACGAGCTGGTACTCAGCACGCTTAGAAGGGTGCTGCCCCTGGCCGAAGAGGCGGGGGTAACGCTCCTTGTGGAGAGCAACGGGGTATACAGCGACACAAAGCGTCTGAGGAACCTTCTGGACAGCATACTCAGCGATAATATAGGGGCTCTCTGGGATATGCACCACCCCTACAGGTTCCGCGGCGAATCTCCCGAAGAGACGGTGCCGAACCTGGGAGCGTATATCAAATACACCCATATAAAAGACTCCGTGATGGAGGATGGGAAAGTCTCATACAGGGTAACGGGAGAAGGGGATATCCCCATTCCCCAGCTCGTAAGCGCCCTACGTTCCATCAACTACGAAGGGTACATCACGTTTGAGTGGCTGAAAAGCTATGCCCCTTACCTCAGCGACGCGGGTATAGTATTCCCGCAGTTTGCCCATTACATGGGGGTCCTGCTGTCCTCCGACCAGACGGAGAACGCGCTTATGGACAACCGGGCAAAGACCGGTGTATATATCTGGCCCAAAGACAAGCTTATAGACCTCACTTTCCCGGCATTGCTGGACAGGCTTGTCAGCGAGTTTCCGGATCAGTACGCTTTCAGGTATACCGAGCTGGATTATACACGTACTTATTCACAGTTCAGGGACGACATGGACAGTTTTGCCCGTACCCTGATTAGTCTGGGAGTTAAGTCGGGCGACCACGTGGCGATCTGGGCGACAAACGTTCCGGAATGGTTCATTACGTTCTGGGCGGCGACCCGTATAGGCGCCGTACTGGTCACGGTGAACACGGCGTACAAAAGCCATGAGCTGGAGTATCTGCTGCGGCAGTCAGACACCCATACCCTTGTTATGACCGAGGGATATAAGGACACCAGCTACACGGATATAGTCATGCAGCTGTGTCCGGAGCTGGCGGAGGCCGACAAGAACGAGCCCCTGCACCTGAGGCGCCTGCCCTTCCTGCGCCACATAATCACCGTGGGGACTTCCGCACCGGGATGTCTGACCTGGGAGGAGAGCCTGCGGGCCGGAGAGAGCGTGCCCGAGGTAGAGGTTTACCGTATGGCAGCCACGGTGCGCAAGGAGGACGTATGCAACATGCAGTACACCTCCGGTACCACAGGGTTCCCCAAAGGGGTAATGCTCACCCATTACAACGTGCTGAACAACGGCAAATCCATAGGGGACAACCTGGACCTGTCCACAGCGGACGAGATGATGATCCAGGTGCCGATGTTCCACTGCTTCGGTATGGTCCTGTCCATGACAGCCTGTATGACCCACGGCTCCACCATGAGCCCCATCACCGCGTTCTCACCCAGGAAAGCCCTGGAGTGCATCCGAAGGGAAAAGATAACCGCTTTCAACAGCGTGCCTACCATGTTCATAGCCATGCTGAACCATCCGGACTTCGAGAAGACCGATTTCAGCAGCATCCGTACCGGAATAATGGCAGGCAGTCCGTGCCCCATCAAGGTAATGCGTGACGTCGTGGATAAGATGAACATGAAGGAGATCTGCATAACCTACGGCCAGACCGAAGCGTCACCGGGCTGCACCATGAGCCGCACCACCGACTCGATAGAAGTCAGGGTGAACACCGTGGGGAGCGCCATGTACGGCGTCGAGTGCAAGATAGTTGATCCGGATACAGGCGCGGACCTGCCGGTGGGAGTGGACGGTGAGTTCGTGGCCAGGGGATACAACGTCATGAGAGGCTATTACAAAATGCCCCAGGCCACCAGCGCCGCCATTGACCCCGACGGCTGGCTCCATACCGGGGACTTGGCCAGGGTGGACGAGAACGGAAATTACAAAATAACCGGCAGGATAAAGGACATGATCATCCGCGGCGGAGAGAACATCTATCCCAAAGAGATAGAGGAGTTCCTGTACACCCACCCCAAGATCTCTGACGTCCAGGTCATAGGAGTGCCGGACAGGCAATACGGCGAGGAGATAATGGCCTGCGTTATCCTCAAGGAAGGCGAGACCATGACAGAGGACGAGGTGAAGGAGTACGTCAAGGCCAGCATGGCAAAACACAAGGTGCCCCGGTACGTCTCGTTCGTGGACGACTTCCCCATGAACGCCGCGGGCAAGATACTTAAATACAAAATGCGCGACCAGGCCGTACAGCTGCTGTCGCTCCAGGAGGACAGCGGCATAGAAACAGCGTAAAGCGCAAAAAAGCGGCGAAGGCCCTTGAATAACGGGACCTCCGTCGCTTTCATTTGGGGTTATATTCAACGCGGCCGGCGCGGCGTTTTGCGGCTGTATGATATGCGGACAGTTCAGTCCAGCTCCAGATGGAGGTATTTTTTGAGAGCGGCGTACACCTCGTCCATGCCGTTAAGCGGTATGGTCTCTTCGGAGCCCCCCGAGACGATCTTCACGTAGTTGTCCGCTATGGATATGCGCCCTTCCTCGGTGGGGATGGTACACATGACAAAGCGGCGGAAGCCGGAGTTCGGGTTGGTGCTCGTGTAATAATTGCCTATCTCAAAGTCCTGCTTAAGGGCAGCCTGATCCCGGATAGCCATGTACCCTTTGAACTCGCCGTCTTTCAGCAGCTGGATCACATATCCGTGGTCGGGATCCGAGACCACCCTGTAGGTGCCGCCCAGGACCTTCTGCACCGTCCCGAGTTCCAGCTTCAGGGGTTCAGTGAACCCGCCGGCGCCGTAGCCCACGTCGCAGATATAGCGGCTGCCGTCCACGTCCACTATGGCGCCGCAGTGCAGGTGGCCGCCGAAACCCATTCCTTTGCCGTCCAGGCGGGCCACGACCCTTTTAACTTTATATCCGCCGGATATGAGGGCGTCGGCCATCAGGCCGTTCAGCTCAAAACAGTACCCGCCTCTGCGCCGTACTACGATCTTGTTGAACAGATCCTCGGGGTCGAGGGATATACCCTTTCCCCGGTAAACGTCCATGTTCTCAAAGGGAATGTGAAGCGCCTGGTTTTTGTGGATGTTCCTGAGATTTTCGGCACTGGGACCGCCCTGCGGAAAATAGCAGATGCGTTTGTAATATGCCTCAAGCTGTTCTGTAGTCATCTGTCGACCCTCTTTCCGGACTTGTATTTGGATGATCATCCAAAGATAATTATATCAACACACCGCTGCACTGTAAATATGGAGGAAATAAAATGGGTAAAATTGTCGTATTGCTTCCTCTGAACGAGCCCCAAAAGGATAAGTTCAGACAATTTGAGAAGGATCACAGCCTTACGTTTATGGACTGGACCCCGCAGCCGCCCCTGGAGACGGTGAAGGACGCGGAAATAATCGTGGGGAATATCCCCGGCGGGATGCTGAAAGAGTGCGGGCATCTGCGGTTCTACCAGCTGTTCAGCACCGGAGCCAACGACTATGTTAAAGACGGAATACTTCCCGAGGGAGTTGTGATGGCCTGTGCGACGGGGTGCTATGGCCTTGCCATTTCCGAACATATGCTGGCATGCATACTCGCGATGCAGAAGAACCTGTACAAGTATTACGACAATCAGCTCGCGCGGGAGTGGAAAAGGGGAGGACACGCCGCCTCCGTATACGGCGCCAGGGCACTGATAATAGGCGCCGGGGATATCGGGGGAGAATTCGCAAAGCGCCTTAAGCTTCTTGGAGCCTATACCGTGGGGGTGCGCCGTACCCCGGGGAAGAAGCCGGAATACTTCGACGAGATGTACACCAACGACGCCCTGGATTCACTTATCCCCCAGTCTGATATTATCTCACTGAGCCTCCCGAGCACGCCCGCCACTGTGCGCATCCTTGACCGCCGCAGGCTGGAACTGGTAAAGAAGGGCGCGTACCTTGTCAACGTAGGCCGCGGCGACGCGATAGACACTGACGCCCTGTGTGACTGCGCGGGAAAATTCGGGGGAATAAGCCTCGACGTCACGGATCCGGAGCCCCTGCCCCCTGAACACCCTCTCTGGAAACTGGAAAACGTGTATATAACTCCCCATATCTCCGGAGGATTTTCACTTCCCGCCACCCTGGACAAGATAGTGGACCTGGCAGCGCGCAACATATCGGCTTTTCTCAAAGGGGAGAGTATCACCAGTCTGGTCGACCCCGAGACGGGATATAGAAAAAACGTAAACACAGCTGTATAACTTATATACAACGTCTCTGTTTGTTTTATAAACGGAGATAAACCCAGACGCCTCGAAGAGAAGACGGACGCGCAAAAACGTACGGCGGGGAACGCTCCGCGCAGACAGCGCGTGAATAAGAACGGGAGGTCAGCATATGTCTATTGCAGCAGACAGGATCGATCAAAAGAGAGACTATTACGTGAGCTTTGCCAAAGCCATGTGGGAAGAGCCTGAGACGGCGTACAAAGAGGTCAAGGCATGCCGGATGACTGCCCGCGCCCTGGAAGAGCTGGGGTTCACCGTGGAGACCGGGGCATACGGGCTGCCCACCTGCGTTGTGGGCAGGTACGGCAGCGGAAAACCGGTTATAGGCTTCCTTGGGGAGCTGGACGCGCTGCCGGGAATGAGCCAGAAGTGCCAGACGACGAAGGAACCCGCGGTCCCCGGGGCACCCGGACAGGCCTGCGGACACAATCTGCTGAATACGGCGGCTCTGGCTGCCGCAGCGGGTGCAGCGGCGGAACTTAAAGAGAAAGGTCTTCCGGGTACGGTGGTGTTTTATGGCTGCCCGGCGGAAGAGGAACTGACGGGCAAGAGCTTCATGGCCAGGAACGGCGCGTTCAGTGAACTGGACGCGGCGTACGCCTGGCACGGCAACAGACACAACGAGGTGCCCGTAGGCAAGTACACCGGCCTGAACAGCGCGATATTCCATTTTACGGGCCGCACAGCCCACGCCGGGGGAGACCCACACAACGGCAGAAGCGGGCTGGACGCGTGTGAACTTATGAGCGTGGGAGCGAACTATCTGCGCGAGCACGTTACAAGTGACGTACGTATCCACTACTGCTACAAGGAAGCCGGGACCGCCCCCAACATAGTCCCCGATAAAGGCAGCGTATGGTACTACGTGAGAGCCCTCAGCAGGGAAGCGGTGGAGGACACTTACGACCGCCTTGTCCTGGTGGCAAAGGGCGCGGCGCTTATGACGCAGACGGAGCTGGAAGTGGAATTCCTGGGCGGTTGTTACGACACCATGCCGAATCTCGTCCTGGCGGAACAGACCACTCGTCTGATGCGCAGCATAGGGGCGCCGGAGTGGACGGCGGAAGAGCTGGAGTTTGCGGACGAGCTGAACAGGACCTGCTCCCAGTATGAGGCCCTTAAAGCTGCCGGGGCGCTGGCCGGAGGACCTATGAGCACCGGCGTGCTGGACCCCAGGCCGGATATCGGCTACGGCTCCACGGACGTGGGGGACGTACAGCATATAGTGCCCTGTATAATGGTGAATACCGCTACTTATGATCTGGCAGCGGCCGGACACAGCTGGCAGATCGCGGCGTGCGCGGGAAGTTCCATAGGTTTCAAGGGCATGCTGTTCGGCGCGAAGGTGCTGGCGGAGGCCGCGGTGGAACTGGTGGAAAAGCCGGAACTGCTGGAAGCGGCAAAAGAGGAGTTCAAAGCCTCCATGAAGGGCAAAACATATAAATGCCCCATACCGGAGGGACTCCCGGTCCCCCAGCCGGACGGGACAAAGAAGTAAAATACGGGCAGCCGAACGTATACGGCGCGGCGCCGCGTACATCTTTGCCCATAAATCAAAAATTTTCCCTCTTAACCCTTGCATTTTCGAGAATAGTGTGCTATATTAGCTAAGCTGTTTCCGGGTGTGGCGAAGTTTGGTATCGCGCTTGAATGGGGTTCAAGAGGCCGCTGGTTCGAATCCAGTCACTCGGACCAAGAAATGGGTCGTCTTTTTGGGACGGCCCGTTTTTTATGCACTGCAGGACCAGCGGCCTCTTGAAATGGCCACCCCGAGCGGTTCCGCCCGGAAGGGCGGGAGCGAGTGGGGCCATAAAGCCGCGGGCCTGGCAGCCGAAGGCGGCAGGCCGCTGGTTCGAATCCAGTCACTCGGACCAAGAAATGGGTCGTCCTTTTGGGACGGCCCGTTTTTATTATACACTGCAGGGCCGGAGACCTACTACAGGGTCGGCAGTCTGGGCGGCCTGTTTGCCGCGGCCGCGGAACGGCATGGGGCATAAAAAGAAAAAGGGAGGGTACATTCTGTTCCCATCTATTGATTTTTGCGCCTTTTTTTATAGAATAGGTATTAAATGTGTTATAGTCGGGTATAGGCTTTTTTGGCAAAGCGCGGCTGAAGGATACCGCGGGGGAAGAGCGGAACGCTTTCCCGCAGGCAGGCTGGGAAATGCCGATAACCAGGTACTGTGCTTGAAGTATGCGGCGCGGCGCCGCAAAACGACGGGGAGGCAGAGCTTTGAAGAGGCAAGTCAAACGGGTAAGCGCCCTGGGGCTCGCAGTGCTCATGCTTCTTCTCATTCTGCCGGTAAGTTCCCTGGCTGCGGACGGGACGCGCTACGTCGTAAGGTACCGCAGCGGCGCGGAGCAGGCGCGGGAGGGGGCGCACGGCGGCCCCTTCGGCAGCGTAGACGCGAAGGAACTCGGGCGATTGCTGGCCGCCGACGCTCTGGAATGGTACGAGGAAGACCAGGAGCTGCGGTTCCCGGACGCTTCCGTTCCGGCAGAGGCGGACAGCGCCCTGCTGCAGGCGGACACGGCGGATACCTCCTGGCCGCTGGCAATGATCGGCGCGCCGCTGGACCCCGCGTTGGGAAAGGGCGTACGGGTGGCGGTCATCGACTCCGGCGCGAACGCTCACGCGGACCTGGAGGGGTGTCTCGCGCCGGGCTGGAACTACGTCGACAACAACTCGGACACTGCGGACAGCAACGGACACGGCACGGCCGTATGCGGGCTGATCGCCGGCTGCGGAGATCATGGGCTGCTGGGCGCCGCGCCGGGGGCGGAGCTGGTGCCGCTTAAATGCTTCGTGAGTGATAAGGGAAAAGTCAGCCTCATATGCGAGGCGCTGGCAGCCGCGGTGGACGAATACGGCTGTTCCGTCATCAATATGAGCCTGTCCCTGTCGGAACGCTCGTCCGGACGCCGCGCGCTGGAGGAGGCGGTAAAATACGCCCAGGAGCGCGGCGCGGTGGTCGTGGCCGCGGTGGGCAACGGCGGCACAGCCACGGCCTATTATCCCGCCCTGATGGATGACGTTATCGGCGTAGGCGCGGTGGACCGCAGCGGCATGATCTACTATCGCTCCAATCACAACTCCTCTGTGTTTCTTACCGCGCCGGGCGTTGACGTAGAGAGCCTGTCAGGTCTCGACGGTTACGCACGTTTTATGGGCACGAGCTTTGCCGCGCCTTTCGTGACCGGAGCAGTGGCGGCGATGAAGAGCCTGCGGCCCGGGGCGGATATCGCTGTCCTGCAGGAGCTGCTGGCGGCAAATGCCACAGACCGGGGCCTTGATGGATACGACCCATATTACGGCAATGGCATTCTGCACCTGGGAAGATGCCTGAACGTCCTGACCGGGGAGGAAGGCGTGCGCCTCAGCCCGCCTGGGACGGGGGAAACACAGGCTTTCGTGCGAAACGGCACGGGTGCCGGGCTGGAGGCCTGGCTGATAGGGGTAAGCACGGACCGGTGGGGCGGTCAGCGGGTCGAATTCACGGTGCCGCTGTCGCCGGGGCCCTGGCAATGGCTGCGGGTGGAGGTGCCTGAGGGAGACTGGAAGCTGTTCCTGGTCTCACGGGAGGACGGTATACCCCTCTGCGCGGCCCTTTTTGCTGCACAGGTCCGACAGAACGAATAAAAAACGCAGCTTTACAGCCGCCGCACCGTTTGCGGAGCCGGGAAAGCCTTTTGGCCGCGGCCCGGGACGGCAGACCGGCCGGAACGCTGCCATATAATACATACAAGAGGTGTCAAATACCATGAAAAGGAGAAAGAACATGAAAAAGGAAGAGCTGGAGAGCAGACTGAATGAGACCGAGGACCTTACTCCGCTGACCGATACAGCGACCGAGTCTGTGAGCGGCGGAGCGAACCCCTTTGAGGACGCGCCGCGCGTCAAGGAGAAAAAAATCGACGACAGGCTGCGGGAGTCCGTTATCGTCCCCTGAGCCTTCACACCCGCCGCCCGGAGACACTTCGGACGGCGGGCGGCGCGAAAACACAGCCCCGGCCTGCCGGACGCACATGAGAGCGAAAGCGCCCGGCAGTTAAGACGATACCTGTATGGAGGAACGAACGCATGAACAGAGTCTGGAAGAAACTCGTTTCGGTCGTCCTGCTGCTGGCACTGGCGGCGCAGTCCGTCGTGGTCAGCGCGCTGGCGGATGAGCTGGACCCCACAAACAAGCTGACGCTGTTTGTCCCGAACGCGGTCCGGCAGCTCGTGGAGGCCAATGAGGGGCTGAGCTGCTATTATCTGCAGGAGACAAGCTATTCTGTCCCTGAGACCGGGGACAAGCTTTACATCCCCATTCAGAGGACCGGCGACGTTTCGCGGGAGGGACATATCACAGTCAAGCTCATTGACATGAGCAGCCACTACGACGTGAACTACCGCGCGGATTTCTTCCGCGTGGACGCGGAGACTGTAAATGAATATGAGCCTGTCGCCATGATCGACCTTCTCAGCGATCCCGAAAACGTAGAGGAGATCGGCAAGGATGAGATGGATGCGGTCATGGCGCTGGCTGAACAGCAGGGCGGCGTTGACATCGTGGACAGCGCCGGCAACGTGGTAGGCGAAATGACCGCTCCGGACAGCGGGGACCAGCCCGCCGCGGAGCAGGCTGCCCCGTCCGTTGCGCCGGACGAAAGCGCCGTACCGGGAGCCGCCGCCGAAGAGGTACCCGATAACGCGCTGATCGACCCGAAAAACCCGCTGAAGACAGCACGCAACCAGTATTTCGGAAACGTCTCCGACCGGCAGCCCATGGAGAGCAGCCAGAGTCTGGAGGGCGGCGCTTTCCTGGGCCTTCGGTCCGATGAGATGAACAGCGTCGGCAGCGACGGAACGCCTCTGGGCTCCGACGACTTCCCAGGCCGGGAGTATCTTATCCCCTTCGCGCCGAATGAGACGCTGAAGATCCTTGTGATCACGCCGCTCTACTCGGAGCGGGCAGACGGCGACTGCACCATAAGCCTCATGCTGCGCGACCCCGAGGAGGGCGCGATGCTGCAGGATGATTACTCCATAGGCCAGGTGGTCATTGAGGACGTGGATGAGCCGGAGGATGTGCACGTCAGTTTTTCCGAGCCGGAGTACCGGGCGGAGGACGGCCGCGTATTCGTTACGGTCACCCGCCAGGGCAGCCTTAACAATATGGTGGGCGTGCGCCTGGCCTCCAGCGACGGCAGCGCCGAGATGGGCAAGGATTATACCGGAGTTGACGCCGCGCTCTACTTCCCCATGGGCCTGACCCAGCGGACTGTGGAACTGCCTGTGGGCCACGGCGCGGACGATCTGGATTTCAACCTCCATCTCAACTCCATTTCCGACTGTCTGATAGATATCCGCACCGCCCACGTTGTGATCCCCGCAGCGGAGGGCGAAGCGGAGCTGGCGTCTAATATCGTTCTGGACGATCACCTCGACGAAGCCTATAGTCTGGAAAACGCCACCGGCGACGGCTGGATCAGCGGCGTCGGCGGGCGTACGATGAGCACCCGCGGCCTTTCCAGCGAGACCAACCAGATAACCTATCTGAATCTGGTGAACACATGCTACTATGACGGCGTGAGGGTCGTCTGGACCCTGAACGAGGGCGTTTTATGCAACCCCAGGACCTCGATATCTTTCCGTGAAGGCACCACTGTTGACCAGAAAGTTTATACCGGCGGCAAGAGTTATGAAGGCCGCACGGATTATCTGTTTTTCGGCCGTGGGAACAGTATGGACAAGTTGGAGATCGTTACTTTTACGTACGGCTCGTTGTTCAAGGGCCACGAGATGACAATCCACTCCGTTGAGCCGCTCCTGCGGCAGTTCAGGTTTGTACTGAATCCCGCCGACGTTAAGAGCATCCCCCTGCGCGGCGTCAGTGAGGAGGAGATGGGCAAGTACACCTCCGTTATCCTCGGCTCCAGCCTTACGGACACGGACGTGACGGTCTGGGGCGAGGAGAATTTCTCCGTGACCCGCAGCAACGCCTGCCCATACCTTAAGCTTGTGGGGCTGGAGGCATTTGACGCCAAGACCGGCAAGACTTACCGGGTGGCCGACGTATCCCTCGGCAGCGACACCGCAACAGTGGTCGTTGACCGCGAGCTGATCGAGAATCTGGCCGGACTCGGCCTGGTCAATTGGAGCGACAACTCAGCCCTGAAGGCTGAGGTGGACGCCTACTACTCCACCATAAGCGTCTGGAACGACGCGCTGAGGGGCCCCGCAAATCCGGGCAAGCCCCAGTTGGGCACCATCCAGATCCGCCCGGTGTTCGAGCGCATCCCGGCGCGTGTTGTGCTGGCGCAGCATGATTACGGCTCGCTGTCCGCGGCATATCCGGACCCCAAGACCGGGGAGCTGATAGAGGTCCCATGGACCGACGGCGGCAATGACGACACCGGCATCGTCGAATACTACGACGCGCATCCCGAGCTGGAAAAGCCCTTCTATTACGACTGGTTCGCCTGGCTGGACAGAGTGCTCGCGCCCGAAACGCCGAAGGCCAGGGTCTCCGAGGCGGAGGACTGGTTCTACGGTGAAAAGATCACCCTGACCAACACCATCTCCGACCGGGGCAGGCAGCTCGGCGTTGCGCCTCTGGGCATCGGGTATGAAAAGCGCGAGAGCGAAGGCTCCGCCTTCTTCCAGAAATCCGACGACTACTTCCCCGGCGCCGAGACAAGAATGACCTATACGCTGGGCGCGCCATATACCCTCTTCCTGCCCACTTTCTCCGCCACGGAAAACAGCATCACAGTGCTCATCAGCGAAGCGGACCGGGAAAAGTTCGATCTGAACGAGGGCATATTCAAAGACCGCATCGGCGTTTATGACAGCGCTTCGGGGCTTTACGCCTATACTGTTGTGGACACCATCAAGGCCAACGAAGTGGCTGAGCTGATGGCCTATCCGAAGAACAAAGAGGCCATCCCGCTTTGGATACCCCAGTTCAACAACGCGAACGAGAACATTTACTCCGGTGTGTTCTTCCCTGTGCGCGCGAGGGCGCTGGCTGAGGAGAACAAGGTGCTGCTGCGTCTGTCCGAAAACAAGGATGATCAGCAGGTCTACCAGCTCAGCGGAGCGCTGATGGCTGAGGAGCTTAACATTTCCTCCGGCCTGCCTACGGGCAAGCTGAACCCCGCCGACGGCGCGGTGATGAGCATGGGCATGTCCGCGGCCGTTATCGGACTGGACGGCGCGGATGACGGCAGCTTTGCCATGACCCCCATTACACTGGTGCGCGGTACCAGGGCCAGACTCACCGTAACATACAACGGCAGCGTTGAGCTGCGGGAGGCCGCGCTCCCTGCCGGCGGCATGGCCGTTGAATCCGTCACCGCCATCGGCGTGGACGGGCAGGCGGTCACCCGGCAGGCGGCGATAATAGATATGGGCATCGTACGACTGCCGTGCTGGTCCACAGGCTCCGCCCATTTTACGGACTTCTATCTTTCACAGAACCGCAAATACGTCACCGGGGCAAATATTCTGGAGATGAACGGTTCCGAGACGGTGCTCACCGCCAAGGTCGAGGACGGACAGACCTACTTCTACGATGGGGAGAGCCATACAGAGCACATCCTGGCCGTGAAATTCTACTTCTTCAACCCCAGGACCGGCGCCGTCAAGGGCCCCTTTGAAGCGGAGAAGGCAGACGAACTCACCTGGAAATACACATTTGATAAATTCGCGCCGGACAAGCCGGATCAGTACAGCTACGGCGACGTGCTTTACGCCGAACTGATCACGGACAAGATGGCCCCCGGCCTCTCCATCCCGGGCTTTGACGGGCGGATGGATATGACCTACGATAAGGTCAGCACCGGCTTCGCCGTCATAACCGATATGGATTACGACCCCGCTGTGTTCGACTGGGATCTGGACGTGACGCCCGAGGGCCTGGGCCTGGACGAGGCCGCGCTGGAGGCGGACGACGACACCAAGGCGGCCTTCGGCAAATTCCCCTTCCTGGGCGCCATCCAGATGACCATCCGGGCGTGGGGCGTGCTGAAAAAGGTGAAGGCCCTCAGCAAGGGCTTTCACAACAAGGCGGAACAAGCCGCCAAAGAAACGCTGGAGCTCCTCGCCCACGACCCCGATACATCCTTTGAAGAATCCTTTACAGAAAGCGACGGCGACCCGGCGCTGCAGGGGATCAGCGCGCTCAACCCCCTTAAATACCTCGGCGGCGAGTCCAATATCAGCCTGCTGCTGGATATTCAGGAGCTGCCCTACGGCGGCGTGCGCATGAAGGTCGGCTTCGCCATGATCACCGGTAACGCCAGTTTCATGAAGCGCCATAGGGGCTGGACCAGCTTCGTTGACTTCTGCAACACAAGATGCCCCGGTGAGGACAACGTGGACTACAACAACATGCAGCAGATCGGCGACCCGGGAGAGAGCGACGAGCTGGAGGCGCAGCTCCAGGAGCCTGGCGACATGGCCCCATACTCGTCCATAGATATCCTTAAGTCGCAGTTCTTTGGGGTAGGTGGCCTGTTTAAAGGCAAGCAGAATATCAAGGATACCCTGAGCGGTAGACGCGCCCACACATACAACAATAACGTGGCCGGGCCATACCTCTCCGTGGGCATCTTCCTGGGCGTGTACTTCGACTTTGGATACGTCCAGAATTTCCGCACCAACGCGGACGGGACGCGCTCCCCGGTGGGGGAGGCCGAGTACCTGTGCATGGGTACCGGCGGTTTCCTGGGCGGCAACTTTACCGTAGGCTATATGTGGCCGTTCCTGCTCGTTGTCGTCCCCTGCTACGCGGGCATCGAGGGCACCGCGGACCTGACCTTCTATCTGGGCAAGGGCGGCAACCCGCAGCTGGCCCTGGAAGACTTTGAGAGCAGCCAGGATGGCTTGCAGCTCACGCGCGACAAGTGGAACTGGCAGTTTGACATCGTCATAAAGGGCGGTGTCACCGCCTACGTGGGCGTGGGCGTGGCCAGCGTGCTGGGCGCTCGCTTCAACTTCGGCGTGGAGATACTGTTTACCTACAGCCCCAAGATGCTGGACTGGTACCCGGCGCTGAATTCCAATACGGGCGTCAAGACGAATTTCGTCATGTCCGGCGTCCTGAACCTTATCCTGGTCAATCTCCCGCTGTATACTTATTCCTATCCCCTGCCGCTGGACACCGGTTTCGAGAGCTACTTCCGGGCCGTGCATACGGCATATAACCTCATCAGTTATATCCGCAACAACATGACCACATACCACGATACCGGCTCCTACGACGGCATCTCCTGGAGCGCCATTCCCAGGAGCTGGGTCGATGAGATGCTGCGGGACATCAACGCACTGGAAGACCTCTGCAACTCCGACCTCTGCGGCGAGAGCGGCATCATCGAGCGGATCGACAGGGCGAGCCAACTCCTGCGCGAGACCGCCTATCAGCGCTATTTCCTGTCCAGGGTGGACTACCTCGATTCCATGTCCCCCTGGAGCGGCGGCTTCTACCGCACCCATACCTGGATCATGAACTTCTTCCTGAAAACCGACAGACAGAAGTTCAATGACCTGGTGAGCGAGAACGCGGGATCCTCCGCCCCCGTGGCGGAGCGCCCGGTGGACCCCTCCCTGCAGGCGGACAGCGCCCGCCTCATGACGGACCTGGGCGATAAGATCCCCGGCTTCAACGCCTACTATATCCCCGGTCACGTCAACAGCCGCTGGACCGCCGATGAAGCTTCCCTGAGCGCCGCCTACAGCGTGGCTTCCAGCCAGACCGTCGTGGACAACGCCCTGGCGCAGCCCGACGCGAAGCTCATACCGCTGGACGGCACGAAGCAGCTGGTGGTCTTCCTGGACGATGACACCGGCCGCAGCGCCGCGCAGAAATCCACGCTTAAGTACGCCGTGCTGGATACCGCCGATATGAGCTGGACTGAGCCTCAGACCGTCCAGGGCGACGGCACCGCAGATCTGCAGCCCAACCTCACCGACACCGGGGATTCCATTATGATCTCCTGGGTGAGCATGACGCCCGAGAGCGCCGAGGCGCTGGAGGAGCGCGTCCGCACCGGCCAGATGGACCTTTTCGCCACAGACTCCGCCTCCCGGCTGGAGATATACACGGTGCTCTATAATAAGAGCAGCGGCACTTTGGGCGAGATCGAGCAGCTCACCGACGATGAATTCATGGATTCCTGTCCGCAGGGTATCTATGACGAGAAGAGCGGCGACCGGCTGGTGATGTACGTCAAATCCGCACCGGACAGCGACTTCGCTCCCGAAAATGACCTGGAGGAGGTCCTCGCACTGGGCAGCGCCTATTCCGAGGTCTACAGCGTCATGACCTACCGTCTGTGGGACCATGCCGAGCAGCAGTGGAAGAATGATTATTACGAGGGCGAGCTGAGAGATCCCTCCGCGAACCCCGATATCCTGGCGCAGTGGAACGGCCAGCGTTTCCTGCCCTCCGCCATCAAGACCCAGACCCCGGACGGGGAGACAGTGGATCTTGACCCGCCCATCGGCGACCTGACCTCCTGCTACGTCAAGGACGGCATCGCCGCATACGCCTATACCATCGACACAGACCGGGACGGCGACACGGGCTCGGACAAGGAGCTTATCCTCCAGTTCTACGACTTTGACGACCATACCAACTACGTGCCCCTTCGCGTCACCTACGACAGCCATATGGATTCCAGCCCCAGGCTGGTGAAATCCGGCGGTTCCGCCTGGCTCTTCTGGCTGCGGGACGCCGCGGACGTGATGTATCTCAACGTCACCGAAATGCTGAACGCCACGCTGCCCGCGCAGCCGGGCGAGGCGGGCGCCATAGAGCTGACGAACGAGGACGGAACGGTTTACGTCAAGCAGGGCTACGCCGTGCTGCCTGACGGTACCTTCGCCGAGGGCTACACGCCCGATATCCGCCGCGTCAGCACTGAGAGCGCTACCTCTGACGGCGAGCTGGGCGCGCTGATCAACTACCAGGTCTTTGCCGACAGGAACGACGATCTTTACGTGGTCTGGACCGCCAACACCGCCTATACCGACCCCGACGGCAAGAAGAAGGACACCGTTGAGATCTTCGCCACCGCCCGCATCATCGAGGAGGATCAGAAACTCCCTGTCACGGTGGTGGATGAGAAAGGCAACACCGTGACCATGGAACACGTGGACGCCGCCTGGTCCAAGCCCTATCAGCTTACCAAGACCCACTACGTCAACGACGGCCTTGCCGTTTCCGTGGCGGAGGACGGCAGCCTGCTCCTGATGCACAATCAGTTTGACCGCGTCTACCGCGGCGACGATCCCCTTTGGGTGCAGGCCCACACCATCACCGGCGTGGATCTGGACGGCGAGGAGCGCTCCATGCTGGACGCCGATCCCTATGAGGACAGCGAGATCCGCCTCATGCTCACCAAATGCCTGCCCGTGGGCTCCCTCAGCGTAAACAGCGTGAGCTACAGCGACGTGACGCCCATGCCCGGCGACACCATCAACGTCAGCGCCGTTATTGAAAACGCCGGCCTGACCACCGCCCGGGGCTACGATATCCAGGTAAACGCCATTGAGGGCGGCAAGAGCCGCGCCATCAAGCATCTGGATTCCGACGAGCGCATCCCCGTGAACACCGCGAGGATCATGAATTTTGACTGGACCGTGCCCGACACCATGGAATCGCTGGAAGGCGCGCAGCTGGAGTTCGTAATCAAGGAAAAGATCCCCGGCGGGGGTCATTATGAGGACACCGGCCGCAGGACCCAGGCATTCATACTTATGGACGACGTGGAATTCACGCTGGACGGCGCCGTGCAGAACGGCGACAAGTTCGATGTGACATATACCGTTTACAACAACGGCAACGCCCCTGTGCCCGAGGGCAGAGCGCTGCGGCTGAACCTGCTGGGCCTCTATGCCGATCTTGAGGAATACGGCGTGGAGGACGATGTCCTGCTCACCGTGGACCTCTCCGGCTGGAAGCCGGGCCAGGGCGGGACATTTACCGAGAGCGTGGAGATCCCCTTGTCGCTCTTTGAGAAGAACGGTTACGACGCCGTGAATATGGATTACATCGAAGCCAACGGCGGTCGTCTGGATTCCTGCGACGACGTGTTCGTTACCATGACGGAGCCTGTGAACTTCCGCGTGAACGACACAGAGAACATGAGCCTTAAATCCGACGAGACCAGACAGCTCACGGTCTCCTTCGATGGTCCCTTCCTTGGCGAAGAACGCGTGACCTACACCGTGGGAGACACCTCTGTGGCCACCGTTACCGACGGCGTTCTGACCGCGCACGGCGCGGGCACCACCACCGTCACCGCCACACTGCTCCCCGCGGGCTGCACCGACAGCTTTACAGTAACGGTCTCCGATGGTACGCAGCCTGCGCCGGTGGAGCCTGTGGAGCCGGTAGAGCCGGTCACGCCGCAGCCGACAACGGATCCCGACAGTGTTACCGTCAAGGCGGAGGAGATCGCCGCGGCGCGGGACGACACGATCCCCGTCAAGGTGTCCGGCTCCGTCGTGAAGCTGGATACCGAGGCGATGAAGAAAGCCACGCAGGGCGGCAGTGACGCCGTCGTGACCGTGAAGAAGAATGCCGACGGCAGCACGAACGTAGACGTGACCGTGGACGGAAAGACCGTGCCCGCGGACGTAACGGTGGAACTGCCCTCCGCAGGCGGTCAGGTGCTGGCCAGGATACTGCCGGGAGGAACTCAGCAGATCATAAAGAAATCCATAGTGGAGAACGGCACGGTCCGCGCCCTGATCCCCGCGGGAGCTACAGTCCGGGTAATAGACAACGCCAAGAGCTTCCCGGACGTGAAAGACACAGACTGGTTCAAGGCGGCCGTGGGATTCGTATCGAGTCACGAACTGTTCCAGGGCACTACCAAGGGCTTTGAGCCGGAAGAGCCCATGACCCGCGCCATGCTGGCCACGGTGATCTGCCGTATGGAAAACAGCGAGGCCAGGGGTGAGAATCCCTTCGCCGACGTGCCGGATGACGAGTGGTACACCAACGCGGTGATCTGGGCCAGTGAAAACGGCATTGTGAAGGGCACCACCAAGGGCTTTGAGCCTGACGCGCCCGTCACCCGTGAGCAGATGGCGACCATGCTTTACCGCTACGCGAAGTACCTCGGTCTGGACGTCAGCGGCTCGGCGCCGCTGGGCGGATTCCCCGACGGCGGGGAGGTCTCCGACTGGGCAAGAGAGGCCATGCAGTGGGCGGTCAGCGCCGGACTCTTCCGGGGTAATACCGACGGCACCCTGAACCCGACCGGCAACGTCAGCCGTGCCGAGGTCGCCACGCTGCTGCAGCGCATGGTGAGGCTCATAGTGAAATAAACAAAACCATCCCCCCGTGTCATGGCTCTGTACCATGACGCGGGGGGAGGCGAAGGGATACACGGGAGGTCTTTCCCGCGGGCAGCGATCCGACCGGGTGAAAGAACTACGGTAAACAACCACCGCGTCCGGCGAACGGTTTTATTATCTTTCGGGCGGCAAGCCGGAGTGTCCGGCTGACGACGGCCCGCAGAAAATGCCCTCGCGATATTAGGGAAGACCCCGCTGTGATGAACCGGGAATAATAAAGATCATAATAAATGAGAGGGAAATACATGACAACGAAAAATATGAAAGCGCTGTGCGTTATTCTGGCTGTGATCGTTGTTCTGCTGGCGGCCTTGAGCATATGGCTCGCCGTACGTCAGGCGGGATTTGCTTCAAAGTATAAGCTGTACAAAAATATAATCTCACAGGACGAAGTGGAAAACACGCTGTTTGGACAACCGATCTCCAAAGAGCGCGACGGCGAGTACCGTATCGGCGTCAAGACAGCCGTTGACGGCGACTTCCACGCGGAACTTATGATATATCAGGCAAAGGACGGGAAATCGAAAAGGTATTCTCCTGCCCGGCCCTTGTCGGAAAGAACGGGCCCGGAAAGCAGTCCGAGGGAGACGTCAAGACCCCTCTGGGGACGTGGACCATAGGCGAGGCGTACGGGATCAAAGAGGACCCGGGCGCGCTGGTCCCTTATACACAGATCACCGACGATATGTACTGGTGTGCCACAGGCTCCAACGGGCTGAACTATAACACCCTGCTGTATAAAAGCGACCACCCCGACTGGGACTACTCCGAAGACGAGCACCTGATGGATTATCCCATACGCTACGCGTATCTGCTCGATCTGGGCTACAACGCCCCCGGCGCCCCGTACGCGGGGAACGCGATATTCCTGCACTGCTGGAAGGAACCGGATTATCCCACCGGCGGCTGCGTGGCGGTAAGCGAGGAGGATATGGTCACTATCCTGCGCACTGTGACCCCGGGAACAGCCGTGACCATCTATTGACAAAGCGGCGCCGCGGCATTGGAGTAGACCATGCCGGCGTAAATGATACATACGGGCCGTTCCGCCTGTAAAGGCGGGACGGCCTTTTCATGGTACAGACTGGAGCCTCTCTTCGGTCCCCGACAGGAGCGTCGGGCCCGTTCAGGTACAGAAAGCGTTGAAAAAGTCTTCATGATAAAATATAATATTATCTGCCGCCGCGGGACCCTCCGGGGCGGGATGCTGCACGCGAAGGAGACGTAAAGATGGATTATGCACAGGAATCCCTTAAAAAACACTATGAGTGGAGAGGCAAAATAGAGACGGCTGTCAGAGTGAGCGTCGACTCGGCCCAGGCGCTGAGCCTGGCGTATACCCCCGGGGTGGCACAGCCGTGCCTTGAGATACAGAAAGACGTGGATAAGAGTTTTGACCTTACAAGGCGCTGGAACACCGTGGCCGTGGTAACGGACGGTACCGCCGTGCTGGGGCTGGGGGATATAGGCCCCGAGGCGGGCATGCCGGTAATGGAGGGTAAGTGCGCCCTGTTCAAGGCTTTTGGGGGCGTGGACGCGGTGCCCCTGTGCATCCGCTCCAAGGACGTGGACGAGATCGTAAAAACGGTGTCCCTCCTGGCCGGTTCCTTCGGAGGGATCAATCTGGAGGACATTTCCGCGCCGCGGTGCTTTGAGATAGAGAAAAGGCTCAAGGAATGTGTGGATATACCTGTTTTCCACGATGACCAGCACGGCACCGCGGTCATCACCCTGGCGGGGGTGATGAACGCCCTCAAAGTCGTGGGGAAAAAGCTGGAGGATGTAAAAATAGTGACCAGCGGGGCAGGGGCCGCCGGGATCGCCATAGTGCGCCTGCTGATGGCCATGGGGCTGGAGAACGTTATCCTCACAGACCGAAAAGGCGCTGTATATCGCGGCAGACCCGACCTCAACCCGGTAAAACAGGAGATGGCCGAGCTGACAAATCGCGGGCTGGAAAAAGGCTCCCTCGCACAGGTCATCAGGGGGGCGGACGTGTTTATAGGCGTATCGGCGCCGGGCACGCTGACGGGGGAGATGGTGGCGGCCATGGCAAAAGACCCGGTTATATTCGCGTGCGCCAACCCCACCCCGGAGATATTCCCGGAGGAGGCCAAAGCCGCCGGAGCCGCGGTAGTGTCTACCGGCAGGAGCGATTATCCGAACCAGGTCAATAACGTGCTCTGTTTCCCGGGTATTTTCCGGGGGGCTCTGGACGTCAGGGCCTCAGATATAAATGACGCCATGAAGATCGCGTCCGCCAGGGCTCTGGCGGGGCTGGTGAGCGACAGCGAACTCAGCAGCGAGTATATCCTGCCAAAGGCCTTTGACCCAAGGGTAAAGGACGCGGTGGCTTCGGCAGCGGCGCAGGCGGCCAGAGCATCGGGCACGGCGAGGATCTGACATGAACGAAGCGGAGGGCGCTGCTATGGAATTCAGAACGGAACACGATTCAATGGGCGAGATGAAGGTGCCCGCGGACAGATACTGGGGTGCGCAGACGCAGCGCAGCTGCGAGAACTTCCGCATCGGTACCGGCATCGAGACCATGCCCGCTGAGATAATACACGCTTTCGGGGTGCTGAAAGAGGCGGCGGCCATGGCAAACCTCGAGCTTGTGCCCGACCGCATGTCCGCCCGCAAGGCGGAGGTCATATGCCGCGCGGCCGGGGAGGTGGCGCGAGGGGAACTGGACGAACACTTCCCCCTGGTGGTATGGCAGACAGGCAGCGGGACACAGTCCAACATGAACGCCAACGAAGTGATATCCAACAGGGCGAACGAGCTGGCCGGGGAAAAGCTCTGCCATCCAAACGATGACGTAAACATGAGCCAGTCCTCCAACGACACGTTTCCCACCGCCATGCACATAGCGGCCGTGCTGAGCCTCGAGAACAGCCTGCTTCCCGCTGCGCGGAAACTGGCGGATACCCTGAGAGGCCTGGAGGAAAGGTTCCGGGGGCTGATAAAGACGGGGCGCACGCACCTTCAGGACGCGGTGCCCATCGCGTTCTCACAGGAGATAAGCGGGTGGCGGGCTTCCGTGGAGCGCGGCTGTGAACTGATCGTTTCTTCCCTGGAGGGGCTGAGGGAACTGGCTCTGGGCGGGACGGCCGTGGGCACGGGGCTTAACGCGCCGGAAGGTTTCGACGCGATGGCAGCGCGGAAGATCAGCGAACTGACGGGGACCGGGTTCAGGCCCGCAGGGAACAAGTTTCATTCGCTCACCAGCAGGAGCGAGATCGTGGCCGCCCACGGGGCGGTCAAGGCCCTGGCGGCGGATATCATGAAGATCGCCAACGACGTACGCTGGATGTCCAGCGGGCCCAGGTGCGGTCTGGGGGAGATACGCATCCCCGCCAACGAACCGGGAAGTTCCATAATGCCGGGGAAGGTCAACCCCACTCAGTGCGAGCAGGCTACAATGGTCGCGGTCCAGGTAATGGGCAACGACGCCGCCATATCCATAGCCGCCTCCCAGGGGAATTTTGAACTCAATGTATTCCTGCCGGTGACGGCGTACAACTTCCTGCAGTCGGTGAGGCTGCTGTCGCAGTCGATCACGTCGTTTACCGAAAACTGCGTTGCCGGGATCGTTCCGGACAGGCAGAAAATGGAACAGTATCTTCACAGCTCCCTGATGCTGGTTACGGCCCTCAATTCATATATAGGTTATGAGAATGCGGCAAAAACAGCCATGCTGGCGTTCAGGGAGGATATTTCCCTGAGGGAGGCCTGCGTAAAGCAGGGATTTCTCACCGGTGAAGAGTTTGACCGTATAGTCAGGCCGGAAAACATGATATAGGCCGGGAGTGCGCGGGCGCGGAACGCATATGTAAAAGACTCCTGTACGCAAAGGACGAAAAAGGGCCGTGAAGAAGGAAAAACGAACCTTCTTCACGGCCCTGTACGTTTACGCTTGCGGGACGCGCGGCGTTGTCACAGCTGGGAGAATACCTCGGAGATCTTCCCGGTTATGAGCAGATCGGCGCTGCTGTCATACGGGGTGGGGGACATGTTTATCAGCACCAGTTTGTTCCCGCGGTAGTAGTTTATAAGTCCCGCCGCGGGATAGACGCTGAGGGAGGTGCCTCCCACTATCAGCACGCTGCAGTGACGGATGGCCTCTACGGACCTGGAGATGACGTCATTCTCAAGGCTCTCCTCATACAGGACCACGTCCGGTTTGATTATGCCTCCGCATGAGCAGCGCGGCACTCCCTCGCTTTTGGAAACGGCTTCTATGGGATAAAACTTTCCGCAGTCCATGCAGTAGTTCCTCCAGCAGGAGCCGTGGAGCTCAAGAACGTTTTTGCTCCCCGCCAGCTGATGGAGATTGTCTATATTCTGCGTTACGACTGCCCTGAGCTTGCCCTGCCGTTCCAGTTCGGCCAGCTTGAGGTGGGCGTTGTTGGGTTTGGCGTCCTCATACAGCATCATTTTGCGGTAAAAGTCGAAGAAATCGGCTGTGTTCGACATGAAAAAACTATGACTGAGCATGCGCTCAGCGGGATACGGGAACGAGTAATTGGCCTTGTATATGCCGTCGTCGCTCCTGAAATCGGGCAGCCCGCTCTCGGTGGAAACTCCGGCTCCCCCGAAAAACACTATATTGTCGCTTTTGTCTATCCACTGCCTAAGGGTTTCGATCTTCTCGTTCACTTTCAAGTTCCCTTTCTATTTCCTCTATGAGCTTCCTGTCTTCCTTGTCGGGGTGGAAAGCGGCCATCATATCGGGCCTTCGAAGCATGGTGCGGCGCAGGGATTCCTTCCTGCGCCAGCGGGTAATGTTTACGTGGTGCCCCGAGAGCAGTATCGGGGGCACGTGGCGGCCGTGCCACTCCTCGGGGCGGGAATACTGGGGATATTCCAGCAGGCCGCTGAAATGGCTCTCCTGGCTGAAGCACTCTTCGTCGGACAGTACGCCCGGTACCAGACGACATACCGCGTCGGCTACAGCCAGCGCGGGTATCTCCCCGCCTGTGAGGACGAAATCTCCCAGGGACAGTTCCTCGTCCACACACTCCTCGGTGAACCTCTCGTCCACTCCCTCATAGTGTCCGCACACAAGTATCAGCCTGCCCAGGTCCCGCAGCCTCAAGGCGTCCGCCTGACAGAAGCGCTTGCCCTGCGCGGACATAAGCACGGTGTGCGGGCGCTCGGGATACTGCGAACAAATGTGTTCCCAGCAGTTGAACAGGGGGTCGGCCTGCAGCACCATGCCTCTGCCTCCGCCGTACGGGTAGTCATCCACCTGCTTTTGTTTGTTTTTCGTATAGTCGCGAAGCTGGTGGCAGTTGATCCTGACGTAGCCGCGCTCCTGGCCGCGGCCGATTATGCTCTCACTGAGAACGTCGCCCACAGTGTCGGGAAAGAGCGTTATGATGTCTATAGTCATTGTGCCTCCAGCCCCTCGATCATATGGAGTACCGTGTATCCTTCAGGCACGTTGACCTCTTTTATGAAAGCGGCCACGGCCGGGACAAGGTACTTTTTTTCTCCGGTGATCTCCCATACGTCCTGGGAAGGCATGTTGAGCACGTTGGTGATGCGTCCAAATTCAGAGCCGGACTCATCGAGGGCTCTCAGGCCGATCAGGTCATGTACGAAATAGCGCCCGTCCTCAAGGCTGGCGTCGGCCCTGTCGAAGTACACTGTCTCTCCCTTGAGGGCGGCCGCCGAACGGACGTCCGTTATTCCCTCCAGCGAGGCTATGGCCACCCCGCCGTGGGGACGGACAGAGCATTTGAAGGGGGCGGAGCCTATATAGAGCGTGGAAAATCTGCTGAGGAACTCCGGACCGTCGCACCAGGGGTAGATACGCACCTCCCCGCGCGTACCGTGGGTAGACACTATCTGCCCCGCTTCAATGAGTTCATGTTTTTCCATAGTGATATTCTCCGTGGGGCCCGTGGTATAATAATTGCCGTCCCCGCGCGGCGGGAAACAGCTTCCACAGACCTCAGAATGCTGTACGGGGCCGTCCGCGGGACGACCCCATAAAAAGTGTTCAGTCTATGATCTCAACCGATACTTTCTTACCACTGCGCTGGGCAGTGGACCGGATCAGCGTACGGATCTCATGAGCTACCCGACCGTGCCGACCGATCACCTTGCCTACGTCCGCAGAGGCGACACGGAGTTCTAGGACGGTCTGGTTCTCCTCTTCCACTTCCGTGACAGTGACGGCGTCAGGATCACTGACAAGGTTTTTAGCAACGTATAAAAGTAGTTCTTTCACTGTGACCTCCACTGGCTGTACGCAGCCTCAAAAACTGCGTAAGGCTGGTTGCGGCTTAAAGTACGCCTGCTTTTTTAAGGATGGATCTTACGGTGTCTGTGGGCTGCGCGCCTGATTTCAGCCATGAAGCCGCGCGCTCGTTGTCCAGCTTGATCTCAGCGGGCTCTTTGCAGGGATCGTAAATACCAAGTTCCTCGATAAAACGGCCGTCCCTGGGGAAGCGGGAGTCAGCCACGACTATCCTGTAGAAAGGAGCTTTCTTCGCGCCCATTCTGCGCAGTCTGATCTTTACCATTACAATAACCTCCGAAACTCTTGTTATATAAATAGATTTTTATATGACATAACCGCGTGAGCGGAATGTTCACTGTTTTGCCCCGGGGACCGGAGACACGCGTCAGAAGGGGAGCCCCGGGATGCCGCCGCCTTTCCTGCGCCCTTTGCCCTTCATGTTCATCATGCGCTTGGACATGACCTGCATGGCGTCGAACTGCTTTATGAGACGGTTCACGTCTTCTACCTTCGTGCCGCTGCCGGCGGCTATCCTGCGGCGCCGGCTGTGGTTAAGTATGGAGGGATTGTCCCTCTCCCGGGGGGTCATGGAGAGTATGATCGCCTCCGTACGGTCCAGGGCTTTCTGATCAAGAGAAGCTCCCTTGAGGGCCTTGGCGTCAAGCCCGGGTACCATGCTCAGCATCTCATCCATAGAGCCCATATCTCTGAGCTGTTTCATCTGCTCGTAGAAATCCGTAAGCGTAAGCTTGCTGGAGCGCATCTTTTCCTGCAGTTCGGCGGCTTTTTTCTCGTCGAACGCCCGCTCGGCTTTCTCTATGAGGGTGAGCACGTCGCCCATGCCCAGTATCCTGGAGGCCATCCTGTCGGGATGGAACGGTTCGATGGCGTCCAGCTTTTCTCCGGTACCGATGAACTTTATAGGTTTGCCGGTGACCGCTTTGATCGACAGGGCAGCGCCGCCCCTGGCGTCGCCGTCCAGCTTGGTAAGCAGTACAGAATCGATGCCGAGGGCGTCGTCAAAGGCCTTAGCGGCGTTTACGGCGTCCTGACCGGTCATGGCGTCCACGAAGAGCATTATCTCGTGAGGGTTGACTGCGGCTTTCAGCTCCTTTAGCTCTTCCATGAGTTTTTCATCCACGTGCATCCGGCCGGCAGTGTCCAGAAACACCATGTCGTTGCCGTGCTGGGAAGCGTGGACCAGCGCCTGCCTGGCGATCTCCACAGGATCCCCCTGGCCCATCTCGAACACGGGGATATCCAGCTGGGCGCCCACCACCTGCAGCTGCTTTATGGCAGCCGGACGATACACGTCGCAGGCGACCAGCAGAGGGCGCTTCTTTTGCTGCTTCTTCATCAGGCCGGCCAGCTTGGCGGTATTGGTGGTTTTTCCAGAACCCTGCAGGCCCACGGACATTATAATGACCGGGGGACTTGAGGCCACGGCAAGCTTTGAGTTCCCGCCTCCCATGAGGAGGGTGAGTTCCTCGTTTATTATCTTTACGATCATCTGGGCGGGCGTGAGGCTCTCCAGCACCTGGGTACCCACACAGCGCTCGGTGACCTTTGCCGTGAACTCCTTGACTACTTTGTAATTGACGTCCGCCTCCAGCAGGGCCATGCGTATCTCCCGCATGGCCTCCTTCACGTCGGAGGCAGAGAGTTTGCCCTTGCCCCGCAGCTTTTTGAAAGCGGCGGAGAGTTTTTCGGTGAGTCCTTCAAACGCCATAGCGAAGTCCTTTCAATATCAGCCAAGATCGGCCAGTCGGTCGAGGATATCTTCCAGATGCGTCAGAGAGCCGGATAAGGCGGGACCGTTTATATACCTGATGGAGTCGATCTCATCCCTGGCCAGCTTTATCAG
>JAFWGE010000001.1 GCA_017512485.1 Oscillospiraceae bacterium
CGCTACAATGATCCCGCTGAGATTCTGAGCGACGTAAACGACCGCCTGTGCGACGGAAACGAGGAGAGCATGTTCGTAACGGCCTGGCTGGGTATCCTGACCATCTCCACCGGTGAGATGGTTTCCGCCTGCGCCGGGCATGAGTACCCGGTTTTCTACCGATCCGGCCGCGGCTTTATGCTGGAGCGCGATCCCCACGGCATCGCCATGGGCGCAATGGAAGGTTCCAGGTATCGCAGCGCCCGTTGGCACCTCGATCCCGGCGATATGCTCTTCCTCTATACAGACGGGGTCCCCGAGGCAAACAACAGCTGTCAGGAACTCTTCGGTGAGGAGCGCATGCTGGCCGCGCTGGAAAATGGCATGCAGGCGTCCGGCACGGGCGGCGATGAGGACCTGCAGCTGTTCCTCAACACCCTGCGGGCACAGATCGATGAATTTGCCGGGGAAGCCCCGCAGTTTGACGACCTGACCATGATGTGTGTGAAATATCGCGGCGGCATGGCGGCGCAGGGACACGGACAGGCCATGCAGCCGGATAAAGCATGATCGGGCGGTGCCCGCGTTCAGACGCTGCCGTTGGACCCCGACAGCGGTTTTCGGAGGCGCAGTATGCTGTATCTGAAAGAAGCGAATACGGAGGACATACAGGCGGAGTGGCTGTTTGTCAAAGATATGCCCGAAGATGAAAACGGGCTGACAAACAAGTGGCACGATATCAGCCTTGAAGATTTCCGCGCCCATGCGCTGCCGGAAATGATCCGTTTCTCCAAAGGGCTGGATCTTCCGAACCGGATGGTTCCCGAAACTTTCTTCTTCCTCTGGGAGAACGATCATATAGCCGGCCAGTTCAGGATCCGGCATTATCTCAATGACGCGCTGAGGGTGGGTGCGGGCCATATCGGGTATTACGTGGGCAAGGCTTTCAGGGGCCGCGGACTTGCGGCTGAGGGGCTGCGGCTCACGCTGGAAGCGGCAAAGGTCATCGTCCCGGAAGAGGAGATCTATCTGCGCGTAAACAAAAACAATCCCGCGTCCCTGCGGGTCATGCTCAAAAACAGCGGCAGGGTCGTCGGTGAAAATGAGAGCAGATATTTCGTCAGGATCAGGAACGAACAGCGGGAACGATCCGGGAGGATATAACATGTCTTTTGACTTCAAAAAAGAGTATAAAGAATTCTACATGCCAAAGGACCGTCCTTCTCTCGTGACCGTACCGGTCATGAATTATATCGCGGTAAGGGGAAAAGGCGATCCCAACGATGATTACGGAGAGTACAAGCGGTCCATCGGCATGCTCTACGGAGTCGCTTTCACCATTAAGATGAGCAAAAAGGGCGACCATCGTATCGAAGGATATTACGACTACGTAGTCCCCCCGCTGGAAGGCTTCTGGTGGCAGGACGGTGCGGAGGGGATCGACCGCGGGGACAAGGGCGCTTTCCAATGGCTTTCGGTCATACGGCTTCCGGACTTCGTAACGAAGGCGGATCTCGATTGGGCCGTCAGGGAGGCCGGAGAAAAAAAGAAAAGCGATTTCTCCGCAGTTAAGTTTTTTACATATAACGAAGGACTATGCGTACAGTGCATGCATATCGGCCCGTAGATAACGCCCTTCCACAGTGGACCGCATGCACCGATACGCCGGGGAACAGGGATACGTCCCGGATATCAACACCTCGCGGCTCCACCACGAAATATATCTGAGCGACGCGAGAAAAGTCTCTCCGGACAAGCTGAAAACCGTAATCCGGCATCCCATACGCAAGAGGTAAAAGCCATGGCTTCAAGCAAAGAATACCTGTCGTTTATACTGGACCAGTTGCCGTATCCGGAAGAAGTGTCTTACAGGGCCATGATGGGCGAATACGTCATCTGCTACCGCGGCAAAACCGTCGGCGGTATATACGATGACCGGTTTCTCGTAAAACCGGTAAATTCGGCCAGGGCCATGATGCCGGATGCGGCTATGGAGCTCCCCTATGAAGGCGCGAAGCCGATGCTTCTGGTGGACAATGTGGATGACAGGCAGTTCCTGCAAAAGCTGTTGGGCGCGATATACGGGGAACTGCCGGAACCGAAACGCAAAAAGAAGACCGGCCCCTGAGCGGCGTATACCGCGCGGCGCCTCAAATGATCTGTCTTGACGGCGAGGATATATGGATGGATATTACCGTAAGAAAAGCTTTGGCCGCCGACTATCACGACGCGGTGAGGATCATGGACCAGGTCCAGGAACTTCACGTCATGTGGAGGCCGGATATCTACAGGCCTGCGAATGAACTGCTCAGTCCGGAGGCATTCCGTGACGCCCTGGCCGCAGACTCTTTTTACGTATGCGAGGTCGACGGGACCATCGCCGGTGTAATGGGGGTGAGCTTCCGTCATATCGAAACTCCTTCCCACGTGACCCGCGACGTATTGTTCATCGACAGCATGGGCGTTGACGAACGTTACAGGGGCATGGGCGTGGGACACGCGATGCTGGACGCCGCTAAAGAAACGGCTGTCCTTAAAAAATGCCAGGGTGTCGAGTTGCAGGTGAACTCCAAAAACCGACGGGCATATGAAATGTACAGCAAGTACGGTTTCTCGGAAAAATCCATCAACATGGAACTGACTGACTGGGCATCGGAACGGAAATAAGGCGCTCTCCGCGTGGCGGATGCCCGCCCCTCCCTCACCGTATGACTTAACCAGGAAGTCGCCCTGAAGACCAGTATCATGCCGCCGGAGGTTAAAATGCTCAGACTGGAGAAAATAAACGGCAAAAACGTGTGGGATATCCTCAGTCTCAAAGTTGCCGACCATCAGAAGGGTTTTGTTGCGGACAACGTCGTAAGCCTTATCGAAGCCTGCACGGCGCTCATGGAAAACGGCCACGCTTTTCCTTTTGGAATCTATGACGGCGATATTCCCGTTGGATTCCTGATGGTGGGGTTCGACGCTGAGGATTCCTGGGACAACGCACCGCGGGTCGCCAAAGGAAACTACAGCCTATGGAGGCTGATGATCGACCGACGATACCAGCGCAGGGGGTACGGAAAAGAAGCCGTCAGGCTGGCTATGGATTTTATCAACACCTTCCCCTGCGGCGTCGCCGAAAAATGCTGGCTGTCCTACGAACCGGAGAACGAGGCCGCCCGGCGTTTATACAGATCTTTTGGTTTTAAAGAAACCGGGGAATACGATGAAGATGAAGTTATTGCCGTGCTGCAGCTTGACTGCGCTCAGGCAGGACGATGCCCGTCCGGTTTTACCGACGAGCTGATATCGGATCTCTCCGATCCCGCGTTCCGGGCAGCATTCCGGCAGCATTTTACTGAACTCGGCATTTCGGTCAGGGACTGGGAAGGCCTGTTCCGCGAGATAAATGAGGGAGACGGGAACGAGGCTTGGGTGCGCACGTCCCGCGGCGGTGAAGCGGTCGGCTTCATCCTGTTCACTTCCATCCCGTTTACCAGCTGGTTCTTTGAAGAGACCTGCGGCTTCATTCGCGAATTCTGGATCGCGGACGCGTACCGCGGGCACGGCCACGGCTCGTCACTGCTCCGCCTGGCCGAAGACCGCCTGAAAGCGCTTGGCGCGTATACCGTACTGTTGACCACCGACACCGCGGAGAGATTGTATCTGAGACACGGGTTTCTCAAAGCGCCGGGTATGAAGGCAAAAAACGAAGATCCTGTCTACATCAAGCGGCTAAACCGCGAATGCTGACAATGTCCAACACAGCGGCCCGGCTATGGCAGCGGACGGGTTTATAGGAAGAGGTATCTGAAAAATGAATATCAGGATAATGCATACGTCGGACTACGAGTCTGTTTATCAGCTGTGGATGTCGTGCAAGGGAATGGGCCTGAATGATCTGGACGACTCAAAAGAAGGTATCGAAAAGTTTTTGAACAGGAACCCTGAAACCTGCTTTGTGGCGGAGGAGGGACAGTCTGTCATCGGCGCTGACATCGCGGGAAACGACGGCAGAAGGGGCTATATCTACCATACCGCAGTCAGTCCCGCTCACAGGCGTCGGGGAATCGCGACGAAACTGACAGACAATGTGATCTCGGCATTCAGGAAGATCGGCATCAACAAGATCGCTTTGGTGGTGTTTTCCAGGAACGCGGACGGAAACGCGTTTTGGGAAAAGATCGGTTTTTCTTCCAGAGACGACCTTGTCTACAGAAACAAGGCCATAGCGGAGATGACCAGGATAGACACATGACCCCGCTCTGCCCGGAGTTTCCCGGGCATCCCCCTCAAGAGCCGTCCGCAGCAGCCAGGCTGCGAAACCGCTGCAGGCGCGTCGTACCGCCGCGCTCGATCCCTCGCCTTACGGTCTGCCCTTATGCCCGGCTCCATCCCGTTGACCCCGAACATGCTGTAAAAGGCATGCTTTTAATACCGACGAAACACGCGAAACAGGAAATACCCTGACGATATTGTATTTATACAGAGAGTGAGGATAACATACGTATGAATATATTTACAGCGATCTGCGGGCTGGACTGTGAGAGCTGCGAAGCCCGGCTGGCCACCATCCGTGATGACGCCGTCATGCGCGAAAGGGTGGCAAGGCTCTGGTCTAAGCTTAACGGCGCCGAGATCACGCCAGAAATGATCAACTGCGAAGGATGCCGCGTGGACGGGGTAAAGACCCCCTTCTGCGAATCTCTCTGCGTGATCAGGCAGTGCGCCCTGAACAAAAAAATGGAGACTTGCGGCAGCTGCGGCGAAATGGAGACGTGTGAAAAGGTCGGGATAATCATCGGGAAGAACCGGGACGCTTACTCCAACCTCAAGGGGGAACGTGTCTGACCTTCTCCCTCCCGGCGGGGCTGCGGCCCGGACATACGGGAGAGCGCCCTTTCCCGCTGCCCGTTCCTTTGATCGATGCAGCCCGGGAAAATGGAGTGCATATAAAAAGTCTCGAATAATCCGAGGAGGATCCGCGGTGAATATGGAATACATACACGAACCCACAGATCTGCAGTGCGGACAGGCTGTTCTCGCCATGGTGACCGGCCTCACCGCACAGCAGGTCGCGCAGGAGCTTGGCAATGAGCGCGAGACAAATCTGAAAGAGATGAAGAGCTTCCTTCGAGCCCACGGCGCCTGGGTATCTGACGAGCGGATACAGATAACGGACAAAAGTGAACTGCCGGCCCTGTGCATGCTCAGCTGTGAGACTCCCCGCTGCTGGCACTGGTCACTGTACTGCGACGGCGTCTTTTATGACCCGGAGCACGGGCTTCTGTCCGATTTCCCCGAATCAGCCAGAAAATACTACTGGGAGATCAGGCTCTGACGCTGCGGGCCTCCGCCGCCCCGCCAGGCCGGCTTAAAATGAGATCAGATAACCCTGCGGTCCCGGCTGCCACGCTGCCGGCAATACAGGCCGAAGATCAAAAAGAAAAGAGGTAAGCCATGAAACTTTACGTATGCATGATGGCCATGATGCACCTTGGCAACAAGGGCGCGCTCACCCGGGGTAAAGACGTCGGCAAAGCCATTGAAATGCCCAACTATTTTTATATCATCGAACATAAAGACGGCATATGCCTTGTGGACGCGGGCGTGGAATGCACCGCGAATGAGACCCCGGTTCCCGAAGGCGACCCCATCAGCGTTCTGAAAAAGCTTGGTCATGAGCCCCGGGACGTGAGATATGTGATACTCACTCATATGCATATTGACCACACGTTTTATATGTCCAGGTTCCCGGATTCCGTATTTATTATCCGCAAGTCCGAACTGAAAATGGCCTGGTGGCACGATAAAAACGAGGGCGGCTACTGCTACGAGCACTACAAAGATACCAGGGACTTCAAATATATCCAGCTGCCGGACGACGTGGATTTCGACGTCTTCGGCGACGGCTCTGTCGTGCTTACCGATACCCGCGGGCATTCCGCGGGCCATCAGTCCGTGCTGCTGCACCTGCCTGAGTACGGCAGGATAATGCTGACCGGCGATGCTGCCAGTCTTGAAGACAACCTGCGGTTCATGCTGGTCCCCGGCACCTGTACGAGTATCGGGAAAGCGGAGGAGTCCCTGCAGAAGATCCAGCATTTTGAAGACATCGGGTACGAGCTGTTTTTCTCCCATGAGGCGACCCAGAAACTCCGCCTGTTCCCCGATTTTTATGAATAACGCTCTTACCTGCCGGGCCGTATTATTCCGGAGGGCGCGCGGGGTCTCCCCCGAAAACAGAAAAAGGCTTCGGTACGACCGGCGTAAAAAGGCACTGCCCTGCCCGTAAGATACATCACCGATGTTCCGCCTGCGGTACCGGGCCGGGCCGCATACCGGAAGACGGCGCGGCCTTAAAAAACAGCAAAAGGAGAACATCTGTATGGAGCTGCTTCACGGTGCGCCTTCCGATATGACAGGGCGCAGCGACAGGGAAATAAGGACTTACGCTTTTCTGGACGGTCTTGGTGTTCAGTACGACCGTACCGACCATCCCGACCGTCCGGCCACCACGATGGAGGTATGCGCGCACGTCGACGCGGTCCTTCAGGTGCATATATGCAAGAACCTTTTTCTATGCAACCGCACCAGGACAAACTTCTATCTCCTTGTGATGCCCGGCGACAAGCCTTTCAAAACGAAAGAGCTTTCCGCTCAGATCGGCTCCAGCCGCCTGTCTTTCGCCGACGAAACGGCCATGGCGCAGCTGCTTGACCTCCGTCCCGGAAGCGTATCTGTTCTGGGTCTTATCAACGATAAAGAAAGGAAAGTCCGGCTCCCCATCGACGAGGACGTCCTGAGGGAAGAAATGTTCGGCTGCCACCCCTGCGAAAACACCAGTTCAATAAGGTTCGCCACAAAGGACCTTACGGAAAAGATCCTCCCGGCGCTGGGGATAGAACCAGGGATCGTCCGTCTTGTCGGCACGGAATAATTTCTGTCCGGACACCCCTCCCGGGATGCGCCGCGTATGCTCCCAGGGAACGTACCCGTCATAAATCGGAATGTATTCGAAAGGATCTTACGCTATGGACCATTGCGGAACTATCCGACTGGAAACGCAGAGACTTGTTTTAAGAAGATTCAGCCCCGATGACGCCGCCGCCATGTATAAGAACTGGGCCTCCGACTCCGAGGTTACGAAGTATCTGTCATGGCCGACTCACACCGATACCGGCGTCACCTTAAAAGTACTGGAGGAGTGGGCAGGGTCATATTCAAAAAACGATTATTATCATTGGGCCATCGTCTTAAAGGGAACCGGAGACGAGCCTGTCGGCAGCATTGCCGGAGTCAGGGTCGACGACAGCGCGGAAAAAGTCGAGATAGGGTACTGTGTGGGAAAGCCCTGGTGGCGTCAGGGGATAACCTCGGAAGCCCTGAAAACGGTCATGGACTTCTTTTTCGACCGGGTGTGCGTCAACCGCGTCGAAGCGAAACACGACCCAAGGAACCCTCATTCCGGCATGGTAATGAAAAAGTGCGGGATGCGTTACGAAGGCACCCTTCGAAGCTCATGCCGGAACAATCAGGGGATAAGTGACATGTGTTATTACGCCATGCTGAAATCCGACCGTCAGACCTCTTCCGGGCAGGCGGCCGCGCAGCATGTCGGTGGGCGGCAATAGCGGGACGCGTCCGTTCGCCGGATCTGTCGCGATTATAAAGAAGATGGCCTGCTCCGGATATCGCAGGCCATCTTCTGCTTATATTTTTATATAAAATTTATAATAAACAAACGCCCCGGCACACCGGCCGCTGTGTAGACAGCGGGCAAGGGACATGATACAATTGGTAAATGACGGCATGCTCCGGGCGCGTCTGTGCGCCAGCGCTGCGGCGCGCAAACCGGGGTGCGTTTTATTCACCGGCAGGTATCGCTTTTCTCCCGGCTTCAACTGTGATTTTACGGTCCTTTGACCTTATCCTATAATTCGCACCGGGCGCTCTGTCTGAACAGGAGGTCTGTCAGAATGCAGTTCAAAAAAAGGGGTTTTTACGTGAGCGTGAAACGGACGGCAGCTTTTCTGGGGTCTGTTATTCTTGCCGTTTCCCTCGTTCTCGGCACGGTATGTGCCCAAAGCGGCGTCCCCGAGCCGGTAAGGGTCGGCTATTATGAAAACGAGGTCTTCCAGGAGGGTGCCCGGGAAGGCGTTGTCAAGACGGGGTACGCTTATGAATACTACCGCAAGCTCTCCGAATACACGGGCTGGAAATATGAGTACGTATACGGCGGTTACAGCGAATTGTATCAGATGCTTCTCAGCGAGAGATCGACCTCCTTGCCGGGCTTGCCTGGAGAGAAGAACGCGTGGACCTTATCGGCTACCCGCATCTGGTCATGGGCAGCGAGTCCTATTACTTTGTCAAATACGATGAGGATACCGGGATAACGGCCGACCCCTCCACCATGAACGGGAAAAAGATCGGCGTGCTGGACAGCGTGATGGTAACCCTTTTGAACCGCTATCTGGAAGAACATGACGTCTCGGCGGAAGTGGAAGTATATCCGGATCATATACAGCTTTTTTCGGCCTTTGATTCCCGCAGCATAGATATCCTCGTCGCAGAGAGCGACGGCGCGCGCGGCAGGGATCACGCCCAGGTGCTGTGTTCTTTCGGCGGCTCCGACTACTATCTGTGTGTAAGCAAAAACCGCCCCGACCTTCTTGCCGAGCTGAATGAGGCGCAGGCCCTTCTGGCGTCGGAGGAGCCCAATTATCTCAACTCCCTCAAGGCAAAGTATTACTCTGTCAGCGTCAATGCCATGGCCTTCTCTTCCGCCGAGCGCGAGTGGATGGATTCCCACAGTGCGCTGCATATCGGGTATCTGGAGAACTATCTGCCGTACAGCGACACGGATGACAAGGGGCAGGCAAACGGCCTGATCAAGGATATCGTCCCTGAGATGCTGAACGTACTCGGCATTTCGGATATGGCGGTCAGCTACACCGGCTACAGCAGCTATGACGATATGATAGCCGCCATGGGTTCCGGGGTAATCGACGCGGCATTCCCGGTGGGCGGCGGTCTGTACTATTCCGAAGAAAACGGGATATACCAGTCCAATCCCGTGGTTTCCTCATCCACGGAGCTGGTGTTCAAAGGCGCGTTCACCGAAGGGACGACCTCCCATTTTGCGGTAAACGAGAACAACCGGATGCAGTACTATTACATCTGTTCAAATTATCCCGACGCGGAGATCTAATTTTATCCGTCCATCGACGATTGCCTGCTGGCCGTACTTTCCGGCAAAGCGAGCTGCTCTACCCTGAACGGTCTGCGGGCCAATGACATCCTGAAAAACAGCAGGTACCGCGGCCTGTCCCTCCGTCAGACCAACCGGCCCGACGACCGATGCTTCGGCGTGGAGATCGGCAACGAAGGACTTTTGAAACTCCTGAACCGCGGCATCAACGTGATAGGCGGCGATTATGCCCAGAGTCTTTCATACAGGTACACAGGCGGCCTGTATACATACAGGTTTTCCGACGTGATACGTGACAACATGGCCATATTCGGCTCCATCATCCTGCTGGTGGCAGCTATGGTGATCTTCTTCCTTGTGCGCGATTCCAGAAGGACGCGCAAGGATTTCAGGGAAAAGGAAGCCGCCCGCCTCGCGCTGGAAGAAAAGAACCGGGAACTGGGCAACAGCAAGGAGGCCCTCTCCAGCGCCCTTGTCGCAGCCGAACACGCAAACCGCGCGAAGACCACGTTCCTCAACAACATGTCTCACGACATACGCACGCCGATGAACGCCATAGTCGGTTTCACAGCTCTTGCTGCCGCCCATCTGGACAACAAAGAGCAGGTAAAGGATTATCTGGGCAAAATATCCGTCGCCGGCCAGCATCTGCTCTCCCTGATAAACGACGTCCTGGATATGAGCCGGATAGAGAGCGGCAAAATGTCCATAGAAGAGACCGACGTACACCTGCCGGACATGATCCACGACCTGAGGACGATCGTTCAGGCGAACATCTCCGCAAAACAGCTGGAGTTCTTCATCGACACCCAGGACGTAGTCAACGAAGATATCATAACGGACAAACTCAGGCTCAACCAGGTCCTCCTGAACATCCTCTCCAACGCCATCAAGTTTACTCCCAACGGCGGTACCGTCAGCGTAAGGGTCATAGAAAAACCCTCCCCGTCCGCGGGGCTCACAAACTTTGAATTCCGCATCAAGGACAACGGAATAGGGATGAGCGAGGAATTCCAGAAAACGATATTCGAGGCTTTTACCAGGGAACAGTCCAACACGGTGAGCGGGATCCAGGGGGCCGGTCTGGGGATGGCCATAACAAAAAACATTGTCGATATGCTGGGTGGGACCATTCAGGTCAAGAACGAAGAGGGCAAGGGCAGCGAATTCATCGTCAACATTCCCTGCCGCATCAGCGATACCCCCACAAAGTTCGAACAGCTCCCGGAGCTCATCGGGCTCCGCGCCCTCGTGGCGGACGACGACACCAACACCTGCCTTTCCGTATGTTCCATGCTCAGGTAGATCGGAATGCGGCCTGACTGGACCAATTACGGCAAGGAGGCGGTTGTCCGGGCCAAGGAGGCGCTTGACCACTCGGACGAGTTCAAAGCATACATCATCGACTGGATGATGCCGGATCTCAACGGCATAGAGACCGTACGGCGGATCCGCCGGGTGATCGGCGACAGCGCCCCGATAATAATACTCACCGCATATGACTGGGCAGATGTCGAAGAAGAGGCAAG
Organism: Oscillospiraceae bacterium; assembly: GCA_017512485.1. Lineage (GTDB taxonomy): Bacteria > Bacillota > Clostridia > Oscillospirales > Oscillospiraceae > JAAYAR01. The sequence goes on from JAFWGE010000001.1 coordinate 10,708, forward strand.
GGAAGCGGGGGTAACTGCTTTTTGTTCCAAACCGCTCTTCATGTCCGAGCTGAGGGACGTGCTGGCACAACCTTTCCGCGTCCCGGAAGCGGAACCGTCAGTGCAGGACAGCTCCTACGATTTTACGGGAAAAAGGATCTTTCTCGCCGAGGACAACGACATGAACCAGATGATCGCCACGGCCATTCTGGAGGGCGTCGGTTTTTCCGTCGACATAGCCGGAAACGGTCTGGAGGCCGTCGTAAAAATGAAGGGTTCGCCCGCCGGATATTATGACGTCGTCCTCATGGACATACAGATGCCGCAAATGGACGGATATGAGTCGGCCCGGCAGATCCGCTCCCTGGACGATCCTGTTAAGGCGGGCATCCCCATCGTTGCCGTTACGGCCAACGCCTTTGAGGAAGACCGCAGATTGGCGTTCGACTCCGGTATGAACGGACATCTCGCAAAGCCATACGATATTAAGGAGATAATGCAGACCTTAAGGGAGCTTTTATCAAAAAGCAACGAGTAAAAGGAGGCCCGCATCCATGTTTGGAAAGAACTTCGAGCTGAACGACAATACGATCCCCATAGTGGAAGAGATCGGACGCCATATGCCCGGCGGCTTTCTGATCTATAAAGCCCACGGATCGGAGGAGCTCCTTTATGCCAACCACACTGTATTTGATATCTTCGGCTGTGACGGTCTGGAAGATTTCAAGTCCCTGACCGGATATACTTTCCGCGGGCTTGTGCATCCGGATGATTACGAATCGGTCAGCAAAACCATATGGGAACAGATCAGCCATGATGATATGGACTATCTGGAATATCGAATCATCCGCAAGGACGGGCAAGTCCGGTGGGTCGACGATTTCGGCCACTATACGGAATCCAGGGCATACGGCGGGATCTTTTACGTCTTCATCTCGGACATCACCGAAAAGCGTGAAGAAATGGAAAAAGACACAGCCGTGCGCGACGCCGTTATACACACCCTTACCAATATATATAATACCGTGTGGCTGATAAACGACGTTGAGACCGAACGCTGCTCTCTCTACCACGGGGACACTTCGGAGAACAGCATTCACGCGGAGGCTATCAAAAACGCCCTGGGCAGCGCAAAGTACACAGACGCAAAAACCCAGTATGTCAACACGATGGTCGCCCCCGAGGACAGGGTGCGGATGCAGGAACAGGCTTCCCTCCCGTACATACTTGAGCAGCTCTCCTGCAAGGATCAGTTTTCCGTTACGTTCACCCGCTCACTGGCGGACGGCTCGAGGTATTACCGCACCGATATCGGGAAAGTCGCCATGCCCGGCGGAAAGACCGGCATCATGATCGGTTTTAAAGACGTGGACGACGAAGTGCGAAAAGAACTTGAACTTCAGGACGCCCTCCTCACCATCAGTAAGGCGGAGGAGGAAAACCGGCGCCTTGTTGAAGAAGTGCAGTCGGCCGCGAAGCTGGCCGATCTGATGGCTTCTGTCGCCTCCCTGCTGTCCAACATGCCGGCCATGAGCTTCTCCAAGGACGCCGAGACCGGAAGATATACGGCCTGCAACCAGCCGTTTGCCGAATACGCCCACAAGAACTCCCCCGACGACGTCGTCGGGCTGACTGATTACGATATATTCGACCCTGTAACGGCCGCGCACTTCGTGGAGAACGACAGAACTGCCCTGTCCATGGATAAACCTCACATCTATTTTGAGGACGTCCCGGACGCGGCAGGGACAGTGATCCGCAACCTGCAGACCACGAGACTGAAATTCAGGGACGACTCGGGTCGGCTGTGCGTCCTGGGGATGTGCGTAGACGTTACCGAGCTGTCCCGTATGAAGACCTCCGAAGCAAAGCAGCAGGAGATGGAGGAGCGGATCGCGCTGCAGGAAAAGCTGCTTGAAGAGCAGAGACAGAGGGAGCAGCAAAACAGCATGATAGTCGCGCTGTCCTCCGACTACCGCAGCGTATACTACGTCAATCTGGATGAGGACGAAGCCGTCTGCTATCTGGAGGACAAACGGTTTTCGAGGTCCCCCGCCGCGGGGTCGCACTTCCCGTATCTGCGTGACTTTACCGAGTTCGGGGTCAATCACGTTGCGGAGAGCTACAGGGACGGTTATTTCCAGTTCATCCAGCCGGACAACATACGCAGGGAACTGCTCAAGCAGCCGGTCATCGCCTACAGGTTCCTGGAAGTGCGGGATGGCAGGGAGTCTTACTCCATGCTGCGCATAGCCGGTGTCCGCCATTTGGAGGACAGGACCGACCATCTGGTGCACGCCATAGGCGTGGGCTTTACGGATATCGACTCGGAGATGCGGCAGTCCATGTCGCAGCAGCAGGCCCTGGTGGAAGCGCTGACTGCCGCGGAGGAAGCGAACAAGGCAAAAATCGCTTTTCTATCCAATATGAGCCATGAGATACGTACCCCGATGAACGCCATCATCGGTCTCGACAGCCTTGCTCTTCGAAATGCTTCCCTGCCCCCCGAAACCCGCGAATATCTCGAAAAAATCGGAGAGAGCGCCAGGCACCTTCTCGGCCTCATCAACGACATCCTGGATATGAGCCGTATAGAGTCCGGGCGTATGGTGCTGCGCAAGGAAGAGTTCTCCTTCAGAGGCATGCTGGAGCAGATCAACACCATGGTAATGTCCCAGTGCAGTGAGAAGGGCCTCAGATACGAGTGTACGGTCATAGGCGGAGTCAGCGATTACTACATCGGCGACGACATGAAGCTCAAGCAGGTCCTCATCAATATACTGTCCAACGCCATCAAGTTTACCGATGCCCCAGGCCTGGTCACCCTGACGGTGGAGCGGACCGCCACTTATGAAGACCAGTCCTCAATACGGTTTGTCGTCCGGGATACCGGAATAGGCATGGACAGTTCCTTCATACCCAGGATCTTCGATTCTTTCACCCAGGAGAACAGCAGCCGGAGCAGCAAGTACGGCAGTACCGGCCGGGGTATGGCGATAACAAAAAACATAGTGGAACTGATGAACGGCACTATCTCCGTCGAATCCGAAAAAGGAGTCGGATCGGAGTTCACCGTCGTGATCACGCTCCGGAACTGCAGCCATAACGAGCATGCCGCGAGCTATATCAATCCGAAGGATATGAAAGTGCTTGTTATCGACGACGAGGAGATCGCGGCGGAACACGCCAGAGTGGTACTGGATGAAGTGGGCATCAAGGCGGACACGTGCTTCAGCGGGCCGGACGCCCTCCACATGCTCGAGGTCGCCCACACCAAACAAATGCCATACAATCTCGTGCTTCTGGACTGGAAGATGCCGGAAATGGACGGGCTGGAAGTGGCTCGTGAGATACGCAGCCGGTATGACAAGGACACCACAGTGATCATCCTCACTTCCTTCAACTGGGATGATATAATGGACGAGTCCCTTCATATCGGCGTGGACAGCTTTCTGGCCAAACCTCTGTTCGCTTCCAACGTTATCGATGAGTTCCAACGCATCGCAAGAAAAAACGGCATGGGGCTGTTCCGGGAAAGGAAACGGGCCGACCTGAAAGGGCGGCGGATACTCCTGGCCGAAGACATGGTCATCAACGCCGAGATAATGAAAGAAGTCATCAGTGTCAAGGAAGCTCTCATAGACCATGCGGAAAACGGCAGGCTCGCCCTGGAAATGTTTAAAAACAGCCCCGCGGGATATTATGACGCCATACTTATGGACGTTCGCATGCCGGAAATGGACGGGCTGGAAGCCACGGCGGCCATCCGGGCCCTGGACAGGAAAGACGCGGCCACCGTCCCCATTATCGCCATGACGGCAAACGCGTTTGACGAAGACGTCCAGAGGTCCCTCCAGGTCGGCATGAATGCTCATCTGTCCAAACCCATTGAACCGGATCATCTGTACCAGACACTGGAAGAACTCATCTGGGACGCTGACCAGGCAGCGGAAAAGGATTCACGACACAACGGAGAAAAATGAACGCAGTATTGTATGTCCACGGAAAAGGGGGCTCAGCGGACGAGGCAGAACGCTTCGTTCCCCTGTTCCCCTCCTGCCGTGTGACCGGACTGGACTACCGCTCCGACCTTCCCTGGGAAGCGGGGGCGTATATAAAAGAAGCCGTCTTATCCCTGAGCGCCGAATATGGCAGGATCATCCTGATTGCCAACAGTATCGGTGCTTTCTTCGTCATGAACGCGGGTATAGAGAAGTATATTGATCACGCCTATTTCATCTCCCCCATAGTTGATATGGAAAATCTGATCCTGGATATGATGCGGGCGGCAAACGTCTCCCGGGCGGAGCTCATGGAAAAAGGCTCGGTCCATACAGCGTCCGGGGAAGATCTGTCATGGGATTATCTCAGCTTCGTACAGAACAACCCCGTAAAATGGAACGCAAACACGTACATATTGTACGGCAGCGAAGACGCTCTGACCCCGTCCGATACCATAGCCTGGTTTTCAAAATCTATCGGGGCGGATCTCACCGTCATGGAAGGCGGCGAACACTGGTTCCATACGGAGGAACAGTTCCGGTTCCTCGAAAACTGGATAAAAGGCAAAGAATCCGCCCGCCCGGTTTGACTTCCCGGACAGGCGCGATTATCACCAATAGGTACCGTACGGATCACGTTCCGGCCCCGGTATAATCCCAGGGAGGCACCGATATGATCATTGATGAAATAAGGGAAAACCTGCTTCGTCTTCAGGACACAGAGTACCGGGATTTCCAGGTGAAACTCATACCTTCAGCCGATCCCTGCACCTTTATCGGAGTGCGTACCCCGGAGCTCAGGGGACTGGCGAAACAGCTGTCCGCCAGGGACGATATAGACGACTTCCTGAACGATCTCCCCCACGGTTCCTTTGAAGAGAACCAGCTTCACTCGTTTGTCATCTCCGGGATAAAGGATTATCCCGTGTGCCTGGACGCTGTTGACCGGTTCCTTCCTTTTGTGGACAACTGGGCCACGTGCGACCAGTTGTCCCCGCAAGTGTTCAGGAAACACCGGCAGGAACTGATCGTCCCCGTAAGGAACTGGATATCCTCCGACAGGACGTACACGGTCCGCTTCAGTGGGGATGCTGATGGAACACTATCTGGACAAGGATTTTTTCCCGGAGTGCCTTGATCTGGCCGCGGCTGTACGTTCGGAAGAATACTATATAAAAATGATGGTCGCGTGGTATTTTGCCACCGCCCTCGCAAAACAGTATGACGCCGCGATACAGTTTATAGAAAACAAAAGCCTGGACCCCTGGATCCACAACAAGACAATACAGAAAGCCCTGGAGAGCCGCCGCATCGGCCCCGGGGAAAAACGGTACCTCAGGGGGCTCAGAATATAAGCTGCAGCATCATTTTGGGAACGTCGCCGGTTGCCCCCCTCTGCTGAAAACCGGCAGGCTCATCCCGGCGGGGGTGGTATCATGAAACTGAATATCGCGCTGCTTCAGCTGCTTCCGGGGAATACGCAGGTACAGAATCTTGCAAAGGGGATCGCCGCCTGCAGGCAGGCCCGGGCATTGGGCGCGGATGTTGCGCTGTTTCCGGAAATGTGGAACAACGGTTATGCCCTGCCTCAGGACGAGGGCGCGCTACTGAAAACAGCCGTCAGCGCGGAAGGAGATTTTGTACGGGCTTTCGGGGAACTGGCCGCAGAACTCGGTATGGCCATCGAGATAACCTTTCTTGAGAAGAACAGCCCGAAACCTATGAATTCCGCGATACTTTTCGACAGATACGGCAGAAAAGTCCTCCACTACTCCAAAGTGCATACCTGCTCATTCGATCTGGAAAAGGTGCTCTCTCCCGGCGGGGATTTCCCGGTGGCCGATCTTGACACAGCCGGCGGTCCTGTAAGGGTCGGGTCGATGATCTGTTTCGACCGGGAGTTCCCGGAGAGCGCAAGGATCCTTATGCTTAAAGGCGCGGAGGTCATCCTATCCCCAAATGCTTGTCCCATGGAGATAAACAGGCTCTCTGCCCTGCGGACCAGGGCATATGAGAACATGCTGGCCATCGCTACCTGCAATTACCCCTCCGGGCAGCCGGACTGCTGCGGCCGCTCAACTGTTTTTGACGGCGTCGCGTGGCTGCAAAACGAGGAGGGTGTCCGGGATATGTGCATCCTTGAAGCCCCGGAAGAGGAAGGGGTCTATCTGGCCGCAGTCGATATGGACCAGCTGAGACTATACAGGACCAACGAGGTCATGGGCAGCCGTTTCCGCCGGCCGGAAACGTATTCCTGTCTTACCGAAACCGGAGCGGCAAACGAAAATCCCGGCGGGCCAGCCGTGGAAATAAAAAGGATAAGCCCCTCTTCCCGGTCCGCTGTCAACAGCTTTATCCGGGAACACTGGTTTTCCACGGAGATGGCCGTGCGCGGAGAACTCACAGACCTGAGCGCCGCGGACGGCTTCATGGCCTGCGCGGGGGACAGGATCCTCGGCCTGATAACGTTCATGGTCCGCGGCAGTTCCCTGGAGATAATGTCCCTGGACAGCGTTTCCGAGAACCGCGGCATAGGCACCGCCCTGCTGGACAGAGCGGTCTGCGAGGCCGACAGCAACGGATACGGAGCGGTCACCCTTATCACGACCAACGACAATACACGCGCTCTCCGGTTTTATCAAAAACGCGGCTTCGACGTCGTCAGTCTCCGAAGAAACGCCGTGGAGATCTCCAGGCGTCTGAAGCCTGATATCCCGCTGCTTGGAAACGACGGCATACCGATCAGGCACGAGGTCGAGCTCATTCTCACTCTGAAGCGGACTGCCATTTGAAACATCCTGCGGTTTTGCGGGCTTTCAGCCGCGAAGCGGTCCCTCTCCCTTGCAGGCGCCCCTCTGGTATTATCGGCACCGGGTCATTCTCCCCCCTGAATGAGTATCCCGGAGCGAAAACTGTCATACATAACTAATAATTCAAGGCGGTATATATGGAATACGTGAGATTGACAAAAGAAAACCTCGAAAAAGAACATATCTGCTGTGCCATCTCCAACAGCAGCGACGTACAGGTCTCTTCAAAAAAAGCCTGGCTTGCGGAGCGTTTCGATGACGGCCTGGTATTCTTAAAGAGTACTGAGCGCGGGAAATGCTTTATTGAATATCTTCCCGCGGAGAACGCATGGATCCCCCTCATCGCCGACGGTTATATGTATATCGACTGTCTCTGGGTATCCGGCTCACTAAAAGGCCACGGCTATTCAAACGATCTTCTGGCGGAATGCATACGGGACAGCAGGGAAAAGAACCGGTCCGGTCTGTGCATCCTCTCATCCGCAAAGAAAAAGCCGTTCCTGGCCGATCCCGGATACCTTAAATACAAAGGCTTCTCCGTCAGTGATGAGTCAGACAGCGGAATCCAACTCTGGTACCTGCCTTTCATAGATGCTTCGGGACCGCCCGCTTTCAAGGAATGCGCAAAACATCCCCGCGTAGATGACCCGGGATACGTGCTGTTCTATACAAGTCAGTGCCCGTTCAACGCAAAGTACGTCCCAATCGTCGAAGCAGCTGCGGCGGAACAAGGGGTCCGCTTCAGGTCCGTCCATATCCTCAGCAAAGAAGACGCTCAAAACGCCCCCACGCCCGTAACGACTTATTCACTGTTTTATAACGGAAGATACGTTACAAACGAGCAGATGAACGACAAAAAGTTTTTAAAGCTGGTCTCTGTCCTTCAATGACCGCGGGCGGCTCTTCGCCGTACGATCAGATTTGCCCTGTTTTGTTTTTTCGATCATTCGGCCGGCCGGCTTTATGATAAAATATTAAAAAAAGGAGAACTGCTGTTTGAAAAACACACGCAAAGAATCGGTGACTGTGCGCTGACCGGGAGGTCTGCAAACACAGTCCTGCGATCCTCCCGGTATTGACCGTTCCACGTATCACAAAAAACAAAACGAATATCAGGAGGAATACCGATGGAAAATCCCAGCGTTATCATTCGACAGGAACAGGAAAACGAGTACCGGGAAGTAGAAAACCTCGTACGCGAGTCATTCTGGAACGTATACCGTCCGGGATGCCTGGAACACTACGTACTCCACACGCTCAGAAACGATCCCTCTTTCGTGCGGGAGCTGGACTTCGTCATGGAAAAAGACGGGCGCATTATAGGCCAGAACATGTTCATGCGCGCGCTCATCTGCGGCGATGACGGCAGGGACATACCCATTATGACCATGGGTCCCATATGTATCGCACCGGCGTACAAGAGACAGGGTTACGGCAAAATGCTGCTGGACTATTCTCTGGAAAAAGCCGCGGGATTGGGCTGCGGGGCTCTGTGCTTTGAGGGCAACATCAATTTCTATGGAAAGAGCGGCTTTTCGTTCGCGTCTGATTTCGGCATCAGATACCACGGCCTGCCGGAAGGCGCTGACGCCTCCTTTTTCCTGTGCAGGGAGCTGGTACCCGGATATCTGGCAGACGTAAAAGGCGAATATGCGCCCCCACGGGGATATTTTGTGGATGAAAACGACGCGGAGGCTTTTGACAAAGCTTTTCCCCCGAAAGAAAAGAAAAAGCTCCCGGGGCAACTGTTCTGAAAAGTGAATGACGGCGGGGGGCAATGCGCGCAATGCCGCATTGCCCCCCGCTGCACCAAACGTCAAAACGACCGTATTCGGAAAGGATATAAATATGAACAGGGAAGAAGCGATAGATCATATCGAAACGGACCGGCTGATACTGTTTCCGTTTACAGAAGCTTCTCTGGCGCTTTTCAACAGCGACCTCACCGGTTTTGAAAATAAATACGGGATAAAATATCAGGGAGAAGAACTGGACTGGCTTCTCAGGGACTTTTTAAAGAAACTTGAGCGTGAGATAGCGGACGACCCCGATAATTATCTTTTCTTTACAGAGTTCCTGATCACTCTGAAAGAGACAGACTCTGTTATCGGCTCCATCGATTATAAATACGTTCCCCGGGACGGTCTGACGGAAGTAGGGTACGGCCTCAACCCGCAGTTTGAAAGGCGGGGGTATATGACGGAAGCCCTCACCGCTTTCTTGGACTTTGGAAGGCGGTCGGGCCTGAAAGCAGTACTGGCCGAAACCAAAAAGGACAACACCAAATCGCAGAACGTCCTGAAGCGGTGCGGTTTTGTATTTCTGAGAGAAGGCGGCAATCTCTGGTGGAAAAAGGATCTTGAACTTCCGCCGACGCCTGCGCCCCCTTTCCCGCATGACATGAAACCGGACCATGACAATGTCTGAGGGAGGTCTTTATGGAAGCCGCAGATATATACGAGATTGCCGGAACAAAAAACGCGGGAGGAAAATGAAGTCCATGGAATATGAGATCTTACCTCTTCCAAAAGAAGAATGGAAAGGGACCGTCGTACCGATCAGATATACGTCGTCCGAGTATTATGACCTGGAGATATTTACCGGGGTTTCGGCGTGTACTATAAGTATTTCAAAAAAGAAATTCGGCTCCCCCGTCACCCACACCCCGGAAGAATATGATTTCCCTGACAGGCTGTATCAGGATCATTGGGAAAATGCCCGGGCCTGGGGGATCGTCTCCGGGGATGCCGGGATAAAAGAGCTTCTCGCCTGTATCGAAACCTGTCCGGAAGATTGGAGCAACCGCCTGACAGTAACCGAGCTCTGGGTATCGGAACCCCTTCGCAGACGGGGTATCGGCCGAAGGCTGATGGATATCGCCAAAAAGCAGGCAAAAGACGAAGGCCGCCGCGCCGTAATCCTGGAAACCCAGTCCTGCAACGTCAACGCCATAGAGTTTTACCGCAGCCAGGGCTTCAGACTGATAGGGTTCGACTCCTGCTGTTATTCCAATACGGACATGCAGAGGAAAGAAGTCCGGCTGGACATGGGATATTTCCCGGATGAAGTTCAGGACGGGCGTGAGCCTCCGCGTCCCCTCGTTTAACCGGCGCAAAGTTTATGCAGCACGCCACCGTACGGTCCGGCTGTTTCCCAAAACCGCCCGACAGGAGAACGAACCTTGATAAACCGGCAAAACTTGGTATAATAGTCTGGAAGTATATGTCCGGCCGACGCCCGTTCCGCGCGGAAAGGTCCTTTCCGGTGCCGCCCCGGGACCCGATCCCGGACGTTTGATCGGGTTTTATATGCGCCGGTACCATCATCACACAGGGAGGTCCCACCTAATGGAGCTGTCGGAATTCTTCCGCCTTCACCCCCGCGCAGCCATCGCCTTTTCCGGCGGAACGGATTCGTCTTTTCTTTTGTACTGCGCTAAAAAATACGGTGCTTCGGTACGTGCCTACTGCGTCAGATCGGCCTTTCAGCCGGCTTTCGAGCTGGAAGACGCTCAAAAACTGGCCGCGTCCCTCGGGGCGGACGTCAGGATACTTACGGCCGACGTGCTTTCCCACCCGGAGATAACGTCAAATCCTGAGGATCGATGCTATCACTGCAAAAGGATCATCTTCTCCGGGATAATCAAGGCAGCGGCGGCAGACGGTTTTCCCGTCCTTCTGGACGGCACCAACGCTTCAGACGACGCCTCGGACAGGCCGGGCATGGCTGCCGCACGGGAACTCGGCGTGCTCTCCCCCCTCAGGGACTGCGGTCTGACAAAGGAAAAGATAAGGCTACTTTCCAAAGAGGCCGGCCTCTTCACCTGGAATAAACCCTCTTACGCTTGCCTTGCCACCAGGATCCCCTCCGGGGAGGAGATAACAGGAGAAAAGCTGTCCGCCGCGGAGGCTGCGGAAGGATACCTCTTTTCCCTCGGATTCAGCGATTTCCGGGTGCGTATCTCCGGCGGTACGGCAAAGCTTCAGCTGAGGGAGGAACAGTTCCCCCTCCTGGTCGAAAATCGGACGGGGATCCTTGATACCCTTAAATCATATTTTACTGACGTCCTTTTGGACCTGGAGGTACGAAAGTGAACAGCGATATCAGGAAGATACTGGAGTCTGTCAGGGCCGGCTCCGTATCTGTGGACGAAGCCCTGCTCGAGATCAAGAAAGATCCGTTTCTGGATCTGGGATATGCCAAGGTGGATCTTCACAGAAAAATACGGCAAGGCGCCGCGGAAGTGATCTATGGCTCCGGCAAGACCCCGGAGCAGATAACCGGCATAGTCGGCGCTCTAAGGGATGCCGGACAGAACACCGTGCTTATTACGCGGCTTTCCTCGGAGGCCGCCAGGCAAGTGGCCCTTGTACACCCTCTTGACTACCGTCCGGAGGCAAGGGCAGGGATAATCGGAAGCATTCCCGTTCCCGACGGGATAGGGACCATAGTTGTCGCCACCGGCGGCACCAGCGATATCCCCGTGGCTGAGGAGGCCGCCGTTACGGCCGAGGTGCACGGCAACGAAGTGCTGCGGCTGTATGACGTTGGCGTCGCAGGCCTTCACAGGCTCCTGAACCATATGGACGACATCATGAAGGCCTCCGTGATCATCGCGGTCGCGGGTATGGAGGGCGCGCTGGCCAGTGTTATCGGCGGTTTTTCTGACTGTCCGGTGATCGCCGTCCCCACCAGTGTCGGTTACGGGGCCTCTTTCCAGGGGCTGGCGTCCCTTCTTTCAATGCTGAACTCCTGTGCCAGCGGCGTAGCCGTGGTAAATATAGACAACGGTTTCGGCGCCGGGATCATCGCGGGCAGAATAAACCATATGGCGGTAAAACAATGAAAAATCTGTATCTTGACTGTTCGATGGGCGCGGCGGGCGACATGCTGACCGCGGCGCTTCTGGAGCTTGTTCCCGACAGGAACGGTTTTCTTGCCGAGCTCTCCGGCCTGGGCATTCCAGGCGTGAGCATACAGTGTGAACAGGTCTCCCGGTGCGGCGTCGTCGGTACGCACATGCGCGTCTATGTGAACGGGCGTGAGGAATCGGACGTCCCTCACGATCACCCGCACCCCCACGACCATTCGCACCCACACAACCATTCGCATTCCCACGATCATTCACATCCCCACGAGAACGAACCGGGTGCCGAAAGCGCTCCCGCGCACTCCCACAGTCACTCCGGGCCGGAAGACATATACCGATTGGTGTCCTCCCTGGCGCTGTCCGAGAAAGTCAAAAGCAACGTTAAAGCGGTATTTGACCTTCTTGCCGGCGCGGAGAGTCACGTCCACGGCGTACCGGCGGCGGAGATCCATTTCCACGAGGTCGGAACAATGGACGCCGTGGCGGACATAACCGCCGTATGCCTGTTGATGGACCGCGTCTCCCCGGATCGCGTAATTGTCTCCCCCATCAACGTCGGGAGCGGCCGGGTGAAGTGCGCTCACGGTATCCTGCCCGTTCCTGCCCCTGCCGCGGCGTATCTGCTGCGTGACATACCCATATATTCCGGCAGGATCTCTGGCGAGCTGTGCACCCCCACCGGAGCGGCGCTCATCAGATATTTTGCCTCTGAGTTCGGCCCGATGCCCGCGATGCGCGTCAGGAGCATAGGCTACGGGATGGGCACCAAGGAATTTGAGGCGGCAAACTGTGTGCGCGCTTTCCTCGGCGAGAGCGACGGCGTATCCGGGGAGGAGGTAACGGAGCTCTCCTGCAATATTGATGACATGACACCGGAGGCCATCGGTTTCGCCTCGGAACTCCTTATGGGCGAGGGCGCCCTCGACGTATACACCATACCAATAGGCATGATAAAATCCCGCCCCGGGGTCCTTTTCTCGGTACTGTGCCGCCCGGACGAAAAGGAAAAATTTGTGCGCCTTATATTCAAACATACGTCCACCATCGGCATAAGGGAACAGAAATTCAGCAGATATACGCTGGAGCGCAGTACCGCGACCGCCGAGACCAGGTACGGCCCTGTGCGAAAAAAAATATCGACCGGATACGGCGTCACCCGGGTAAAAACCGAATATGAAGACGCCGCAGCCCTCGCCAGGGATAACGGCGTATCCCTTTACGACGTCCTCTCGGAGTGTGAGCAGTAGAGTTGACGTCCCCTTCAGCACCTCAGCCGCCGTCTTTCCGGCGGCTTTCTTCCCGTTTTCTACCCTTCGCCGCGGCACGGTATTATGATCAGAGGTACGTCATGGATAAAAACAGACTGCTTTCTCTGCTGGGCCAGGAGCATTCCGACAGGCTCCGGGTTTTTGACGTGATCCCGTCCACCAATACATATCTTAAGGAAAACGCCCGTTCTCTGCCTGAAGGTACCGCCGTTCTCGCTTCCGGGCAGACGTCGGGCAAGGGAAGGCTGGGCAGGTATTTCCACTCCCCTGCCGGCAAGGGCGTTTATCTTTCAATGCTGCTGCGCCCGCTCCTGCCTCCGGACAGGCTCGGGGCAGTCACAGCCGGTGCCGCCGTAGCTGTCTGCGACGCGGTGGAGAACGCGTGCGGCACGAGACCGGGCATAAAGTGGGTCAATGACCTTATAATGGGCGGCAGGAAGGTATGCGGCATTCTCGCCGAGGGCACGTTCGCAGACGGGCGGATGACGGACATAGTCCTCGGGGCCGGCGTAAACGTCCTCGACACGCCTGAAGACTTCACCGAAGGGCTGTCCTCCACAGCCACGTCGATACTGATGGAAACCGGCTTGGAGACCGACCTGTCCGCCCTGGCGTCACAGATGATCCTGGCCTTTGACCGGCTCAGGCACGACCTGCCCGGTTCCGAAGGACGTTATCTGGAACTCTACCGGCGGGACAGCGTACTTTTGGGAAAAGAAGTGGTATTCACCCGCGGCGGGGCGTCGTATTCCGGCATTGCCAGCCGGATAGACGACGATTTCGCCCTCGTTGTCGAAACCGGCGGAGGCCCTGTCCGGCTGACCACGGGGGAAGTAAGCGTCAGGCCTGCTCAGGCCTTATGACCCGCGCCCTTTACAATTCGGAAAAAATCATATATACTGCTTCATATATTTTTATCCCGTTCCCGGAAAGGAGTTCGCCGGATGGAGGCATATAAGATCGAGCGAATAAACGAGCTCGCCAGAAAGGCAAAGTCCAGCGGCCTCACCTGTGACGAGCAGGCGGAACAGCAGCAGCTCAGAGAAGAATATCTCGCCGGATTCAGGAAGAACCTCGAGCTCACCCTGGACAATGTCTACATAAGGGAGCCCGACGGCACCGAGCACAAACTGCAAAAGAAAAAAGACACGTGATCATTCGCTTGTTTCAGGCCGCGTCTGCGGTCAAAATTACGTACCGCCTGTTTGCGAGGTGTAAAACAGGCCGGTTGACAAAAGGAGGTCGAGCCTTGATTAGTATAAAAACCGACGCGGGCAGCATCCGTATAAGCAGCAAGGTCATATCCGCCGTCGCCGGAGGAGCCGTTGTGGGCTGCTATGGCGTAAAAGGGATGGCCATGCGCTCGGATATAGACGGCCTTGTGCATCTGCTTAGAAAGGAATCCGTCTCAAAAGGCGTAAAAGTAGTCTTCAACCAGGACAACTCTGTGTCCCTTGACCTGCATATCATGGTCGATACCGGAGTTAACATGCTGGCGATCTCCCGTTCGATCATCAACGAGGTCCGGTATGTGGTATCCGGCACCACCGGTGTTGAAGTTAAGGATATCAACATTTTTATAGATTCGGTGGTTATAGACTGATTTCCGGTATGGATCCATATTTATTTCGGGGGTTACAGACATTATGATTCGCAAGATTGACGGCGCGGCGCTGAAAACGATGACGTTGAGTGCGGCTGCAGCCGTAGAAAGAGACAAACAGCGTATCAACGATCTTAACGTGTTCCCGGTTCCAGACGGGGACACCGGTACCAATATGAGCCTGACCCTGGGCGCTTCCGTCGACGTCCTGAACAACGCGAAAAACGCGGGGGTCGGAAAAATCGGTGAACTCATAGCCGGGGCGCTGCTCCGGGGGGCCAGAGGCAACTCCGGTGTGATAACGTCCCTCCTTTGCCGCGGTTTCTCCCGCGGCGTCAAAGCACTGGACGAAATGGACGGGGCGGATCTTGCCGCGGCAATGAAACTGAGCTCTGAGACCGCGTATAACGCGGTGATGAAGCCCGCCGAGGGAACTATCCTGACGGTCTCCCGGCTGGCGGCGGAAAAAGCAGCCGTGGCCGCGGAGGAAGATCCCTCTTTTGAATATGTGCTTGAGCAGGCACTCCTGGAGGCAAAACGCGCCCTTCCGGAAACCATGGAACAGAATCCCGTTCTGAAAAAAGCCGGTGTTGTCGACGCCGGCGCCGTAGGCTATACGGTCATTCTTGAGGCGGCGCTTCAAGCTCTGCGCGGCAAAATTACAGACGCGCCGGCCGCTTCAAGGGAAAAGGCGGATTTTTCTTCCTTCTCCACCGAAGAGATCAATTTTACTTACTGTACTGAGTTCATAATAGAAAGGGAAGGCTCCGCCGACCCGTTCCTTTTCAGGGACTTTTTAAACGGCATTGGCGACAGCCTCGTATTCGTAGAGGATGACGAAATAATAAAAGTCCACGTACACACCAACGATCCCGGCCAGGTCCTTCACGAGGCCATAAAACACGGGGCTTTCTCTATGGTCAAAATAGAGAATATGCGCCTGCAGCACACGGCAAAGATCAACGCCGCGGAGAGCGCCCCTTCACCGGCGCCGGCGCCGGCCCCTATCCCTGCCCGGACCGAGCCGGACAAAGACCTGGGGTTTGTCGCCGTATGCTCCGGCGAAGGCCTCTGTTCCGCCCTGCTTCAGATAGGAGTGGACAGCATAGTCCAGGGGGGACAGACCATGAATCCTTCCACCCAGGATATACTGAACGCCATAGAATCCACCCCCTCCAGTGCGGTGATCGTACTTCCCAACAACAAGAACATCATACTTGCCGCTCAGCAGTGCGTAGGCCTTACAGATAAAGACGTGCGTGTCATCCCCACCACGTCCATCCCCGAAGGTATCTCCGCAATGATCTCCGTGAACCCTGGCATGAAAGTCGACGACGCCGAGGAGACCATGAAAGCCTCCGCCGCGTGCGTACGCACTATGGAGGTGACCTACGCCGCCCGCGACGCCCAGTTCGACGGTTGGGACATCAAGCAGGGGGATTATCTTGCCTTGGATTGCGGCAAACCTTTCGGCATGGACCCCGATCTGGACAGCCTCCTGGGTTCTCTGGCGAAAAGCGCCGGCGATTCCGATTGTGAATATATTTGCATCTACTACGGCCAAGACGTCACCGCTGACCAGGCTGAGCACACGAAAGCCCTGTTCGAGAGTGCCTGCCCGAACGCTGAGGTCAATCTTGTGGACGGCGGCCAGCCGGTCTACTGTTATATGATCTCCGTGGAGTAAGATACATACAGTTTAAAATTATGTGCTGCGGCGCCCAACGCGCCGCAGCTTTTTCGCCCTTAATGCCGCCGGCTTTTATCAGCCGAAAAAGCTCCGGGCCGCATAATCAGCGGTCCGGAGCAATATCGTTATTCGGTTATACCTATACCCTGAGCTGTCAGTCCGCAAGATAGAGGTAGTACCAGGGCAGCGTATGGTTTTCCGTAATGAATACCACGTCCTTGACGTTTTTGCTGTACGCGCCGAAGAACGGAACCTGTATTCCGTTCAGGCAGCCGAAGTCCTCCTGCTCATACGTCGTCAGCCGATGAGCATGGTCGAGCATCTCTTCCCAGGTGGGGGCACTGGTCATGGCATAGTATTCATCTTTCATCTTCTCGTACAGATCGGGATCGTAAAGATCCTGCCAGCACTCCTTGATAAGATGTTCCGGAAGCAGGATATATGTCCAGGCCAGATAAGGTCTGGCGTCACTATATCCCGAGTTCCCGCTGGTGAGCGTCCAGTCTCCGTTCTTCAGGAATGTAAAGTTTGCTTCCGGCTCCAGCGGCTGGACCTCCATGCTCATACCGACCTTATCCAACTGGCCCTGTATGGTAACGAACAGGTCTTTTCCCGTGTCGATGATCTTGGCCACAAAACTCATGCTTTTGGGATCTACGCCCGCCTGCGCCATAAGCTCAAGACCCTCGGCCTCATTGTAGTAGTATCCGTCGAAGGGGACCTCACCCGAGGAGCCCACCGTCCACATACTGGTCTGGACAAGACCCATGCCGTCATACAGCAGATCGTTGATGGCGTTAAAGTCTATAAAACGGCTCATTGCCTCCCTGACCTCGTGGTGGCAGAACTCGGGAACGGTCTTGGCGTTGAGGAAGACCGGATCGGCGTTGCCGTTGGAAATCAGCAGGCTCCCGTCAAAATCGTTATCAATAAGATAGTAGTAACTCTCAAGGGCCCTGAAAGTATAGCCGTCGATCTCACCGTTGGCAAGGGCCATGAGCTTTGTGGTGGCATCGTTGATGATGCTGCAGATTACTGTCTCGATAACGGGCATTCTGTCATAGTAATAATAGTCAGGCCTCGCCTTGAAGACGAATTCAACTCCTGCGGTGTAAGAGTCTATGTAATACGGACCGGTGCCTATCGCCGAACGGTTGTCATTTATTCCATACTGCTCAAGGGCTGTGGGACTAAGAATGTACATGGTCTGCAGGCTGACCTCGAAATAAGAGCAGGGGGCACTCAGATACACCACAAACTCCTTATCGCTGGTGGCCTCGTAGGACACTATGTTTACATTGTTGAAAGAAGTGGGGCTGGCCTCCTGGTAGAACCCCCAGGACTTGGCAACGGCGGGGGCGTCGCACACCGTGCCGTCAGAAAATTTTATACCGTCGCGGATCTGGAATGTCCAGGTGAGATAATCGTCGGAGTGGGTATAGCTCTCGGCTATTAGGGGGCGCACGTCGTTAACCTGGCCCATATACGTGTAAGCGAGTCCCTCATAGATGTTGGGCAGCATCCACGTCTCAGCCGTGGCGTTCCAGGGGACCTGGGAGGGAACGTCGTTGGTGGCCAGAAGATGGACGGAACTTCCCGGCACCAGCTCGTGAGGTCTGTTGTAATACTCATCAAGGCTGCTGAACATGTGGAGGGCGGTGCTGGTCATATTGGGATCGGGAAGCTGGTCCTGCGGGATGTTGGACGTGTCCTCCGCAGGGGCGACGGACGCGGAA
The DNA here is from genome assembly GCA_017512485.1 of Oscillospiraceae bacterium. GTDB lineage: Bacteria > Bacillota > Clostridia > Oscillospirales > Oscillospiraceae > JAAYAR01. The sequence goes on from JAFWGE010000001.1 coordinate 28,665, forward strand.
CTGCCGGAGCCGGAATCGCTGTTGCCGCTGTCCGTCTGCGTGGATGAACTTCCGCTGCTGCCTGCATCGTCTTTTTTTCCCGAGTCGCCGCTTCCGCTGTCTTTTGCGCAGGCGGCAAACACGAGCACCATCGAAAGGGCAAGTACGATACAGAGGATCGCTTTGAGTTTCTTCATACTTTTTTTCTCCTTGTTTTATTCACAACGTAGGCAATGAGCTTCCGTTGAGTTTCGGGTGATTTGTGCAATAGGGAGTAACTTATTCGTTTTTGTTTCTTATTTATTTATTATTTATTACATAATTATTAACCACGTTAATGGTAGCACAATGATCTGCCGCTTTCAAGCTAATTTTCATTCGCCGTTTCAACAAATCGGTGTTGGTACCCGTTATCATTTTTTCGCAAATTGGGCAATTTCCGAGTATCGTTTTCTCTTTCACAGGGTTCTGCCAGGTTCTGCCGTCGGTCTTTCCTGTCTGCCGTCTCCTGTTTTATCAGGTCATATAAAAGGCCGCCCGCTGCCAGGCGGGCGGCCTTTCATATTCGGCTGCAGCCATCTCTGTTATCCGACATAAGGGCTTTATCGCTTCTTCTCTTCTGGCTTCCTGAGCCGCCCGTCGGACAGCCCCGAAAAATGATAAGCGCCGGACCG
>JAFWGE010000030.1 GCA_017512485.1 Oscillospiraceae bacterium
ATGACAATCACGCCGGAGAGCGGCGCCCCTTCCCTTCACGTCTGGAACGCTGACTTCAGCGTCGTCGTGGACGCCTCGGACGCGCAGCAGGGAACGTACACCGTGACGTTCAGGAACCGGCACACCTCAGCAGAACTGGGGAGATTCCTGGTGACGGTGCTGCCCCCGGAGATATGGACTGTCAGGTTCGACCCGAACGGCGGCTCGGGCAGCATGCCGGATATGACCGTGGAGAGGGCAAAAAAATACCTCCTGCTCCCGGCGTGCAGTTTCACGCCCCCCGCCGGCAAGCAGTTCGACACTTGGGACGTCGGCCGGTCGCTGACATACGCGGAGATCACCGGGGACACCACCGTCAGGGCGGTCTGGAAAGACCGCGAGATCCCCCAATACACGGTGCGCTTCGACCCCGGCTCCGGTTCGGGGACGATGGCGGACGTCATGGTACGGGAAGGGCCTTTCACCCTTCCGGAGTGCGCTTTTACCCCTCCCGAAGGGTATGAGTTTGACCGCTGGAGCGACGGCAGGCCGGGGACGTCCGTGGATATCTCATCGGACACGATCCTGTACGCTACATGGCTGCCGAAGACGTACACAGTACAGTTTGACGCTGCCGGGGGCACAGGGTATATGGCAGACAAGAACTCGTTTTACGGCGATCCCTTCACCCTCCCGGCCTGCTCATTTAAAGCCCCCTTCGGCAAGGTTTTCGACAAGTGGGATCTTGGCAAAACCGGGGATACCGTGACCGTCACCGGAGATACTGTGGTCAAAGCGCTGTGGAAGGACAATTTTACCGTGTCGTCGTCCACCGTGACCGGCGGCATGAAAGTGACTGTCACCAACAGGACCCCCGCCGCGGCGTCCATACTGGTGATCACAGCGGCCTATGACTCAAAGGGCAGGCTCGTCAGCACTGCCACCGTAACAGGAAAACCGACAGCGGGCAAAGGTCTTGGCGTCACAGTGCCGTACACGTTGAATGACGGGGTAAAGGCCGTTAAAGTTTTCATCCTGGATCAGGCCGCCAGTGCACCCCTGCGGAGTGTATGGTCAAAGAGCGTTTCCTGAACCCTGCGGCGCCCACTGCAAAGCCAATAAACAATTATCGCGGGAGGATTCCGTCCGTCGGAAGAACGTGGCACGCCGAATAACGAACCATAAATGAAAAACATGCGGTAAGTATAGTTCATATCGTTGATCGGACTAAATCGTCCGGCAGCCTGTGCCGAAGGCACCGGCAAACGTATTTCCGGCTCCAGTATTATAAACATTCAAAACGTTGTATTAAACGGAAAACGGTTATATAATTGAAACACGAATCATAACCAATCGCCCACAAGCGGCCGGTCGGCCGGACTGTGAAAAACGACTGCGGAGGAATTGCAATGTATACAGACGACGGCATATATCTCGGTTTGGCCGACGGACAGCGGGTAAACCTGGCTCTAAATATGGCGAACAGGCACGGTCTCATTGCCGGCGCCAGCGGCACGGGAAAGACTGTCACCATGAAGGTAATGGCGGAATCATTCTCCGACGCGGGAGTACCGGTATTCCTTTGCGATATCAAAGGGGACGTCTCCGGGCTCTGCGAACCCGGAGCTAAGTCCGACGGCATGGAGAGGCGCATAGACAAATTCGGCATACGGGACATATTCTCTTACAAATCATACCCCGTCACTTTCTGGGACGTATACCAGGCGGCGGGTCACCCGGTAAGGGCGACAGTCTCCGATATGGGGCCGGACCTTCTTGCCCGTATTCTGGGGCTCTCCCCCGCCCAGCAGGGAGTACTTAACATCGTGTTCCGCATCGCGGACGACAACGGCCTGCTGTTAATAGACATGAAGGACCTTCACGCCATGCTGGACTACACGGCAGACCACAGGGCCGAACTCCTCACCACGTACGGGAACGTGACCGCCCAGTCGCTGGGCGGCATAGTGCGCGCCCTTCTGCCGCTGGAAAACCAGGGCGCCGACCTGTTTTTCGGCGAGCCCGACCTTGATATCATCGACCTTATACGCACCGACTCCAACGGTCACGGCGTGATCAACCTTCTGGACTGCGTGAAACTCGCCCGCAACCCCACTCTTTACGCCACTTTCCTGCTGTGGCTCATGTCCGAGCTATTTGAAAAGCTTCCGGAGGCCGGAGACCTGGATAAGCCAAAGCTGGTCTTCTTCTTTGATGAAGCCCACATGTTATTCAGCGACGCCCCGAAAGTCCTGGTCCAGAAGATAGAACAGCTTGTAAAGCTCATCCGTTCCAAGGCAGTGGGCATATATTTCGTGACCCAGAGCCCCAGCGACATTCCGGACCCGGTACTCGCCCAGCTTTCCAACCGCGTGCAGCACGCCCTCAGAGCATACACCCCCGCGGAGCAGAAAGCCGTGCGCAGCGCCGCCAATTCCATGAGGCCCAACCCCGCCTTCAAGGCCGAAGAGGTCATAATGGAACTGGGAGTGGGCGAAGCCCTGGTCTCGCTGCTTGACGAGAAGGGCATCCCGGGAATAGTCCAGAAAACTTCGATAATATGTCCCCAGAGCCTCATGGCCCAATGCGCCGAGTCTTCCCGCGGCAAATTTCTCAGCGGCATGGAGAAGTACGATCAGGCTGTGGACAGGGATTCCGCCTTTGAAGAACTTGAACGCCAGCAGGCGGAAGAAGAGAAACAAGCCCAGCTGGACGCCGAGAGAGAGGCTTTTGAGAAGGAAAAAGCAGCTTTCGAAGAGCAGAAGCGCAAGGAGGAGGAAGCTGCCGAGAAAAAGCGCATAAAAGAAGAGGAAGCGGCTGAGAAAAAGCGTCAAAAAGAGGCCGAAAGGAAAGAAGCCGCAAAAAAGAAGGCCTCCGAACGCCGCCGCGCGCAGATAGAGCGTCAGGTCATCAGCGCAGGCTCACAGGTCCTGAAGCGCGGACTCATGAACACCCTCTTTGGGGGAAGGAGATAAGCTGTCAACAGCACTGCGCCGCGGTGGGCGGGCTGAAGCCCGTCACCGCGGCGCTTTTGTTTTTCAGCTTTTATAACCTTTTACTGAAGGTACAGATCCCTTCATTACGGCATGTTCACTGTCCCCGCAAACAGGGGCGAACCGTCAACTCCGGTTATTACAAAAATGAACGGGCGGTCCAGAACGAAATTCACTTCGTCCGGAGGCGGCAAAGCAGCGCCCGCGGCCATCATCACATTGTACGCCGCAGCTACGCAGCCCTCTTCGTCTATCTTCACCCGGGCGGCGTGTCTGGCCTGACTGACATATACCCCGTCCTGGTCTGTCAAGGGGCTGAAGTCCGCGGAAGAAGGGTCGAGCGCGTCGGAGACCCCCATTCTCTGAAGGACCCGGGTGAGGTCCATGTCCCCGCACACATCAAATTTCGGCACACTGAGATTCACGGTTATAAAGCTGCTGTCAACGCTCCCTTTGTCCGACGCCATGAACTCCATGGCCTCGCCATCCTCAAGAAGGTCCCCGCAATCCACTCCCTCGTCCGGCAGGATGAACCACATGTCCCCCACGTTGTCCAAAGATCTGCACACGGATGAGAATTTCTGCCCGTGATAGTACGTCTGGGTGCTCTTCTCGTGCATAAACTCCCTGGTCACGTCGCCGTCCGGTGAGTGAAATACGTCCTCCCATGTGGACTCATTAAAAAACTGGTGAGTCCACCTGGCACTGAGATATACGGTGGAACAGAGGGCCAGAATCATGTCGTCGGTCAGCTCGATCCCTTGTATCTGACTGTCCAGCAGCCCGCCCGTCTGTTCGCTGAGCCACTGCCTCAGGGCGGCGGTAAGCTCCTGCGAACCCATGCGTCCGGTATAGGACGAAGCGTAATACTCCTGTGCCAGTGTATCAAGGGGCGCGGTCTTGTACGGGTACCTGTCGTCAAGCCATATTGAGTTGGCCAGCAGGGTCGTCCCCGTCGCGTCGTTCCTGAAATTATTCTTCCACAGGGCTGACGTCCTCTGCCTGAGTTGCTCAACACTGTCAGCCCCAAGGAGGCCCAGTATCTGATCACGGGTTTCCGAGCCCGTCAGTTCAGCCAGCATCGACAGGGCCACCGCAATGTTGACCGGGGAGCATACGCGGTTCTCCGTATCGCTGTCCGACAGCATTTCGGCAATGCACCTGGCGTAAAACGCATCAAACCCCTCAGTCTTCTCCGCCCATGCCGGCTGGGCGTCCCTCCACTTGTCGTACGCTTCAAAATACTCGTCTGACAGGCTCCCGTCCGACTGTATGTAATCCTTCTCTTCCGGGTAGGGCGGCATTTCGGGATAAGCGGCCGTGACAGCCGCCTTCACCCCACCGCTGCCTGTAGGCTGGATCGCTGTTCCGGGGTCCGTATCCGCGGGCGCCTTTGCAGTGTCGTTGGCAGGCTTTTCCCCGGCGTCGCCGGTACCCGCATCCGAGGTGGTCCATTCATTATCGACCGCGCCGGGCTCTTGTCGGCCTGTACATCCCGCCACTCCCAGAAAGAGCGCCAGAGCTATAAAAATACAAAGCGATTTTTTCATGCTCATTACCTCCTATATCCCCGTTTGACGCGGTTTATCCGTAAATGTTCCCCCGGAACATCTCCGCCGACGCGCTGACGAACGCCCTGGCGTCCGCGGACAGCCTGTCAGCGTAATACATCAGCTTTACCGGCATGAAGACGCCCGTCTTAAGGTACCCGTAAGCCGGGTTGGACGTAACGCTGTCCCAATCCGTGAAAAGCATCACGCCCTTCCCCCGGGAGACGTCAAAAAGCGAGCGCTGCAGCTGCCCGCTTATCCTCACTTTGGCCTCGCAGCCGAAGTCTTTGCAGATGGACCGTATGGCGGCGGAGAACCGTTTCTCGATTCCTGTATCGAATACGAGGAACGTGCTGCCCGCCAGCGTTTCAAACGTCACGCCGTCTCCGAAGTGCTCCTTTGAATACAGTACTCCCACCTCGGTAGACGTGAGCTCCAACGCGCGGATACCGGGTATGGCGGGAGAATAAAATTCATGAGTGAGCACCATGTCCAGCCTCCCGCTCTGCAGGCGCAGCAGCAGTTCCGAAAGCTTCTGCGCCTCTATCCACAATTGGCCGGAGGGGCAGGATCTGCCGAAACACCTCTGAAGGGGGCCTTCAAAGGCGGCGGGGTTCCAGGTCTCCGGGCAGCCCAGCCTTATGGCGCCCGACGCCGCAGACCTCATCAGGGACAGCCTGTCCATGAAAGAAGTATACTCTTCCCTGATGTTCCGAACGAATTCCGAAAAGAGTTCCCCTTCCGGCGTCAGGATCAGACTCCCTCCTTCCTGTTCGAAAAGCCTCACCCCCAGTTCCTGCTCCAGTTTGGATATGCTCTTGCTTATAGCCGGCTGTGATATATACAGGGAATTCGCGGCTTTTGTGAAGCTCATCGTCCTGCAGACAGCCTCAAAAGACTCTATCTGGGTGACCGTCATGCTTTCTTCCCTCCAGTTATAACCTTAAGGTTATAATTATTTTACTATATTTTTACTTGCTTCTCAAGCGGGTCACAAATAAAATATATATTAAGCATACTTATATCTATATATCTATACAATTTTTTCGAGGTGGTGAAAAGAATGATCAACACAAAGCACGTTATCAAGTATGACCCGGATAAGTGCGTAGGCTGTCAGCAATGCTACAAGGCGTGCTTCGTTGACGTCATCCGTTGGGATGCGGAGGCAAAGAAGCCCATTTTCAAATACGTGGAGGACTGCGAGCATTGCTTCTATTGCCAGTTCGTATGTAAGAAGGGAGCCGTTACGGTCAAACCCAATTACGCCAGCGAACACCTTATGCAGTCCTTTGAACAGTACAAGTGAGGTGATACGGATGGACGCTTACAACAAAATAAGCTGCGATGTACTCATAGCGGGCGGCGGCATTGGCGGTCTTGCCTGCGCAGTATCCATTAAAGAGAAAGCCCCCGAGGCGGACGTCCTCGTGGTGGAGAAAAACTTCGCCGGATATTCCGGCAAAGCGAACCGCGGAGGCGGCGTGCTTCAGTACTTTGATCTCTCCCGCATTGACCCCATGGAATTCGCCGCTTTCCATACCAAGGCCATAGGAGCATACTTCACCGACCAGGAACTCATGGCAAAGTATGTAAGCATGAACAACCATATGCTGGACAAGCTCTCCGAGTGGGGAGTTAACGTGCCCAAAAACCCGGACGGCAAGTACAACGTCATGCCCACAGGTCCCATGACCGCCATGATCTGCGTCGACCTGGACATCACCCTTAAGGTGCGCAGGAAAGCCGAGAAACTGGGAGTAAGGTTCATGGACAAGACCGTGCTTGCCGATCTGCTCACCGACGGCGACCGGATAGCCGGAGCCTGTGTATTCAGCGTGCTGGACGGCACCCTCACAGTAATCCGCTCCAAAAAGGCGGTCCTCGCCACCGGTTCCCAGAACTACCGCGTAGGCTCCATGTGGTCAAGCGGCAGGGGCGACGGCATAGCCGCGGCTTACAGGGCCGGCGCCGTGCTGCGCAACACCGAGTTTGGCAACTTTGCCCAGCTGGCTAAGGTCAAGAGCCATAACGAGGTGGTCTTCGGTGAGAACTACATGTACAACGCTGAGGGAGAGTTCATCACACCCCACTTCCTGAAGCACCGGGAGACGGACATAAACAGCACTGCCATCCGTGAGTGGTACAACCAGATGATGGCAGGCAAGGGCCCCGTCCATCTGGATTACGGTCCCCCACCCCCGGAAGGAGCTCCCAACATGGAGAGGATGTGGGACAGGCCTTACGGGAAACTTTTCCGCGTACTTAATGACGAGACAGGCAACAGCGTGGACACCGACCTGGAAGTCTGCCCCATGTTCATAGGGGAGCAGTCTCCCATCAGTGTTGACCACGGCATGCAGACCACCATAAACGGCCTTTACGCCATAGGCGACTGCAGTTACTGCGGTTCCGGCCTTGCGGGTGCCGTTCCCGCCCCTCCGGGAAGGAACAGAGGCTCCGGCATACTCAACGCGGTATTCGCCGCCATGCAGTGCGCTGAAGACATCGCATCCCGCGATCTCGGCGGCGACGTGCCCGAAGTGTGCGGCAAACAGGTCGACGCGGCGTTCGCCAGGGTCAAAGCCCCCATGGATAGGAAAGACGGCGTAAGCGCCGAGCAGGTCATTGCCATCATCCAGCAGGCCATGGCCCCTGTTGAGCAGTCCGTAGTGATGCACAAGGACAGGATGGCAAAGCCCGTGGCGCTCATAGAGGAGGCCAAGGAACTCGTCCCGAAGCTTTGCGCCAAAGACCTGCATGAAACTATGAAGTGCCTGGAGGCTGAGGCCATGGTCCTCAGCGCCGAGATGCACTACAAGGCTTCAGAGATGCGCAAGGAGTCCAGGGGCTGGTTCATGAGAGAAGACTATCCCGAATTGGACAACAAGAACTGGCTGAAGTGGATAACCGTCCAGAACGTGGACGGCGTTATGACTCTCGGCACCCAGGATATCCCCATCGACAAATGGCCTGTAAAGCCCGAATGACGCTCCGGCGCCTGCGGCAACCGAATAAGCTTTAGGAAAGGACGGTCTGTATGGTACCTATTACCGAGGAAGAAAAACAGTCCCCTCTTTATAAGTATTACCTTCTCGACATGGTCGAGCCCGATCCCGCAAAATATGAGAATACCCAGGAACCCGTAGATTTCCCCGAGGAGGAGAGCCCTCTTCATCTTGACAATCTGTTCAACCCCGGCTATATGCCCATTGAGCTGGGCTACGGCTACCTCCCCGACGGCTGCGGCATACTCGCGAACCTCACCGAATTTCCCGGCGCTACAGTGGAAATGTTTGATTTCTGGTTCGCGTGGCATCCCATCGAGCCCATGCGCTATAAGATATGGAACCGCGACCAGCACTATTACTGCAAGACCATGAACCCGGAGATCGCTCTGGACAAGTCACGCTCTCTGAGGGAGCGCCTTTGGAACACCACTCACGACATCGAAGAAGACTGCAACATGGGCAAGGAATCCATAAAGATCACCTTTGCCAACCCCGCCGATATCGGATTCAGCAAGGAGAAGCTGGCCAAGTTCGACGGCACCATAGTATGCTCCGCCGCGGGCAACATGGTCCACTTCTTCCGGCCCACCGCCAACGGCTGCGAGCTTCGCACCAGGTTCTTCTTCGGCTACAAGGTGGAGAACGGCAAAATGGTGAAAGCTCTTCCTCCCGGAATGAAGTTCCCGACCCTCGCCCCTATAAAGGCACTCCTTCACCACAACATAAAGGAATTCACACACCTTGCGGCCATACTCCCCAGGGTGTACGAGGAGTTCGGTCCCGATTTCATCTGATCCCATCGCGTTTTTCGTACGTCTTATCGAAGCGAGGCGCTGCCGAATGCAGCGCCCCGCTGTTTTTTGTATTTTTTATTATCAGTAGATCATTCCGGTGCAGTGTATATCCAATAATTCCCTTATTTTACCATATAAATGTCAAAAAACTTGACGTCATACTTTGCCGTATGTCGTCATTACTTTTTTGTCATCTCGTTTACGACCGCCAGGATAATATCCAACTGCCCTCTTGAAAGTCTGTCAAGAGAATTTAACAGTTCCCTCCGTTTCGCGGGATCTTTGTTATCAATATCGAAAAACTCCGACGGGGTCACGTTCAGATATTCACAGATATAAAAGAAACACTGCATGGAAGGAAAAGCCAAGGAGTTCTCTATGCGGTTTATGTAGCTCTCATTCTGCCCTATGGCCAAGCTCATCTCCCGTGCCGAAACGTTTTTTCGCAGCCTCAACTCAGACAGACGCCTGGCAAAAGAGGAATAGTCCATTCGCATCACCTGTCTGTTATTTTATGATATTCTCAAACAAAAAATACGATATTAATTGTCATATTATTGTTGTATTATGATTATAATAATCTTATAATAGTTATTGTTGGACATTTGTTGTCACATTATGTTGGAAAGCGATAAGCTTTACTTACAAAACTGAGGATCGCAATTTAATTAATATCGAAACGGCGGCAAAAAGCGCAGTGTTTTGATACGAATAAAGAGGAGGAAATGACTTGAGAAAAGCTTTAATGAAAACCGACATGGCATGCTATGCGAAAAGAGTATTGTGTTTTATTCTGGCAGTGCTCGTGCTGGTTCCGGTTCTGAGCAACGGCAGAAATGCTATAGCGTCGTCATTCGAATCCGAGTATTCTGAAACAAATGAAGTCGCCAACAATTACGATTATTCGGATGACTCAGAAGCCGAATTAATGACAACAAACGGCATAACCCAGGCACAGGCATTGTCTTGGGTACAGGCGCAGGAGGGCCATGCATTTTACGGTTCTTACGGAGCTCAATGCGTTGATTTCATTCGTGCGTACTACCAATACCTTGGGGCTTCTCCGGTTTCCGGAAACGGATGTGACTATGCCACCAACGCTCTGCCGTCCGGCTGGTCCCGCATTCAGGGAGCTGCTCCCCAACCGGCGGATATTCTTGTCTATTATGGGACGAGTGACAATCCGTATGGGCATGTCGGCATTTACGAATCTGACTATGTACATTACGATCAAAATGTTATCGGTTACCCTGAGGGTGTCGTAAGGTGTACATGGCATTTTAATTATTCTGGAAATTACTGGGGTGTTATCCGCCCTGATTTCTACGTTGCCCCTTCCACCTATACACTGGACGTAAACGGATACTTGGATTCTGACAGCAGCGCAGGAAGTCTGGGAAACTATGGCACATTTGACGTTTACATCAACGGCAGCAGGGTGGCCAATGACGTCAATGATTATTGTGCATCACATACGGCCGGTGCGACCTATGCCGTTACTGACATCAAGGCCAAGGATGGCAAGGCCTATGAGGGAGTTTACAGCGGTTCAAGGACGGGAACTCTTAATAGCGATGTGAACGTTCGGCTTAAGTTTTGCACTGTAGACGCCGCGTCCTGGATAAACACTTCCCCACAACATCAGGTATCGACTTACAATGGACACACTTACTATTTCTATTCAACACCTACCACCTGGTACTGTGCAAAACTTGTGGCGGAACAACTTGGCGGCCATCTGGTGACTATATCCAGCTCTGCCGAGAACAACTTCGTCAAAGGACTTTGTGCCGACGGCAGTAGTATATGGATGGGCGCCACCGACAAAGATAGCGAAGGAACGTGGAAATGGATCACCGGAGAAAGCTTCTCCTATAACAACTGGGCAAGCGGTGAACCGAACAACGATGCTGCAAGCCAAGAAGGAACGGAAAACTACGCAGTATTATTGACGGCCGGAACATGGAATGACGCACCGGGATGTTCCGCATGTCCCTTTGTCGTAGAATTTGACAGTGCCTACACTGTACAGTACGTACTGGACAACAGCTACGCCTCCGGCGCTCCTGCAGCCCAAACCAAGGCATACGGTCAGGCACTCACTTTGTCATCCGCAGAACCGACGCTCAGCTGTCACACCTTCTTGGGATGGAGCAAAACACAGCACGGTACTGCGGTAGACTACCTGCCAGGCGCCAACTATAACCAGAATGCAGATATGACCCTATACGCCGTATGGACTGAGGGTATTCCTTCCGGCTGGAGCACAACAAAGCCCTCCGGAGTAGACGAAAACAATATTGAGACAAAGACACAGTATCGTTACTCAGATAAAGAAACTAAGGTGTCCGAGACGGCAAACCTTGCCGGATACGCTCTGGTAAGCAGTACGTGGATAAAAACAGGCAGCGGAGGCATTGAGTACGTGACCAGCTGGCCTGGTGGGTTCAATACATCCAGCAGCCTGTACAGTCAGTACAACAACACCCCGAAAACTGCCGGAGAAACGACCACCAAAAAAACCGAGACTTCCAGTTCTGTCGTGGGGTATATTTACTGGCACTGGTGCCGGAACTCTTACGCAAACGGCCCTGTGAATAGATATATAAGCGACTGCTACGAAACTGATTTTCCTGGATTCCATGCATTTCCCACCTCCAGTGACGCCTCGCACAGCGATCCCAGCGGTGTCTATGTAGACGACTGTTATTATTTCTATAACGCAGACTGCTGCAGGGACACGTACTGGTATTTCCGTATACCCATTTACCGCCAGAACTATACGGAATATACAAAGCAGTTCACATATGAAAGATGGGGCGACTGGTCAGATTGGAGCGATACTGTATATACGGCCGGGGACACAAGGAAAGTTGAGACCCGCACTGTTTATCGCGCTCTAAATACGGGAAGTGATTTGCACTCCTGGGGCGAGTGGACTGTGCAAACGCCCGCCACCACCGAGGCCGCCGGAACGGAAGTACGTTACTGTGGAAAATGCGGCCGATCTGAAGAAAGAACGGTTCCTGCACTGCACAAAGCTGTAAAAATCGTTTCCCAGCCCGTCGACGTGCGTGTAAACGCTGGTGAGAAAGCCACGGTTTCTGTAGCAGCGGAGGGCGTCGGCCTAACCTATGCGTGGTATATAAAGGACCCCGGAGCAAGCAAATTCTCAAAGAGCAGCGTCACCGCGTCTTCTTACTCGGTAAACATGACTGAAGCCAGGAACGGCAGGCAGGCATACTGCGTGATCTCCGATTCCTATGGTAATATCGCAACTTCAGCCACGGCCACACTGAGTATACGCAAAACTCTGTCCATCACAAAACAGCCTGAGGACGTCGTCGTTGGGAATGTTTCCGACAGGGCTTATGTCAGCGTGGAAGCTGACGGAGACGGCCTTACCTACCTCTGGTACGTCAAGGATCCCGGAAGCACGCATTTCAGCAAGACCGCCACAGTGACCGATACCTACTCCGCCGTAATAATTGCCTCCAGGGACGGCAGGCAGGTATACTGCCAGATAACCGACGAGTATGGGAACACCCTGCGGTCTGCTACGGCGACCATGTCTGTCCGCAAAGGCCTCTCCATAACGAAGCAGCCTGAGAACGTTATGGTCGAGAAGGCCGGTGACAGGGCCGTTGTGACTGTGGAAGCGCAAGGCGACGGGCTGACGTACGCCTGGTACGTAAAGGACGCTGGAAGCAGCTCCTTCAGCCGCAGCAGCGTAACTACAAACACCTACGCAGTTAACGTCACCGCTGCGAGGGACGGCAGACAGGTATACTGCATAGTCATAGATCAGTACGGTGAATATGAAATATCCGACACAGCTACCCTCTCTGTCCGTGTAGGCCCCGTGATCACAGTGCAGCCCCAGGACGTCGAAGTTCTGCTGGCAGGCGACAGGGCCACGGCCACAGTGGAGGCCACGGGCAACGGCCTGACCTACGCCTGGTACATTAAAGACCCCGGCAGCAGCAAGTTCTCCAAGAGCAGCGTCACTACGAAGACCTACGCCGTCAACATCACCGCAGCCAGAAACGGAAGACAGGCATACTGCTTAATAACCGACGCAGACGGCAACACGGCTGTAACCGATACCATAACCCTCTCTATCCACGTGGGACCCGTGATCACAGCACAGCCCCAGGACGTCGAGGTCCTTCTTGCGGGTGACAGGGCCACGGCAACGGTGGAGGCAGTCGGCAACAGCCTGACCTACGCCTGGTATATTAAAGACCCGTCAAGCAGCAAGTTCTCCAGGAGCAGCGTCACCACGAACACCTACGCCGTCAACGTCACCGCAGCCAGAAACGGAAGACAGGCCTATTGCGTGATCACCGACAAAGACGGCAACACTGCCACCTCTGAAATAATAACCCTCTCCATCCATGACGGGCCGGTCATCATAGCGCAGCCCCAGGACGTCGAGGTCCTTCTTGCGGGCGACAGGGCTGCGGCCACGGTGGAAGCAGTCGGCAACAACCTGACTTACACCTGGTATATTAAAGACCCGTCCAGCACTAGGTTCTCTAAGAGCAGCGTCACCACGAAGACATACGCTGTCAACGTCACCGCTGCCAGGAATGGCAGACAGGCATACTGCGTGATCACCGACGTGAACGGGAACAGCGTCACCTCGGACACCGTCATCCTCTCCATCCACGTTGGACCGGTCATCACAAAGCAGCCCGAGAACGTCGAGGTTCTCCTGGCGGGCGACAGGGCCACAGTCAAAGTTGAGGCAGTCGGCAGCGGTCTGACCTATGCCTGGTACATTAAAGACCCGTCAAGCAGCAAGTTCTCTAAAAGCAGCGTCACAACGGACACCTATGCCGTCAACGTAACCGCCGCCAGGAACGGCAGGCAGGCATACTGCATAGTCACCGACGCCGACGGAAACTTTGTGAAGTCCGACACCGTCACGCTGAGTGTACGTATCTTGTGACCGCTCTTGCTTCGGCTATACAGGACAGGATCTGCGCGAAGACCGCAGTCGCGTTTAAGTTGATCTCTCCCCTTGACAACTCCCGTCAAACATAATAACATTGCACTGCTGTGTATAAAGCTTTTCGGCGGTGCAGGGCGCAGGCGGCCCCACGGGGCCGCCTATGCTTGTATCCTGCGCCGCTTCCGGCGCGGTTTTCCGCAATTACACTTCCATGGAGGGGCTTATGTCGTCCAAAGAAAAATCCGGATCATCCGGCAGGGCAGGCCAACGGGATCTCACAGTTGGCAGTATCCCTTTTACCCTGATATCCTTTGCTCTTCCGTTTTTCCTTTCCATGCTTATGCAGTCCCTTTACGGGGCTGTGGATTTGTTTGTAATAGGCCGCTACGCGGGCACCTCCGCTGTGTCGGCTGTCAGCAACGGCACACAGCTTATGCAAATAATAGGTTCTGTTGTAATGGGTACCAGCACCGGCGTCACCGTGTCTCTCGGAAGGCATATAGGAGAGAGAGACAACGAGAGCTGCGCAAACACCGTGGGCTCGGGAATAATCGTTTTTGCCATTCTGGCCGCGGTGTTCACCCCGGTTATGGTATGCCTCTCCCGAAATATTATTTCACTTGTCAAAGCCCCTCCGGAAGCCTTTGATGAGGCTGTCCTTTACCTGCGCATCTGCTCCTGCGGGCTGCCCTTTATTGCAGCGTACAACCTTTGTGGCGGCATATTCAGAGGTATAGGCAACTCAAAACAGCCCATGTATTTTATGATACTATCCTGCTGTGTTAACATAGTTGGGGATATACTCCTGGTGGGAGTGTTCAAACTGGGCGCGGGCGGCGCTGCGGCTGCCACGGTTTTCGCCCAGATAGTCTCTTCCGCGTGGCAGATAACATATTTTATCCGGCACAAGCTCCCCTTTGCTTTCAACCGGGTATATCTGAAACTCAAGCGCAGATTTTTGACCGAGATCATCCGCGTAGGTGTGCCGATCGCCTTCCAGGACGTACTTATCGGGGTGGCGTTCACAGCCATCACAGTGATCGCCAACAAGAGGGGGCTGATAGCCTCATCCTCTGTGGGCGTGGTGGAAAAGACTATAATGTTCATGTTCCTGGTGCCTTCCGCAATGACCTCCGCCATATCCGCCATAACCGCACAGAATATAGGCGCAGGAAAGAAAGACAGGGCAAAGAAGACTCTTCGGTACGGCATGGGCATCACTCTTACATTTGGAATTATCGTATGTGTCATCAGTCAGATAATCCCTGTAAAGATAGCTTCCATATTCACATCTGATCAGGATGTCATAATATCCGGCTCACAGTATCTTCGCTCCTACGTTCTGGACTGTGTCCTGGTGGCTGTAACTTTCTGTATGAACGGATATTTCACGGGTTCCGACAGGGCCAGTTTCGTTTTTCTGCACGACACCATATCCATCTTCCTGGTAAGGATACCGGTAGCTTACCTGATGAGCTTACTGTACCCCGACTCCCTCTACCCCATGGGATTCTCCTCCCCCGCCGGTTCGTTGAGCTCAATAATAATAATCTCCATATATATGCTTATACGCAGGAAAAAAGAAAAAGAGGCGAAAACTCTTACACACCATGACAGCATATGATCCCTGTTGCGAAGCGCAAACGGCCCCCGCATCGGTTTTATCTGCCGATACGGGGGCCGTTTTTGTCTCTCATGCGGTGAGGTCCGCCTGGATAATGGGAATCACCCTCCCCAGGTCATCCGGGGAAAGTTCCACCTGTACGCCTATTTTCCCCGCGCTGAACACTATCTCGTCATACAGGCACGCGGTTTCGTCTATGGCTGTTGTAAACTGCTTTTTCATGTCTATGGGCGAACATCCGCCGTGCACGTATCCTGTCAGTGGCAGGAGCTCCCGGGCTTTCACCATTCCTACGGCTTTTTCTCCCACCGCGCAGGCGGCCTTTTTAAGGTCGAGCTCCGCCAGGACCGGTATCATAAACACAAAATGATCCCCCCTGCTCCCCCGGCACACCAGCGTTTTGAAAACGCGGTCGGGGTCTATGCCAAGCTCCCGTGCCGCCTCGGCCCCGGTTATGCTCCCCGTGGGAGTGTAGCTGTGGCTTTTATAATGGATTCCTTCCCTGTCCAGTATACGCATCACGTTGGTCTTGTCCGTCATTTCATCCCACCGCCGAAAAGAGTTTTTCGGTTTGATTATACCACTTCCCGCCGCGTGTGTATTGCCCCGCGGCATCATTTTTTATTGATTTTTGCATGCTCCCATGGTTTAATATATAAGTGGCGGATTATTTCCGATTACTATTCTGCTATCGATAATTAAATATAATATGGGGGAAGCAGCATGAAAAAAGTAGCGATAATAATGGGCAGCGACAGCGACCTTCCCAAGGTGGAAGGCGCCATTTCCACACTTCAGGAATTCGGTGTGCCTTTTGAGGTGCATATATTCTCGGCCCACAGGACTCCGAAACAAGTACGGGACTTCACCTCAAAAGCCCGTGAAAGCGATATAGGGGTCATAATCGCCGCTGCAGGCAAGGCCGCGCATCTCGCGGGCTCCATAGCGGCGGGCACCACGCTGCCGGTTATCGGCATCCCCGTTAGTTCTCCCGAACTTGGAGGGATGGATGCCCTCCTCTCCACCGTACAGATGCCCTCCGGCATCCCGGTGGCCTGTGTAGCCATAGACGGCGCCGCCAACGCCGCCATGCTGGCCATACAGATCCTTTCCGTAGGGGAACAGGCCCTCGCCATTAAGCTTGACGCCGCAAGGGCCCGCGCCGCCGCCAAGGTACTGGAGAAGAACACGGCGATCGAGCAGCGTTACTCCAGGTGACCGCCGTTTATTATGATTTGGAGAAATGAATATGTATCATGATGAAAAACCCCATGACGAGTGCGGTGTGTTCGGTCTCTTCAGCCCAGTAACACAGTCTCTGGCCCAGCTGACGTACTATGGACTGTTTGCCCTGCAGCACAGGGGCCAGGAGAGCTGCGGCATAGTAGTCTGTGACGACGGCCTTTTCACGTCCTATAAGGATATGGGCCTGGTGAGCCAGGTCATGACCCACGATATCATCGGACAATTCCCCGATGGCAACATGGCCCTCGGCCACGTACGGTACGGCACCATTGACTCCAGCGACCGCAACTACAGCCAGCCGCTGGTTGTCAACCACGTAAAAGGCCGGATGGCCCTTGCCCACAACGGCAAGATCACCAACGCTTTTACGCTGCGGCGCTCCCTGGAACTGGACGGCTCCATCTTTCACACCCGCGGGGACGCGGAGCTGATTTCGTACATAATCATCAAGGAGCGGCTGGTCACTTCCTCCATAGAGGACGCCGTCAACAGGGCTATGGACAAGCTGGAAGGCGCGTACAGCATGGCCATTATGTCCCCGTCAAAGCTCATAGCCGTAAGGGATCCTTACGGTCTGCACCCGCTGTGTATAGGCAGGAAGTCCGACGGAACATACGTCGTCTCTTCCGAAAGCTGCGCCCTTAACGCCATAGACGCAGAATTCATCCGGGACGTCGATCCCGGGGAAATAATCGTTTTCAGCAAAGACTCCGTGCGCTCAATACGCGACCACTGCGGTAAGGTAAAGAGAGCCCCATGTATCTTTGAGCACATATATACCGCCCGTCCCGACTCCGTTATTGACGGCGTAAGTGTTCACGAAGCCAGGCTCAGGGGCGGGGCGTGCCTCGCTCGCAGACATCCGGTGGACGCCGACGTGGTCATCGGCGTTCCGGATTCAGGTCTGGACGCCGCCCTGGGATACGCCAGAGAGTCCGGCATCCCCTACGGCGTGGGCTTCATCAAAAACAGATATATCGGCAGGACCTTCATCGAGCCGGGCCAGTCCTACAGGGAAGGCCTGGTGCGCATTAAACTCAGCCCCATGAAATGTGTGATAGAGGGGAAGCGGGTCGTCATGATAGACGATTCCATAGTGCGCGGCACCACCTGCGCCCGCATAGTGAAGCTTCTCAGGGAGGCAGGCGCCGCGGAGGTACATGTGCGCATCTGCTCCCCCATGTTTATGAATCCGTGCTACTATGGTACCGATATAGATTCAAAAGAAAACCTCATCTCCTACCGCCACAATGTGGACGAGATAAGGCAGATCATTGGCGCTGACACCCTCGGTTACCTCTCTCTGGAGGATCTGGGTACGCTTATAGGCGACGATGGTTCCAAAAGCTACTGCAGCGCCTGTTTCGACGCCCTCTACCCCACCTCCATCCCCGGCGAGTCGGAGACGGACCGTTTCGAGTTTAAGATCAGCGAATCCAGGGGCAATGCCTGACAGTGATGAAAGGAGCCTTACATGAAGAGCCAAAGCGATAGTTACGCAGCCGCCGGAGTGGATATCACCGCAGGATACAGAGCAGTTGAACTCATGAAGCAATACGTTGCGCGTACCGTCACACCCGGTGTGGTATCCGATGTGGGGGGCTTCGGCGGGCTGTTCGAGTTGGACCTCACGGGCATAAAGCGCCCAGTCCTGGTCTCCGGTACGGATGGAGTGGGTACAAAGCTCAAACTTGCCTTCCTTCTGGATAAGCACGACACTGTAGGTATAGACTGTGTGGCTATGTGCGTCAACGACGTGGTGTGCTGCGGGGCGAAACCGCTGTTTTTCCTGGACTATATAGCCTGCGGCAAAAACGTCCCCGAGAAAATAGCGTCCATCGTCTCAGGGGTCGCCGAGGGCTGCGTGCAGTCCGGGGCTGCCCTGATCGGCGGTGAGACCGCTGAGATGCCCGGGTTCTACCCGGAGGGAGAATATGACCTTGCCGGCTTTACCGTAGGCGTCGCGGACAGGGAAAAGATAGTGGATAAGAGCAGGATCGTCCCCGGGGACGTTATTATAGCCCTTCCCTCCAGTGGGGTGCACTCCAATGGCTTCTCCCTGGTGCGCAAAGTGTTCAACCTTGAAAGTCCGGAGTTTACTGCCCCATGTGAGGAGCTGGGCGGACTGAGTATAGGTGAAAAGCTTCTCACCCCCACCAGGATATACGTCCGCCCGGTACTTTCCGTAATGGAGAAACTGACCGTAAAAGGCGTAGCGCACATCACTGGCGGTGGTTTTTACGAGAATATCCCCCGTAGCCTCCCCGAAGGCATAGCCGCCAGGATAGATACCGGGGCGCTGCAGATCCCTCCCATATTCGATATGATCCGCAAAGCGGGCAGCATCCCCGTCAGGGATATGTTCAACACTTTCAACATGGGTGTCGGAATGACTCTTACAGTGGATAAAAACGACGCCGACACCGCCCTGGCCATCCTCAGGGATAACGGGGAAAAAGCATACATTCTGGGTGAGACCGTGAGTTCCGACAGCGGCGTGATCATGGACCTGTAGGGCGGTGCCTCATATGAAAAAAGCCAACATAGCCGTACTCGTCTCCGGAGGCGGCACCAACCTTCAGGCCATACTGGACGCCTATGGCAGCGGAACCATTTCCCACGGCCGCGTGGTACTTGTGGTGTCCAACAACCCCGGCGCGTACGCCCTTGAACGTGCCCGCGCCGCTGGTATAAGGGCTGAGGTGTGCTCAAAGAAGCTCCTCGGCACGCAGCAGGATTGTGAAGGTGCCATGACCGCCCTCTTTGAGGAAGCCGGCGTGGACCTGATAGTACTGGCCGGATTTCTCAGCATACTCAGCGCGGAATTCACGCAGCGGTGGAAGGGTCGGATAATCAATATCCACCCGTCCCTTATTCCTTCCTTCTGTGGGGCTGGGTGCTACGGGCTGAAAGTGCACGAGATGGCCCTGGCGCGTGGAGTAAAGATCACAGGGGCTACGGTCCACTATGTGAACGAAGTCCCCGATGGGGGCACGATAATTGCTCAGAAAGCTGTAGAGGTCATGGACGGGGATACCCCCGAAGTGCTCCAGCGCCGTGTCATGGAACAGGCGGAGTGGGTGATATTCCCCATGGCTGTGGAAAAAGTATGTTCTCAGATCATCAAGGAGGATCGATAAATGGGAGCGCAGATAATAGAAAAACTGCTTAAAGGCAACTCCTACCCCGGCAGGGGGATAATCCTCGGGCTTGCCCCCGATGCGCAGACCAGTGTCCTCGCATATTTTATCATGGGACGAAGCACTAACAGCCGCAACCGCGTATTTGTCGGTACAGAAGACGGAATAAAAACCCAGGCGTTTGACCCCTCCATGATGAGCGACCCCAGCCTGATAATCTATCACCCGGTCAGAGAACTCGACGGGCTCACCATAGTTACCAACGGCGATCAGACAGACACTGTGAGGGACCATCTCGTATCCGGAGGAACGTTCGAGTCTGCCCTGCGCACCAGGGAATTCGAACCGGATCCCCCCAATTACACCCCCAGGATCTCAGGGTTGCTCAGCACCGACGGTTCCTACAGGCTGTCCATCCTCAAATCCCTGGACGGTGACCCGTCATGCTGCTGCAGGTACTTTTATGAGTATGACCGTCCGATAGCCGGTACGGGGCATTTTATCCACACCTATGTGGGGGACGGGAATCCCCTTCCCTCTTTTATCGGCGACCCGGAAAAGGTGCTGATCCCCTGCTCAGATGCCCATGAACTGGCTGACCTCATCTGGGACGGCCTCAACGGCGACAATAAAGTATCCCTATATGTGAGGACCTCCCGCAGAGGGTCTGGGGCAAAGGAAGAGGTAATAATCAACGCCAATGAGGCGGGGAGGCAATAATGAACGAACTCGAGTTGAAATATGGCTGCAATCCTAATCAGAAACCGGCCAGGATATACATGAAGGACGGCTCCGACCTGCCTGTTCAGGTCTTGAACGGCCGTCCCGGGTACATTAATTTTATGGACGCCCTCAACAGCTGGCAGCTAGTCAGGGAACTAGACCGCAGCATCGGTAAGCCGGCCGCCGCCTCGTTTAAACACGTCTCACCGGCGGGTGCCGCAGTGGCGGTGGAACTCAGCGCCACGGACAGGCAGATGTATTTCGTCCCAACGGAACTGGAGGCCAGCCCTCTCGCGTGCGCGTACATACGAGCCCGGGGGGCTGACAGGCTGTGTTCCTACGGGGACTGGGCTGCCCTCTCCCGCACCTGCGACAAGGCCACCGCCATGTACCTCAAGGACGAGGTATCCGACGGCGTGATAGCCCCCGACTACGAGCCAGAGGCCCTTGAGATACTCAGGACAAAAAAGAAGGGCGCGTACAACATAGTGCGCATAGATCCCTCCTATGAGTGCGCCCGGGAAGAACACAGGGACATTTTCGGCGTCACTTTCCAGCAGGGCCACAACACCTATACCCCTGACGACAGCACATTCTCAAACATCGTCACTGCCAATAAAAATCTGCCGGAAGCCGCAAAGACAGATCTCCTCATAGCGGCACTGACACTCAAGTATACGCAGTCCAACTCCATGTGTTTTGTCAAGGACGGCCAGACCATAGGCGTGGGCGCCGGACAGCAGAGCCGCATACACTGCACCAGGCTGGCAGGCTCCAAGGCCGATAACTGGCTTCTCAGGCAGCATCCCCGCGTACTGGAGCTGCCCTTCGTCGACGGCATCCGCCGCCCCGATAGGGACAACGCGATAGACGTTTATATAAGTGACGAGTGTGAGGACCTTCTCGCTGACGGCAGCTGGCAGAAAGTATTCAAAACGCGCCCTGATCCCCTCACCCACAGTGACAGAAAAGAGTGGCTCTCTCGGCAGAGCGGCGTTTCCTGCGGCTCCGATGCGTTCTTCCCCTTTGGTGACAACGTGGAAAGGGCGGCAAAAAGCGGCGTAAAATATATCATTGAGCCCGGCGGGTCCATAAGGGACGACAACGTCATAGAGACTTGTGACAAGTACGGCATAGTCATGGCCTTTTCCGGGATGCGCCTGTTCCACCACTGATACTATCCCGCGAATGCCGGCACGTCCGTGCCGCGGCTCTTACAGGCAAAACAGGCAGATTGGAGAATCGATATGAAAGTAATGGTAATAGGCTCCGGCGGGCGTGAACATGCCATAATAAGCAAATTGAAGCAGAGCCCGCAGATAGATACCCTGTATGCCCTCCCAGGCAACGGGGGGATCGCCCGGGACGCCATATGTGTGAACGTCGGCGCCAAGGATATCGACGGCATGGTGAACTTTGCCGTCAAAGAGGGCATAGACTTCGCGGTGGTCGCACCGGACGACCCTCTTGTTCTGGGCGCGGTCGACGCGCTGGAGGCCGCCGGTGTGATGTGTTTCGGCCCCACCGCCTCTGCGGCGGCCATAGAGGGCAGCAAGATCTTCGCTAAAGACCTGATGAAGCGCTTCGGCATCCCCACCGCGTCCTACGAGACTTTTGACGATATAGACTCCGCCATGACCTACATTGCAGCGAACGAACCGCCTTTCGTAGTAAAAGCCGACGGCCTTGCTCTGGGCAAGGGTGTAGTGATTGCTTCCAACCGTCAAGAGGCCGGTCAGGCAGTAAGTGAAATGATGCTCGAAAGGAAATTCGGAGACAGCGGGAGCCGGATAATAATCGAGGAGTTCATGACCGGGCCCGAGGTATCCGTGCTTGCGTTTACCGATGGAAAGACTGTCAAGCCCATGGTGTCTTCCATGGACCACAAGCGTGCCCTGGACAACGATATGGGGCTCAATACCGGTGGTATGGGAACGGTGGCGCCAAACCCGTACTATACCGAAGAGATCGCCGCGGTCTGTATGGATACCATATTTATCCCTACGATAAACGCCATGAACAGCCTTGGCCGAACGTTTAAAGGCTGCCTGTATTTTGGGCTTATGCTCACCCCGAAGGGGCCCCGAGTAGTGGAGTACAACTGCCGCTTCGGCGACCCCGAGACCCAGGTGGTGCTGCCCCTGCTTGAGAGTGACCTGTTTACGATAATGCGGGCAGTGAGGGACGGCACACTGAATGAGACTGAGGTCCGGTTCGCCGACAGATCCGCGTGCTGTGTGGTAATGGCTTCCGAGGGTTATCCGCAGAAGTATGAGACCGGCTTCGAGATAACGCTGCCGGAAAAGACGGGCGCTGATGAATACATATATATCGCCGGCGCCAAACTGGACGGCTCCACCCTGCGCACCTCAGGCGGACGGGTATTGGGCGCGGTGGCTGTCAGAGATACGCTGTCCGATGCCGTGGGCGCCGCATATGACCTCGCCGGGCGTATCTCCTTCGGCAACGCCTACTGCAGGAAGGATATCGGCGCCGTTGCCCTGAAAGCTCTTGCGAGGTGACCCACGTACGGGAAACCACACATAGTCTATTATACAGCAATCGGCAGCCGCATTTTTTCGGCTGCAGCTGTCAAGCAAAAGTAGACAAACAAAAAGAAGAAGCTAAGAGAAGCCCAGTTCGGTCCTGTACTGAACTGGGCTTTTGTAGCCCAGAGCAGCATGACGGCGCCGGTAGTTGAAGTATGAAACATACTGATCAAGG
>JAFWGE010000031.1 GCA_017512485.1 Oscillospiraceae bacterium
CAGGTGTCCATACTGGCAGCCCCTGCCCCCGAAAGGATCACTTCCTGTAACCACATGGGGCTCGGGTTGATTAGCCCGCTCAGCTCCGCGGAGCCCTCGCCGTACGCGCTGCCGGCGTCCGTTGTGACCGGCTCCGCCGCGACCGCCTCATCGGGCTCCTCCCGGGCTCCCGACGAAAGGGGCAGCACGCCCGCCAGCATCACCAGTACAAGGAGCAGACTGACTGTTCGCTTCGCCATATTCGCGCCCTCCTTTTTCGTGTTTTCAGCGATAATGCAAATAATAGTTAAATTTATACATTTTAATTCTACCATGCCGCAAAAGCTTTGGCAATTATTATTCTGCGGAGAACATCCGATAAGAAATAACATCCTGCTGCATAAAAACAATTCGGCTCACAGGGTGAGCCGATTCGGAGAAGCGCAGTATAAAGTGAAATCTTTTGCCACGCGGCAAAAGGTGAAATCGAAGGCTACCGCCTTCGGTGAAATCGTTCGGCTGCGCCTCTCGGCGAAATGAAATCCGTTCTCGGCCCCGCAAAGCGGGATTTCACCGCGCAGCGATTTCACCCACCACAGGTGGATTTCACCCGTCCTTTAGGACGGATTTCATTGAAAAAAACCTCGTCGACCGACGAGGTTTTTTCATGGCACGCCTGGAGGGATTCGCCCGCCTCCGGGCGGGCCGGGGCGCGGCTCTGACGTGCCACCGGCACGTCATTCACTCCCGCGCCCTTCAAATCCCCTTTTTAAAAAAATAATCCAGCCCCGCAAAAGCGGGACTGGATTATTTGGCACGCCTGGAGGGATTCGAACCCCCGACCTACTGGTTCGTAGCCAGTCACTCTATCCAACTGAGCTACAAGCGCATTTTCCGCAGACGTTATTACGTCCACTGCCCAAGGATTTTAGCATACGCGGAATGAAAATGCAATAGATAAACCAAATATTTTTCTGGTGCCTCAGTGGCGGCTCATCTGCCGGACTCAGCCTTTGTCGTCCTGAGCGCAGCCGCGCAGCGGCGCTCCCCCCACCGTCATCCTGAGCGAAGCCGCGCAGCGGCGAAGCCGAAGGATCTTTTCACCGGAAGTGTCATTCAATAAGATCTTTCGACTCCGCTACGCTCCGCTCAAGATGACAAGGGGAGGGGGCGTTCGCTCCGCTCAGACATGACAAGAGGGGAGGCGCTCCGCTCAGGGTAACAAAAAGGTCGTCGACAATACATGGTCTGCTTCCGCATGCCCTCATACAGCGGCCGATGCAATGGGGCGCCTCATTTGCCGACCTCCCGCGCCACCACAACAAGGCGGCCGTCCTCCGTGTGGTAATTGCAGGTGGAGAGAACAAGTATGGAATCGCCGAATGAGGCGTTCACTCCCGTGTCGCAGACGGAGGCCTGCTTCACCTGCTTTACATATTCCGAGAAAGTCTCCTCGTCGGGCAGGTCGTAATATTCGTAATAATGGAAGCTGCCGTCGTCCGTGTAGTAGTCCACGCTGGTGAGGAAGACCGCCATTACCTCATACTCGTGCTTCTCGTACAGGGTGTCAAAGTTAATGACGGGGTGCTCCCTGCAGAAGTCCTCCTCCAGGAAATACGCCAACTGGCCGAACATGGTCATGTTCTTCATGTTGTGTCCGTAAATCAGGAAGTAGTCGCCGTCGGGGCGGCAGTTGGCGTCCAGAAACGGCACGCCGCTATGGGAGTAGGTACCGTCGAAGGCCCGGCGCAGATAGTACTCCGGCTCCTCGGGAGTGTAGACCACGGGATAGTCTATGTCCGTGCCTTCTATGGTAAGCCAGCCGAAGAAATCGGAATTGAGCTCGTAAATGGGCAGATACTCGGGCAGGGGCTCCGGAGGGAGCTGCTCCTCCTCGCCGGTCTCCGGAGCTTCGGACTCCGTGGCCTGAGCGGCCTGCTCCCGGTCTTCACCTCCGCTGTCCGGCACAACGGTGGCAGCCGCTGCCTCGGAAGACGCCCTCCGCCTAAGCTGGGAGAGCTCCGTAAAGGCGCTTTTCTCCTTCCCGGCCGCAACAAGCTCCGAGACGAGCTTATAGCCCGCAAAACAGAAGACTGCGGAAAACACTACTATGATTATTATGAGTACGGGAGTAAAACGACGTTTCAATGCAGTTTACCTCACTCGTATTTCGTTATTATGGACGTTGATGCTTGTTCGTGGAAACCCTTCATACGGCGGCTGCGCCGCCACCTTCCCCCACTGGGGGGAAGCCTTTTTGCCCTCATGCCTCCGTATGATAAGTGTCGAAGCATATTTATGATCGAAAGTGCCAAACTATAAGACCCTTCGACTCCGCTGCGCTCCGCTCAGGGTGACACGATGGGAAGGCGCTCCAGTCAGGATAACAAAAAGGTTGTCGGCAATACGTGGTTTGCTTCCGCATGAACTTGTGAGGAGGCTGATACGGCCCCTCATCAGTCACGGCGCAGCAGCGCCGCGACAGCTTCCCCCGAGGGGGAAGCCACAAAAAACGCGGGGGCGGCACTGTGCCGTCACCGCGTTTTTTATGCAATTTCAAATAAACTGTTTAAATGCTCAGCCGTTCTGCTTTTTCTTCACCGCTACAATCGCTACGCACACCACCACGGCGCTGACCGCCAGAAGGACTATCCACAGCGTGAGGTTCGTGTTGTCTCCGGTCTCGGGGGTGGGGGTCACAGGGGAAGGAACGGGAGTCGTGGGAGCCGGAGGAGTGGGAGCGGGAGGGGTGGGCACGGGAGGAGTGGGAGCCGGGGGCGTGGGAACCGGAGGCGTGGGAGTGGGGGTGGGCGTATAGTCCTGATAGACATTGGAGAACTCGGGACTCGTCACCTCGGCGCCGGAATGATCCTTATAGGAGACGTCCAGCGTCACCTGATTGCCCACAAGGGAAACTTTCACGGTAAGTGTGTATATCTCGGTGCTGTACTGGTACCTGTCGGTACCGGGGATCTCGCGGATGGTATATACAAAGGTCTTGCCCACATGGGTCTCGTCGAAGGTCATCCAGCCGAACTCATACTCGCCGGGGCCGTACTTGGTCATATACAGAGCGCCGGTCTCGGGATCGGTCTCGGCCTCCTTGTTGTCGGGCATAGGATAGCCCTTCTCGGCAGGTGTCATGGCGAAGATGAAGGGGGAATTTGCAGGGGCGGTACCGTTATAGGAGAGCACCTTTTTCTTCACCGGGGGGTCCAGATAGGCGGGAAGGATCTCGTCGTCGGGGTAGGTGTTGGTGAACACCGCTGTGTCCACCTTGTCGCCCTTGGGGTCCTCCAGGACGGTGGTGGCGCCCACAGTGCCGTCCTCTGCCACAGACACATAAACAGTGAGCTTATAAACAGAGCTGTCGTAGATCGCCTTGGGATTGGAGCCGGGGAGCTGACGGATGGTGTAGTTGTAAATACCGATATCCGTATAGCTCATAGTAAATTTGACGTCTCCGGAACCGGTGACAGCCTGGGTATAAACGCCGTCCACCGCACCCGCGGGCAGCGGCGCGCCGGCGGTGACCGCGGCAAGCTCCACAGTCACTGAGTCGGATTTGGCGTCGCCCTTGCAGGTGACCTTCACCGGTACCTCCACAGTCAGAGCCTCGTCCAAGGCTAAAGCCGGTACCGCGGCAAGCGCCAGCAGCATCAGCAGCGCCAGGGCGCAGCTCAGAATTCTCTTAATCATCCCTTATCTCCTCCAATTAAGGCGTTAGTGTTTGAACATCTGCGTTATCACAACCGTTCTGGAGTCGGAAAAATCCGCAGAACAGGTGGACAGTGCAAGGAACTGTGCGTCTTCCCCCGTTTCCGGGAGGCTGTCTGAAACAAATATGGCTTTACTCCGGATAAAAGCCAGAAGCTCGTCGGCGTCCTGGTTCTCCCTGACCTCGAAGATATTTTCGTCGGAGGCGGAAACAATTACAAGCGCCACTACCTTCAGGCCGTATACGGCCCCGCGGGTCATGAGCAAGCCCGTGTCGGTCTCCCGGAAGAACTTCTCCTGGCGGTAGAGGTCCAGGTCGCCGAACATGTTGCTGTTGGACATGTGGTGGCCGTAGACCAGGTTATACGTATCGGAGAAGTCCGGAGCGTTGCCGCAGTCCAGGAAGATGCTGCCGGCCAGGGCGAAATTGCCGTAGACGTCCTTATTTATGTACGTGAGGTTCGACGTCCCCTGGAGCACCGGGAAGTCTATATTGGTGCCGTCCATGGTGAGCCAGGCGCGCACATCGGGGTTGACGGCCAAGAGGTCGTCAAAGGAGGGGACCTCAACTCCGCCATCCGCCGTCTTTGACAAGACGGGCTTGAGCTCCTTCATCTGCATCTGGACGTTCTCAGCCTGCCTGTAAACCTGGTTGTTATCCCAGAGGGAGTACATGGAATAGGCGCCGAAAAGCAATATTGCCAGCAGTACGACGAGACTCACAAAGGAATTGATCAGCCGAACACAGGTCCGTGCAGCGGACATGGCGGTCAACTCCTTTCAAAGTCCCGTCCCCGATATTCCGGCGGGAGACCCGCCGGAATATCGGAGCGAAGTAAAATCAGTCTTCCTCGTAGCGGCGCTTGCGGAGCAGCACTGCCACGGCGGCCAGCAGGACGGCGCCGCCTATAACTATGTAGGGCAGGCTGTCCAGGGCTATGCCGGTCTCAATTACGGAATCCTTGGTGTTGGTAACAACAGCGGCTACGGGCGTATCTTTTGCTATCGTGCCTTCATCGTTTTCATAAGTGGCCGTATATCCCTCGTCGGAGTTGATATCACCGGAGAGGTGCTTGGCGTCCTCTTCCACCTTGTAGGTGACGCCGGCGGGGAGGTTCTTGATGCTCACGGTCTCGTCGTCGGCCAGCTTGATGTTGATCTCCTTGGAGCCGGTCCAACCGTCTCCGGCGATGGTCTGAGTGTTGCCGGCGTCTGAGCCGCCCGAAACGGTGATATCGGACCAGACCTTAAGATCTGTCTCGGTGGTGATGGTGACCTTGATGTCGAAGAGCTTGTCCTTCCTGCCGTATTCGCCTTTGACGACCTTCTTGACGGTCAGGGCGCCGACGTCCTCGGGCAGGTACTCATAAGTATTGGCAAGGGTGTCATTTTTGTTCCCGGATTCATCCTTGGTGATACCGGCTTCAAAGACCTTGAGGCAGCTGTTCTCATAGTCGTAGACTATCTGAACGGTGATGCTGATGGATTCCTTACTGTAGGTGACGCCCTGGGTGTCGCCCTCAACCATTTTGATGGTGTAGACATATTTGCCCACCTTGGAATAAGAGGGGAGCTTTACGGTGACGTCGTTGCTCTTGCCGGAAACTGTGACATCGTCGATGGTCACATTGGTGGAGTCGGGGTTATCGTCAGCCGGCGTAGAGGTGAACGAAAGGGTCTCCTTGGGAACGATGTCCGAATCGTATGTCACCTTGAAGGTAACAACGTCGGTATCGGTTGGGGTGAATGTCCATGTGGAGGTGTCCACCGCAGCGAGCGCGGCCGCGCTGAGACCGGCGACCAGCACAAGCGCAAGGACAACGGAAAGGATCTTTTTCATAGATGCTTTCTCCTTTAGTCGATCAAATAGGATAATGTGTGTTTCGCGGCGCCGATCAATAATCGGAGGCGCGGCGCTTGTTGAGAATGATCACCACGGCGGCGAACATGGCCATAACAGCCATCAGAACGTAGGGCAGGCTGTCCAGGGTGATTCCGGTGTCGGGGGTTGTTTTCTTTTCATTGTTGACAGTGACGGTGGTAGCAGCTGAATTAATAGCCGTAGCGGTATCTACTTCTCCGGTTGTAGTATATTTTTCCGAAGAATAATCAGCCTCATCAACAGTATAGGTTACGCCATAGGGAATATTAGCAAATGTAAGAGTTTCACCATGCTTAAGTTTAAAACTGATAGTAGCAACACCGCTACTATTCCAATCGGAAGTAGCAACAGTGGTAGGATTACTCGTGTGAGACCCGCCAGATATTGTGATGGGTGCACCAACAGTATCCCCGGTAGGGGCGGTAAGAGTTACTGTAAAATCAAAATATTTAGATTGATCACCCATATTACCAGATACTGTCTTTGCCACAGACAGAGAACCGGCGGAATACTCATTTGTAAAGGTATCAGACTTAGTGTCTCCAGACCCTTCAGTATGGATAGCGGCTATCTCAAGGAGTCCAGATGATCCCTGAGTAACAGTAACAACAAGCTTGATGGGCGTAGCATTGGCGCCGTATTTAACACCAGCCATGTTGCCATCGGTCTCGGTGATGGAGTAAGTATATACTCCGACGCCGGTATAGGCAGGAAGTGTAATGACCAGATTGGAAGTAGATCCTTCAGTAGTTGCAGCGCCCTGGGCATATGCAGCGAGTGTAACACTCACAAGATTCGGCATCTTCTCTAGAGTAATGCCGTCGGCCGCATCGGCAACGGAAACTTTCTCAAAAGTGAAAGCAACCGTTTCAGCAGGGCTGGTAGTATCAGCGTTCGTTGCCTTATATGTCTTAACTACATTTACCGTATTCTGCTGGTTCGCAGGCATGGTCTGATTTGCATTCTCAGGGTTTCCAGTCTGACTATCAGCCAAAGCCACGACGCCGAGGCTCAGCACGATAGCCAGAGCCAGGACAATGGAAAGTACCTTTTTCATGTGGTTTATCCTCCAAAAATATTTTATTTACTATATTTATCATCCCTGCGGGATGGAAAGCGGGGGTCTGCGGAGCTTTACAGCTCCCTGCGGCGCAGGATGGTTATCACTTTTCCCTGCACCTGACTGTAAGGTACGGCGCCGAAATCACGGCTGTCCGTAGATTCAGTCCTGTGGTCTCCCAGGAGGAAGGCCGAGTCTTCGGGGACCCTGTACGGGTAAGTGAGGGGCTCCCGTGCGTATGTGGGATAGATGATCTCTCCGCCCTGTACGGTGCCGTTGACAACAAGGCTTCCGGTGTCTTTAAGATCCACCACGTCGCCCCTGTTGGCGGCTATGCGGCTGACTATGCGCTTGCCGTTTACTTCGCACACAACAACGTCTCCCTTGGAGTACTTCTGCTGCAGGCGGAAGGCGATGACCAGATCGCCGTCCTTCATGGCAGGGAACATATCCTGCCCGTGGACCTGGGTGAACAGAAAGACCTGTGTGCAAAGCAGCCATCCTACTCCGAAGAGCAGCGCCAGGCGAACAACCAGCGAGAACATGTCGGAGCGGAAACGGATGCTTTCGATACGCCGGTTTATTATCTTCTTTGCCGTTACCGGCGTGCGGGAGCGTGGCTTAGCCGCTGGGATCACCGCCTCCCTCGGGCTGCCGCTCCTGCCCGGGTGGGCCTGTGCACTTGGCCTCTTTTATAAGGACGTTGCAGCGCACACGCTCCGCCTCGAGGGCTTTGGTATAAAGAGCATCCAGCTCGGTGATTTTCTTCCAGACGTTCCTCTCGTCCACTCCGCCGAAGATACGCCGTCGGAATTTAACCTTCTTAAGCCATTCGAGGATCTCAGCCCGTTCCTCGGGCATCCGCTCCCCGCCGGCCTCGGCGGGCGGACCCGTGATCCGCTTGCCGGAATACTTACCGCCTGCCATAGGCTCACCTGGCCGTTCTGCGGCGCTTCTCGCGAACCGCCACTGCCGTGCCCGCGGCGCACAGCGCCACGATGCAGAAGACTGCCATAGTCATCATGGGTCCGGCCGTATCTTCAATGCCGGTGTCGGGCGTGACGTTCTTGGTGTTGGTGACTACGATGTTTTGCGGCGTCGCAGCAACGTCATTGATATCGATGGGGTTGGATGCGGCATTGCCCAAATAGGTCAGCGACATCGTATATCCGTCGGCTCCCGTTTCAGAGACAGTCAGGTTGGCGCCGAACGGCACTTCGAGGAGATCGGCGTGCTGCCCGTCCTTCAGGCTGAGGGCTGCGCTTGTAACTGAGGAACCGCCGTATGTAAACGCCTTGTCGCTGGAGACGGTGATGGAGAAGGTCTTGTTGACATCCCCCATGTTTCCTTCGACTTCCTTGGTAACACGTACGGTGTAGGTCTTGGCTCTCCAGACGGCCACCAGGCCGTGGTAATCGAGGTTCTCGTCCGCCGCCACCTGATCGACTGGTACGTTAGAGCTTACACCGTTTTCGGTGACCTTAACAGTATAATTCGTGCCGTTCCATGTGAGCCAGAGATCGTCTTCGCCCAAATCTATATTCAACCCTGTGGGGCTGACGCCGGCTATCGTCTGAACGGTCACGTTCCCGTTACTGTCTTTTGTGGACACTTCAGTCTGACGCGACCAGCCCAGGAACTCGTAACCGGTGCGGGTGAGGGCAGCGGGAATATCAGCCGCTTCGTTTATATGCAGGCCGTCCATCGGGTTGATATCGCCCGAACCGTCGTTGCTGTACCAATAGATATGCGTGGGCGTCGCCTCGGCGATGTCTATATAGACCGCTCTGAGTTTAACTGTGTATGTTGCGGTCTTGATGTACGGGAACCCTGCGGGACCGGTTATAGTGTCCGCGCCGGAATAAATCGCAGGCGTACCCTCAGTGGATGTGGGCGAGCCGTCCTTCTTCTCTTTCCTCCACTCCGTGACAACTACCTTGGCGTACTTCATAAGGACCGTATAATCTCCGCCGGGGTAGACGACGACGGGCGTAGCCAGAGGCACATAATCCTGCGCTGTGTTGTCCCAGGTTAGCACTTCCCAGTGGTCAAAACGCTTATTCGCGGTATCATTGGGGGTGCTTGCGCCCTGAGCGGAGGCCACAGTGTTATCTTTATATTTTGTATCATCAGTGGGAGCGCCCGTGCCGTCGCCGGCGTCGTACACTATGTTGATACCGTCGGCTCCCTCCAGCACCTGCATCCACTTGCCGTAGAGATCGAGCTTCTTGGTTATCCACCAACGGTCCCTGGGGTTGCCCGCAGCGTCCTGTTTATCACTGTTCCAGGTGGCGCCGTTGCCCCACTGGTCCATGACGTCGGTGGCGTTTTCAGGAGCGTCCTTGTCGTAGGCAACCAGCCACTGACTGAGGCTGTCGTTCAAAGGCGTGAGCTCCGCGTTGAAGGGCTTCGAGAGGCCGGTGTCATAGTACCAGCCCAGGAATTCGTACCCGATACGGGTACCCGTGGGGGCGCTCACCTTATCGCCGTAGGAGATACGGAAGTTCATCTGCTGGTTTTCAGAGCCCCAGTCGAGGCTGGGATCCGGCTGATTCGGATCGTCGTCGATGTTGGCGTTGGGGTGCAGGAAAACACGGTACTGGATCTGCCTCCATTTGGCATATACATTTATGCCGCCCAGAGGATGGTGGTCCAGGTGTACTTGACAGTACAACCCTCGTCCACATACCAGCCTTCAAACACATACCCGCTTTCGCCTTCAGGAAGGGTGGGCACATAATTCTTATAATCGTCCGCGATGGCAGCGCCGAACTGTATTTCCTCACTCTCATGCAGCAGGTGCGAAGCACGGTTTTGTAAATTGTTGTTGTTTCCGTCTACATACTGGCCGTCGAAGTAGTTTATTTTGAACTTCTGGCGATTGTAGACCTCGTTAATATGGTATAAAGTCGGGTTGTTTCCTGTTGTCCAGAAGTTCCGGTTATTCCAGTTTTCTCCTCTCCAGTCTACAAAATCGAATCCCTGGAACTTGGGGGCGTTCTGGTTCGTAACGGTCGTATTACTGGAACGGACTGTAAGCGGAGAATTAATGGGGTCTTCCGTAACCTCGTAATACGTCTTGCCGTTCCATGTGTGAGTCGTGTACCCGGTATAATCCACGCCCTCTATTGTTTCATACCAGATGTGGTATCTCCAGTTGTAATAACTATTCGGGAAACGAACCACCACATAGTTCCCGTCGGGGTCGTTCGTGGCTCCCAGGATGTTTTCATTCATGACGCTCACAAGGCCCTTGACGGTACCGGAGCCCTGGTCCGTGGGGTTAGGCTTCAGCTTGGTACCCACCATCATGACGTAGCTGACGGCCTCATGGTTATTCGCGCCGGTGATCTTGTCGTAGGTGGGCCACTTGCCGCTGATGTCCTCTCCGTAATAAGCGGGCATTACAAAGTAGTAATAGGTCCTGCCGCTCACTGACTCGCTCTGAATAGATACCGGCTGCCCGTCTATTGTATAGTCGGCCACTATACCGGGATGCTCCGTCTGATTGCTGTGCCAGGTAACTACTCCGTCGAGGCTCGAGCCGTTTCCTGAGTTGTTCGCGTAGTCGTAACGGTTATTCTGCGTCCCGTTCCTGTACAGGTAAAACTTGAAGTTGTACTGGATGCGGTCGTAATAGAGGTTCAGAACGGCGTCGCCCTCGGCTGTGATCTCAATCTGCTGGTTCTTTGATGCCTCAGTGAGACCGAAGCCGGTATAATGACCATATTGGCTTGAGCTGAACTGCCCAGTGGCATAATCCTCCGCGCCATTGTCCACCGACGTATAGGGTATGTACTGCCCCACAGAGCCGTTGTCGTTTACATAGGAGCCTGCCACCTCGTAGTCCTGCGGTGTAAGACTTTCTTCGTTCTTTACCTTCTGGATGCTGCTCTCATTCTGTGTCCAGAAAATTATGGTATAAGGCGCCGTGGCGTTCTTGGTCCACTTGGCGTATATGGTCCTGTTCTCTGTCAGTACTTCGTTGAAATCGTATCTGGAGCTCTCCACGACCTGGCGGTAGCCCATTTCGTCAGCCTCGCCGGTCACTTCCTTATACCAGCCTCCGAAGGAGTAGCCGTAACGCTTCATCTCTGAGGCGACGGCATTGCCGGTCTGCTCGGTGGGCACGCCCTCTTTATAGAACTGAGGCGCGTTGAAGGTGGCGCCCTTGCCGTTCTCGTCAAAGACCAGCCAGTGCCCCGCGGGGGCCTCCACCACAAAATCGACGTCGCCGGTGATGGTTATAGTGGTTTCATTGGGGTAGACATGATCGTTGTCCGTGTGGCCCTGGATGTTGCCGCCGGTATAAACATAACCGGGCTCCTCGCTCGTCATGACCTTCCAGCCCTCGAAGTTGTGGCTGTCGTCCACGGGGTAATTCATGTTTACCATGTATGAGGAGCTGGTTTCCGAAGGCTGCAGGAGGACGGCCTCCGACCCCAGGGATACGCCGAATTCGTCGTAATAAGTAACGGTGAATATCTTGAAGACCGCCGCGTAGTAGTCTACGGTGGTAATGGGGTCTGTCTCGGTGATGCTGCCTATAACATCGGAAAGAAGATGCTCGCGTATCTTGTCGATGGACTGTCTGGTGGAATCGGCGTCGTAGGGATTGTCCGTAGTCCAGCCGAGGAAGCTGAGACCGCTGCCGGCAGCTACTCCGGAGCCGGGATCGTATACGATCTCCTGCAGCTTCTCCAGCGTGTTGTCCCCGTTCTTGATGGTCATGGGAACGACAGTGCCGTCGTACAGGTGGAAGTTTAACTGCATACGGGCTTCATCGCCGTTTCCGCCTATAACGGCGTAGACGGAGAACTCCCTGGAGGCGAAGCTCACCTCGTCCTCCTCGGTGTTGTCCAGCTGGCGCACCACGGATACCTCGCCCTCGTCGCTCACGTGGACTACCTCCGCCGGCTCGTCGGCGGTGGCTATAACGTCGGACTTAAGGGTAACGTATATGCTCCTGGCGGGCTCTATCTCAGTAACGCCGAGCCAGAAGCTTATATCCACGGCCTTGACCGTCTTGCCCTGGCCCGCCACAGTATCCTCTATCATGGCGATGGTGGCGCGGTCGTACACGGGCACGACCTCCATGACCGTACCCGCGGGCAGCGCGTTCTCCGGCGCGTCCACAAATACGGCTATGTCGTTGGCCCAGCCCTCAAAATGCTGCGCAGGGGTGGAGCCCATCCTGGCGGGAGGAGCGTCGCCCTCGTCTCCCTCGGACTCGCCGTCATCTTCAGACACGGTCTCACCATCGGGCAAGGCGGCGTCTCCCGACGGATCCTCCTCTTCGGGAAGTCCGGGGTCTTCCCCGGAAGGATCCTCCTCCTGAATTTCCGCAGCAATTTCCTCCGCCGGAACGTCCTCATCGTCGGCCGCCCATGCATTGCCTATCAGTCCCGTGAAACCAAAAAGCATCACGGCAACAAGCAAAAGACTGAGCAGCCGTCTGTAGGGAGCTTTGTTCCAATGCAGAGACGCTCTCTTCATATTGTCACCCTCCTGTCCTAACAATGTATCTGTCATGCCGACAGATACAAGGTGACCGCTGTAGCCGGTCGTGATCTGCCCGCAATCGTTTCGTTGATTTTTCCAGCCGGAGCGCCTACTCCCGCGGGGGACCCCCCGGGGAGGAATGGCCGCCCATGCCTTCAATGAAAGTGAATATTATTGCGCACAAACCGCGGAAAGCGATTTATAAAACGTATAATATCCAAATGAGAATTCGCTTATTTTCCCATCATAAAAACAGTACAGTTCTTTATATCATTTTGTTCACAAATAGTCAATAGTTTTTTGCTTCCGAAGTTTACATTTTGTTACTGTTTGTCATTAAAACAGAACCGTTTTGTTTTCGCCGAAGGGCCAGGACGCTTGTCAAACGGCGGCAACATGTTATATAATTATTGTATTGAGCATTTATATTACCATATAATATTTATCGAAAGCGCAATAAAACAGCCGCCCCGGCGGCAGCGGAGGTAATCATGTACAAACTGACTATCCATCTTTCAGACAGGACTTTTACCACGGACATTGAGGCGGGCCAAAGCATACTTTCGGCTCTTCAGAACGCGGGCGTCCGCGACCCGGAGGCCCCCTGCGGCGGCAACGGAAAGTGCGGCAAATGCCTCGCGCGCGTGGAGGGCGCGGTGAGTGAGGCGCAGGACAGCGAAAAAAAGATAAACCCCGCCTGGGAGACTGTCCGCCTGGTATGCCAGACCGTGGCCCACGGGGACTGCGGCGTGTATATCTCCGACAAGAATTCCACCGCCAGCGTGGCCACCGGCGGCAGCGCCGCCGACTTCGAGCCGGACAGGTGGGACGAGGGCAATTACGGCATCGCCGTGGATATAGGCACCACCACCGTGGCCTCGTTCCTGTTTGAGCTCTGGACCGGGAAAAAGATAGGCACCGCCAGCGGGCTCAACGACCAGCGCTCCTTCGGCGCCGACGTAATAACCCGCTCCTCCTGGGCGATGGAGCAGGAGGGCGGACTGGAGCAGGAGCGCCTGGCCATAGTAAACCAGATAAACGGCATGGCGGACGCCCTCTGCGCCGAGGCCGGCATAAGCACAGACAAGGTGGTCCTCTGGTCCGTGGCCGGGAACACCATAATGCAGCACATTTTCTGCGGGCTCTCCCCCGCCACAATAGCGGTGGCTCCGTTCAGGCCGCTGGATCTGTTCGGCAATTTCCGCACCGCCGAATCCCTGGGCCTCAGGGGCGGCAGGGACTGCCGGGTCTATCTGCCCCCCGCCGTGGCGGGCTACGTGGGCGGAGATATCACCGCCGGTCTGCTCTCCCAGGGGGTATGCTCAGACAGAAAACCGTACATATTCCTGGATATAGGCACCAACGGGGAGATAGTGCTGTTCAACGGCCAGGAATCCTTCTGCGCCGCCTGCGCGGCGGGGCCCGCCTTTGAGGGCGCCCACATAGAGTGCGGCGCGGGCAGCCTGCCCACCGCCATAAACAAGGTGGTGCTGAAGGACGGATCCATAACCGTGGGGACCATAGGCGGCCTGGAGCCCGACTGCATATGCGGCTCCGGTCTGCTGGACGCCCTCAGCGTAATGCTGAAGCTGGGCGTGGTGGACGAGACCGGCCGCTTCACCGACGACGACGAATTCGAGCCGGAGGCCGCGCCCTTCGTGGACTGCGACGAGTGCCGCTTCTACCCCGTCCCCGGCGGGAAGGTGTATATAAGCGACAAGGACGTGCGCGAGATACAGCTGGCAAAATCGGCCATAGCGGCGGGTATAGACGTGCTGCTGGACGAGGCCAAAATAAAGGTGGAGGACATCCAGACCCTCTACCTGGCGGGCGGCTTCGGCAGCAATCTCAACAGCGCCAGCGCCAGGGATATAGGCCTCATACCCAAGGCTCTGGCGGACAGGGTGGTCACCCTGGGCAACGCCGCCGGTGCGGGGGCGGGCGCAGCCCTCCTCTCCGCCCAGGCCAGGGACACCCTCGCCTCCTTCAATATGAAATATATAGAGCTCTCGGTGAGCCCGCTGTTCACCAATTACTACATGGACGAGATGACCTTCGACACAGAGGAGCTCTGATATGCTGGTCACCGAGACCGTGATCGACGTACGTTACCCCGACGCGGACGCCATGGGCATAGTGCATCACGCCGTTTACCCCGTCTGGTACGAGATCGCCAGGATGGATTTCTTTGAGAAGGCAGGGTTCGGCTATACGGTCATGAAAGAGTTCGGCGTGGATGCCGCCATGGTAAACCTCAATATGAACTACCGCTCCCCCGTCAGATATCCCGGGCATGTCTGCGTCACCACCGGCATACGGTCTTTCGCCCCCAGGAAACTGGAGCTTGAATACACCGTCTTCTGCGGCGGCGCCGCGGTCGCGGACGCCACCTCTTTCCACGTGTGGACCGGCCCCGACATGAGGGCCTTCAGCATCCGGGACAACCTGCCGGATATCTACGCGCTCATAGAAGCCGCCGGAGAAAAGAACCACATCAGATAACGATCCGGGGCTGCCGCTGCTGCGCGGCAGCCCCGGGATCATACGCCGTACAAGGCGATCGCCGTTTGGAGGAAGCAATGGGTAAATCTCTTGTCCTGGCAGAAAAGCCTTCCGTGGCCAGGGAACTCGCCGGAGTCCTTGGCTGCAGGGGCGGGCAGAACGGTTATTATGAGGGCGGGAAATATATCGTGACCTGGGCCCTCGGCCACCTGGTCACCCTTGCCGACCCCGCCGCCTATGACAAGCGGTGGGAAAAATGGGACATGGACACCCTCCCCATGCTGCCCCGCTCCATGAAACTGGAGGTCATCCGCCAGTCCTCCCGCCAGTTTGGCACCGTAAAGCAGCTCATGAACAGGCAGGACGTGGGCGACGTCATAATCGCTACCGACGCCGGACGCGAGGGGGAACTGGTTGCAAGATGGATAATCATCAAGGCGGGCTGCAAAAAACCGGCGAAGCGCCTGTGGATCTCCTCCCACACCGACAGGTCCATCAGAGAGGGATTCTCCAAGCTCCGCCCCGCCGGGGAATACGAAAACCTGTTCCTCAGCGCGCAGGCCCGCAGCCAGGCGGACTGGCTTGTGGGGCTGAACGTGACGAGAGCCCTGACCTGCAGATACAACGCGCAGCTCTCCGCCGGCAGGGTCCAGACCCCTACGCTGGCCATGATAGTGCGCCGGGAGGAAGAGATACGCACTTTTAAAAGCGTCCCTTTTTCCACCGTGCGCATAAAACTGGACGGGTTTGAGGCGTCCTGGCACAGGAACGGCTCCGGGCGTATTTTTGACGATGCGGAAGCTCGCAGGCTGAAAGACAGGCTGGAGGGCCAGACCGCCTCGGTCACCGCGGTAAAACTCACCAGGCACACGGTCCCCCCTCCCCCCGCCTACGACCTGACCCAGCTCCAGAGGGACGCCAACAAAAAATACGCGTACACCGCCAAGGAGACCCTGGACGTCTGCCAGTCCCTCTACGAGCGCCACAAGCTGCTGACATATCCCCGCACCGATTCGCGGTATATTTCAAAGGACATAGTCCCCTCCCTCAGGGAACGGCTGCTGGCCGCCGGCCAGGGGGAGCTGAAGGACGCGGTGCGTTCCCTTCTGAAAAGCCCCCTGCGTACGCAGTACCTTGTTAACGACGCCAAGGTAACGGACCACCACGCCATAATCCCCACCGAGGAGCAGGCGTCGCTGTGGGACCTCAGCGGGCAGGAGCAGAACATATATGAAATGGCCGCCCGCCAGTTCATCTGCACCATGATGCCTCCCTACGTCTATGAGACGGCGGAGGTGTCTCTGGCCGCGGCCGGGGAGACGTTCACCGCCAGGTTCCGCACCGTGCTGGACCCCGGCTGGAGATCGCTGTCCGCCGCCCCGTCAGAAGACGAGGATGAAGACGGCGAAGAATTCTCCGTCGGTCCCCGCGCCCCGGAGAAGGGGGCCCGGCTCCCCATCAGGGAGGTCAGGACCGTGCCGGGCAAGACATCCCCTCCCGCCAGATACACCGAGGCCACGCTGCTCACGGCCATGGAGCACCCCGTGGGGGACAACGGCAGGAAGATCACCGGCAGCCTCGGCACCCCCGCCACAAGGGCGGATATAATCGACAGGCTGTTCACCGCTTTCTACGCCGAGCGCAGGGGCAGGGAGATAGTCCCGACGTCCAAAGGCAAACAGCTGATCTCCCTGGCGCCTCCCCAGCTCCTTTCGGCGGAGCTCACCGCAAAATGGGAGGAGCGCCTGGCGCGCATAGCTTCCGGCGCCGAACGGGACACGGCCTTTATAGAGGACATGAGGTCCTTCGCTTCATCCCTGGTGGACCAGGTGAAGGCGGCCGTGGGGAAATACGTCCACGACAACGCCACGCGGCAGAACTGCCCCGACTGCGGGGCCGTCCTGCTGAGAGTCAAGGGAAAACACGGGGAAATGCTCGTCTGTTCGGACCGGGAGTGCGGCTACAGGAAGAGCGTTTCCCGCGCCACCAACGCCCGGTGCCCCAACTGCCACAAAAAGATGGAACTCAGGGGCAGCGGGGATTCGCAGATATTCGCTTGCGTGTGCGGATACCGTGAAAAGCTCTCCGCCTTCAAGGAGAGGACGGCCGGAAAATCCGCCGGCAAGGCTGACGTGCGCCGCTACATGGAAAAGCAGAAAAACTCCGGGAGCGGCGGCAGCAGCGCCATGGCGGAGCAGCTCGCCAAATGGCTTGAAAACAACAGGGGGCACGACACGAAATGAGTTACGAGGACTATCTGAAGCTTTACAATGAAAAAAAAGGGTCCTACATGCGCTGCCTTGAATCCATCTCCTCGGGGGACGTGATACTGTGTTCCAACAATTACAACGAATGCTCCGTGCTTTTTGAGCATCTCCACGAGGTGGCGCCCGGCCTGGAGAACGTTTATATCTACAAAAGCCGCGTAGGCATGTATCCCTTCATGACCACCCCCGGCATGGGAAGCCACGTAATGACCCTCAATTATTTCTACGGCCCGGTCTATCTGAAAGCCCACCCTCTGGGCAACTGCAGCTTCATCCCCTGCGACCTGCCGGGCTACTACACCTCCACCAGCGCACACCGCAGGCCCAACGTCTTCATGGCGGCGGTGTCCCCCATGGACGAGAACGGGGACATGTTCGTGGGCATGAACCAGACCAATGAGTCCGACGCCATTGCCGACGCCGTCAGGGAAAAGTGGAAGATCATCCTTGAGGTGAATCCCAATCTCGGCGCGATGAACGGCGCCGCGAAGATCAATATACGCGACGTCACGTGCCTCTGCGAAGTGGACACCCCCGAGATGACCACCCTGCCCATCGTCTGCACTCCCACCGAGGAGCAGGTGGGCAGGAACGTTGCCGCCCTCGTAGAGGACGGCTCGACGATACAGATGGGTATAGGCGGCCTCCCCAACGCCGTGGCCCGCCAGCTCATGGACAAGAAGGACCTGGGCCTCCATACGGAGCAGTTCACCGCCAGCATGGCCGACCTGATAAAGGCCGGCGTGATCACAGGGCGCAAAAAGACCCTCCTCCCGGGGAAGCATGTCGGCGTCTTTGCCGACGGCACCCTGGAACTGTACCGCCTCCTGAGGGAGGACAGGAACTGCGTAATGATGCCCGGCAAATACGTCTGCGACCCATTCGTGATCGCCCGCAACGAAAAAATGGTCTCCATCAATACGTGCATAGAGATCGACCTTACCGGGCAGGTATGCAGCGAGTCCATAGGGCCCATGCAGTACTCCGGGTCCGGCGGTCAGTTCTGCTTCGCTTACGGGGCGTTCCGGTCGAAAGGCGGCAAGGGGATAATCGCCCTCACCTCCCGCACCCGCAAGGGCACGCCGAAGATCAAAGCCACCCTCACCCCCGGGGCTGCCGTCACGACGCTGCGCAATTACGTGGACTGGGTGGTCACGGAATACGGCGCCGTAAATCTGCGCGGATGCAGCGTTATGGAGCGCGCCAGCCTGCTGATAAGCATAGCCCATCCGGACGACAGGGCTTCCCTTTGGGAGCAGGCGGAAAAGCTTTACCCCGCGATCAAAGAAATTGATGTATAATTATAAATAGTTTTATGTATATTTATCCGTTATATCGGCGGAACCGGGCGCACAGGCCGGCTCCGCCCTTTTCTGTGCACCGCGCGGCTCTTTTCCGTTCCTGCCGGCGGTAATTGGCAGTCATCCCGAGCCTGACGGCCATCTGCACATCATTCCCCCGGCGCCGCGCTATACGCATTAATGAATATTGATGCATTCTCTCCCCGTATTTTGTATATTATTTCACTTGAAACCGGAATAATAATCGTATATTATTTGTTCTGTCAAAAAACGGCCGCCGTGGAACTGTGCTTATCCATAGCCCCGCCCGGGGCGCGTACGGTTTTCCATCCCGGAACGGCGGCGTCAAAACTGGAGGAAAAGAAAGTGAAAAAGGCCATTGCGCTATGCCTGTCTCTCGTGCTCATTCTCTGCGTTCTCGCCGGATGTCAGACCGCCGAGAAGGAAAAATCCTATGCCAACATCCTTGAAAAAGTCAAGGGCACCGGCGAGCTCCACGTCTCCCTGAGCCCCGACTTCGCCCCCATGGAATTTGTCGACACCTCCAAGTCCGGCCAGGACCAGTACGTGGGGTTCGACGTCACCCTGGCCAAGAAGATAGCTGAAGAGCTGGGCGTCAAACTGGTGATCGAGCCCATGAGCTTCGAAGCCTGCCAGGCTTCCGTCTCCACAAAAAGCGTGGACCTCAGCATTTCGGGCTACAGCTACCTGCCCGAGCGCGCCGAGAACTTTGAGCTCTCCGACGGATACTACACCAACAACGAGTCCAACCAGGTCATCGTGATGCTGGCCGACAACGCGGCGAAGTGCACCGACGCCTCCTCCTTCGACGGCAAGGTCCTCTCCGCCCAGAACGCCTCCCTGCAGTGGAACCTCCTCACGGAGCAGCTGCCCAACGCCAACGCCAACCTGGTGACCGATCTGGGCGTCGCCATCCTGGAAGTGATCAACGGCCAGGTGGACGGGCTGTGCTGCGCCCTCGGACAGGCCGAGATATTCTGCGCCACGTATCCCGAGCTGGCAAAGTGCCCCTGGGAGTTTGAGATAGACGACGACGCGAACGTAATCCTCATCCCCAAGGGAGAGACCGAGCTCCTGGCCGCCGTCAACGAGATTCTCGCCGACTGCTACGCCAGCGGCGTCTATACGGAGTGGTGTGACGCAGCCAACGAGCTCGCCATGAGCGAGTTCGCCCAGGAGGTCTCCATAGAGGACGAGCCGGCGTCGTAAATCATCCTTCCGTAACCCTATCATGTTCGGTAAAAGGGACTGCCCTTCCGTAAGGCAGTCCCTTTGCGCCCATCCGGAAAAACCCGCGCCCTGTCGGCGCGGCGAAAGGTAGTGATAGCTTGCTGGGCAGAATTGTCGTCGTATTCAACGGCTACTGGTCCCTGTACCTGGGCCAGGGCCTTGGCATAACCCTGGGCCTCTCCGCCATCACGGTGCTGTTCGGTGC
Organism: Oscillospiraceae bacterium; assembly: GCA_017512485.1. Classification (GTDB taxonomy): domain Bacteria; phylum Bacillota; class Clostridia; order Oscillospirales; family Oscillospiraceae; genus JAAYAR01. Next base: position 19,667 of record JAFWGE010000031.1, read on the forward strand.
GGTCTTCGGTTCCCTCCTGGCCTTTATGAAGATGTCCAAGATCCCGCCCCTGAGATGGATCGCCACGGCATACATAGAGGTCATCCGCGGAACGCCGATGCTTATCCAGCTGTTTTTCTTCTATTTTATCCTCCCCAACGATATGATAATGGCCGTCTTCGGATGGATATACAGGATCATCCTGCTGTTTAACGCCGAAGCCGTGAAAGCCGATTTTATCAAGTTCATCTGTATAGCCATAGCGCTGGTGGTAAACAGTTCTGCGTACGTCTCCGAGGTGATAAGGTCCGGGATACAGGCGGTGGACAGGGGCCAGACGGAGGCATCCCGCAGCCTCGGGCTGAACGGCGTGCAAACCATGACAAAGATAATCCTCCCCCAGGCTGTCAAGAACATCCTCCCCGCCCTCGGCAACGAGTTCGTGACCGTCATCAAAGAGACGTCCCTGGCCTCCACCTTCTTTATCGGGGACCTGATGAGCGTGTACAACGTGGTGCGCGGGAAGACGTACCTTGTAATAGAGCCCCTGCTGATCACGGCAGCCATCTATTTTGTCGTAACGTTTATTCTGAGCAAGCTGATAGCTGCATGGGAAAGGAGGCTGAAGCGCGGTGAATGAGGCAAACAGCAAATACATGATCCAGGCGGTGGACCTTCACAAGAGCTTCGGTGACCTCCACGTCCTCAAGGGCGTCAACGAAGGTATCCTCCCCAACGAGGTCGTCTCCATCATCGGGCCGTCGGGGGGCGGGAAGAGCACTTTCCTGCGCTGCCTCAACCTGCTTGAAACGCCGGAGAAGGGACATATCTTTTTTGAGGGCGTGGACATCACTTCCAAAGGCGTGAACGTGAATATCCACAGGCAGAAGATGGGCATGGTGTTCCAGCTGTTCAACGTTTTCCCACACCTCTCGGTGGAGAAGAACGTCACCCTCGCCCCGGTACTTTTAAAGAAGAAGACCGAGAAAGAAGCGAAAGAGGCCGCCGCGGCGCTGCTCCAGAGAGTAGGCCTGTTCGACAAACTCAACGAGAGCCCTTCCAGGCTTTCCGGGGGACAGAAGCAGCGTCTGGCAATAGTGAGGGCCCTTGCCATGGAGCCTGACGTAATGCTGTTCGACGAGCCCACCAGCGCCCTGGATCCGGAGATGGTCGGGGAAGTGCTGGACGTCATACGTGAACTGGTGAGCGGCGGTATGACCACCGTCATCGTCACCCACGAGATGGGTTTCGCCAAAGAGGTCTCAAACAGGGTGCTGTTTATGGACGGGGGCATCATAGCCGAGGAAGGCACCCCCGACGAGATATTCAGCCACCCGAAGAACCCCAGGACACGCGATTTCCTAAGTAAGGTGCTCACCACCTGAAAACCTTTCTCCGCACGCCGTCCGTCAAAACCGGCCGGCGTGCGTTTGCTACACGGCGTTAAAACAGCAGCAAGGAGTTGAAAAGCAATGGACAGCTATAAAAAGGCCGCGTGCGACGTCATAGACACCGCCGCGGAAATGATAACCGACGTCAGCCACAGCGTATGGGAGTACGCCGAGCTCTCCCTGAAAGAGAACATGTCCGCCGCGCTTTACTGTAAGGTCCTGAGGCAGCTGGGCTTCGACGTGGAGGAGGGCATATGCGGCATCCCCACGGCTTTCAGTGCCTCTTTCGGAAGCGGTTCGCCGCGCATCGGCATACTGGCCGAGTACGACGCCCTCTCCGGCCTGTCCCAGCGGGCCGGCACAGCCCACAGGGAGGAACTCGTCCCGGGCGGGGCAGGCCACGGGTGCGGCCACAACATGCTGGGTGCCGGCTCCCTCGCCGCGGCCCTGGCGGTAAAAGATCATCTTGAGAAGACGGGCCGACCCGGCCGCGTCATCTTCTACGGCTGTCCGGGAGAAGAGGGCGGCGCGGCCAAGGCGTTCATGGCCAGGGACGGCCTCTGGCGTTCCCTGGACGCTGCCCTGACGTGGCACCCAGGAAGCGCCAACTGCGTGATAACGGGCAGTTCCCTGGCCTGTATACAGAAAGAGTACATTTTCAGGGGCGTCGCCTCGCACGCCGCCTCGTCCCCGCATCTGGGCAGGAGTGCCCTTGACGCGGTACAGCTCATGAACATGGGCGTGGAGTTTCTGCGTGAGCACATGCCTTCGGACTGCAGAATACACTACGCCATCACCGACGCGGGCGGTGTGTCCCCCAACGTCGTGCAGCCCTCGGCAAGGGTGCTGTATATGGTCGCTCCCCGAAGGTCAGCGCCGCGCTGAAGCTGCAGGCGCGGGTGGACAGGATCGCTCTGGCCGCTTCCATGATGACGGAAACGGAACTTGAGGAGCGGTTCATCGACGGCACCGCAGAAACCATTCCCAACTCCGTACTGGAGAGCGCGGCGTACGACAATATGAAGCTCATAGGCCCCCCGTCCTATACCCCGGAGGAGCTCGATTTCGCCCGGGCGCTTATCGGCTCGTATGAGGCCGCTCCCGACAAGACCGAAGCACAGCAGCGCGAGGGCATACTGTCCGCGGAGGAGATACAATATATAAATGATATGAGCGACAACTGCCGCAGCCCCATGCTCGATTTTGTTTTCCCACACAGGACCAGCGGCAGGTGTGAAATGGGCTCCACCGACGTGGGCGACGTGAGCTGGCAGACCCCGACGGTACAGGTCAACACCGCCGCGTTCCCCAACAACTGCCCGGGGCACTCGTGGCAGAACGTCTCGTGCGGGGCCTCGTCCATAGGGGACAAGGCGCTCCTGTACGCGGGGAAGATCATAGCAGCCTGTGCCATCGATCTCCTCGGCTCACCCGAACTTCTGAAAAAGGCGAGGGCGGAGTTCGAAGAGAGGACCGCCGCGGGCTACGAGTGTCCCGTCCCGCAGGACGCCGTGCCCACAGCCCTGTAGGCCAGGGCGGCAATATTAATATTGGACCGGGATGTCGATTTATCTATTGACATCCCGGTTTTGTGATGCAATAATAATATCATTCGATGCGCTAATAAAATCATAGACGATGCGGCACTGCCTGCATATACAGGAGGTCCCCAAATGTCCGATAAATTCACGCCCGACAAACAGAACATTGTCAGCTTCAGCCTGATGGGGCCTGAGAGCGGCGGTCCCTGCCTTGTGGATTCAAACGATGGCCGGATAACCCGCATCCGCCCCTACCACTACGACGCAGAATATACCCGCCGGAACTGCAACCCCTGGAAGATCGAAGCCAGGGGCAGCACGTTTTCCGCTCCGGACCGGGTCACCATCACCCCCATGGGGCTGGGCTACAAGAGCAGGGTGTACTCCCCCAACAGGGTGCGCTACCCTCTCAAACGCGTGGACTGGGACCCCAAAGGGGAGCGCCATCCAGAAAACAGGGGCAAATCCAAATACGTGCGCATATCCTGGGATGAAGCCGCCCAGATCGTGGCGGACGAGCTCAAAAGGATAAAGGAAAAATACGGCTGTGAGGCCGTGCTCTGTCAGGCGGATATGCACGGCGAAGGCAAAAACGTGGCGCCCAGCCACGGCTGCCCGAACAGGCTGCTCTCCCTTATGGGGGGATACACTCTCCAGATGCGCAACGCGGACAGCTGGGAAGGCTGGTTCTGGGGCGCCAAATACGTATGGGGCTGCGAGCCCGTGGGGGAGATGGCCCCCCAGGCTAACCTCTACCCCGACATCGCCAAAAATTCGGACATGCTGCTCTTCTGGGGATGCGACCCGGAGACCACCCCCCTGGGGGTCGTCAGCCATATGCCCAGCCGCCTTTGCTACTGGCTCACACAGATAGGCATCAAGAGCGTGTACGTATGCCCCGACCTCAACTACGGGGCGGCCGTCCACGCCGACAAATGGATACCCATCCTCCCCAACACCGACCCTGCCCTGCAGCTGGCCATAGCCTATACCTGGCTCAACGAGGGCACCTACGACAAGGAATACATCGCCTCACACGCCTACGGCTTTGACGAGTTCGTCAAATACGTCATGGGCGCCGAGGACGGTGTCCCCAAGACCCCGCAGTGGGCAAGCGAGAAATGCGGCGTCAAGGAGTGGACCATAAAAGCCCTGGCCCGCAGCTGGGCAAAGAACATTACCAGCATCATCCACGGGAACGGCGGCTGCTATATCCGAGGGCCGTATTCCTCCGAGCCGGCCAGGCTGGAGGTCATGCTCCTGGGCATGCAGGGGCTGGGCCGGCCCGGCGTCCATCAGGCGAAAATGCTGGAGTGGAACCTGTGGAACAGGGACTACCCCGTCCCGTTCCAGGGGGTGTTTGCCCCAAAGATCACCGCTATCTGCGACGCGCTGCGCCCCGTGGACGGCGATGTGGACCCATCGGTCAACATGGACAGGTTCGTGCTGACGCCTGCCCAGAAGGAGCGCGCCCCGGAGCTCATCAACCTATTCAGACAGCTCCCGGCCCCGAAACAGTTTATCCCCCGGACCATGATACACAAGGCCATCCTCGAAGGGCACGCCGAGTGGCGCGGGCTGCAGTGCTTCTCTTCAAGCCAGCAGCCGGACGCCAACAATTACCGCAAGCCCACCCAGCAGTACCAGTTCAAAGAGATGAAATACCCCCGCGACGGGATGAGCCGGGTGCATATGATATGGACTGACGCCCCGTGCCAGGTGACCTGCTGGAACAACGGCAACCTCAGCATGAAGGCGTATCAGCACGAGAGCATAGAGTGCATCGTTGCCCAGCATCCGTGGCTGGAGAACGACTGCTATTTCGCAGATATAATATTCCCGGTCTCCACCAAACACGAGATGAACGACCTGGGCAACGACATGTCCAGCGGGGCTTTTACTTCTATTTACCTGGAGGAGCCCTGCTGCCCGCCCGTAGGCGAGAGCGTGACGGATTTTGACGTCTGCGCCCGGGTGGCCATGAAACTTGGGAAGGAATACTACGACGCCTACACCGACAACCTCAGCGAGGAGGAACGGGTGCGCTTTTTCTACAAGGCCACGGGCTGCGAAGAATATATGACCTGGGAGGAATTCAAGGCCAGGAAGATATTCGTGGTGCCGTGCAAACCCGCCGAAGAGGTGGAGGCCATCCCCGCCGGGCTCAAAAAGTTCCATGACGACCCGGAGAACAACCCCCTGTCCACTCCCACCGGAAAACTTGAGTACTACTCAACGGAGATAGCCAAACACCTCCCCGACGACCCCGAGCGGCCCCCCGTCCCCCATTGGATAGAGTCCGGCGAGAGCCATGACGAACGCCTCTCCTCCGCCAGGACGGAACACTACCCGCTGCTGTGCATGTCCAACCACGGCCGCTGGCGCATGCACGCCCAGTGCGACGACATCATCTGGAACCGGGAAGTGGGCACCATGAAGGTGCGCGGCTTCGACGGCTACCAGTACGAGCCCGTATGGCTCCACCCCTCCGAGGCCGAGAAGCGCGGGATACGCCACGGCGACGTCGTCAAGGTCTTCAATGAGCGCGGGATAGTCCTGTGCGGCGCTTACGTCACCGAGCGTCTCATCCCCCACACCTGTTACGTGGACCACGGTTCCAGGCTCGATCCCATAATCCCCGGCTGGCTGGACAGGGGCGGAGCTATAAATACCATAACTCCCACTTCGAACCTTTCAAAGAACGCCACCGGAATGGCCGTTTCCGGCTTCCTCGTGGACGTGCAGAAAGTCACCGACGAGGAGTGGGCCCAATGGAAAAAAGACTATCCCGAGGCGTTTGCGAGAAAAGTCGATCCCGCCGCCGGAGTCTGTCTGGATGGCTGGCTCCTGCGGGACAGCAAACAGTAAGAAGTCTCCCGTTATTCCGCTTTGAGGGCGGGCCGCAGCGGTCTTATCCGTCTGCGGCCTGTTTTTTTGCGCGATCCGGATATCGCCGTCCTCCCGGAGGCCTGCAGCAAGGCCTTGCGGCTCCGGCGCAGGGACCGCGGCCCCCTGCCGCTTTACTTCCCCGCACGGGCATGGTATAGTGGATCAACTACAAAAAATCCCAGCGGCGTCCGCCGGACGCCGGGAGAAAGGACGACAGACCATGGGCAAAAACAAGTATCCCCACGTATTCTCCCCCATACGCATCCGCGGCGTGGACTTCAAGAACCGCATCGAGCTGGCACCGCCTTCCCTGAACCTGTGCAGCCCTGACCACCTGGTGACGGAAGCCTTTGTGGACCTCAACCGGTCCATCGCCTACGGCGGAGCCGCCATCCTGACCGTGGGCAACGTGATGGTGGACATCGAGGAGTGTAAAAACGAGGAACTTCAGCTGGACCTCTCCAATGACGACTGCATACTCCCCTTCAGCAAATTTGCCCTGATGTGCGAGGGTTTCGGCGCCCATGCGTCCCTGGAGATAAACCACGGCGGCAAGGACAGCCAGTTTGCCCGTACCGGGAAGCCGGCATATGCGCCCAGCTCCTACTATTCCTCCTGGGAACTCATCAGCGCCAGGCAGATGGGCCGGGAGCCCCTGAAAACCATTGAGATGTCGGTGGAACATATCCACGAGACTGTGGAAAAGTACGGCCAGGCCGCCCTTCGGGCAAAAAAGGCGGGCATGAGGATGGCCATGATCCACTGCGGCCACGCGAACCTCATAAGCCAGTTCTCAAGCCCCCTGTATAATTTCCGCACGGACGAGTACGGCGGCAGTCTGGAAAACCGCGCCCGCTTTACCATTGAGATCCTGGACAGGGTCCGTGAACTGTGCGGGGAAGACTTCGTTATAGAGGCGCGCGTCTCCGCCGACGAGATAAAGCCGGGCGGCATGGGCTATGAGGAGACCCTCAAATACATCGCCCTCATCAAGGACAAGATAGATATCCTGCATGTCTCCGCCGGGGTCCACGGGGAATTCGAGTATATGAAATACTGGTGGCAGAACTACATGATGGACCGCGAATACAACGTCCACTACGCCGCTTCCATAAAAAAGGAGTTCCCGGACCTTCTTATCAACACCGTGGGCAGCATTATGAGCATAGACCGCGCCGAGGAGATCATTGCCAGCGGCAAAGCGGACTTCGTCTCCATGTGCCGGCCGCTGCTGGCGGACCCGGACATGCCCCGGAAGTATTTCGAGGGACGGGAGGAGGACCACCGCCCATGCCTGCGCTGTCAAAGCTGCGCGGGCCCCGCCCACAGGATCATAACCTGCGCCGTTAACCCCTTCCTTGGCCGGGAACGGGAGTTCCCCCTGGGAAAGGTCGGGAAAGCGGCCGTGCGCAAGCGCGTAGCCGTAGTGGGGGGCGGCCCCGGCGGCATCACCGCCGCCATGGTGCTCTGCGAGCGCGGCCATGACGTGACCCTTTATGAAAAGACCGGCCGGCTGGGGGGCATCATGAATTACGCCGCCCTGCCCTCTTTCAAGCAGGACGCGGCAGATTACGTGAAGTACCTGGTGCGCCAGGCGAACAAATGCGGGGCCAGGATACTGCTGAACACCGCCGCCACACGCGAAATGCTGGAAAAAGAAAACTATGACGCGGTCATCGTGGCCATCGGTGCGGAGCCGATAGTGCCGGATCTGCCGGGGATCCGCCTGCCCCACGTGTGCTGGGCGCCGGAGGCGGACGCCGGTGAAAAACCCTGCGGCCGGAAAGTCGTAGTGGCAGGCGCCGGGGCTGTGGGCCTGGAAGCCGCCATCGACCTGAAAAAAGAAGGCCGGGACGTAACGGTGATCGAGCTGCTTGACGATTATTCCAGTCTCCGCAAATCCGCCGCCAGCGCCTCGGCGGAGTTCCTCACCCTCATCGACGAGCTGAAGCTGGACGTGCGTCTCGGACACAGGCTCCTGGAGGTCACCCCCACAGAGGTGATATGCGAAGAAGTGAAGACCGGCGAAACGGTGCGCATCCCCGCCGACACCGTCCTCCTGGCCCTTGGCGTTAAACCGAAGTGGGAGGAGGCGGACCAGCTGCGTCTCGCCTGTCCCGGCCCGGACACCGCCCTGATAGGGGACTGCCTCTACGTGGGAAACAACGTTAAGGCTGCCACCAGCGGCGCCCTGTCTGCCGCCGCTTACCTGTAACCCGGATATACGGGAGCTTCCGTTCCATCATTTTGCCGTCCCCCGTCCATTATGGCGGGGGACGCGTTCTTTGGATCCGGGATGCATATGGAAAACCGGGGGCCCGCCGTGATCTTCGTCACGCACGGTCCCCCGGTCGTACATGTGTTTCTTACTGCCCCTGCCCTGGGCGTAATGTCAGCCGCCGGAGCGTTCTCCCCTCTTCCCTATATACTCCCTCACCACCTCCAGGAACAGCTTGGCGCTGGGATTCGCCAGTTTTTTCGGCCAGGCGGCGATATACTGCCTGTCTGTGTCCATATCCTCAATGGGTATTATATCCAGGGAGTTCTGGAAGAACAGCTTTGGAAGGGCTTCCGGCATTATGGATATCCCCAGGCCTGCGTTCACGGCCAGCAGCACGGATTCCACCTTGTCATAGCGGTTTATGATATTCGGCTCATATCCGTGGCTGCGGCAGATCTCCAGTATCTGGTTGTGAAGGAGCGGCCTGCCCGGCTCGAACGATATTATGAACCTCTCGTCCCTGAGTTCCCTGAAATCCAGTGGGCCCATACCCACGAGCCTGTGCCCTTTGGGAACCACCAGTACCATGCGTTCCGTATGGGTGACCACCCAGTCCAGGGTGTCGTTCGCCGGGAGCATATCGATATGCGCGAAATGGAAATCGTATTTGTTGCCCGTCATCGCCGCGACCTGGTCCTTGCCGTTGTTAAGCGTGACGTCCACCACCACCGACGGGTACCTCTCGAAAAAGACGCCGAGACAGTCTGTGAGAATGGCGCTTGAAGTGGAAACGGCAGAGATGGCAAGCTGCCCCTTGGCGCCCTCTTTCAGGCGCTGCATCAGGAACGACGCGCTCTCCACCGCCCCCAGTATATCCAGGGCGTAGGGCAGCAGCGCCGCACCTTCGTCCGCGAGGAGCACGCTCCTGTTTGTCCTGACGAACAGTTTTGTGTCCAGTTCCTGCTCCAGCAGGCTTATCTGCCGGCTGACGGAAGACTGGGACACCTCCAGCCTTCTTGCCGCCTTTCTGAAATTGAGGGTCTCCGCCACTGCGGCAAAATACCGCATCCGTATGATATCCATATACAAGTCCGTTCCTTAAACGATGTCTGCTGATCTTTTCCCGTTTCAAGATTACTCCTTTTGATACGCCACGTCAAGGCTTTTACCCCCGAACGATGCTCTTTGCGCATCAATTCGGCCATAAAATGCTCTTGACACTTTTTGCAATTGAGATACAATTAATTATAAAATTATAATGTCATTTCTATGCGCATCTCAAAAAGGAGCAGACACGATGGGCAAAAAAAAGCACGGGAAAAGTTCCGAAGCCCCGGACGAACGTATAGAACTCGGGCCGCTCGGCAAAGGTGGAGGGAAGCTTTTGACGAGCATCGAGGCGGGCAACATGGTCGCTGTCCTCTCCGGCACCGAACTCATGTTCGTTTTTATCTACAACAAAGAGTACCAGTGCTTTATCCACGCCATGGACGCTCCGGAGGGACGCCACCGCTCATTCGCGATCAACGAGCGCAACAAGGCTATGCTCAAGAATCTCGACAGCGCGGCGGACCAGCTTTTTGAGATAAGATATGACTCCAGGCTGAATTATATGGGAGTCATGGTCGCAGCGGAACGCGGCATTATCAATTTTCTGGACAGCATCGGCCAGCTCCCCGCCGAAGACACGGACTTCATGTCGTGGCAGGAGCCGTCCGAAAATCCGAACGAACAGAAAGAGGGGACCAACACTTGAAAACCTACAGATTCGAATGCAGGAGCACCCCCAATGGGTTCACCGAATGGGCCAGCGTCCGGGAGGACGGGGCGGAGGTCAAAAAGATCGACCGCGACGTAACCCAGGAGACGGTAAGGCAGTTCCGTGAACGCGTGGGCGCTCAGCTGGAAGCCGAAGGCTACCGGCCGGAAGAGAATCAGTACACGCTTTGATGGGAGGAGAATATGAATACTGTTTCTGTTCTGATCAGGCATCACGCCGGTCCCACGGGCGATGTGCTGATATGTAAAAACGAAGAGGGCGTGTGGGAATTTCCGTATGGCAAAGTCCACGTGAGCGAGACGGATGCGGAAGCCGTGGAGCGCATTGCCTGGGAGACTCTGGGGCTGCGCGCCAAAGCGGGCATCCTTGCCATGGTAGGCCACAAAGATCCCAGCGACGGCGTCGTGGAGCACCTGGCGGTGGGGAACATCACCCACAACACCAACACGAAGTGCGACTGGCACTGCTATTACGAGGCGGTAAACATCTGGCAGGCGGAGCCAAAATGCGGCAAGTACTCCGAGTTCCGCTGGGTCCATCCGTCCGAGCTCGGCGGCGTATGCTTCGACGGGGACGACAAACAATTCATGGCCAAGTACGATCCGTGGATAAACGGCAGGTCTATCCCGGACGTGCGTATGCCTTAAAGGAGGCTCCCAATGAAAAAGTATTTTTTTGAGGCTTCTAAAAAACAACTGGAAAAGCCGACGGAGCCGAAGTATCTGTTCTGTCCCGCCGCGAGCCTGACCGTCCTTGCCGAGGATGAGAAAGAGGCTCTTGAGAAAGCCCGCGAGGGGTTCCGCTGCAGGTTCCTTGCCACCGGCGTGTACCTGGGCGAGATCCGCATGACCGGCTCCCGCGAGCTGGACGCGGACTGGAATTACGGTTACGGCGACGGCCGCGGGTGCGGTACCGCCGAGGAACTGGCGGCTCTGCGCGCCTCATGTACAAAATAAGGAGGAAGCGTTTTGGATCTTCAGAAAAAATATCTTCTGCGTCTTCCGGACGAGAACGTCACCCTCACTAAGGACGAGCTGGTCGCTCGCATAAAAGAGATCCTCAAGGATCACCCCAGTGAGCACATGAACGCCTACCGCGTATGGTACGAGGGCTTCGAGGGCTGCGGCATGCCCGGGACCGACGTTTATAACGTGATAGTCGAAACTTTCCGCTCCCTGAAGGACGATTGGAAAGACATAGGCCCCATGCGCTGGGAAAAATACGGCGTTATCAACCCCAGCTTCCTTAACCTCCACTACGACACAGCTTCCAAGACGGATGACAAGGGCAACTTCATGCTTCAGCACCGTTTCCATCTGGGCAAGCACTACCAGGGCCCCGACGGAAAAGTCTGGTGGATCCCCGTCATGGAGGACTTCAATATGCGCGCCTTTGAACGCAAGGACGGCAAGTACGTCGGGACCATGGTGGAGATAGACCCCTACGGCGAATATGCCCGCCAAATGGTTGAAGTACAGTAAGGAGGGACGAGAAAGATGGCAGAAAGAATAATGCCCAGCTCTGCTGGACATCCCAAGGAAAAGATCTCCCATGGCGTGTGTGTTGCCGGCCCCATGACCGTGCACACCGTTGACGGAGTTATACGCCGTGTCCGGCCCATCGTCCTCACCGATGACGATACTCCCGGCTGGGTCATAAAGGCCCGCGGCAAGGAATATACCCCCCAGCGCAAGTTCACCATGTCCCTGCTCGGATACTGCGAGAAGGACAGGACGTATGCCTACGACAGGCTGAAATACCCCATGATCCGCGAGGACTTTGTGGAGACTCCCGATGGAAAGAACCGCAACACCGAAAACCGCGGCAAGAGCGGTTACCGCCGCGCCTCCTGGGACGAGGCCCTCTCCCTGGTGGCCCGCGAGATCAAGCGTCTTCAGAAAACATACGGCAAGGAGACCATAACCGCCTGCACCTCCAGCCATCACAGCTGGGGCCTCGTGGGTTACAAGATCTCCCTGTTCAACCGCTTCTTCAGCATGATGGGCTACACCCGCATCGCCGACAACCCGGACTCCTGGGAAGGTTTCCACTGGGGCACCCCCCACACCTACGGCTATTACTGGCGCCTGGGCGGCCCCGAACCCTATGATATGCTGGAGATGGCCATGCAGAACTGCGAGACCATCATCTGCTGGTCCTCGGACCCCGACACCAGCCGCGGCGGCTACTCTGCTCAGGAATCCGCCCTGTGGCGCTGGTGGATGAAAGAGATGGGCATCCAGTTCATATATGTAGATCCCTTCAACAACTACACCTCCGTGAAGCACGCCGACAAGTGGATCGGCCCCAGGATGGGCACCGACGCCGCCATCCTTGAGGCCATAGCGTACGTATGGCTCACCGAGGGCACGTACGACAAAGAGTACGTCCGTCAGCACGGCCACCGCTTCAAGGAATTTGCCGATCACATCCTGGGCCGCGGCCCGGACGGCACCCCCAAGACCCCCAAGTGGGCTGAGGAGCTGTCCCTGGTAAAGGCCATGGATATTAAGGCCATCGCCCGCCGCTGGGCACAGACCCCCACCACCGTGGGTTCGGGCATGCGCGGCGGATTCGGCGGAGCCTGCCGTCACTCCAACGGCACCGAGTACGCCCGTCTGCTGGTACTGCTGTCCGCCATGCAGGGCATGGGCAAGCCCGGGCGCGCCTTCTGGGGCCCCGGCTGCGGCGCTCCCATGAACTACAACTTCTGGTTCGGCGGATATTCCGATCCTCTGGCCTCCATAGCCAAGGCCCCCATAGCCGACGACGTCCCCATGAACTCCGTAAGCCAGGTGCTCTATCGTCCCAACCTCCCCGACGCGATACTCAACGGCCACTACGAGTGGTACGGCGAGGGCTTCTGCGGCGGCGGCATAGATCTTGAGTTCACCCGCCACGTGTACCCTGCGCCGGGATGCAACAAGGTCCACTGCTTCTGGCGTTACGGCGGCTCTTTCTTCGGCACCATGCTGGACACCAACAAGTGGGCCGCGATGTACAAGAGCCCCGAGCTGGAATTTGTTATCAACCAGGATATATACTTCACCCCGGAGACACGTCACGCAGACGTGATACTCCCCGCGTGCACCAATCTGGAGCGCACGGACATCGGTGAGGTCGGTTCTTCCGGCCTCGGCGGCTACTGCTCACACTCCGAGTCCGGCAACTCCTGGCAGATGATCGTATATCAGGAGAAAGCCATTGAGCCTCTGTGGGATTCCCGCTCCGACTTCTGGATCTTCTCCCAGGTAGCCGCGCGCCTCGGCTTCGGCGAGCGCTTCACCGAGGGCAGGGATGAGGAAGCCTGGGCCAAACGCTTCTGGCAGTTCTCCGACCTTCCCAAACAGATGTCCTGGGACGCCTTCAAGAAGAAGGGCTACTACATCATCCCCACTTCCCTCAAGGAAGAGGACAAAGATCCCAAGACCGGCCTCATAGCCAACTGGGACCGCCGCCCCGGCTTCAACTGGTTTGCCGAGAACCGCGCCTGCGATACAATGAACCACAAGGTCTTCCAGGAGGAGCACCTGCTGGGTACCTTCTCCGGGAAGTTCGAATTTGTCTCCGAGTCCCTCACCTACTGGGCTCCCGACGACGAAGCCCGCCGCCCCATCCCCCAGTATCAGGACTCCTGGGAAGGCCACACCTCCCTGACCGCAGACAAGTTCCCCTACGGCCTCATCTCCCCGCACCCGCGCTTTGACTACCACACCCATTACAACCAGCACGCCAAGTGGCTCTGGGAAATACCCAAGAACAGGGTCATCATCAACGGCAACCCCTATCTCGTCTGTCACATCAACAAAGAGACCGCGGACCAGAAGGGCATCAAGGACGGCGACGTGGTGCGCCTGTTCAACGACCGCGGCAGCGTCCTTTGCGTCGCCCGCGTGAGTTACCGCCTGTATCCCCAGACGATCCACGCGTACACTTCTTCCGGTATATATAACCCCATTGAGTACGGCAAATACAAGAGCTGGGACAAGGGCGGCAGCATAAACGTTCTTACCCCGGGCCGTCTCATGGGCGAGTACGTCCCCGGAATGGCTCCCTACAGCTGCAACATAGACGTGGAGAAGTGCGAAGCGGACCCGAATTACGGCCAGGGCTGGGAGTACATCCTGGACGAAGTCGACAAGCAGCAGCTTGAGACCGAACGCCCGATACGCACATCCATGGACGCGGACCTGATCTTCGGGGAGCGCGAAGAGTGGATCAGACAACAAATGATGAAGAAGGAGGCCATCTGATCATGCTTAAGAAAGCAATGAAACAGCCCGGCATCGCAATAAATTCCGCAAGATGTATGGCCTGCTATGCCTGTTTTATGGCCTGCAAAGACGAGCACTGCGGCTGGGATACCGCTCTTTCCAAAGCGCAGCCCGAGCTCGGCCAGTACTGGATGAACATAGTTGAGTGGGAGCGCGGCGACAACCCCCGCCATATCAAGACGGCCACCGTCCCCACCCCCTGCTCACACTGTGACAACCCCGCCTGTGTGGCGGCTGCCAAAGACGGCGGAGCGTACAAGCGCCCTGACGGCATAGTGATCATCGATCCGGAGAAGGCCAAGGGCCAGAAGCAGATCGCCGACGCCTGCCCCATCCACGCCGTATACTGGAACGAGGACCTGCAGCTGCCCCAGAAGTGCACCATGTGCGCGGAGCTGCTGGACGATCCAGATTATCCGGGCTTTGAGCCCCGCTGCGTAGAGGCCTGCCCGAACCAGGCTCTCGTATTCGGTGATCTTGCCGACCCCGACAGCAACATCAGCAAGCTCATTGCCGCCAACAAAGTCACCCAGCTTGACGGTCTGGGAAGCATGGGTTCCAGCGTGGTCCATCTGAACATCCCCAGCTGCTTTATCGCCGGCACCGTGGCCTATCCTGAGGAACTGGAAGAGGTATGCATCGGAGCCAACGTCAAAGCCACCTGCGAGGACGGCACCGTATACGAGACGAAGACGAACTGGGCCGGAGATTATGAGTTTGAGGACCTGCCCAAGGGCAAAAAGTTCTCTGTGGACATCTCCTTCGAAGGCTTCAAGAGCGTCCATTACGACGTGCTCACCGACGCCGACCACTACGTGGACATCACCTACCTTGAGCCCATCGCGTGACCGGCCTTTATGACCTGAAAACAGGGCGCGCTTCCTTATCGAATGCGCGCCCTGTTTTTCATCTTCCCTGCCGGGCACAAAACCCGTGCAAATCACGTCCGACAGGGATATAATATCTTCAGTTTCTATTGACTTGGCGCGCCGCCGCGGCTATACGCCCCGTCCGCGCCGGCCCGCGTTTTATCCGGACCACCCGGATGCGCCGCGGCTGTCCGGCGCTGCCGCGAGGCAACCCCACCGCCACACAAAGGAGGCCCAACATGTCCGGACCAGTGAACGTCAGGCTTTCCGACGACGGGAAAGCCGTAATAATCGTGGATCAGTCCGCCCTCCCGGGCGAACTCAGATATCTGCGCCTGGAGACCCTCGACGAGATGTACGAGGCTGTAAAGACCCTTCGCGTAAGGGGCGCCCCCGCCATTGGCGTGTTCGCCGGTTTCGCACTTTGCGCCCTGTCCGCCGGGATGGACAAGGACGCGGATTTCAAAAACAGGTTCCTCGAGGCCGCGGAGCGTCTCTCCTCCAGCCGTCCCACGGCGGTAAACCTCTCCTGGGCGTGCCGCAGGATGACGGAGGCCTGTTCACGCGCCATATGCTCCGGGAGCGAAATAGACGCCGCCCTTCTTGCGGAGTGCACCTCCATTTACGAGGAAGACGTCTTTATGTGCAGCGCCATATCCTCCTACGGCCTCAGTCTCCTGAAGCCCGGTATGGGGGTGCTCACGCACTGCAACGCCGGCCCTCTGGCTACCTCACGCTACGGCACCGCTCTGGGCCCTCTCATCCTGGCCGCCGAAAAAGGCATCCCCATAAGGGTCTATGCCGACGAGACCCGTCCGCTGCTGCAGGGAGCCCGCCTCACGGCTTACGAGCTGATGGAGGCCGGCGTGGACGTTACGCTCATATGTGACGACATGGCTTCATGGGTGATGTCCAGGGGGCTTGTGGACGCGTGCTTCGTAGGCTGCGACACCGTCGCGCTGAACGGGGACACCGCGAACAAGATCGGCACCAGTGCCGTCGCCATCCTGGCGAAACACTACGGCATCCCTTTTTACGTGCTTGGCCCCACCTCGACCATAGATCCCTCCTGCCGCACCGGCAGCGATATCAGGATAGAGATGCGCCCCTGGGAAGAGATAACCTCCCTCTATTATTCCCGCCCCGTGGCCCCGGAGGGGGTCAAATGCCTGAATCCCTCGTTCGACGTCACGGAAGCCTCCCTGATAAGCGGTATAATCACCCAGCACGGCATCGCCCTGCCTCCTTTTGAAGAATCGCTTCCCGCTTTAATAAAAAAATAAAATTTTTTAAAAAAAGCTTTGACATTCGGGCTCATCTGGTGTACTATATTCAGCGTACAGAAAGTAAATATTGTTGTCCGCTTTATTCCTGTGTAAGGTGCATGGAATCGGGTGAAATTCCCGGCGAGCAGGTCACTGTGAAGCCCATTTATTGGGATAAGTCAGATACATGTTAAGCGGATAGCGTTTCTGCCGGGGCTATGAAACGTTTAGGGGTATTGTATACCTATAGCCGTCTGTGGAAACGCAGACGGCTTTCTTACGTTTATAAAGCAATCAAATGTATGGACATTTTCTATAGCTGCCGCCGCAAGCAGCGCGTTCATGGGAGGAGTGCGATTGGAGCCCGGACTTCTTCCTGGGAAAGCAACCGAGACCCGGAAGTGCGATCCGCACGTCCGGGTCTCTTTCTGTTCGCTGCGTCCGCAAATGACGTTTCCAATATCACTGAGCCGTATACCGGGCCATAAATCTTTCTACAGCGCTCTCGCTGCTCCTCATGGCCAGTATGGTCTTCTCCATAAGGTCCGTAAGTTCCCATCCCAGCATCTCAGCTCCCCGGGTTATTACCTCCCGGGAGCAGCCCGCGGCGAACCTTTTATCCTTGAACTTCTTTTTCAGGCTGCTGACTTCCATGTCCTGGACGCTCTTTGACGGGCGCATGAGCGCAGCCGCCCCTATCAGTCCTGTGAGCTCGTCACAGGCGAACAGGACCTTTTCCATGACGTGCTCCGGTTCCACGTCGCCGGCGATCCCGTATCCGTGACTGCACACGGCGTGTATAAGCTCCTCCGACGCCCCCGCGTCCGCCAGGAGCTCTTTCGCTTTTACGCAGTGCTCCTGGGGCCACATCTCGAAGTCTATATCGTGCAAAAGCCCGGCGCAGGCCCAGAACCCCGCATCTTCCCCGTATCCGAGTTCCTCCGCGTACCAGCGCATCACGGACTCCACCGTGACCGCGTGCCGGATGTGGAAAGGATCTTTATTGTATTTCTCCAGCAGTTCCAGCGCCTCTTCCCTGCCGATATACTGTCTCATTATAGGTCTCTCCTCTCTGACCGCTGTCGGTCCTCTAGATTTTACTCCCTGCCGGCCAATGAATCAACCGCAAAACAAAAAAACGCATAAAAGCCTTGACAACGCTTCATTATAATGGTAGTATACTTTTCGCGTTCCAAAGACAGCAGGTGATTTTATCATAACGGGCCCCGCCCTCCTGCCGAGGATGCTTTTCAGGCTTATATCCACAGCGGAAAAGTGTGTCTTCACGTCTTTGCGTGAAGACTTTTTGTTTTTCTTTGGCACGCTCCAACCCAGGGAAAACGGAGGTGAAAACCAAATATGCCCAATGCAAAAGTCCTTGAAAGCAAGCAGGCCATCGTAGAAAAGCTGGCAAAAACCCTTACCGAATCGGCTTCCGGCGTTTTAGTGGACTACAGGGGTATCAACGTGGCCGAAGATACCGCCCTCAGAGCGGACCTTCGCGCGGCAGGCGTGGAGTACTCCGTCGTAAAGAACACCCTCACCCTCAGGGCCGCCGAGAAGGCAGGCCTCACCGGTCTCGAGGAGGCTCTTAACGGTCCCACCGCAATGGCCGTACATCCCACCGATGCCGTCCTGTGCGCCAAAAAAATCGCGGACTATGCGAAGAAGCACCCCAATTTCGTCATCAAGGCAGGGTTCGTGGATGGAAAGGCCCTGACCCCCGACGAGGTGAAGCAGCTTGCCTCCCTGCCGTCCAGGGAAGTCCTCGTTGCTCAGGTACTTGGCACGATGCTGGCTCCTATCAGCGGCCTTGCCACTGTTCTGAACGCCACCATCCAGGGTCTCGCTATCGCCCTCAACCAGATAGCCGAGAAGAAATCAGCTTAAGTTATTATTATTGGAGGTTCATAAAATGGCTAACGAAAAAATCACTGCTCTTATCGATTCTATAAAAGAACTTACCGTTGTTGAGCTCTCCGAGCTCGTACACGCTCTTGAGGATGAGTTCGGCGTATCCGCCCAGGCTGTTGCCGCTCCCGTAGCCGCCGCCCCCGCAGCTGCTGCTGAGGAAGAGGCTGCCCCCGCCGAGCAGACCGAGTTCGACGTTGTCCTGACCGACAACGGCCCCAGCAAGATCAACACCATCAAGACCGTCCGCGAGGTCACCGGCCTGGGCCTGAAGGAAGCCAAAGAGCTGGTCGACGCGATACCCAAGACCATCAAAGAGAAGGTCAGCAGGGACGAGGCCGACGCCATCGCCGCCAAGATGCAGGAAGTCGGAGCGAAGGTCGAGATCAAGTAATCATTCCCGCGATATATATCTGCCGTGCATATGCGTGCACGGCAGATTTTTATGCCCTTACGCCCCGCGCGGCCTGTCGGGAGGATCGCCGGTCCGGGTCGTCCGCGGTACAGGATATTTCCGTTCCCTTG
The DNA here is from genome assembly GCA_017512485.1 of Oscillospiraceae bacterium. Classification (GTDB taxonomy): domain Bacteria; phylum Bacillota; class Clostridia; order Oscillospirales; family Oscillospiraceae; genus JAAYAR01. Next base: position 38,312 of record JAFWGE010000031.1, read on the forward strand.
CGCAAATCGCCCGGCCGTGCCATAATGAGCATATTCCAAACAGTCAGAAACGGAGCCTCAGACCATGATAAATATACTTCTCGCAGAAGACGACAGCGCCATAGTATCCGCCCTCACCGCCTTCCTGGGCGCGGAAGGTTTCCACGTGGATAACGTGCCCGGGCAGAGCGGCGCCATCCGCGCCCTGGAAGAGAAAAAATACGAGCTTGTCCTTCTGGACGTGTCGCTGGCTGACGGCAACGGCTTCTCTCTTTGCGGGCAGATAAAAGCGTCCTGGAATATCCCCGTGATCTTCCTGACGGCGTCCGGTGACGAATTCAGTACCGTTACCGGCCTCGAGCTTGGCGCCGACGACTACATCGCGAAGCCCTTCCGGCCCAGGGAACTCGTTTCCAGGATAAAAGCCGCCCTCAGGAGATATATGAGCAGCCCCGTACTGGAGGTGGGCGACGTAAGGGTGGACCCGGACAAAGCCTCGGTGACGAAAGGCGGCGTCAGCGTTACCCTCTCTGCCCTGGAATACAGGCTCCTCCTGGTTTTCTTCAACAACCAGGGGGCTGTGCTGAGCAGGACGAGGCTCCTCCAGGAAATATGGGACCTGGCCGGGGAATTTGTGAATGACAATACTCTCACCGTATATATAAAGCGCCTGCGCGGCAAGCTTGAGGACGATCCCCAGAACCCTACCCTGATAAAGACCGTCCGCGGCATAGGCTATAAGGTCGGTGATTGATTTGAAGCTCCTCAGGAACCCGGAAGTCAAAAGAGGGGCGGCCGTATATCTGTCCCTGACAGCCGTCGTATGCGCCGCCGCACTGCTCCTGTTCGGAGCAAAATGCGGGGCAGTCGCCGCGGCGGTATGCGTCGTTTTTGACGCCGCCGCCCTCTCAGGCTCGGTCATACGTTTTCGGAAGATCAGGCAGATGTGCTCCGAGATCGACAACATGCTTCACAGCAAAAGTTATGTGGAACTCTCGTCATATTCGGAGGGCGAGCTTTCGATCCTCAGGGACGAACTGTCGAAGGTCATCTCCATGCTACGGGAAAACGCGGACTCCATGCTGCGGGACAGGCAGTATCTCTCCGATTCCATTGCGGACATATCCCATCAGATACGCACCCCCCTGACCTCCGTCAACATACTGCTCTCCATGCTCTCGGGCCCGGACGTCACCGACGAACGCCGCTCAGAGCTCATCGGAGAGGTGTCCGGCCAGCTGCTGAAAATAGACTGGCTGATAAACACCCTGTTAAAAATATCAAAGCTGGACGCCCACGTCGCCGTTTTCGACCCCACCCCCGTAGGGCTCCTCCCGTTGGTGCAGAAGGCCGTGTCCCCTCTCCTTATCTCCCTGGACCTGCATGACCAGAAGCTCTCCCTCGATATCCCCGGGGATATCAGTATCACGGCGGACGTACCATGGACCTCCGAGGCGATATGCAACATAATAAAAAACTGCATGGAACACACCCCCGCGGGGGGAAGCATACGCGTTGAGGCTATGAGTACTCCCGTGTTTACACAGCTCACGGTGACCGATACCGGAAGCGGCATAAGCGGCGAGGACCTTCCCCACCTCTTTGAACGGTTTTACCGCGGCAAAGGTTCCTCAGACAGCAGCGTCGGCATTGGCCTTGCCCTTGCGCGGATGATACTCAGCGAACAGAACGCCACTGTAAAGGCGGACAATTCCCCCGAAGGCGGCGCATGCTTTACCATCAAGTTTTATACCTCCATCGTATGACCGCCTTCCGCTCCCCGCGGGCTTCATACGGATATAATGGGCTGCTCTATCCTTCCGGGATCACTTTTGATCCCGGATTTTTATTCCGGCAAAATACCCGATTGTGACAGTTTAGTTATTTTGCAGTCACCTGAAAGTCACGCTGCACTGTTACAATCATTTCAGATCATCGGAAGTTCCCTGCGGGAGGTTATTATGGAAATTTTAAAAGTACAGGAGCTTTCAAAGCATTATGGCTCCGGTGAAAACATGGTAAAGGCCCTTGACGGCGTATCCTTCAGTGTTGAGAAAGGGGAATTCATAGCCATCATCGGGCCGTCGGGTTCTGGCAAATCTACCCTCCTCCATATCATCGGCGGGGTCGACAGGCCCACGTCGGGCAGCGTATTCATGAACGGGACGGACGTCTACTCGCAAAACGACGAAAATCTCGCCATCTTCCGGCGCAGGCAGGTGGGGCTTATATACCAGTTTTATAATCTGATCCCAGTCCTCAACGTGGTGGAAAACATAACCCTGCCCGTACTTCTGGACTCACGGGAGGTAAACTCACAGCGGCTGGAAGAACTCATAAGCGTCCTCGGTCTCAAGGGGCGTGAGGAACACCTGCCCAACCAGCTCTCCGGCGGTCAGCAGCAGCGTGTCTCCATAGGGCGCGCGCTTATGAACTCCCCCTCTGTGGTCCTGGCCGACGAGCCCACCGGGAACCTTGACTCCAAAAGCAGCCAGGAGATCCTGTCCCTGCTGAAGATGTCAAACGAAAAGTACGGCCAGACGCTGATCATCATCACCCACGACGAGAGCATCGCCCTCCAGGCGGACAGGATAATCGCCATTGAAGACGGCAGAATAACCCGCGACGAGGTGATCAGGAAATGAACGTCCTTAACGCAGTTACGCTGAAGACCATGGGCAAAAACAAGGTCCGAACTGCCGTGACCGTGATCGGCGTAGTTATCTCCGTGGCGATGATTTGCGCCGTCACCACTTTTATATCCAGCTTTGCCAACTACCTGAAGGAAGAGAGTATATACAGTTCGGGCGAGTGGCACGTGTACCAGGACGGCGTAACGTGGAAAGACGCCAGGGAGGCTTCGGAAGACCCCCGGGTCGGCAAGACGGCCGTGCTGCACCCGCTGGGATACGCCTTGCTTGAAGAATGCGAAAACGCGTACAAGCCGTACCTGTATATTGCCGAAATGAACGGTGACTTCAGCGAGATCATGCCGGTACATCTCACGTACGGCAGGCTGCCTGCCGCGGCCGGGGAGATCATACTTCCGCAGCATCTGTACGAAAACGGCGGGGTTAAATACGACCTGGGAGATACTTTGACCGTGTTCGTGGGAGACCGGGTTTCCGACGGGCACATACTGGGCCCCCACAGTCCCCTGATCACCGGGGAAAACCCGGATGAGACCCCGGAGTCCCTGGACAACACGAAAGAAATGTCGTATAAAGTCGTGGGGTTTTACAAACGGCCCGATTTTGAAGACTACTGGTCCCCGGGATATACCGCCCTCACCGTCATGACCTCGTTGGAAGACGAATACGTCTGTGACGTGTATTACGATCTCCTGAAGCCCCGTACGGTCTATGAATTCATGTCGGACAATGGCATCAGCGGCTCCACCAACTGGGAGCTTCTGGCATACAGCGGAGTCTCCAGATACAATTCGTTCTATACCGCCATTGGCGGCATGGCGGTGATAGTGCTTCTGATCATCGTCCTTGGGTCCGTCTGCCTTATATACAACGCTTTCTCCATCTCCGTAAGCCAGAGGACCAGGCAGCTTGGCCTGCTTTCATCGGTCGGCGCCACCAGAAAACAGATCAAAAAAAGCGTCCTGTTTGAAGCCTTTGCGGTGGCCGCGGCAGGGATCCCCCTGGGCATACTCAGCGGTGTCGGCGGCATAGGCGCGGCTTTATTCCTCCTGCGCGACAAATTCACGTTCTTCGCCGATTACAACATGCCCATAACCGTCCATGTATCATGGGTCTCCGTGGCCGCGGCCGCAGTGATCTCCGCACTGACGATCCTCATCTCCGCATGGATACCCATGAAAAAGGCTTCCCGGATCACAGCCATAGATGCCATCAGGATGTCCAGGGATATCAGGGTCCGGCCCGGGAGCACCCGTCCGAACCGGTTGGCCCGGAAGCTGTTCGGTTTTGAAGGCGTCCTGGCCTTGAGATATTTCAGGCGCAGCCGGAGAAGCTACAGGTCCACCATCATATCCCTGTTCATGAGCGTGGTACTCTTTATCTCCGCCAGCGCGTTCTGTATGTATCTTACCGGTGCCGTCAGAGATCCTTACGAGAGCGAAGATTTCGACATCGTCTGTCATCTGGATATGGATTTATCCGGTCTGGACCCCCGGGCGCTGTACAACTCCCTCCAGGCTTGTGCGGGCATCGAGGATTCCGCGATGCACTCGTATTCAAGCAATGCCGTCAAGATCCCGGCATACGACTGCACTGATCATTACAGGGACCTTGCGGGCTCGGGCGCGTTCGGGTACTATCTCGGAAACGAACGCGCTGAGGGCGACGGGGTATTCTACGACGGTATCAGTTTATACTTTGTGGAGGATGGGAAATACCGGGAACTCCTCAGCGCCAACGGTCTCCCCGCCGATAAATACACGGACGCCTCGTCGCCCCTGGGTATCCTCTGCGACGACACGCGTACATTCATCGGGGCCGAGGGAAGATATGTACAGGTCTCACGCCTGAAGGACGGGGTGTCCCGCATAGAACAGGTCACGTACAGCGACGAGTATCCCGACTATTACATTTCGGACATGCGGTCCGGGGAAGCGGGGATGGAATACATCCTCCGTGACAGCAAAACCGGGGACGTGATCACTGTGCCCGAACAGGAGTACGAGCGTACGACCGCCCTGGAGATAGGATTCAAACTGACCGAAAAACCTTTCTACGTATCAAACGGGTTCTCCCTTCTTTATCCTCTGAGTTCCATGACCGCCGTCACCGGTTCCCCTCCGGGGGACATGAATATGGTCTTCAGGTCCTCCGCACCCTCCGCGACCTTCTCCGAAATGAGCGGGATCGCCGCCGAATTCGGGGACCGGAGCATTGAATTGACGAACATAGACGAGCTGTACGATTCTTCACGAAACGTCATCCTTGTTTTCAAAGTTTTCTCATACGGTTTCATAGTCCTCATATCCCTGATCGCCATCGCAAACGTCTTCAATACCATCACCACGAACGTGGGCCTTCGCCGCAGGGAATTCGCCATACTCCGGTCCGTCGGTACAGATATCCGCGGCCTGAGCAGAATGACCAACTATGAGTGCGTGATATACGGGCTCAGAGCCCTCGCCGCCGGGCTGCCGGTGTCCGCCGCGCTGACGTATCTGATATGGCTGTCCGTCAATTCCGGTTTCATGACCGATTTCAGACTGCCGTGGTCTTCGATAGCGACGGCAATAGTAAGCGTCTTCGCTACGGTATTCATCTCCATGCTGTATTCCATGAAAAGCATAAGGAACGACAATCTGATAGACGCGCTCAAAAACGAGAACATGTAACGCAAAGAGCGTATCCTCTCCGGCCGCATAGGGGAGGATACGCTCCTTTTTGATATTATTTGATATTATATTTTCCGCGGGCTCACTGGCGCTCAGGCCTTTCCGGCGGGATCTCCGCAAAACCCAGCGGCTCCCCGTCCTCAAATGATACCGCGTACCCTTTTCCGTTCTCCGGCTGCCACTGGTACCGGTTCTTCCCCGCCCCCGGGAAAAGCTCCTGCATAAAGCAGGCGATGACGCCCCCGTGGGTGAAAATGCAGACGTCCCTCCGTTCCTCCCTGATCAGGGGGATCAGTTTTCCCAGCGCCCTTTCCCGCATCTGCTCCGCGCTCTCGCCGCCGGGGCAGATGTTTTTTTCATTATCGCCCGTTATCCAGCGCTGGTATTCGGGATCGTCCCGGAGCTGTTCGTATGAATACATTTCAAAGGACCCGAAATCCATCTCGTTGAACTCCGGGACCGTCTCGTGGGGCATATCTCCATACAGCTCCAGCAAAGTCTGCTCCGTCCGGACCAGGGTGCTGGTAAGGACCCTGCAAGCGGAGATATCCGGGTATCCGGCCCCCACGGACAGCTGTCTCAGCTCCAGCGCGCCGTTTTCGTCCAGCGGCAGGTCTGTTGAGCCGCAGTAAAGCCTGGCATAGTTGGCGGCCGTTTTGCCGTGCCTTATCAGGTACAGGTTTTTCATTTCAGTTTCTGCGGCAGCCCACAGAACATCCTGGTGACGCTCTCCGCCTGCCTGCTCAGTATGGCCAGAAGCCTGCCGACCGCTTCCCTCCACTCGCGGAGGACCGGGTCGAGGGGCACTATGCCGCATGAGATATCGCGGCATATCAGTACGGCGTCCTCCCAATCCCGGGTACTTTCAAACACCGCGCCGGGGTCCTTCCCGGCCCTGACGCACGCCAGTACGTACTGTTCGATCCCTCTGACACATCCTTTGCCGAAATCAATTTTTCCGTCTTCCGTACAGGTGAAGATGTCTTCGCTTTTTATGCCGAAATGTTCAACGGCGTACTCGGTTTTCCCCTGGTACGCGCCCCCGGTGATAAGATGCATTTTTTGTCCTCCCGGCTGTTTTGAAAATCAGGAGACCGTCCTGAATAGTATAAAACAAATACACGCTATAACAGAACGAACACGGCAGCCCCGCAAAGTTCTCCCACAGTGATGGCGCACCCGGAAATGTCCCCGGACATACCGCCCAGCTGTCTTCTGCAGTACAGTACAGTCAGCGCGCACGCGCATGCCGTGGCCGCCGTGCAGAGCCCGGCAGGAAAACACAGCGCTGCCGGGAGGATGACCACAGCCGCCAGCATGGCGGCCACGGCTGCCACATATTTCCTGTTGATCCCTTTTGAGTGCATTGCCGCGTAACTGCTGTGCCCTATGGGCTGAAAAACCTGTACCGCTATGGAGCTGCAGCACCTGGATGCGGCAGGTATCAGCGCCAGGCAAACCGGAGGTCTTTCGGGACGGCAGTCAAAGAAAAGCGCAAAGCCGGCCAGGGCAGCCGCGACCATGCATATTACGGCAAAGGAACCCGTAGTAGGGTCTTTTAATATCCTCTGCCTCTCCTCCAGGTCCCTCCTGGAGAGGATGGCGTCGCAGCAGTCCATAAAACCGTCAAGATGTATGAACCCCGTAAGCAGATACGGTGTAAAAGCCAGGATCGCGGCCGAAATGGCCCGGGGACATGAAACAGCCCCCAGCAGGAGATATACGGCAGCCCACACGCATCCTATCACCGCCCCCATCACGGGCAGGCAGACGAGCATGGAGGCCCTAAGGTCATTGTCCCACCGTTTAACGGGGCAGGGTATGGCGCAGAACATCCCCCAAGTCATGGAGAGGGCAGTCAACCACTTTTTCATATGGTCAGTTCCCCTCTGTGAAAAATGATGTTCCCAAAGCACACTTCCATCACCGTGTCACTGAGCTTTGCGAGTTCTCTGTCCACGTGCGCCAGCCCTCTCCTGTAGGCTTCGGTGTATTCGTCATAGATCTGTGCGTCGGAGTATAAGTAATCGCTTACAAGTACGATATTATCCACCGCCAGGCACAGCGAACGCAGCTGCTGCGCGGTCTTTATTCCCGCATCCGGGCGGAACGTCCCGTCCGGTCCGAACATCTCATTTGACAGCAGTGCGGTCACACTGTCCAGAAGGACCGTAGCGCCGCTGCCGAGCCTGTCCACGCATCCGTCTATATCGGTCCCCTGCTCAACGGTCTCGAAGCCCCAGCCTTCCCGCTCTTTCAGATGCCGGGCTATACGCCTGTCGTCCTCCTCATCATGAGGGATCATGGTGGCTACGTAGCAGAGCTTTCCTGTTTTGCAAAGGCTTTTGGCCAGATTCTGCGCATACGTGGATTTTCCGTTTTTGCAGCCGCCGGAGATAAAAGCGATCATACCGTGAAGCAGTCCTTTCCGCGTATTTCCTCAAGATAATCGTCGTTTATTTCCGCCTGCTCAAATGTCGCCATCTCATTCATCACCGTGCAGGCCGCCGATACTATCTCAAACGCGATGGGACAGCCGCTTCCCTCGCCCAGACGCATGCCCAGGTTGAAAAGGGCGTCCAGCCCCAGCTGCTTCGCGGCCACCACGTACCCGACTTCGTACGACTCGTGGGACATGATCAGGTAGTTCCTGACAAGGGGACACAGCCTGACCGCGCACAGCGCCGCCACGACTGAAATAAAGCCATCGACCACCACGGGTATCCTCTCCGCTGCGCAGCCCAGGAACACCCCGCACATTGCGGCTATGTCGAATCCTCCTACTTTTGACAGGACGTCGATGGGGTCGTTTTTATCCGGCCTGTGCAGGGCAAGGGCGGCGTCTATGACGTTTTTCTTTTTATCAAAAGCCGAATCCGTTATGCCCCCTCCCCTTCCGGTCACCTGGAGGGCACTGAGACCGGTAAGCGCGGCCAGCACGGCGGAAGACGTGGTGGTATTGCATATGCCCATCTCGCCCACTCCCACGATCCGGATGCCGTCCGCGGCCGCGGCCGAGGCCATCTCCACGCCCACAAGGACCGCCTGGACGGCCTGATCCCTGGTCATTGCAGGCTCTTTCGCCAGATTCTTTGTACCGTACGCGATCTTCCTGTCTATCACGTCAGGACATTCGACCCTGGCGTTCACGCCGACGTCCACCACCTGCAGCTGGCTGCCGAAGTGCCTGGCGATGACGGCGCATCCCGTCAGCCCGCGGGTGAGATTTATAGTCTGGGCCAGTGTGACGCTCTGAGGGCTCGACGACACACCCTCCTCATACACGCCGTTATCCGCCGCCATAACTATCACCCGGCGCTGGTCGACCCTGTTGTTTACCTTTCCTGTGATCCCCGCGAGCTGTACGGATATATCCTCCAGTTTTCCGAGACTTCCCGGCGGTTTTGCCAGAGTGCCCTGCCTCTGTCTGGCCAGTTCCATAGCGTGTCCGTCAAGGTCTTTTACGCGGGATATGATCTCTTCGAGCCTGCTGTCCATAAAAATCCTCATCATTCTGCCTCAATGGCCGTCTTCAGCGCTTCCAGGAGCGCCGCGTTCTCTTCCTCTCCGCGTACCGCCACGCGGCAGTATCCGTCTTCCAGCCCGACGTAATTTGAACAGTCTCTTATCAACACACCGAGCCGTCTCATTCTTCTCGCCAGGTCCGGAATATCCGATTTGAAGAATATATAATTGGCCGTCGGCTCAAACACTTCAAAGCCCATACCTCTGAGGGCGGTCACCATCTTCCCCCTCTGTATACGCACGATCTGCCTGGCTTTTTTAACGTACTCACCCTCTCGCAGCGCGGCGATGCCCGCCTGCTGTGCCAGAGACGATACCGGCCAGGGCTGGCCCGCCTCGTACATCCTCTCCAGCAGACCGGGATCCGGGCAGATGCAGTACCCGAGACGCACACCAGGAATGCCGTATATCTTCGTGAAGGCCTTCAGGATAAGCACGTTTCCCCCGATAAGGGCGAGATCCGTACAGCTGTACTTCTCCGGTTCGTCCAGGAAGCCGTTGAAACACTCGTCCAGGACCAGGAGCGCACCCGTTTTCACGCACTTTTCATGGATCCGGAATACCAGCTCCCTGCCTGCGCAGCGGCCTGTGGGATTGTTGGGATTGGTAATGAACACCATATCGATCCCCGGCACTATGCTGTCTACGATATCGTCCGTAATATCAAACGAGTTTTCCTTGCGAAGGAAGAATCTGTGTACGCCGGCCCCGACGGTCCCCACAGCCTTTTCGTACTCGGCAAAAGCCGGGGCCGTGACCAGGATGTTCCGCGGTCTGACTGCCAGCACCAGGCGGAATATCAGGTCCGCCGCCCCGTTGCCGCAGAGAATATGCTCTGGCGGCACGCCCTCCGCCTCCGACAGTCCGGCAGTGAGCCTTCTGCACAGGGGGTCGGGATACCTGTCCGCGCGGGCTGCTGCCTCGGAAATGGCCTTTATTACCCCTTCCGGAACGCCGAGGGGATTGCTGTTGGAAGAAAAATCGAGAGGTTCCCTTCCGGTCTTGAGCAGATACCCTTCCGTATCTCCCCCGTGGATCAGTTCCATACAGTGACATACCTCCCGATAATAGTCTGATGTTTCTTCCCGGACCGTACCCGAGGGTACGCTGCCTCCGCCCGGCAAGGCGGCGACGGATCGTTCACAAGATAGCCGCCGCGTCCGCCCCCGCTGTCAGTGTGCCTGAGGGGATTGCAGATCCATTGACAGGCGCGTGTATCGGCGGGTCCGGCTGCTCCGGCGCACAAAAAAAGCTCGCTCAAGAGATATTGAGGAGCAAACAAAAACATGTGGGGCAGATGGCCGGGCCACATGTCCGTTATCGCCGCTCTCAACCCCAGAAGATCAATATGTGCTCAGGTTTCCCGACTCAGATTCATTCTGGGAGCCCCTTCCCGCCGTCCGGCAGTGGACACGGCCCTTCGTCCTCCTCACGGTTACTGGGATAGTCCGGAATTTCGATCCGCGTTCCCTGGATATATGAATATATCCGCCTCTCAGCCAGCACACATGCGATAATATTGGCGTCCCAAAATATAACATACTTATTTTTTAGTGTCAACTCCGCACGGTCTTCCCGGAACGATCCCGGTTGCGTTTTTTGAACGCCGGCATACAGTCTCCGAAAAATCCACCCCCGGGGAGACCCGGGGGTGGATAAACTTCCGTTTTCGGTGATCGTCCGGCCGCGGATAAGGCGGATCAGATGGTGCCGCCTCCGTCGCAGACGATGATCTGTCCGCACATGAAGAGGTCTTCCTGGGCCAGGAAGAGGATAATACGGGCTATATCGATGGGCTCAGCCACCTTGCCCAGAGGGGTGCGCTCCGCCACGATGGTGAACTGCTCCTTGGGGGTGAGGTCGTGCATGGGGGTGTTGACCATTCCGGGGGCGACAGCGTTGATGATGATGCCGTCACGGGCATACTTGCGGGCAAAAGCCTTTGTCTGGCATATGGCCGCAGCCTTGGAGCCCGTATAAGCGGGGCTGCCGAAACCGCCGTTCAGGCCGGTAACGGAGGTGACGTTCACTATCCTGCCGTAGTGGTTCTTCTGCATGTGGGGGATGACGTTGCGGTACATATAATAATGTCCCAGCAGGTTCGTACGGATAACTCTCAGATACTGCTCCTCGGAAAGGGTATCAAAGAGGTCCCCGCCGGTCTGTCCCTCCGCGCGGTCGGCTTCCACTCCGGCGTCGTTGATAAGGATATCTATGCGGCCGTATGTGGCGATGACTTCGGCAACGCCCTTCTTGACGGCCTCTTCGTCCCCGACGTCGCAGACAACGGCGATCACGTCCTTGCTGAACTCCTCGATCTCCGCCTTCACAAGGTTAATGGACTGAGCGCCGCGTCCGAACAGCGCGACTTTCGCGCCCATTTTTGCAAGCTGTATCGCGGTCTCACGGCCGATGCCCTTGCCGGCGCCTGTAACGATGGCGACTTTTCCTTCGATTCCGTAACAAACAAGATCTTTCATTTTAAACAGATTCCTTTCCCTTTTTTTCTGCCGTTCCATGTCGGACTGCGGCGCCGTATCGAGCGATCGCGATGCAGCATCCCGACAAACGATTTATGTGTGAACAACTTGTACAAACATTTCCATGTCCGGGATTATTATAGACCATCAAACATACCAAGTCAATCTGTCGGGCAGATTTTTGCTTTTGCCCCTGGGATCATTGATATTTGCACCGGATTGGTTTATACTTTTCAGCGGAGCCGATATCGTCCCGGCTCTGGTGAATTTTATGTCTGTTCCCAGGAGGTACGAAAATGGTCTTAGTCACAGGCGGCACAGGATATATCGGAAGCCACGTAGCGGTGGAACTCCTGAACGCCGGGTATCAGGTCCTCATCATCGATGACCTTTCAAACAGCAGTCCTCTTGTACTGGACCGTATTGAACGGATATGCGGGAAAAGGCCCGGATTCATCAAGTGCAACGTGGCAGATACAGATCCCCTCCGCAAGGTATTCTCAGACCATCCCATCGATTCCGTGATCCATCTGGCCGGCCTCAAATCGGCGCCGGAATCCGTAAGCGAACCCGTAAAATACTACTCGAACAATCTGAACGCCACGCTCTGCCTTCTCAAGGCTATGTCGGAGTACGGCTGCCGCAAACTCGTCTTCAGTTCCTCCGCCACCGTGTACGGCGTTTCGGGCGCCCCCCCGTTCAGTGAAGACTCCCCCACGTCGTGTACCAATCCGTACGGATGGAGCAAGCTTATGAGCGAACGGATAATCACCGACGCCTGCACCGCCGACCCCTCCCTCAAGGCGGTCCTGCTGCGTTATTTCAATCCGGTGGGCAGTCACGAGAGCGGGCTTATCGGGGAGGACCCTGCCGGTGTGCCGCTCAACCTGTTTCCCTACATCTGCCAGGTCGCCGTGGGCCGTCTGGAAAAACTGCACGTCAATGGGAACGACTACCCCACCGAAGACGGTACCGGTGTACGGGACTACATCCACGTCACCGACCTTGCCGCCGGCCACCTCAAAGCCCTGAACTACCTTTCCAATCACGACGGCGTACGTGTTTTCAATCTCGGAACGGGGAAAGGATGCAGCGTGCTGCAGATGATATCCGCCTTTGAACAGGCTACCGGGATAACCATCCCTTACGAGATATCCCCCAGGCGGCCGGGTGACGTCCCGTCCTGCTGGGCAGACGTCACCAGGGCAGAGCGCGAACTGGGCTGGAAGGCTTCGCGGGACATCAATGACATGTGCCGCGACGGCTGGAACTGGCAGTCAAAGAACCCCATGGGCTACAGGCAATGAACGTCAGATAAAAACTCCCTCAAACGGCGGTCCGCTTCGGCGCGCGTTTGAGGGAGTTTTTGTTATGCCTTATTCCTTATGATCCATTCTCCGGTAATCCTCGTATCTGCGCCGCACCTGTTCCTCGGCTTTTTTGAACAGTATTTCGGCATTCTCCGGGAATGACCGTTTGAGGGACGAGTACCGCACCTCGCCGTCAAGGAAATCCATGAAGGGAGCTGTCGGCTCAGGGGAATCCAGGGTAAACGGATGCTCGGTGGTCCTCGGGTCGTACCGATACAGCTGCCAGTAGCCGGATTCCACCGCCCTCTTCATCTCGTGCTGGGCCGTGTTCATGCCGCTCTTGATGCCGTGGGCCGTGCACGGCGTATACCCTATCACCAGGGAGGGACCTTTGAAGGAGTCTGCCTCCAGAAGGGCCTTTATGAGCTGTGACGGATCTGCCCCCATTGCAACCTGGGCCACGTAGACGCTGCCGTAGCTCATCATAAGCCTGCCCAGATCCTTCTTTCCCGTCTTCTTGCCCGAAGACTGGAACTGGGCCACCGCGCCCAGGGGCGTCGCCTTTGAGGACTGCCCCCCCGTGTTGGAGTACACCTCGGTATCTATCACGAATACGTTGAGGTCTTCCCCTGACGCGAACACGTGGTCCAGGCCTCCGTAGCCTATGTCGTACGCCCAGCCGTCGCCGCCGAACATCCAGATCGTCTTCTTCGCGAGCTGGTCTTCGCGGTCAAGCAGCTGCCTGCAGAGGACCTGCGCCTCACCGCTGCCGCCGAAACTCTTCAGCGCCGATACGAGCCTGTCCGAAGCCCCGCGGGAGAGCGCGCCGTCGTCAAATACGTCTATCCACGCCGATATGGCGGCATGGAGCTCCGTATCCCGGTCTATGAGTCCCATGAGCTTTTCCGCGCGGCTCCTGGCCAGAGCCCTCTGTTGTTTGACGGCCATACTCATCCCGAGGCCAAACTCGGCGTTGTCCTCAAACAGGGAGTTGGACCAGGCAGGGCCCCTGCCCTGCTTGTTTACTGTGTACGGTATACACGGCATGGCCGCGCTCCAGGCCTGGGAACACCCTGTCCCGTTCGCCCAGTAGACCCGGTCTCCGAAAAGCTGGGTAAGCAGTTTGGCGTACGGAGTTTCCCCGCAGCCCGCGCAGGCGCCCGAGAATTCCAGCAGCGGCTGTCTGAACTGGCTCCCCTTTACGGTGCCAGCCGGGAAGACGTCTTTTTCATCTATGGAAAGGCCGAATTCCCACGCGTCCTTGTCCCATTCGATCTCTTCCACCGCGGTCATATGGATGGCCCCGCCTTTCGCGGGGCACTCCTCCTGACAGCAGCCGCATCCCGTGCAGTCCATGCTGCTGATCTGGATGGCGTACATAAGGCCTTTTGCCGCCGCCCCTTTGGCTTCCGCCATGGGGAATCCCCCGGGAGCGCGGGCGGCCTCATCGCTGTCCAGCAGATACGGGCGGATGACGCCGTGAGGGCATACCAGGGAGCATCTGTTGCACTGTATGCACGCTTTCGGATCCCACACTGGTATCCTTGTGGCTATGCCTCTCTTTTCATAGGCGGAGCTGCCCATGGGCATGGTCCCGTTTTCATAGCCTATGAACGTGCTCACGGGGAGGTCGTCGCCCTTGAGCGCGTTCTCCGGTATAAGTATATTCTTTACAAAGGGCGGAAGGTCATCCCTGACTATTTCTTTCTCTGCCTGACAGTCTGCCCATTTACCCGGCACCGGGACCGGGACCAGGGCATCCATGCCCCTGTCCACGGCCGCCAGGTTCATGGCGACGATATTGTCTCCCTTGGCGCCGTAAGTTTTCCTCACCGCGTCCTTCATGTATCCCACCGCTTCCTCCGGCGGGATTATGCCTATCAGCGCGAAGAAAGCCGCCTGCAGCACCATGTTGGCATGTCCGCCCAGGCCAAGTTCCTCGGCTATGCTGTTGGCGTCGATGATATAGAACCTGGCTTTTTTGTCCGCAAGGGCCTTTTTTACTTTCGGGGGGAGCTTTTCCTCCAGTTCCCCAATCTTCCAGTCGCAGTTGAGCAGGAACGTCCCTCCCGGCCGCAGCTCGGTGAGGATATCGTACCTGCTGAGAAAAGATTTGTTATGACACGCTACGAGATCCGCTTCCTTTACCAGATAAGTGGAGAGGATAGGCTTTTTCCCGAACCTCAGGTGTGAGCGCGTGATGCCGAACGACTTCTTGGTGTCATATTCGAAGTATCCCTGGGTATAGAGATCCGTATTCTCGCTGATGATCCTTATTGAATTCTTGTTGGCGCCCACAGTGCCGTCGGACCCCAGCCCCCACAGCTTGCAGCTGACGGTGCCTTCCGCCGAGGGATTGAAAGCGGGTCCCACCGGGAGGGAGCGGTACGTTACGTCGTCGTTGATGCCTATGGTAAAGCCGTTTTTCGGCGACTCTTTTTTCATCTCGTCGAATACCGCTTTTATCTGGGCGGGGTCTGTATCCTTGGATGAGAGGCCGTATCTGCCGCCCACTATAACGGGCCTGTCCGGCCTGTCGGAGAATGCGGTGCAGACGTCCTCATAGATGGGTTCTCCCAGCGCCCCGTGTTCCTTGCACCTGTCCAGAACGGCGATCTTTTTTACACTCTTCGGAAGGGCTGAGAAGAAATGCTTCAGGCTGAAAGGTCTGTAGAGGTGTATCTGAAGATATCCGACCTTCTCCCCCTTGCTGTTAAGATACCCGGTGACCTCACGGCACGTCCCGCTGACGGAGCCCATGGAAATAATGACTCTCTCCGCCTGGGGATCCCCGTAATAGTTGAAAAGCCCGTATCTGCGGCCGGTGATCTCACCGATCCTGTCCAGATACTTCTCTACCACGTCCGGCAAGGCGTCGTAAAACCTGTTGTTGGCTTCCCTGAACTGGAAGTATACGTCCGGGTTCTGGACCGTATTCCTGAGCGTGGGATGTTCCGGATTGAGCGCCGAATCCCTGAAAGCCTCCACCGCTTCCATGTTGAGGAGCCCGGCGAAATCCGCGTAATCGATGGTATGTACCTTCTGTATCTCGTGTGAGGTACGGAAGCCGTCAAAAAAATGCAGGAACGGTATCCTGGCTTCTATGGCGGACAGATGGGCCGCGCCGGCAAGATCCATGACCTCCTGGACGCTCCCGGAGCTGAGCATGGCAAACCCCGTAGCCCTGCAGGCCATCACGTCGGACTGGTCCCCGAATATGGACATGGAGTGCGTGCCCACCGTTCTCGAAGCCACGTGGATGACCGCCGGAAGCTTCGAACCGGCTATCCTGTACATCACCGGTATCATGAGCATGAGCCCCTGGGACGACGTGAACGTGGTCGCCAGGCATCCGGCTTCCAGGGCCCCGTGGACCGCCCCTATGGCGCCGGCTTCCGACTGCATCTCCACCAGGTCCACGGTCTGTCCGAACAGGTTCTCCCTGCCCTGGGCAGACCATTCGTCCGTTTTTTCGGCCATCGGGGACGACGGCGTGATGGGATATATGGCCGCTACCTCCGTGAATGCGTATGCAGCGTACGCCGCGGCCTCATTGCCGTCCATAGGCACGTATCTGTTTTCCATATCAAAGCCTCCGCTGTCAGGCGTATACACGCACAGCCTTCTCGTTGAGCGGCAGGAACCTGGCCTTGTCCCCGGTGAAAACCGTCTGGAGGACGTGATCGATGCTGTCAAAACCGACTACGCCCGTGGATGCCACGATGGCGCCGAGCATTATCATATTGGCAGTCTTCTCATTTCCCAGCTCCACGGCCTTCCCGTTGGCGTCCACTTCCACGCACTCTATGTCGTCTCTCCCGGGGCGCGCTTCTATGAGGGATGTGTTGATGATCACTTTTCCCCCGGCCGCGACCATCCCTTCAAATTTGATAAGGGACGGCTGGTTCATTACTATAAGCACGTCTGCTTCGTTGATCAGGGGGCAGTTGATGGTGCTGTCCGATACGATAACCGTGCAGTTTGCCGTGCCTCCGCGCATCTCGGGGCCGTACGAGGGCATAAAAGTGACCTCTTTTCCCTCATACATCGCCGCTTTGGCTATAAGCTGGCCCATAAGGAGGATCCCCTGTCCGCCGGATCCGGCAAAAAACATGCGTGTCTTCATTTTACATATCCTCCGGCTTTCTGAATACTCCCAAGGGATAGTACGGGATCATGGCGTCCTGTATCCACTGCAGCGCGTCATAAGGAGTTTTTCCCCAGTTGGTGGGGCAGCTGGACAGCATCTCGACGAAAGAGAACCCCAGCCCGCGTTTCTGTACCTCCAGCGCGTTCCGGATCGCTTTTTTCGCTTTGCGGACGTTTGCCGGGGAGTTGAGCGCCACCCTTTCCACGTACACCGCGCCCTCGACTGTGGACAGCATCTCGCATATACGCAGCGGGGAACCCGCCTTCTCCTTCTGGCGGCCGTAAATGGCGGTGGTGGCCTTCTGCCCCAGCAGTGTGGTGGGGGCCATCTGGCCTCCTGTCATGCCGTAAATGGCGTTATTGATAAAAAACGTGGTGAACTTTTCCCCGCGGTGGGCCGCGTGGATGATCTCCCCCATCCCTATGGAGGCGAGGTCCCCGTCCCCCTGGTAGGTGAAGACCGTTTTGTCCGGATGGACCCTGCGTATGCCGGACGCGACCGCCGGAGCCCTTCCGTGGGCCGACTCACACATATCTATATTCATATACTGATGCGCGACTATGCTGCACCCTATGGGGGAAACGGCTATGGTGTTCTCCAGCTCCCCCATTTCATCCAGGCACTCCATTATCAGCCTGTGCGCAACTCCGTGGGTACATCCGGGACAATAGCTCGTATCAGCGGGAAGCATTCCCCGCGTAACTGCAAAAACCTGTTTCATTGATTGACCTCCTGTGCCTGCTTCATCTGCGCTTTATACGCCCGCCGGTATTCAGGCGAGTTCCTCGAGATGTTTCTGCGCTCTGTCTGCAATTTCTATGGAGCTGGGAACTATTCCTCCGACACGGTTTATGAGCCTCACCGGGACCCTGCCGTTTACGCTCGCCTTGACGTCCGCTATGAGCTGGCCCATGCTGAGTTCCGCGGAGATGACCACTTTCGTGGAGGGGGACAGTTCTTCAAAAGGCTTTACCGGGAACGGCCAGAGGGTTATCGGCCTTATCATCCCGGCGCTTATTCCGCGCTCCGCCAGTATCTCGATAGACTCAGCCACCAGACGCGACATTGTCCCGAAAGCCACGAAGATTATTTCGCTGTCCATATTGCCGAAGGTCTCGTATTTTACAAGTTCTTTCTCCATCCGGTCATACTTCTCGAAAAGATGCATGACGTGTTCCTCCAGAACGTCCGGCTGAAGCCTCAGGGACTTGAGCACGTTCCTCTCTTCCCTGTCTCCCTTGCCTGTGAGGGACCAGGGCTTGTCCCTCCTGATCTCCTCATAGGTGGACGCTTTTCTGGCGGGGGGGAGCACCACCGGCTCCATCATCTGCCCCATCATCCCGTCTGCCAGGACCATAACGGGATTCCTGTACCTGTCCGCCACGTCATAAGCCGAACAGATCATGTCGATAGCCTCCTGTATCGTCGACGGGGCGTACACCGGCACGTGATAGTCGCCGTTCCCCCCGCCCCGCGTAGCCTGCATATAGTCCGCCTGTCCGGGCTGTATGCCCCCGACGCCGGGGCCTCCGCGGGATACGTTGAGGATAACCACCGGCACCTCCACGGAGCACATGAAACTGATGCCTTCCTGCATCAGCGCCAACCCGGGTGATGACGATGAAATAAATGCCCTTCCTCCGGCAGCGGCTGCCCCGTACGCCATATTGACGGCCGCCAGCTCGCTTTCCGCCTGTATAAAAGCTCCTCCGGTCTTCTCGAGCTCGTGAGACATATACTCCGGGATCTCGTTCTGGGGAGTGATGGGGTAACCGAAATAATATCCCGCGCCGCCCCTCATGGCCGCTTCGGCAAATGCCTCGTTACCCTTCATAAGTATTTTTTCCATGGCTTCGAAAACTCCATTCTGCCGCTTTGGATCTGATAAGCAACACAAACATCTCACATCAGCGGCAGACGGAGACGTTATAAACACACTGCTTTGCCTCTGCGGCCCCGACCGGACGGCCGGAAAACGGGCGTATCGCGTCCAACGCGAAGACCGGGCCGGTCTTCGGCCGTGCCCCCTGGACGTCCCGCGGCCGGGTAAGAGGCCGTGGATATTACTCTTCAGCCCACACCGTAACAGCGCAATCAGGACACATGGTGGCACAGCTGAGGCATCCTACACAGTCTTCATTCAAGGGTGAAGCCGGGTGATATCCTTTGCTGTTGGTTTTGCTGTCATCTATGCCCAGAACGCCTTTTGGGCAAAAATGAATGCAAAGTTCGCATCCCTTGCATTTTTCTGCGTTAATGACAATCTTGTATTTCGCCATTGCAACACGTTTTCCTTTCCTGCACATAATACAAAATGAGGCCACGCAGCGGCAAGGCCTCATTTTGTCGCAAACCCTAAAAATTACGTAATACTATTTTATACAAATAAAACTCACTATTGTCAAGTTTAATTGCATAAATAACCACTTGCGGGCCAATATTCTGTTTATTCACCAATATCCGCTCGCTTTTCGCGGACTTCTTTCCACATTTTTTAGAATTTGCATGTGCGGATCGCGCGGCGTGCGGGTATATGGCCCGTTATCCGCTGAACCGTTTTCGGTCCGGCCTTACCCGCGGCCGGCGTTCCGTTTACATGCCGGCGCCTTGGATCTGTCACGGCGGCGCTGTGCCGGGACCGGGGCGGGTTACGGCCCCGGCGTCCTTTCGTTCGCATTTCCTCTTGAAATTACAGCCGATATACTGCATAATAGTGTGCGGATAAGCTTTGGCAAACCAAACGATCATACGGAGGAATATGACATGTCAAAAACTGTATTTATCGAAGGGATGATGTGCGGCCACTGCAAAAGCCGTGTGGAAAAGGCCCTGAACGCCATACCTGGCGTCGAAGCCGCCGTTGACCTCGACAAGAAGCTGGCAGAGCTCAATCTGTCCGCGGATATCGACAACGCGGTTATAACGCAGGCCATAGAAAAGGCCGGCTATAAAGTAACAGGCATTCAATAACACCGGATCGGAAAAGGCCCGTCAATGATATGCATTGACGGGCCTGTATCTGGTATAGCGGGTCTGAATCGTATCGCGGGGCCCGCACCGCGATGGATACTCGCCTTTACTTTATTTGTGCGGCTCCGCTATGCTTGTATAAGAAGCGAATATCCCCCTCGGCAGCTGCCTGTCCAGTTCTTCAATGGTCCAGTTCTCCGGGGAATATTTTATTATGCTGCTGCAGACCTCCGGTTCGGAATGCAGGCTGATGGAGTTCGCGGCAAGGCTGAATACGCTTCCGGACACTCTTGCGGCCGCGGGGGTGCACAGCCAGGCCAGGAACGCCGTCATTCCCTCGGGACCCGGGGACATCTCCACCGTAGGCCCCACGAACCCCTTGGTGAACAGTCTGGCTTTATCCTCTTCACTCAGGGAAAGCGCCGCCTCCATATCCACTGAAGCGCGTGTGCGGGCAAACGGAGCGAATGCGTTGCATGTAATGTTGTGGGGATAGAGTTCAATGGCTGCCGCCCTGGTAAGCCCAACGACGCCCGCGTTAGCCGCACAGTATTCCGGATGGAGGATGACGTCCCCCATAAAAGCTCTGGACGTGCAGTTGATAATACGCCCCCAGTTCTGCTCTACCATATACGGCGCCGCGAAGTGCATCGTATTGAAATACCCTTTCAGCTTTGTGTTGACCACCCTGTCGAACGTCTCCTCCGAGATGTCGCATATCGATCCGAACCCGAAAGCGCCGGCGACGTTGGCCAGTATATCAATTTTGCCGTATGTTTTTACCGCGTATTCGATAAGGTCACGCGCCTGGTCGAACTTGCTGATATCCGCGTAGAAGGGGCTTGCGGCGCCCCCTTTCTCCTTTATGGCCGCGGCGGTGGTCTCGGCGTTGCCTGTCATATCGTCATAGTACTGCTCAAGTTTCTTTCTTTTTTCTTCCGGAATAGTATTGTACATCTCCTCGGATATCTGCTGGTTGCTCGTCCTTTTGGAGCCCCTGTTGTTTGTCACCACGCTCGCTCCCTCGGCCGCGAACCTCATTGCCAGGGCGCGGCCTATTCCCTGTCCAGAGCCGGTAACTACAGCAACTTTTCCTTCCAGTAATTTTGCCACGGGTGTTCCCCTCCTTTTCTTATAAGCGCATTTTACATGTTTTTCCCATAATGTGCAAGGGCGGCAGCGGCCGCTTTTCCCGCTACATCACAAAAAGGCGGTGTTTCGATGCCTAAAACGTCCATACTCCGGGGCAACGTCAGGAAACAGCTCATAACCCTGGCCGTACCCCTTCTTCTCGGCAGCCTGCTGCAGCAGCTGTACAATACCGCGGACGCCCTGATAGTCGGGAGATATCTGGGCGCGGAACCTTTCGCGGCCATCGGGGTCTCCGGTACGGTAATGAATCTGTTTATTTTTGCCCTCAACGGTTTCTGTGTGGGCTCCGGTGTGCTTTTCGGGCAGCTCTACGGCGCGGACGACAAGCCGAAGTTCCGCAGGGCGTCATTCACGGCTCTCTCTTCCGGGGCCTGCGTCACGCTTGTCACAAGCGCGGTCTCCATCTGTCTGATGCCTTTGATCCTGAAACTGCTCAGCACACCTGCCGAACTCAGGCCTCACTGCGCGGCATATCTTACCGTCATACTCTCCGGGCTCATCTGCACGTACCTGTACAATCTTTTTTCCGCCATGCTCAGGGCGATCGGGGACACGAAGGCCTCTCTCTTCTTCCTGCTGATGAGCGTCCTTTTAAACCTCATATTGGATTTCCTGCTCATAGCGGTTCTCCGTCTGGCGATAAAAGCCGCGGCGGCGGCCACGGTCGCCTCTCAGACCGTCTCCGTTATCTGCTGCGTGATATATATCATGAAAAAGTATCCGTCGCTGATTTTCCTGAAAGAAGACGTCGGCTTCCATCGCGACATACTTTCGTCAATAATGAAGCTCGGTACCGTGTCCGCCCTCCAGCAGTGCAGCCTTTATCTGGGGAAGCTGCTGGTACAGGGGGCTGTCAACCCCCTCGGGACCGCAGGAATAGCCGCTTATACCGCGGCCACCAGGATAGAGGGCTTTGCCAGCTCCTTCGGAGACAGCTGCGGGCAGAGCATGTCCATTTTTATCTCGCAGAACTACGGCGCCGGGAACCTTCCCAGGATAAGGGAGGGGATGAGAAAAGGGATGGGACTCCTTGCGGGAATGGGCATAGCGCTCTCCGCCATCATGTTCGCCTTCGCCGGGATCCTTATTCCCATATTTCTGAAAGAAACTTCACCGGAGATACTTAAACAGGGCTGTCAGTATCTGCACGTAGTCTCGATCTTTTATACCCTCAGCTTCCTGGGCAACGGAAACGTCGGGTTCTTCCGGGGCACCGGCAAGGTGCTCGTGCCCTTTGCCTGTACCACCATGCATCTGGCATTGAGGGTAATCCTCTCCTATATTTTTGTCCCTGTATACGGCCTCGGCGCCGTAGCCCTCGCCACCGGTATAGGCTGGGTGCTGGCGGTCTCCGCCCAGAGCAGCATATACTTTATCCTGTGGAAAAAGAGGGCGTTCGACCGCCCCGGCGCTGTGTGATGCGGGCAGTTATGCGCGGCACGCCCTGGAACCTTTGCCAATATCGTACGGGCCGTGCCGCGTCCGCCGCCTCCCCGCTCGGAGCACCCCGCTCGGCCATATTCGTGATTATCTCCCGGAGAAGCCGCATTTGCCCTGTCAGGCTATTGACACGCATTTTCCCAGGTGATAAAATAACAAAAATTTTTAAAGCAGCGCAGAGCTGCCGGCAATATGATATCCCTTCATAATGGTCAGACGTTTGCCCGGGAACATATTGCATCACACTGCGGCCCTGCCGAAGCAGGGTTTTTTGTTTGTCCCAGGTTTTCAGATGATATTTCCGCGGGAGGGTTTTGCCAATGCTGAAAGATATTATCTCCGCCGATCCCGCCTCCGGGCATTTGAGAAGGTCTGATTTTCCATCCCCCTCTTCCCGTATTGGCGATATCCTTTTTTTCGACCGCGGTGATTCCAGTAAATATTGCCTTATCCCCGGTCTCGCAGACGTACATGTCCATCTGCGGGAGCCGGGTTTTTCATACAAGGAAACCATTCGTTCCGGCACCGCCGCGGCCGCCCGCGGGGGCTATACCGCGGTCTGCTCCATGCCAAATCTGTCCCCGGTCCCCGACTGCACGGAAGCACTTGCGGTCCAGACGGATATCATCCGCTCGGACGCGCTGATCGACGTGTTCCCTTACGGCTCCATTACCCGCGGCGAGGCTGGGGAACAGCTTTCGGACATGCCCGCGCTCGCCCCGTCTGTATGCGCGTTCTCCGACGACGGGCACGGGGTGCAGAGTGATGACGTGATGCGGCAGGCCATGGAGCTCTCCGCTTCCCTGGACAAAATGATCGCCGCCCACTGCGAGGACAACTCCCTGCTGAACGGCGGGTATATCCACAGCGGGAAATACGCCTCGGAGCACGGCCACAGGGGGATCTCTTCCGAGAGCGAGTGGAGGCAGCTCGGGCGTGACCTTGACCTCGTCGCCAAAACGGGCTGCCGGTACCATATGTGCCACGTATCCACAAAGGAGTCCGTCTCGCTCATACGCGAGGCAAAACGCGGCGGCCTCGACGTAACGTGTGAGACCGCCCCCCACTATCTGCTCCTGGACGAGAGCTGTCTCAGGGAAGACGGCCGTTTCAAAATGAACCCGCCTCTCCGCGCCCGTGAGGACAGGGAGGCCCTGCTCGACGGCATCTGCGACGGCACCGTCGATATGATCGCCACCGACCACGCCCCCCACAGCGCGGAGGAAAAAAGCCTCGGCCTGTCAGGAAGCGCTTTCGGGATAACGGGGCTTGAATGCTCCTTTGACGCCCTGTACACGTATCTGGTGCTGAAGGGCGCCGTCAGTCTTGGGAAACTCATAGACCTCATGTCCCTGGCTCCCCGCAGGAGGTTCCGCCTGCCCGTGCGGGAAAATGACTTCACGGTTTTCCTGCTGGGAGAGCAGCGCGCCATAGACTCCGGCAAGTTCGCTTCCGCCGGAAAAAGCACCCCATTCGACGGCTGGACTGTCAGCTCCAGATGCATTCTCACGGTATGCGGCGGCAGGACAGTATGGTTTGACGAAATAGAATCGATTTGATTTTTGATTTCCTGTCAAGGAGGAACGCACCGATGCCAAAACGCACCGACATTAAAAAGATCATGATCATAGGCTCCGGGCCCATTGTTATCGGCCAGGCGGCTGAATTCGACTACGCCGGCACGCAGGCCTGCCTCGCCCTCAGGGAAGAGGGCTACAGCGTCGTCCTGGTCAACTCCAATCCCGCGACGATAATGACCGACACCACCATGGCGGACAAGGTATACATGGAACCCCTTACCCTGGAATACATCGCCCGTATTCTGCGGTATGAGCGCCCGGACGCCATAATACCCGGTCTGGGCGGACAGGTCGCGCTGAATCTCGCGATGCAGCTTGAAAAGAAGGGCGTGCTGGAGGAGTGCCAGACCAAACTTCTCGGCACTCCCGCCGAGAGCATAGAGCGCGCCGAGGACAGGGAGCTTTTCAAGGAGCTTTGCCTGGAGATCGGGGAGCCCGTCATCCCCTCCCTGATAACATATTCGCCTGAAGAGGCGAAAAAAGCCGCTGAAACGATAGGTTATCCCGTTGTCCTCCGGCCCGCGTTCACCCTGGGCGGTACCGGCGGCGGTTTCGTCAACAACGAGAGCGAGATGGACGCCCTCGCCCCCAACGCCTTCTCTGTCTCCCCCGTCCACCAGGTACTGGTGGAGAAAAGCGTAAAGGGATATAAGGAGATAGAATTCGAAGTGATGCGCGACGGCGCCGATACCGCCATAACCATCTGCGGCATGGAAAACGTGGACCCTGTAGGCGTCCACACCGGCGACTCGATAGTCGTGGCGCCCATCCTCTCCCTCAGTGAAAAAGACCTCAAAATGCTGAACGACAGCGCTATACGTATAATCCGCGCCCTCAGGATAGAGGGAGGGTGCAACGTGCAGTTCGCCCTTCATCCCGAGACCAGCGAGTATTACGTCATCGAGGTAAATCCAAGAGTGTCCCGCTCATCGGCGCTCGCCTCGAAAGCCAGCGGTTACCCCATTGCCAGGGTAACGGCCAAGATCGCGGTGGGCATGCGTCTCAACGAGATATCCATAGCGAACACCACTGCCATGTTCGAGCCGTCCCTCGACTACATAGTCGCCAAATTCCCCCGCTTCGCTTTTGACAAATTTTCCGGTGCCGCCAACACCCTTGGCACCCAGATGAAAGCCACCGGCGAGGTCATGGGCATAGGCGCCACCCTGGAAGAGGCTTTCCTGAAATCGGTGCGGTCCCTTGAGACCGGGGTCTGTCATCTGCATATGCCGAAATTTGACAGCATGGGTACGGACAGGCTCTTTGAATACATCGGGATCTTTCACGATGACAATATTTACGCCATAGCGCAGCTGCTCCGTCTCGGCGCGGACGTCAGCGATATCTGCCGTGTAAGCAGCATCACCCGCGTTTTCATAGACGCCGTCGCCTCCATAGTAAAGGCCGAGGCGGAGGTGAAGGCGTCCCCCTGGAACATGGACGTTTTCAAAAAGGCCAAAAAACTGGGCTTCAGCGACAAGTACATATCCCAGCTCTGGGGAGTGCCCGAGAAAGAGGTTTGGAACTACCGCGTCAAAAATGACATCTTCCCTGTTTACAGGATGGTGGACACATGCCACACCGGCGCGTATATCCCATATTTCTTCTCAAGCTATACGGGCAGCAACCAGTCCATAGTCACCGACCGTGACAAAAAGCTCGTCCTGGGGGCCGGTCCCATAAGGATCGGCCAGGGAATAGAGTTCGACTACTCCACCGTCCACGCGGTTAAGACCATACGGGAACACGGCTATGAGGCAATAATCATAAACAACAACCCGGAGACGGTATCCACGGACTACACCACGTCCGACAAGCTCTATTTTGACCCCCTCACCGCGGAGGACGTCATGAACGTTATCCACGTTGAGGGCAAGGCCGACGTTATAACCTCCCTGGGCGGGCAGACGGCGATCAATCTTGCCCAGCCCCTGCTGGAGAGGGGGCTCAGCCTTATCGGCACCGGCGTCGACGCCATCGAACGCGCCGAGAACCGGGAGTCATTCGAGAAAGTGCTCCAAGACCTCAATATCCCCCAGCCCTCCGGACACGCCGTAACAAATATAGAACAGGGACTTGCCGCGGCCAACTTTGTGGGATACCCGGTGCTGGTGCGCCCCAGCTTCGTGCTTGGAGGCAGGGCCATGCAGATCGTTTCCGGCGATGAGCAGCTCAAGCGCTACCTGCGCGAGGCTGTCCAGATCGACGAGGACAAGCCCGTGCTGGTAGACCATTACATTATGGGAAAAGAGGTCGAGGTCGACGCCATATGCGACGGCGTCAACGTGTTCGTGCCCGGCATCATGGAACTGGTGGAGCGCACCGGGGTCCACAGCGGGGACAGTATCAGCGTGTACCCCACGTTCAGCATCCCCCCGAAGGTCAAAGGCACCATCATAGACTACACCAAACGTCTCGGGCGTGAGTTGGGCATCGTCGGCCTGTATAACGTGCAGTTCATCGTGGACAAAACAGACAAAGTCTACATTATAGAGGTAAACCCCCGCTCCTCCAGAACGGTCCCCTTCCTTTCCAAAGCTACGGGGTACCAGCTGGCGGACATCGCCACCAACGTTATGCTTGGCAAATCTCTCCCCGAGCAGGGCATATTTGGGATATACCCTGAGGAAAAGCAAAGGTGGTACGTAAAAGTCCCCGTGTTCTCTTTCTCAAAGCTGCACGGGGCGGACGCCTACCTCTCCCCGGAGATGAAGTCCACGGGCGAGGCCATAGGCTATGACGACAAGCTGAACCGCGCGCTGTACAAGGCCCTCCAGGCCTCCGGGATGCAGCTGCAGAACTACGGCACGGTCCTGGTCACTGTGGCGGATAAGGACAAGGAGGAGGCCCTCCCCCTCATCCGGAGGTTCTACAACCTTGGCTTCAATATAGAAGCTACCAGCGGTACCGCCGCGTTCCTCAGGGAACATGGGATACGCACGAGGGTAAGGCACAAGATCAGCGAAGGCAGCGACGACATGTTCAAAGCCATCCGGGCGGGCCATATAGCGTACGTTATCAACACCCGCTCCATCGGCTCCCTGGACCAGGAGGCCGACGGTCACCAGATCCGCCAGCTGGCCACGGAGAACAATATAACGATGTTTACCGCCCTCGATACGGTGCGCGTACTTCTGGACGTCCTTGACGAAACCACGCTCCGTATCTCCACCATCGACGGCTGAGCCATGGAAGAAAGAGTATTTACGGTAGCCGCGAACGAACCGGCGGCTCCAGGCACGTACCGCATGCTCCTTAACGGGGACACCGGCGCCATAACCCGCCCAGGGCAGTTTGTGAACATAAGGCTCGACGGGTTCTTCCTGCGGCGGCCCATCTCTGTGTCGGACTGGGACGACGGTCTTCTGTGCATCATCTATAAGGTCGTAGGCCGGGGTACCGCGTACATGTCCAGCCTGCTCCCGGGAGCCAGGCTGGATATCCTAACCGGTCTGGGCAACGGGTTTGACGTGTCAAAAAGCGGCTCCTCGCCCCTTCTTGTGGGCGGGGGTGCCGGAGTCGCCCCTATGTACGCGCTGGCCAGGGTGCTCCTGTCCCGGGGCACTGCCGTTCATATGATCGCCGGCTTCAACACCGCCGGAGAGATATATTTAAAAGACGAGTTTGAAGCCCTTGGCGCGGAACTTACTATCACTACGGCCGACGGTTCTTTCGGCAGGAAGGGCTTCGTGACGGACGCCATGGACTGCCGGCACTCATACGTATACGCCTGCGGTCCCGAGCCCATGCTGAAAGCTGTCTGTAACGCCTCCGCGGCGGACGGTCAGTACAGCTTTGAAGAGCGGATGGGCTGCGGTTTCGGAGCCTGTATGGGCTGCACATGCAAAACAAAATACGGCAGCAAGCGCATTTGCAGGGACGGCCCCGTACTGGAGAAGGAGGAAATAGTATGGTAGATACCCGGGTGGATCTCTGCGGAATAACGCTGGACAACCCCATAATACCCGCCAGCGGCACCTTCGGGTACGGATATGAGTTCGCGGAGCTCTACGATATCAACTGCCCGGGGACCTTCTCTTTTAAAGGCACTACCGCCTCCCCCAGGTACGGCAACCCCACACCGCGTATAGCCGAGGCCCCTTCCGGTATGCTCAACTCCGTCGGGCTGCAGAACCCGGGAGTGGAGGCCGTTATTTCCGAAGAGCTCCCAAAGCTTGCAAAAGTATTCAGCAAACCGGTCATGGCCAACGTCAGCGGCTTCTCCACGGAGGAATACGTCCGCACGGCGTCCCTTCTGGACAGTCAGGCCCAGGTGGGGTGGATAGAACTCAACATAAGCTGCCCTAACGTCCACGGGGGCGGTGCGGCCTTCGGGACCGACCCCCATACCGCCGCCGCCGTCACCGCCGCCGTAAGAAAGGCGGTCCGGAAACCCCTTATTGTAAAACTCTCTCCCAACGTTGCGGATATAGCTTCCATCGCCGCCGCGTGCGAAGACGCCGGAGCCGACGCCGTGAGCCTTATAAACACCGTCCTCGCCATGCGAATAGATATAAAAAAGCGCGCGCCTGTACTTGCGAATGTGACCGGGGGGCTTTGCGGCAGCGCCGTATTCCCCATCGCCGTCCGTATGGTCTGGCAGGTTTACGAAGCCGTCAGCATCCCCATAATCGGTATGGGCGGCATCAGCAGTGCGCAGGACGTGGTGGAAATGATGATGGCCGGTGCGGCCGCGGTCCAGATAGGCTCCGCCAACCTTGTTGACCCGTACATATGCAGGAATATAATCCGGCAGCTGCCGGAGGTCATGGCCGAGTATTCCATAGACGTTCTATCCAATATTACAGGAGCGGCACACAGATGAAAAAAGATGTTATTATAGCCTGCGATTTTCCTTCCAAAGCCGAGACTTTCGCCCTCCTTGACAGGTTCGGCAGTGTAAAGCCCTTCGTAAAAATAGGCATGGAGCTGTTCTACGCTGAGGGACCAGACATCGTTCGGCAGCTAAAATCCAGAGGTCATTCCGTCTTTCTGGACCTCAAACTCCACGATATCCCCAACACGGTCAGGAGGACCATGTCCGTGCTGCGGGACCTCGGAGCCGATATGGTGAACCTCCACGCGGCGGGCACCCGCGCTATGATGGAGGCCGCCCTTGAAGGGCTCACCCGTCCCGACGGGACAAGGCCCATACTGATAGCGGTGACCCAGCTCACCTCCACCTCAGAAGACACGATGGCAAGGGAACTGCTCATAAACGCCCCCATGGAGGACGTGGTGATCCACTACGCACGCAACGCCCGGTCCGCCGGTCTGGACGGGGTCGTCTGCTCCCCGCTGGAGGCGGCGAGAGTACACGAAACCTGCACCGACAGTTTCCTGACGGTGACTCCGGGCATACGCTTTTCCGACAGCGCATCTTCGGACCAGGTGCGCGTCACCACCCCCTCTCTGGCCAAAAGCCTCGGTTCGGATTACATAGTCGTGGGGCGCCCCATCACTTCTGCGGCCGACCCCGTGGCGGCCTATATGCGCTGCGTTGAAGATTTTGTTTAAAGCGAGGTATCGAACATGGACAACAGTGAGATCATAGCCAGAGACCTGCTGTCAATAAAAGCCGTTTTCTTCAGGCCGGATGAGCCCTTCATATGGGCCAGCGGCATAAAGAGCCCCATATACTGCGACAACCGCCTCACCCTGTCGGACGTGGGCGTACGCAGGCACGTGGAAGACGGCCTGGCGGCATTGATAAAAGAATACTACCCCGAAGCACAGGTCCTTATGGGCACGAGCACCGCCGGTATCGCCCACGCGGCCATCTGTGCGGAACTGCTGGGGCTCCCCATGGGTTACGTGCGCTCCGGAGCAAAAGATCACGGCAGGAAGAACCAGATAGAAGGCCGTATCGAGCCCGGGCAGAAGGCCGTGGTGGTCGAGGACCTGATCTCCACCGCCTCAAGCGCCATCGAAGTCGTAAATATCCTGCGGGAGGCCGGCGCCGACGTCCTCGGGGTCGTGAGCATATTCACTTACGGCATGAAGAAGGGCCTGGACAACCTCATGAACGCCGGGGTGGAAAACCACTCCCTCACGGACTTTGACCGCGTTGTCGCCGCCGCGGCGGAATGCGGGTATATCGACAGGAGCGACGTAAGCCGGCTTATGGCGTTCCGGGACAACGTTTCAGACGAGAGCTGGATGAAAAAATGACGGCCTTGCCGGCAGTATGATCCAGATATTATATTGATCCGTGCCGCTTTGCCCGGAGCGGCAGCCGCGCAGATCGATCGGGCAAAGGAGCAAAAATGAGACACCTCACCGACATACCGGACCTCACGGCGGAAGAGATAGACGAGCTTATATCCGTCGCGTGCGACATCATAGAACGCCCCGACAGATATTCCCAGGTCTGCCTGCGGAAAAAGATAGCCACCCTCTTTTATGAACCCTCCACAAGGACCCGGCTGAGTTTTGAGACGGCCATGCTGGACCTGGGCGGCAGCGTAATCGGCTTTTCATCTGCTGACAACAGCTCTGTTGCCAAGGGTGAGAGCGTGGCGGATACGATAAAGACCGTCTCGTGCTTCGCGGATATAATTGCCATACGTCACCCCAAGGAAGGGGCGGCTTACGTCGCGGCCGCGAATTCATCCGTTCCCGTTATAAACGCCGGAGACGGGGGCCACAGCCATCCCACCCAGACGCTGACAGACCTGTTGACTATAAAACGCGAGATGGGGCGGCTGGGCGACCTTACCATAGGCTGCTGCGGGGACCTCAAATTCGGTCGCACCGTCCACTCCCTCATTTCCGCCATGTCACGCTACAGCGGAGTCCGTTTCGTCCTCATCTCCCCGGAAGAGCTAACTATCCCCGACTACGTCAGATGCGACATCCTTGATAAAAACCACATCCCGTACAAAGAGACCAGGGATCTTGAGACCTCCATCCCGGATCTTGATATCCTTTATATGACCCGCGTACAGAGAGAGCGTTTTTTTAACGAGGCCGACTACGTACGGCTGAAAGACACCTACGTGCTCACGCCCGAAAAGCTGGCCGGAGCAAGCGATAACATGCGCGTCCTCCACCCGCTCCCAAGGGTGAACGAGATATCCGTGAGCATCGACTCCGACCCCCGCGCAGCGTACTTCAGGCAGGTCAGGAACGGGAAGTTTATCCGCATGGCCCTTATTATGATGCTGCTGGGCCTCACGCCAGGGTTTTAGCCGTCAGGAAAGGAAGTCTTGTTCATGATAATCGGTAATCTTGTAAACGGTGTGGTCATAGACCACATCCCTGCCGGCAGGGCCATGGAGCTCTACAGGCTGCTCAAACTGGACAGTCTCCAGTGTGAGATAGCCCTGATCAAGAACGCCGCCAGCGAGAAGCACGGGCGGAAAGACATACTGAAAATAGGCCAGCTGGACGGCATTGACTTCAGTATCCTGGGATACATAGACTCCGAGATCACAATAAATTATATTGAGAACGGTGTACGCGTGCGGAAATTCCACCCCCAGCTCCCCGACACTATATACGACCTTATAAAGTGCAAAAACCCAAGGTGCATCACCACCACGGAGCAGGAACTCCCTCACGTTTTCAGGCTGACGGATCCCGGGACCCGCACCTATCGGTGCGTCTACTGTCAGACTCCCGCCGGAAGATAGGCCCATAATCATTCGGGCAGGACGTCTCTCCCATAAGGGAAGGACCTCCTGCCCGTTTTTTGTCTTCCGGCCGATTTGCGGCCCCTGCCCGGAAAGGCAAAACGATATCCCCCCGGAACCGGGATCACCCCGAGAGCGGGAGGATATCCGGTCATTGGCGTTTTCCCGGCGGTCTTCACCGCTCCGAGGCCCGCGAGGCTTTTTCGCCCTCAAGAATGCGAAGGTTCCTGATAAGGGGCTGCCTGCCCCTCCAGGAGAAGGCGTATCCGGAGTACTCGCGGAAAAAGCCTGCGTCGTCCATACCCAGCAGCGTGTCCAGGTCAAGACTGTTTATATATCCCCCGGCGCCGGCTTTGAACTCATCCAGAGCGTCTGTCCCCAATCCCCGGTTCATCGGGCAGGCTTTCTGACACACGTCGCAGCCCCACGCGCTGCCGCCCGCGCGCACGTACCCCTCCTGCTCGGCTGAGAGCTCGCCTTTTCTCTGGGTCACGGCCGATACACACCGCTCTTTTTCAAAGACCACTCTGCCCTCAACGACACGCAGGGCCCTGGTGGGGCATGCCCTCACGCATTGGAGGCAGCCGGCGCATCCGCGTATCTGCTCCGGGTCTGTACATGGAACTGCGTCTGTAAGGATACATCCCAGGAACACAAACGACCCGAAGCCGTCGCAAAAGAACAGCGTGCTGCGTCCGATAACACCCATCCCTGCCATGGCAGCGGCGAGTTTTTCCGGCAGCGGCGACGCGTCTGCAAGCGGTATAAAACGTTTTCCGGGAAACTCTTTCTCAAGAGCCTCGCACGACCGACCCAGCCTTTGAAGAACGACCTTGTGATAATCCTCTCCCCTGGCGTACATGGAAACGTTCCCTTCCGTATATCCGGCAAAATACGGGAAAGCGGCCACGATCACCCCTGCGGCGTCCGGGCAGATCCCGCGCGCCCTCGACAATGCCCGGGAACTCATATGGGGAACGAGGGCGGAAAACGGTACCGTACCCCATTTTCCCGCTCCCGACAGCGCGACCGCGCGTCCGATCCTCTCCGTATCCGTGTCTGTTCCCCCTCCCTGCCGCATAACTGGCCCCGGTACCCGGAACGGTACGTCTGCGCGTATGCGGTGCTTTTTGTTTCCCGGGTTCGAAAGCCCGTTTCCTCTTTCCTGTGCGTCAGGCGTCCGTCAGTTGACAGGTCCTTCCTGTCTGAAAAACGAACTTACTGCCTTGAAGAGCGGGTCGTCCCCGTTTGCGGCAGACAGCAGCCGTTCCGCGCATGCTGCCGCGGCCTTCTGTGCGTTGTTTAGTATCCTGACGTCATACTCCATATCTGCGATGCGGAACTCCGGCAGTCCGTGCTGCCTTGACCCGAAGAAATCTCCCGGCCCGCGTATGCGCAGATCCTCCTGGGCGATCTCAAACCCGTTGCTGGTGGAACACATTATCTTCATACGGGCTTTGGCGTCCCCGTTTCTGCTCTCGCATACAAGTATGCAGAACGACTCCGCCTCTCCCCTGCCTACTCTCCCGCGCAGCTGATGGAGCTGTGAGAGCCCGAATCTCTCGGCGTTTTCAACCACCATGACCGAGGCATTCGGCACGTCCATGCCCACTTCGATCACCGTAGTCGCCACCAGCACGTCCGACCTTCCCGCGGCAAAATCGGCCATCACGCTCTCTTTCTGCTGCGCCTTCATTTTCCCGTGTATAAGCTCCACCCGCAGGTTCGACAGTATCTCGTCTTTCAGCCGCGCCCCGTATTCCTCAACGGAATTCATCAGTTCACTGTCCTCCACCGCGGGGCAGACGACGAAAACCTGTCTGCCCGTACGGACCTGCCTGCGCACAAACTCATATATCCGGGGGCGGTAGCTCTCATCCACGCAGTAGGTCTTTACCGGCTGCCTGCCCGGCGGAAGGGACTCGATAACGCTTACGTCCAGGTCCCCGTAAAGTATCAGGGCGAGGGTCCTCGGTATGGGCGTGGCGGACATTACAAGCACGTGGGCCGCGTCCCCTTTCGCGGATAGCTGCGCCCTTTGTGATACGCCGAAACGGTGCTGCTCATCCGTGATCACCAGCCCGAGCCGGTGGTATTCCGACTGCGCGGAAATCAGCGCGTGCGTCCCGATAATGAGTTTCGCCTCCCCGGACGCCATAAGACCGCGCACCCGCCCTTTCTCGGAAGCGGACATGGAACCGGTCAGCAGGCACGTCCTGATACCCAGGCCCTCAAACATCGGGCCGAGTTTCTCGTAGTGCTGCCTGGCAAGTATCTCGGTGGGCACCATCATCGCGCTTTGATAACCGCTGCGGATCACGCAGAACGCACACGCTGCCGCCACCGCCGTTTTCCCTGACCCCACGTCCCCCTGTATCAGCCGGCTCATGAGGCGTCCGGAGCCCATGTCGGCGAGCGCCTGTCCAACACACGCCGCCTGATCGTCTGTCAGGCGGAACGGCAGGGCGTCCATATATTCGTCCAGGCAGCTGCCGCTGATCACCGGGCCGTCCCTTACCGTCCTTCGCTGCTTCATGAATACGAGCCCCAGGCTGAAAATAAAGAGCTCTTCGAATATCATACGCTCCCTGGCGGACCGCAGAGCGCTCCAGGACGTCGGGAAGTGTATCTGCACATATGCTTCCCGGGCTCCCATAAGGCCGTACTCCTCAAGGACGGCCCGCGGTATCGGTTCTTCTATCTCGTCAAGGCACTCTGACAGTGCCATTTTTACCGCCTGGGCAAGCTTTTCGCGCCCGAGTCCGGCGGTCATCCTGTACACGGGGACTATGGCCCCGGTACTCCCCCCGGAAGACCCGGCCGTTTCAAAATCCGGGTTCTGCATCTCAAAACCGCGGTACTGTGCCGTCACCTTCCCGTAAAAAACGTATTCCCTTCCGCTCTTTATGGACTCCGCGGTGTACTTCCTGTTGAAGAAAGTGACCGTGAGCAGACCGGTGTCGTCGCAGACCGGCACTTTGGATATCGTAAGGCCGGCCCTTATCCTGACTGTCTTTACCGGACCTGCAGTCCTCGCCCTCACGCAGCATACGACGCCGTCCTCCAGTTGGGAGATGCTGCGGAACGCCGTGCGGTCCTGATAATCCCTAGGAAAAAACCTGATAAGATCCCTAAGCGTGGCGATCCCCAGCTTCCCGAACATTTTAGCCCGGGAATCCCCGATGCCGCGAAGGGTCCTTATATCTCTGTCCGCTTTGCTCATCAGTCCGCCTCCTCTCCGGGATCCGCGGGGCAAAGAAACTGCCCCGGTCAAAGGAAGCGCAGGCTTAAGACTGCCTGCGCTTCCTGAACACTCTATTCTTCTTCGGTCGGGACGGATTTGTATTTGCTGTACGCCACGACGATCCTTCGGTTCGGCTCCTTCCCGGTGGAGAAGGTGGTGACCTCGTTCTTATCCTGGAGGGCGACGTGGATCACGTGTCTCTCGTACGCGTTCATCGGCTCAAGGGTAACGTTCTTCCTGTATTTGATCACCTTGGCCGCTACCTTCTCAGCGAGATGGACGAGGCTGTCGTCTCTCTTTTTCCGGTAATTCTCGGCGTCTATGCTTATGCGCATGCGGGAAGAGTCACCCTTGTTCATACAGTAATTTGTTATATGCTGGATGGCGTCCAGGGTCTCCCCCCTGCGGCCGATGAGCATGCCCATATCCGATCCGTGCAGTTCCACCTTGTAACTGTTTTCCCCTTCGTCGGTGACGGTGATCTCCGCGTCGGATCCCATACGCTCAAGCAGTCCCTTAAGGAATTCTTCTATCTTTTCGTTGTTTGATATCTCATAGGAGACGCGGACACGGGCGGGTACGCTGCGAAACCCGAGAAAACCGCTCTTGGGATTTTCGAGGACTTCTACCGAAACGCTGTCAGCATCCACACCAAGCTCGTCCACGGCGGCCTTTATGGCGTCTTCCAAAGTCTTGCCGGTTGCTTCAACGGATTTTTTCATATAGTATCTCCTTGATCGATCTGAGTCTGATGGCCTCTGCTCCTAAATCTCGTTTTGAACGTCCCCATCCGCCTCAGTTTCCTGCCGGGGTTCCTGTGTACTTTCGGCAGCGGAAACTTCGCCGCCGGACTCTGAGAATCTCTCCGGGTCATAGCTTCGTCCCCTGGCGTACGGGCGGTCGTCCACCTGGCCCGGTGAATCGTCTTTCTTCTGCTTCTTCTCGAGCTCCTCCATCTGTTTGGCGTATTCCATAAGTTCCTTGGGGGACATCTTCTCCAGAGGCTTCTGAGGGGGCTCCACCGGCTTTTTGTTCTGGGCGTCAAGCTTCTTCTTGCTGGTGTTGGGATTTACCGTGCTGGCTATCCCCAATGCGGCCTTCCTCTCGCGTTCGGCCTGGCGTGCCTCCTCGCGTTCCCTTTGCGCCGCTTCAATACGGGCTTTCTCGGCGTCTTCCTCATCGTACACCTTGCGGTAGTGTTTGGTAAGGATAGTATCCTGGAGCACGGTGGTCAGGCTGTTGGCTATCCAGTAAACGCCTATGCCCGCGGGCATGACGAAGGCGAACCACACTGAGACAAGGGGCATAAGATATACCATCATCTTTGTAGTGCTGGCAGCGGTGGTGGTGACTCCCTGTGAAACGGAATCGTTCGTCTTCTGACTCACGATCGAGGCAAACAGCTGGGATGCGCCGGCCAATATGGGTATCAGGAAAAGCCCGACCCTGTTCCACAGGTCAGGGGACTGCCATACGCCCTCTTCCAGGAAAAACGTGAACTTTGGTACTTCGGAAAGGTTTACCCCCAGGAAATCGAAATTCACGTCCTGGATGACCTTCATTATATCCGCCAGGCCGGCGTTGGACTGGGCCAGGTTCACCAGGCCGGCAAAATTAGCGTGCACCGCCTGTGCCACAGGAAGCTCCGCGTACGCGGCCCTCACGCTTCCGATGATATCCGTAACGTTAACACCCAGGGACTCCAGCCCTGTCTTCAGCACGTCATACTCCTCGGCGCTGAGGCCGAACATACTCGTGTATGGCTGGCGGATGATGGAGTAAAGCAGGATCATGATAACAAGGGGGAACATCTGCCACAGGCATCCGGCCGTCGGCTTGACGTTCTCTGACCTGTACAGGTTGTTTACCTCCGTATTATATTTCATCCTGTCGTTGGCGTACTTGACTTCCAGCTCCTTGAGCTTTGGGGAGAGCCGGGAGATCTTCATCATGCTCTTCTTACTCTTCGCCGTGAAGGGCAGCGTGATGAGCTTGATCAGGATCGTAAAAAGGATAAGTGCCAGACCGTAGTTGTTTACCAGGTTATACAGGAACAGCAGAGCATATGAAAAAGGGTAAACAAGATTCTGCATTCATGACCTCCTTAAGAATCAAGGTACAGGATCGTACCCGCCTTTGCAGAAAGGGTTACACCTCAAAAAACGCCAAACAGCCAAACAGCCCCCCTTGACAACGCCATACTTCTCTATAGCCTCGGCGGCATAAGCAGAGCAAGTAGGCCGGAACCGACAGGAGGGCGGTGTAAGCGGTGACAGATTTTTTTGATAAAAACGAATGAGCAGTAAAACGATCTTTTTCATTGGCGCTCATTATCCATGACAAGCCCAAGGGCCCGCATGCTGTTTAAAACCGAGTTCTGCAACTGGCTGTATGAACAGTTCGCCGCACATACCCGCGCAACCAGGACTATATCGAATCCCCTGGCAAAACGTGGCTCATTAAGGCGGTATATCTCACGCAGTCGTCTTCTGATACGGTTGCGTACTACCGCTTTACCCACTTTGACCTTTACGGTTATCCCTAACCTGTTGTTATTGCTGCGATTTTTCCTGCAATAAACCACGACCGCGGACGCAACATGCGACTTGCCTCTGGCGTATACTCTTTTAAATTCGTAATTTTCCGTTAAAGAGGTCGTATGTTCCATATCTGTAATTATCCCCGTGGCAGCGAAAAGACCCGCGCGGCAGCATGCCGCCCGCAGCAAAAAAACGTTTCACAGAGGATCTGCGCGAAACGATGGCGGCTTAAGTTCAGTGCGTGAGTCTCTCTCTGCCTTTGGCACGGCGGCGGGCCAGAACCTTGCGGCCGTTCCTCGTACTCATTCTCTTAAGAAAACCGTGCTCTTTTGAGCGCTGACGTTTCTTGGGCTGATAAGTGCGCTTCATTCGGATATCCCTCCATCTTTCAGATTTATACTCGACAGCCGGAAAAGCTTCCGCCTGCAGTCGACTGACAACAGCGTGCTAAGTATTATAACTTAACACGCGCGACCGTGTCAACAGATTTTTGCCCCACATGTCCGAGCGGGCCTTTCCGGGCGACACATGACGCATCCCGGCGCCGTCCCCGGGACCTTCTCCGGTACGGGATCATGCCGCGCCGCGCGGACTTTTTCGGGAAGAAAAAAGGCACAGGTCCTGCCCTGCGCCTTTGTTTATAACGTACCCTTACGCTATGGCGTTATATTTGCGTGTAATGCTGCTCTTCCTGCGGGCTGCCGTATTCTTATGAAGAATGCCCTTGGCTGCAGACTTGTCTATCTCCTTGACAGCTTGCAGATACGCCTCGGTGATGACCTTCTTATCGTCGCCGGCAATCGCTGTATCAAACTTTTTCAGAACTGTCTTAAGATGCGTTCTGTTTGCCCTGTTCCTGGCATTCTCAACTGCGGAGATACTGACGCGCTTTTTAGCGGATTTGATATTTGGCAAGTAACCCACCTCCTCTGTCTACATTTCCGGGCATGTTATCCCTGTGCGTTTGATGATTTTATCACGCAAAAACAGAAAAAGCAATAGCGAATTATAATATTTTTCAGCTTTTTTGAGTTAAAACTGCTGTTAGACGGCTGTCGAACCTCTTGATCGGCAAATATCCGCCAGCAGGCACGTCCCAGACGCCTCCTCCGGCTACCCATTATACTAATATAATTATTATACTTAATATATGATGTTGATGTTATCTATAATGCCGCAGCTGTACTCATATACGCGGCGTCCGCTCCGCATTTCCCGTCAGGTGATCCCGGAACGGTGCCCCACTCCCGCATTTGTCAGACAAACCGTCTGCGTGTTGTAAGCCTCCGACTGAGATGATATAATCGTCCCGTCATTTTATGAAGCTAACGCGCACCGAGCACGTACGTGAAAGCGTTCAGGAGGACAAGGATGAAACGGCCCGAAAAAAACACTATTTTTAATACAGTTATCGAACACGTTGCCGGAAACGCCATGGGTGTGTGCCGTCTGGACGGTTATGTCGTCTTCGTCCGCGGCGCCCTTGCCGGTGAGGAATGTACCGTAAGGCTCATTAAGTCAGGCGCATCCTACGGTTACGGCAAAATAGAACGTCTCATCACCCCTTCTCCTGACAGGATCGACCCCGACTGCCCGTATTTCCCTGTTTGCGGCGGGTGCGACATGCGCCATATGACATACGCCTCGGAGCTCAGGACAAAACTGAACTGGGTAAACGAGTCTCTGTCCAGGATCGGCGGGGTTGACGTCCCCGCTGAAAGCATAGCAGGCGCCCCCGAAGGCTGTTGTCTGAGAAATAAGGCGATATTCGCCGTGGGTGAGCGTTCAGGCATGGCTGTGTGCGGATTCTACAGAAACCGCAGCCATGATATAGTCCCTGTAAAAAACTGTCTTCTTCTGGACCCCAGGGCGTCCGCCGCAGCGGAGTGCGTCGCTGAATGGATCAACAAGTCCCATATCCCTGCGGGGGCCGGTGGGGTCAGGCACGTCTTTGTGCGTTCCGCTTTCTCAAACGGGAGCGTCCAGGTGTGCCTCGTCTCTTCCTGCGGGAAGCTCCCCCATCTAAACGCTTTGACAGCCGCCCTTAAAGAAAAGATCGACGGACTTACGGGCGTGCTCCTCAACATCAACACGAACAGCGGAAACGTGATCCTTTCAGACAGATTCCGAACTATATGGGGAGAGCGTGATCTGGAGGATCGTATCGGTGACCTCCGTTTCCGGATATCTCCCAGATCATTTTTTCAGGTCAACCCCGCCCAGGCGGAAGTATTATATAAAAAAGCGGCACAATACGCCGGACTCAGCGGAAAAGAACGCGTCCTTGACCTATACTGCGGAATAGGTACGATCTCTCTTTCCGTAGCTTCCGGGGCGGCCGAGGTGGTAGGCATAGAAGAAATCGATGCCGCCGTGGAGAACGCAAAAAACAACGCCGTCCTGAACGGCATAGACAACGCCCGTTTTTTCTGCTGTGACGCCAACGACTCCGCCCGCCTTCTGAAAAGCATAAAGTTCCGACCGGACATAGTAGTGGTGGATCCCCCCCGAAAGGGGCTCGGTGAAGGCGCGATAGAACTTATTGACTCCCTGCCGTCCCAAAGCCTGATATACATTTCATGTAACCCGGCCACCCTGGCCAGAGACCTCCGGTCGTTTATCTCACGCGGTTGGGAGTGTCGCAGAGTTACCTGTGTAGACATGTTCCCCCGCACCGCTCACGTCGAGACGGTATGTGCATTGTCCAAACTTTCGGAGGCGAAGCATCATATTAACATTCAGGTCGATATGGACGAGTTGGATCTGACCGCCGCCGAAAGTAAGGCTACGTATGAAGAAATTCAGGCGTGGGTGCAGGAAAAG
>JAFWGE010000032.1 GCA_017512485.1 Oscillospiraceae bacterium
TATACAGCAGGGTGCTTTTCCCCTTGAAGAGTTTCCGCAGCCCCAAGGCCATCAGGGGAAACACAGGAGCCGCCGTAAAGAAGCAGGCCTGGAACACGTTAGCCACACTGAAGCCCATGAGCGCATAAGACGTGGAAAACAGAAGGTTTTCGCGTTTATGGCCGTAGATGGAGGCCAGGAAAAGATACATCGTCAGGCCGCTGAGGCTCATACTCAGTGCTGAAATAAATGAGAATATAGTGGGATAGTCTCTGATACTGCCAAAGGACTAGAGGAACGTGAACGGGGTCAGCAAAATACCGTTGAGATGCCCGGTCATATTGCCCCCCAGGCCCTTTTCAAAAGAATAGAGCGCCCCCTCAAGGCCTTTATACATCCTGGAGGCGTAACTGAGGGTGTTGATATACAGGCCGTTGGCGTCAGAGATCAGCAGGGTCTGATCTCCGAATGGCGTGATCTGCATTCCGGCCAGGGCGATGAGTATGATAAAAAACGGGAGCAAAAAAGAAAGAACCACGTACAGTGCGGGACGTTCCCGACCGATCCGGCCTGTCGCGGAAGACGCGGAGAACAGTTTCATATGCAGCACCGCATTTCATAAGAGTTAAAAAATCTTTTTTTATTATATCATCGTTGCGGTGTGACTGCAACTGTTCAAGCCGGCCTGTCTCCGCCGCGCAGCGGGATCAGTCATTTAGAAATATACATATATACAATTGTTTATAAGTGTGATATAATATTATAAATACTTTGTCCCGCGCATATGTGCGCGAAGCGGAGCGGCTGAAACGTATCCGTTGTTCACGTCTGCCGTCCGGCGTTTGTCCGCGGCTTTTATCCCGGAACAAGCCGTTCAATTCCGGCCTCCGCTTTTTCGCAATGGCAGTAGCCCGTTTGCGGGACCTTTCGCCCTCAGTCACTTCGGCGAAGGAAATTTTGTAATTTTGCGCTTGGCGCTTATCTATATTTTATATTTGAGCTGACAGGATATGGAGGCGGGCTGCCGCAGTTCGTCGGGGATACAGGCCCGGCGAGCCGATACGGACCCGTCGTGGGTCGTTATACTCCCCGGGCTTTTTTCTCCGCCCCGGGCGTTTTCCCAAGGAGGCAGATGCGCTCTTCCCGCCGAAAAGATCCTGTTTCTCAGCTTATGAAGGAGTTTTTATATGGCAGAAACAAAGCTTAAGATCATCCCGCTTGGCGGATTGAACGAGATCGGCAAAAACATGACGGTCTACGAGTGCGGAAAAGATATCATAGTAGTAGACTGCGGTCTTGGCTTCCCTGACGACGATATGCTGGGCATAGACCTGGTTATACCCGATATTACGTATCTGGTCAAAAATCAGGAGCGTATCAGAGGCATAGTCCTTACCCACGGCCATGAGGACCATATAGGCGCGGTGCCGTATGTTCTGAGCCAGATCAATCCCCCTATCTACGCCACCCGGCTGACAGCCGGCCTCGTTGAGATGAAACTGGCGGAGCACAACCTTCTGGACAAGGCAGTGATACACAGTAAAGAGGCCGGGGACAGCTTTACCCTGGGCTGCTTTGAGGTGGAAATGATCCACGTGAACCACAGCATAGCCGACTCGGTGGCTCTGGGGATACGCACCCCCCTTGGCAACGTTGTGCACACCGGTGACTTCAAAATAGACCCCTCGCCCGTTGAGAGCAGCATTACCGACCTGGCCAGATTCGGCAACCTCGGTATGGAGGGCGTACTGGCCCTCCTCATCGATTCCACCAATGTTGAACGCAGGGGGTATTCCGACTCGGAGAGCGCCGTTGGCAAAAAGTTTGAGGCCCACTTCTCCGGGTGCAAAAAGCGGATAATCATAACCACCTTCGCCTCCAACGTGCACAGGATACAGCAGATACTTAACGTCGCGCAGAAATTCGGGCGCAAAGTGGCCATAACCGGACGGAGCATGGAGAACGTCATGCGCCTGTCCATCGAGATGGGATATCTCGACGTGCCGCCCAACACCCTTATCGACATTACGAAGATCAAGAACTATCCCCCCGATAAGATAGTGGTGGTCACCACAGGCAGCCAGGGGGAGGCCATGTCTGCCCTGTACAGGATGGCGTTTTCCGTACACCGCCAGGTGGAGATCGGGCCGGAGGACCGGGTGATCATTTCCGCGTCCGCCATCCCCGGCAACGAGAGGACCGTGGCAAAGGTGGTAAACGAGCTCTTTGCCAAGGGAGCGGAAGTCCTTTATTCCGCCATGGAGGAACTGCACGTCACCGGGCACGCCTGTCAGGACGAACTCAAAATAATGACCGCTCTTACAAAGCCCACATACTTTATACCTGTCCATGGCGAGCAGCGCCACCTGCGCACCCACGCCAACGTCGCCATGGAACTTGGTATAAACCCGAACAACATTTTCGTCGGCAGCATAGGCAAGGTTTTGGAAATATCCAAAAAAGGCGCCAGATGGAACGGCACCGTCCCGTCGGGAAGGGTCCTTGTGGACGGTTCCGGGGTAGGCGACGTGGGCAACGTAGTACTGCGCGACAGAAAACACCTGTCTCTGGACGGAATGGTTGTCGTCGTCGCGTCCCTCACGGC
Source organism: Oscillospiraceae bacterium (assembly GCA_017512485.1). Taxonomy (GTDB): domain Bacteria; phylum Bacillota; class Clostridia; order Oscillospirales; family Oscillospiraceae; genus JAAYAR01. Next base: position 2,585 of record JAFWGE010000032.1, read on the forward strand.
CGACGAGCGTCTCCTTGTCTCCGGCCCGGATATTATTACAAGGGGTTTTATATACGCGAAGGAATCCGAGGAGCTCATTGAAGAGCTGAAAGCGGTCGCCACTCAGTCGCTGGTGGAGTGCGAGAGGAACGGCATGCGCGATCTGTCAGCCATAAAATCTTACGTCAAAAACGAGGTAAGTTCCTACCTGTTCAAAAAAACCAAGCGAAACCCAATGATCCTGCCGGTGATCATGGACGTGTAAAGCGTCCCCTTCGCCTGCGCGCCGGGCGGATGAGGACGGATATTTTCCTCTTTCCCCATCCACTTCCAATAACACCTCAAAACCGGGCTTTACCCTCTCAAGAAGGTAAGGCCCGGTTCTGTAATTATATTTATAGATGTTTCCGCTCCGCAGCGATCTGCGGAGCGGAATATGCCCCGCTCATTTCATAGCGATGAAAAGATCGTCTTCGCTGAGCTCGGCGGGGACAATAGACATGATATTCACCGTCATCGAATAGGACTCCACGTTTGTCAGTTCCTTCCATCCCCCCAGCTCCGTTACGTCCACGACTCCCGCACGGGTAAGGGACAGTGCGAGTGAACCGTTCTGTGTCTCTATCACTCCCTTAAGATGACCCGCTATCACGCCTTCAACGCAGAGGATATCCCCGAGGTGAATGAAAGTCTTTTCCCCCATTTCCCTTAGGGCGGACGCGGATACGGGACTTTCCGGGGCAAAACTCCGGGTGCGGCTCATGATCAGGGAATCCTTGATCAGGTCCTCATGCTTGTTGTTGTGGTGGTGATGATGCGGGTCGGTACAGTTGGGATCGTCACACTCGTCATCGTGATGGTGATGGTGGTGATGATGTTCCGTGCATCCGGGATCGTCGCACTCGTCATCATGATGGTGATGGTGGTGGTGATGTTCCGTGCACCCGGGATCGTCGCACTCGTCATCATGATGGTGATGGTGGTGGTGATGTTCCGTGCACCCGGGATCGTCGCACTCGTCATCGTGATGGTGATGGTGGTGGTGGTGATGTTCCGTGCACCCGGGATCGTCGCACTCGTCATCATGATGGTGATGGTGGTGGTGATGTTCCGTGCACCCGGGATCGTCGCACTCGTCGTCGTGATGGTGATGGTGATGATGTTCCGTGCCGTCGTGGCTGCCAGGTCCGTTTACAGTCAGTTCTTCGTCATTTTCTTTCATAACGTTCTGTTCCCTCCAATAGTAACTCAGGTCCGATTCAGCCCTTTTGCTCCAGCAGTACGCTTATATCGTCCCACAACCCGGCCCCGTTGTTCTGGGCACAGGCCTTGATCACGGGAGAACCGCCCGAAATTACGGATATTTCCTCCATCTGTTCCTGCGTCGGTTCAGCTATATCTATCTTGTTGATTATGATCACATCCGCTCCCTCCACCTGGTCGGTGAGAAGCGGCCTGGATATTTTAAGCAGTTTGAACCACCTCGCTATATCCACCACGGAGACGGAATATAGCTTGAAGTGGTCACCGTGCTCTTTAAACAAATCCCTGATCCCGGACATATAGGCCAGCCCTGTGAGCTCAACTATGAGCCAGTCCGGGGCGATCTCTTTTTCTATTATTGTTGCCGCCGTAAGAAGGCTTCCCGAGATAGAACAGCAGACGCAGCCGCCCGTAAGTGTGGTCATCTCTATGCCGCCCTCTTCGAGCACCTTGTCGTCTATGCTCGTCGCACCGATCTCATTCTCAACTATGGCGATCTTCAGGCCCTTTTTCAGCATGGAATCAATACACTGTTTTATAATGGTCGTCTTTCCGGAGCCGAGGAACCCCGCGAATGCAAGTACTTTCATGCTTTTGCCACCCCTTTCCTTTCTGCGTTTGAAACGCTCCCGGTAAAATATCCTTCTCTGCAGCTGCACAGTTTTTCATACTACTACAGAATATCACTTCCGGTCTCAAATGAAAAGACCTATATTACTTTTTAATTGCGGTACACGTTTTGTTATGCTAAAATCATATCGCTATTCTTTTCCCGTCTGTACAGGAGGTGGACCCGCGCTTGTCCCGGATATGGTCTTCTGTAAAGAGATATTTAAAAAACGGCGACACCCTGCTGCTGTCGCTGTGTATTGCCGCGTCTGTTTTCGGTATTCTCATTATCGCCAGCGCCACAAAGTCCATGGAAGATTCGAGTCACTTTGTGGTGGTACAGTCGGCCGCCCTGGTGATAGGCGTGATCGTATTTGTTATTTTTTCCCTTATAGACATCGACCTCCTGTGTGACAGATGGAAACTGCTGCTCTTGTTCAACACGGTCTTCATAGCTATCCTCCTCATATTCGGGGTGGAGGGAGATACCGGCAACAGAAGCTGGATCTCTTATTCATGGATGCCTATCGGCATCCAGCCCGCCGAAATAGTCAAACTCACGTTCACGCTACTCATGGCACGGCAGATGTACGCTTACCGCGACAGGATAAACTCCCCTGGCAATATCGTCAGGCTGGCGGGGCATATACTTATGATGCTCCTCCTTATTCTCGTATGCTCCAAGGATGCAGGGATGGCCCTGGTCTACGCCGTTATATTCGTATTTATGGCCTTCGCTGCCGGAATAAGCATACCGTGGTTCCTTGCCGGCGCCGCTGCCGTCGCCCTTGTCGTCCCCGTTCTTTGGAACTCAAGCATTATAAGCGAGTATCAGAAAGACCGGATAATGATCATTTTTTCGCCGGAGATCGACCCCCAGAACCTTGACATAGGCTGGCACGCCGCGCAAAGTAAACTGGCCATCGGCTCCGGCAGGCTTACAGGTCAGGGCCTGTTTCACGGAAACATGACGCAGAGCGGCGGTGTTTTCGCCATGCACACCGATTTCGTCTTTGCCGGCGCGTGTGAGGAACTTGGCCTTATTGGGGGCTGTGCGATAATCGCTCTGCTCACCGGCATCATCGTATGCTGCCTTGTCCGCGCGGTTAAGTGCAAACAGGCCATGGGCGCACTCATCTGCACCGGATACGCCGGAATGTTGATTTTTCAGACTTTTGAGAACATCGGCATGTGTCTGGGCATAACCCCGGTGATAGGTCTGACGCTTCCGTTCTTCAGTTACGGCGGATCCTCGCTGGTCACGCTTTTTGCCTGCATGGGCATCGTCTCAGGGTTCAGACTCAAGCCGCCTCCCATCGTTCCCAGGTACTGACACCGTATGTATGTGTTCATTCGCGTCAAAAGGCCGCCTTCCCAAACGGGAGGGCGGCCTTTGGTTCGTATACGGTCCTCAGATGTTCATAGCGGCATAGAAAGCCTCTCTTACAGCCGATTCGATAGTACCGTTTTTCAGGTGACAGTCCCCTATAACGTATACTTCACCGACCATGCCTTCATACTCTTCTTTTTTGATGCCAACGGGTTTTACTCCCAGAGCAAGCACCAGGGTGTCGCACTCAAGTTCAAAAGGCCTGCCGTCCTTATCCTCCAGCGTGATACGCCCCTTGCCCACCGCGCAGAGCTTGACCTCTTCCATGACGGTCACGCCTTCCTGCGCGGAGATATACCTTATAGCCGATGTCAGGAAAGCGTTCGCCGACGCGTCGATCTCCTTGAGGGAGCGCATATCTATAAGCGTAACTTCCCGGCCGTCCCTGGCCAGGGATACAGCGGTCTCTGTTCCGGTGAGTCCCGCTCCCGCGACTACCACTCTTCTGCCCACTTTTGAGGCGTCCATGTCCACGTCCCTGGCAAGCAGTACGTTTTCGGAATCTATACCGGGAATGTTCGGTATGATAGGTTCACTTCCCGTCGCGATAATAAGCACGTCGGGCTCGTGGTCTTCTATGACGTCCCGTGTGACCTCCGTGTTGAGGATGACGCCTATACCCGGAGTCTCCTCGGTGTTCTTAACAGCCCACTCGCAGTACTTTTTGATATCCCCTTTCAGTGGGTTTGCCCCGGCGGCTATAAGAGACCCTCCGAGATGGTCCTGTTTTTCAAATATCACCGGCCTGTGTCCGCGCGCGGCAAGCCATCTGGCCGCCTCCATTCCGGCGCAGCCTCCCCCGGCTATAAGCACCTTCCTGGTATGTATCGCCGGCTCATATGCAGAGAAAATGCCCTCTCTGCCAGTAATGGGATTTACCGCACACCTCACGGGTTTTGGATATCTGTGCGGGTCCGGGCCCCCGATACATACGCCGCACCTGATACACGGACGTACCTTACCTTCTCTGCCGAATTCGCATTTGCGGACAGCGTCGGGATCCGCGATAAGGCTTCTGATCATGGCGACCATATCCGCCTTGCCCTGAGCGACAGCTTCCTCCGCCAGTTCCATATTGAAGGACCCAACCGTACATACGGGGATATCCAGTTCCTTTTTAAACGCCTCCGCAAACGCCAGGTTTGTGGCTCTGGGAAGATATGTGGGCTGTATCATTCGCATGGACGTACCTTTGTTGAACATCCCTCCCGCTGATACGTGGATCATATCTATTTTTTCACTTATATATCCTGCAAACCTGAGAGACTCCTCCAGCGTCACTCCGCCCTGTCGGAGCTCGTCCCCGCTTATCCTCCACTCTATCGCCATTCCGGGGCCGATCTTCTCCCTTACAGCGTCCAGGATGTCACTGGCGAACCGGCAGCGGTCTTCCATCGTGAGGGTACCGTATTTGTCGCTGCGGGAATTCATTCCCGAGTAGAACGAAGAGACGGTATGCCCGTGGCCTCCGTGCAGCATGACCATATCGAAACCGGCAAGACGGCACCTGTTGGCTGCTTCCGCGAAGTCCTCTATCATACTGCCGATCTCCGCGGCGCTGAACTGCGCCGGCTCTCTCTCGTCGCGTATGTTGAGTTCTATCGACGCCAGGGACCCGTATCTGTGTATGGCGTCGGTCAGACTGAACAGCCCATGGACGACCATATCATCTGTAAGGTTTATCACGAAACGGTTCTGGGCTGCGTACTCCTGTGTGACCGGGCTGTCCCCGACCGTTATGATTGCCGCTCCGCCCCTTGCAAAACTCTGTGTAAAGCGAAGAAATTCAGGCGTCACAAAACCGTCGCGGGATGCCAGCATCGGTTCGGCTGGAGACACCTCTATCCTGTTCCTGGCCACCACAGGGCCGATAGCCAACGGCTGAAAGATACTGTTGAATTCCATACTGCACTACAAGTCCTTTGCATTTATTTTGAAGGCCCACACCGGCTGATTCGCGACGATGACAAGTTTCTCCGGCCCCGGTGCTGTCCCCCGTTTTCTGTACTGTGTCATATTATACTATATTATTGAGTCCTTGACAATTGCTATATATCCGTGTAGAATTGACACGCTCACGGAGGGGGCGCCGTTTTCACGGCGCTCTGTACGTTTGAACGATACGCGGAGGGTTACCGAAGTGGTCATAACGGGGCGGTCTTGAAAACCGTTAGGGCGAAAGCTCACGCGGGTTCGAATCCTGCACCCTCCGCCAAAAAAGAACGGTAATTCTGATAGAATTGCCGTTCTTTTTTGTTGTAAAACTCGCCCGGGCGGGTGGGTGACGCCAATGGCTTATCGACGCCGCCGGATGATTGGTAAACAGGTGGCTGAATCGTTATTCAGGAGGTACCGGCATATATGAAAAAACTCAATACATTTTTGAACACTTTGATGGGATCGTTTTTTGGCGTGTTCATTGGAAATCTAATTGCAAACTATATAAACTACCGGCAATTCAATGAAATCTATGACATGACGAACTCGGCGCCTTGGTATTATAGAGCGGTACCCAGCCTGATTCTGTTTATTGCGGTCGTTATCATCTGTATGGTTATTAAACTGATTATACGCAACAAGACAAAGAATTGATCAAATATCAGTTTGTCAGCGTACCCTATCGTTCAGAATGCTCGCCCTTGAACAGGCGGTACGCCCCTTAAAGGAATTTCCCTCAAAACGGAGTACCTTTTCTGCGAAATGTCCGAAAGCCTGCTTTGAAGATAGGTTTTCGGACATTTTTCCGCTTATATTTTTGTGTTGAGCCGAAAAATGAGGACTTTGCCCTCATATAGCCCCAAGCCTGTCTCCGGCAGGACCGTTTCCAGGTATCATTTCATTACGTGACTTGCAGTTCTTAAAATCACTTGACCGGGGACATTGAATCAAACCATTCTGTATGCTAATATGACTGTGTTGATATATCGGTCAAAACGGAGTTTATTCAGTCGAAAAGTGTCAGATTTGTTATATGAAAGCAAACCGCTTGACCAGGAGGGATATACAATTATGAACATGGATCCCCGGTGGGGAGATTGGAAGGACGCTCCTCCCCCGGTGAATGAGACGGAAATAGTTGAAACCATAGACTGCGACATTGCCGTAGCCGGGGCCGGCATCGCCGGTGTGACCTGCGCATGCCGTGCCGCACAGAACGGACTGAAAGCCGTTGTATTGGAAAAGTCCGGCAAGTGGAACGCCCGGGGTGGGAACATAGGAGTTGCAAATTCCGCGTTCATGCGTTCCATGGGATATGAAAACGACCTTGAGGAACTGGCGCGGGAATGGATCAAGCGCTGCTGCAGCAGATGTGATGAAACCGTTCTCTGGCGCTATCTCCTGAACAGCGAACACGCCATGAACTGGCTCCTGGACATAGTCACCAGGCCGGAATACGGGGTGCGCCCCGAGCTTCAGGCCTGCCTGTACAGAGGAGATACCTATTTTGAGCACATGGGATCTCACCGTTTTTTTGACGGTCCGATGGCAAAAAAGGGAGCCAGGCCCGGCGCTTCAGACGCTGTATACGCCATGTATACCGAGTCGCTTAAGTATAACGCCAGGTACCTTATGAACACTCCGGCTGTACAGCTGGAAAAAACCGACGGTCGCATCACAGCCGTGATCGGGAAAAATGATAAAGGGTACGTACGTGTCCGTGCCGCAAAAGGTGTGGTGCTTGCCACCGGAGACATAGGCGGCAACGAAGAAATGTGCGCCGACCTTGCGCCTATGGCCGCGGCCTGCAAGAGCAGCACTTACTCACCCCGCGGGGTCAACACCGGTGACGGCCACCGTATGGGTCTCTGGGCCGGCGGGACTTTCGAGGACGGCCCCTTCCCAATTATCTTTCATCCGCAGGCGTTCAGCTTCGCCAATTACTGCTTTATGTTTGTAAACCGCAGCGGAAAACGGTTTATGAACGAAGACAACAATATTCAGGCCAAAAGTGTGACCCTTCGCCGAATCGGTCAGGACTACGCCTGGTCGATCCTGGACGGCAGTTGGGCAGAGATGATCCCTGCCTCCCTGGAGTACGGCGGCGGGATTTTCTGGGGCCTGGATCACGCTCCGGGAGAGAGCGGTTTTACTGTTGAGGGCACAAAACGAATATTCGATATGGCCCGTCGCAGCGGCAGTTATGTGGAGGCGGAAACTCCGCAATCGCTTGCTGAGCAGATGGGTGTTCCGCCTGAAGTCTTTGTTTCCACTCTTCGTGAGTATAATGAGATGTGCCGGAATCAGAAGGACGTTCTTTTCGGCAAGAGGAAAGAACTCCTTATGCCCCTTGAAACGCCTCCGTACATTGGACTGAAATTCGGTCCCTCCGTTCTGGCTGTGGTGGGCGGACTGCGCGTGGACGGGAACTGTGCCGTACTTGACGCGCAAGGCAATGTGATCCCCGGCCTCTATGCTGCGGGAAATACCATGGGCGGCAGATACGGTGTGGACTACGCCATGGTGATCCCGGGCACCAGTCACGGCACTGCCCTCACATTCGGATGGCTTCTTGGTGAGATCCTTGCGGGCCGTAATATCCTGTGATCTGGCATGATAAAAAGCATTTTACAGCATACAGTCGGTACGGCACGTCCGGAGCCCCCTGCCCGCAGCACCGGATGTTACCGGGAAACAGAGCGTATCTCCGGAGACCTGTGCGAGGTTTAAAAACTGATTCAACGCGAAAAGCCCATAAAGCAAAAACCCACCTGATCTTCGCACATTATCCGGAGATCTGAGCGGAAGAACCGGTAACGCCAAAGCTGTACGGCATTCACGCTGTCACAGACGTTCTCAATGGGACAGTCCGCTCATTTGCATAACTTACCGTTTTGGAAAGCGTGTCCAGCGAGCTTTTCTTTCAATGGTATCAGCGCGTTTCACGCGTCTCGCACCGAGGGATCGCCTTTTGTCCGCGGACAAAAGGCGATCCCTCAATTTGGCCGGTTCACCAATAAAGGAACGAAAATGATAAACGGGCTACCCGGCGAAGAAGCAGCCATCTTCATTGGGGAGATGCGTATTCGTCCCTCTTTGCCAATCGGATGAAATAATATTGCAGAACGCACAGTATTGCTATATAATTATATACGTGGAGATATATTGATTTTGGAATAATGTACAGTCTATATAAGCTGTTCCGTCCTTTACCCTGCCGGAATTTTAACGCTACTGTGATACATCCCGGCCGAAAGCCGCCGGATCATTATCCACTTACCGCTATGGGTTATCGTGCGTATACATGGTACGAGAAGGTCTGATAAAATGAAAAAAGTCTTTTGTCCCTTGGGAATATTTTGATCATCCTGGCCATTCTGGCTTTTGTTATGCTCTCCGTCCGCAGCGAACAGCAGAGGATGATCGCAACGAAGACAGAAGCGTTTGAAAACATGACGGCTGCCATGGAGAGCGTGACCACCAACTATCTTGTGGGCGAACAGCAGGTCTGCAGCGGCTGGGCAAACTATATAAACGCCAACGACATGACGGCGGATGAAGCGATAACGTTCGTCCGTGATTCTGTCGACAGCCAGGACGCGATGGCGCATATCCTTTTCACAGAAGACAAAAACCTGTCCGGCCTGTCCACCCGGGCAAAAACGTCAGATCCAGATGATTACACCGTTTCCTACAAGAATATCAGCATTTTCAGCGGCAGCGGCGGGCTCTTCATGGAGGACGGCACGGTAAACGTGTCCCGCGCCTACACCAACCCCGTTAATGCCATTCAATCCATAGCCTTTTGCTGCCCCGTAACGCTCAGAAGCGCCCGTGACGGCCCGCGGCAGGCGGCTGTATTGCTGCGTATCATCCCGGTATCCGCATTTGAGCAAAAATGGGCCTTCCCGACGGAAGACTATAAAAATGCCGAAATATCCCTGATCGACGTGGAAGGGGACTATATCATCAAGGGGCATTCTTTTAAGAACTCCAACTTTTTTGAGTTCTATCAGTCCTACAATGCTTCCAGCCCCACCATCATGGAAAACCTGAAAAGCAGCGTCGCCGGCGAACCCGGTTCCATGGAGATAACCGATTCGAGGGGACAGCGCTGCCTGATCGCACACACTCGTATAAACTCAACAGACGACTGGATCATAGTGACCATGATCCCCATGGGGGAACTCAGCCACGTGGAGACCGACTGGAAGCTCGTGAGCATCGTGACTGCAGGACTTCTTCTCCTGCTGGTATTCAACCTGCTCAACATGGTCAATCTCAACCGCCAGCTGAAGTCCACCGCTGAAGCCGCCGACCGGGCCAACCATGCCAAGACCGATTTCCTGTCCACCATGTCCCACGATATCCGCACACCCATGAACGCCATAATAGGCCTGACGACGATCGCGGAAAAGAATATCGGGAATCCGTCGGCGGTGCGGGACAGCCTGCACAAGATCGATCTTGCCAGCAGTCACCTGCTGACCCTCATCAATGACATTTTGGATATTTCCAAAGTTGAAAGCGGCAAACTGAATCTCAATCCGGTAACTTTTTCCATCGTAGAGTGCGCTGAAAACCTGGTGAGCATCTCCCAGCCCATGGTAAAGGAAAAAAACATAGACTTCAGTTTCCACGTCAGTCGCTTTGAACATGAATATCTGTATGCTGACCAGCTGCGCATCAACCAGATATTCATCAATCTGCTGTCCAATGCCATCAAGTACACCGAACCCGGCGGGAAAGTATGTGTAGAGATCCGGCAGGAACCCGGCAATGCCGAAAAATCGATCCGCCTGACCTATGCAGTATCCGACACAGGGATTGGCATGACACCGGAATCTATGGAGCGCATGTATCAGCCTTTCTCACGGCAGACCGACAGTCGGGTGGCCACCATACAGGGTACAGGTCTGGGACTGGCCATAACAAAACAGATGATCGACCTTATGCACGGTACCATAGAATGCCATAGTGAGTTAGGCAAGGGAACAACATTCAACGTGACTCTGGATATCCCGCTGGCAGATAAGACCGTGGAAGAGATGATGCTGCCCCCCATACGTGTACTGATTGCCGATGATGACCCCGTGCAGCTGGAAACGGCCAAGGACACCCTGAATTCCATAGGAGCCGAAGCGGACACTGCCCTCAGCGGTGCCGAAGCGCTGCAGATGGTGTCGGATCGGACAGATTACAAAGTGGTGATCCTGGATCTGAAAATGCCCACCATGGACGGGATAGAGACCGCACGCAAGATCCGCGCCAGGCTGGGCGATGAAGTGAATATCCTGCTGGTCTCCGCCTATGACTGGTCCGATCTGGAAGACGCCGCGAAAGGAGCCGGCGTCAACGGTTTCCTCAGCAAGCCGCTTTTCCGCTCAACACTCTATGACAAGCTGAACGCCCTGTTGGGTATTGAAAGCGAACACAGCGATCAGGATGATGATAACGCCGATATTGCCGGAATGCGCATCCTGGTGGCGGAAGACAACGACACCAACTGGGAGATCATCTCCGCACTGCTCCAGATGTACGGAGTAGAATGTGAACGCGCGGCGAACGGCCAGCTGGCCGTGGACCGCCTGGCCGCTGCCACGCAGGGTGAGTTCAGTCTTGTCTTCATGGACATCCAGATGCCCGTCATGAACGGTATCGAAGCTACCAAAGCCATCCGGTCCCTGGATGATCCGTGGGCATCCAGTATCCCTATCATCGCCATGACGGCTGACGCATTCTCCGAAAACGTTACGGAGTGCCTGTCGGCCGGTATGAACGGCCACATCGCCAAACCCATCGATATGAAGCTGGTCCTCAAGGAAATCAGAAGAATCAAGGAGGGAACTACCACATGACCAGACATAGAAGAACGAGATCGATCCTGTTTGCGCTGGTTATGGCGCTTGTACTGTGTCTCACCGCTTGTGCAAACAAAGGAACGGACAGCACCGGAAAAACCGACGCCGGTTTTTCGCCGAAACTTTATACCCAGACTGACTGCTCGATCAATGTCGTGGGCCACTACAACAATTTTGAGGCTCTGGAAGCGGAGTTCAACCGCTTCTCCCAATTCTATCCCAACGTTAAGCTGACTTATACTTACCTGGACAACTACAACGACATAATCGTCACCGCTCTGGAGAGCGATGAAGCGCCGGATATATTCTTCACCTATCCCTGGATGGCTTATAAGGAGGAGTACAGCTCTATCTACGAAACCGCTGAGGACCTGTCCGATCCCGCTCTGGGTATCGATCTGTCCTGCATTCGCAGCAGTCTGCTCTATAAGGACGGTACGGGAAAAGTGCCCACCGTGCCCTTTTACACCACCACTTACGGCATGCTGATAAACGAATCGATATTCGAAAAAGAGAAACTATCCGTTCCTCAAACCTATGAGGAGCTGATCTCAGTATGTGACGCGCTGAAAAAACCGGTTATGAAAGCCCTGTCATGGCATACAACCGGGGCAGTTTCATGCTCTTCCCGCTGTACTATCCCTATTTCTGCGCAGAGATCCAGGGTGATGAAAAAGCCATTCAGGATATGAACGCCATGAAGCCGGGTGCTGGGGAATACATGCGCAGCACGCTGGATCTGGCGGCTGATTTCATCAGCCGCGGATACGTGGACCTGGAGAGCTGCAGTCTGCTGGAGAACGACTATAACGCGGTCATCATGCGTTTCTTTGAAGGGGACGTGCCCATAATGCTGGCATCCGGCAACACAGTGTCCGGCACGGAAAAGAGGGAGAGCCAGTCCGAGGCCTTTACCGCTGATCCCTTCAGTTACAGCTTCCACCCGGTCCCCTCCACCAAGGACGGCGGATTTTTCATCAACTCGATCTCTTTGGGCTTCGGCGTGAACAAGAACAGCAAAAGCCTTGACATGGCCAACGAGTTTATGCGTTTCCTCGTTACCCCCAGCGAACTGAACGAAATGGCCCGGGCAAAACGCATGGTGACGCCCTGTGTGGATATGTCCCTGGACGGGATCTATGCCGCTTTTGGCAAACTTGACGCCGAACATGTCATCAATCTATCCGAACTTGGCCTTGAAGATACACCAGACTCCCAGGTGCGCAAGGCAGGCTGGCAGGTCAGCAACGGCAACATGACAGTCGATGAGGCCGTGGAGGCTTTTGGTACGTTGGAATAAAGCTTGTCTTTTCAGCGAAGCGACGGCGCCTGATCCGAACGGGTCCCTGTGTGGACCTGCGGCAAAGCCGTCTTTATGGCGAGCGAAAACAACAAATAAGGGCAGCCGTGCGAACCGGCAGCCCATTAAGAATATGTACAGAGATAATATGAAAGAAGGATTATGGTCCCCCCGAAGCACGTCAACTTTGAGGCCAAAAAGCTGTTCGACAATATGGGGGAGATAATTGACGGTTCTATCGCATACATCAACATGAAGGGCGGAGGCCCTACGGAGCAGCACACCCATGATCACGATCATCTGTTTATCGTAGTGAAAGGGGAAGCAAAGGCTCTTCTTGAAGATAATGAAGTACTTATACATCAGGATGAGGCCTTCCTCGTCAAAGGGACGATCCCCCATTCTGTATGGAGCGCTCAGGATGAAGAGACAGTAATGATCGGAATATCCGTGAAAAGCGATCCGGGCGCCCGATGAAACCTGATAAAACATGCCGCGGCCGGGCAGGTTCCCCTGGGTTGCCCCTGCCCGGCCCGCTGCTGATATCATTCCGAAACCGTCGGCATTGATTCAGTTTTGCCCCCTGTTTTCCCGCCGCGCGGCGGCATCGTTTATGTATCCGACCACCAGGGCATTCTTTCGGCCGGGACGCCGATACCATTATCTCTGCCGCTGACGCTTAACATATGGATATGAATCGGAATGTCCCGGCAGGCTGTCCATGTGTCCGGCTGTGCCGTACCTTCCAGGTATGGCATTTTTTATTGTGAGCGCGGTACATTCGATTGGAACCGGAATCGCCGCCGTTTCCATACTTGTAAGTGATACCGGAAGTACCGGATCAGATTCCAAAAAGCGAGGTAAAAATCATGGCCGCACGGATATTGTGCTGTATTGTTCTGATCATGGAGATCAGGGGTTTTACTCTCTGCCCCCGCGGCAGGATATGGGCGGCAGTGATCTTCTATACTCTGCTGTCCAACCTTATAACCTCTGTTTCCGCCCTTCTTATCGTTATCCTCGGGCAGCGGCAAATGCTGTCAAGCCTGCGCTATTTAAGTACGTGTATGCTTATCATGACATTCCTTGTGACCGTCTGCGTGCTGGTGCCCATGGGAGGAGATCCGAAAAAACTATTGTTTTCGGGAAACGGTCTGTACCACCATCTGCTCTGCCCTGTGGTCTCTTCGGTATCATACATCCTGGCTGAGCGCCACGCGCCGGGCGGCCTTGTATGGCTCCCCGTTTCATTCACCCTTGTTTACGGTCTGATAATGCTGTTCATGAATGCGAAGGGCATAGTTGACGGACCGTATCCGTTTTTCCGCGTCCGCCATCAGTCCGCGACAGCGACGGTGCTTTGGACAGTTGTCCTGCTTGCGGCAATCACGGGCATCTCCGCAGCCGTTCATCTGGCTGCGGGATGAACGAACCGGCGGTCCGTCGTACAGCGGGGGGTTAAGTAATAATAAGCTCTGCGAACGCGGAGTGGTTTACCCCCGCCGGCTGTAACGCAAGCTGCTGGCTGCCGAGTCTTATTCTCTGATCCAGACACGCATCTCCCCGGCGCCGCGGTTTGCCCATGCGTAGTATGGTATCCATTTTAGTTCCGTGGCCCTGACCTCCGACGCCTCCCGGAAATCGTAAAGCCGCCCATCGGGCCAATCTTCATCTTCCCGCAGTCCGGAGGTCCGCACGGTTACGACCCCTCCCAACGTTCCGGGTTCCCACCGCACCCCGGTTTCAGGGTCCGGTCCCCTGCGGAGCAGGTGCAGCGCCTTACCGTTATCAGCTTCTTCCAGGCAGTACACGATGGGGCCCCGCTGCAGGGCTGTCAGCCCCGCGTCCTCACGCACTCTGGGATTTGCCCGGACCCACCGTGGGACCATTTCCATCTTCATGGTCAGCCGGTCCCCTATCCGCCAACTGCGCCGCAGCACGGCGTATCCCCTGCGGTATTCCGCGGCACATGGTTCGCCATTCAGGCTCAGGCTCCAGTTTTCGCACCAACCCGGTACCCTCAGTGCCAGAGACCGCTCCTCCTGTATAGCTTCGGTCACGTCAATCGCAACTACGCCGTTCCAGGGGTATCCGGTCTCAATACGCATGGTAAGACCACTGTCCCGCAGCATTCCGCCCAGATACAGGTTCAGATACAGGATCTCCCCATGCTTCACCGCCGCGTACTCCTCCAGTGAAGCCATAAGGCGCACCAGATTGGGCGGGCAGCAGGCGCAGCCGAACCAGGGCTGCCTCTCTGCCTTAACATGACTTTTGTTCCGATCCCATTCACACGCTTCCGGCACAACTTCCAGGGGATTCACGTAAAAGAAGCGCTTCCCATCCAGCTGCATGCCGCTGAGGACACTGTTGTACAGCGCCCGTTCCATTACGTCCGCGTATTCCCCCAGGGGCTCCAGGCAGAGCATTCTTTTGGCAAAAAACACCAATCCCACGGAAGCGCAGGTCTCGGCATAAGCGGTATCGTTTGGCAGGTCATAATTGAAAGTGAACGCTTCACCGTGTTCCGAAGACCCCAGGGCGCCTGTGACGTACATACGTCTGCTGACGGTACTCTCCCAGAGCCGCCTGCAGGCTGCCGCGAGGCCCGGGTCCCCGGTCTCCCCGGCCACGTCAGTCATACCTGAAAAGAGGTACATGGCCCGCACCGCGTGGCCGACCGCCTCGTCCTGCTCTTCAAGCGGGGCATGCGCCTGGTAATATCGAAGCCCCAGCGGGCTGTCCTTCCAGGCCGCTTCCCTGCCAAATAGCAGGCGTTCTTCCTCAAAGAATGCGGGCTGTTTCCCTCTTTCACGGATAAAGTATTCAGCCAGGCGCAGGTATCGTTCGTCACCTACGGCAGACCAGAGCTTCATAAGGGCCATTTCCAAGACGGGATGGCCGGGGTATCCATGTATCTTACCTTCCTCCGGCCCGATCACGCTATGGATGTGCTGCGCAAAACGAACGGCGGTGTCCAACAATGTGCGCTTTCCCGTAGTTTGCCAGTATGCCACGGCCGCTTCTATCAGGTGTCCCGCCACGTATAACTCGTGGTCGTCCCGCAGGTTCGTCCACCGGCGATCTAATCCTCTGATTATATAATAAGTATCCAGATACCCATCCGGCTGCTGGGCAGCCGCGATCGTTTGGATGGCCCCGTCCGCCAACGCTTCCAGGGCGCTGTCCGGCTTCCACCGAAGACTGTAAGCCACCCCTTCCAGCCATTTGTATACGTCACTGTCCTGAAACGGGTAACCGTGAAAATCACCTGTTTCCTGTCCTGCCGCTATGCGGAAATTACGCATACAGCCGCTTTTCTCCGCTGTCCCGGGCAGCGCGTCGTTCAAGGCCGCCCACTGGTAGGGAATGGCCTCCCGGACTATTGTATCCCGAAAGCCCGACCAGAAGCCGTCCCTGATATCCGTCAACGGGACGCTAACACCGTATTTCGCCATGCTATACGCTCCTTTTTATGTTGGAAAACTATATATGATCGTTCCGTTCCGCCCCGGCCTGCGGGGAACGGCGTGGATGTGAACCTCTGCTATCGCTTTTGATTTAATCCGACGCCGACCGTACGAACGGGCCGCAAAACAATTATACAGTAGGATCTTACGGCGGAAAAGGGCATTTTATATCGGCGGCTGTACCGTTTCTTCCGCGCAGGCCCATACACGGGCTGCCCCGGCCTCGGAAGCGGTCTGATCCCGCAGAGAGTGGTCTCAAATTACGCGGGGAAAACGGACTTTTTTCATATGCTCCACGGCATCGAAACGGTGTTTTCCCCCATAACACGCGCTTCATGATTTTTAACTGACCCGTATCCCCTTTTTGGTATTATTGATATAGATATAAAAAATCTGAGGAGGAATACGATGATCTGTTTTCTCACCAGCAGGATGGACATTCCCGGCACAGGGGACCTGGACCCTTCCAATCGCTTTCTTGACGAACTGCGCCTGTGCTTCCCGGCCCCTTGCAGCGCGCTCCACGTATGCTCCGACCCGGACGGCTGGGATAAAATGGACTTTTACGCTTCGGCGATCAGAGAGAGCTTTGAAAATGCCGGGTTCCGTTTTGAGCGTTTCCGCACTCTGGACGGCAGAAACGAGGAACAAGCCCGGAAGCTTGTGCAGGGATCGAACCTTCTTATCCTTGGCGGCGGGCATGTGCCCACACAAAACCGCTTCTTTCATAAAATCGGCCTGCGCGGCCTTATGAAATGCTTCGACGGGGTCGCCATCGGGATAAGCGCCGGCAGTATGAACAGCGCGGACGTCGTATACGCCATGCCGGAAGAAGACGGTGAGGCAGTCGACCCCGCTTACCGCAGATTCCTGCCGGGTCTGGGTCTAACAAAAACCATACTGCTTCCCCATTATCAGGAAATCAAGGACAATATGTTGGACGGTCTGCGGTTATTTGAGGATATCGCGTGTCCGGACAGCATGGGAAAGACATTTTATGCCATTCCTGACGGGAGCTATCTGTTTATCAGGTCCGGCAGGGAGGAACTGAGGGGTGAGGCGTATATGATAAGGGACGGCAGGATCACCGGGATAAGCACTCAGGGCAGTGCCGTTCCTCTTTGAACTGCCCCGGGGGATCTCCGTTCACCGTGACGTTTTCAGTAATTCCTCCAACAATACTATCCCCCTTAAGGACGTCTTCCCCGGATATATACGTATTTAAAATGAGGTCAGGAACTTTTCAGTCCCTGACCTCGTCTTTCCCCGGCCGTTGACCCCCCGCACATCTGACAAGAGGTCACTCCTTATTACATTCTGACAGCAGCTTAATAACAACCTATATTCCTTGCCGCGGTCCATGCTTCGCTTGTGGTGGCCATAAGGTCACGGGGGCTGAGACAGTCTCCTATCTGATAGAATTCCGGCGCGCAGTCTCTGAGGGCGTCAGCCTCGTCCCAGAGGGGCCTGAGGCCCATGGCGTTCAGGACCGTATCGCACTGCACATCCCTTTTACCCTCCGCGCAGGTTACCTTTATACAGTCTTTATGTATCTTTTCCACTTTTGCCCCATACTCCACAGTGAGGCCGTACTTTGCCATTTCTCTTGCATATGCGGCGGATATCTCCATGGCCTCTCCTTCGTTAAGGAGTTCAAGTATTCGCACCTCTTTGCCCAGGGATCCAAGGTAGATCGCAAGTTCCAGGCCGGTGAGACCGGCTCCCAAAACGACGCATTTTCCTTTGGCGGCCGATGGATCGGCAAAGGCTTCCGCCGCGGTCCTTACGTTTTCCCCGTCCAGGCCGGGTATAGGAGGTGTGTTGGCGACCGCTCCGAGCGCGGCCACTATGGCGTCGGGTCTGATCTGTGCGCACAGCTCAGGCGTCACTTCCGTATTCAGACGTACGTCAACTCCAAGCTTTGAAAGCACGTATTTCTGCCTCTCGATGTAATCCCATATCCTCTTTTTAAACGGTACTTCCTTTTCGCAGAGCAGCACGCCGCCGAGACTGCCGGTCTTCTCGCAAAGGATCACTTCGTGCCCTGCTTCCCTGGCGGTAATGGCTGCCTGCATGCCGGCAATACCTCCTCCGGCGATAAGGACCTTTCTTTTTCCAAGAAGACGCGGGGTCCTGGCAGCCTCTCGTTCTTTGCCTGAAGCGGGGTTCAGTACGCAGAATATACGCCCATCCTGATAATTATGCCTCACGCATTTAAAGCACCGCAGGCACTTGCGGGCTTCCTTCTCCCTGCCGGATTTCGCTTTCAGCGGCAGGTCCGGGTCGCAAATGAGTCCGCGTGCCAATTCGACTATATCCGCCTTCCCGGAGGCAACTATATCCTCCAGCACGTCCAGGTCGGATAGGGCGCCCACCGTCGACACGGCGCACTTTACGTGTTTTTTTATCTCCGCGGCATATTTGACGTTCAACGCCTCATCCTGAAAGATAGTGGGGTGGGTGTGGTAATCGTTCCCGGGCACGAAAAGGTTGCCCGTGGAAACGTGGATTATGTCCGCGTGACCGTCAAGCTGTTTTGCTATTTCGATCCCCTCTTCTATTCCGTAACCGCCCTCATACGCCTCACTGCCGCTAATCCTCACCTCAACGGGGAAATCCCGTCCGCATCTTTTGTGTATCTCATCTATTACTGCCACAGTGAACCTGCACCGGTTCTCCACGCTCCCGCCCCACTTATCCGTGCGATGGTTGGTAACGGGAGACTGAAAACGGTGCAGCAGCCACCCGTGCGCGGCGTGGACCAGCACCATACCGAAACCACGGTCCTTGGCATACACTGCCGCAGACGCGTATGACTCTATCGTGGCGTATATCTCCTCCTCAGTCATTGCCCGGCACTTCACGTGGCTGTCGTAGGGATGGAACCCGTCGCAGGGGCCGAGGAGCATTCTGTATTCGTCAGAGTCGCTGCGGAGCCTGCCTGTCTTTTCCAGCTCCGCGGTGGGCACACAGCCGTTCCTCCTTATGGCGTCCGCCAGTTTCCCCAACCGGGCACGGTTCAGTTTGCGTTCAGCCAGATGAACCACCTCATATTTGTTGGGAGAGCCTATATCCTCATCGTCTATATAGTATTCCCCCGGACATATGGAGGCACATCCGCCCTTTGCCTTCCTCTCAAAATATGCTATGTAATCGTCCGTCGGCGCGCGCTCCGGAGTGAGGTCTTTTACTCCGGTAGGTGCCGAGAAAATGCGGTTTCTGAAAACCGTATTCCCTATTCTCAGCGGCTTCAGAATATTCGCGTACTTTGTACAGTTGTCCATAAAACAGCCTCCCGGTGTGAATTGATCGTCAGATCGGTTTATAATTTAAACAGTACTGCTTGTATTGGTTTTATATTACATGACAGTGGGCTGACGCGTCAAGCGGCAGTCCGCACCCGTACAAAGCAGTACGGTACATATAAAAGGGCCGCTGCCGAGACTGCAGCGGCCCGGGATTCGGTTTTTGGATGCGTCTGCCTTCATCATGAATCCGGCGTCGCCCGTGGGTAATGATATACGGTACTTACTGCTGCTGCGGCGCGCCGAGCTTTTCCTTTGCCCGTCTCAGAGAAGGCCTGTAGATGATGAGAAGCAATATGATGGCAATAGACCAGGCAAGCGGGTAGGAAATGTAAAGGTGGAATAGCGACTGATGATGCGGGAAATAGAATTTTGCCCAGGAAAACCTGAAGCCGAACAGGGCCACTATATTGATAAGTGCTGGAGTCAACGAGATACCATAGCCGCGCAGGGAGCCGTTAAGGGTACCCATAACAGAATAAACGAACAGGAATGAAACCACCGCGGCGGCTCTGTCCGCGCCGTACGCTACAGCCTCGGTGTTATCCGGCAGGAACATGGATATGATCCTGTATCTCAGCAGGAAAGCTACAACCCCCAGAATAACGCCGCATGCCAGGGCGATCCCCATGCTGCTCACGAGGACTTTTTTTGTCCTGTCGAACATCCTCGCCCCTACGCACTGCCCGGTGAAAACGGTGCAGGCCTGGACGACCGATTCTATTGTAGAAAAAACGATCCCCTCAATATTTGTTGCGGCCGCGTTGCCGGATACGGCCAGTGAGCCCAGGGAATTCACCGCTGTTTGCAGGGGAATATCAGACGCGGCCAGCATGGAGACCTGCAGCCCAGCGGGCACCCCTATTTTAAGGATCCTGGCTATCTTGTCCTTCCTGAGGCATAGCTTTCTCAGATTGAGCCTCCACGGTTCTTCCTCCCTCATCAGGGCTGTGACAGCAAGGAAAGCGGAAAGGTACTGTGTTATTGCCGTAGCCACCGCGACACCCACGACGTTCCAGTGAAAAACCGCCACAAAAATTATGTTCATAAGTACATTTGCCACACCGGATATGGCCAGGAAGAACAATGGTTTGCGCGAATCCCCCCTCGCCCTCATGACGGAGGCGCAGGTGTTGTAGACCATCTGCGCAGGCATGCACAGAAAGAATATCCTCAGGTATATCGTAGAGCCGTCGATTATATCCTCCGGGGCGTTCATCATGCGAAGCACCGGACGGGCTATGCTCTCCCCCAGAAGTGTGACAAAGCATCCGACGATCACAGCAAGCAGCACGGATACGTGGAGCGTCTCCCTGAAGCTCTCGTGGTCAGCCGCGCCTACGTCGTTTGACGCACAGACTGTTACTCCGGCGGCAAGCCCGCCGAAAAAACTTATCACCAGCATTACAAACGGGAACGTCGCTCCTACTGCACCCAGCGCATTGGCCCCCGCGAACCTCCCCACAACAAGACTGTCCGCGGAATTGAACAGCATCTGGAGCCATCCGGTCAGCACGAGCGGGATCGCGAAACGAACGAGACTCCCCGCAACTCCCCCGTGCAGCATATCTATATTCTTTTTCAAATATGGCCCTCCTTTTTGCGTTCTGTTCCGATGACAACATTATACTCCATGATGGGTCATATTACTATACATTTGTAATTATTTTCCCTTTTTGCCGAAATCGCAGCCTGTTTCCCATACGCTCCCTGCACAGCCAGAGGCCGGCACTGTCCGCCGCAGGCTATGACACAGCAGCGCGGCACAGCAGAAGACCGGGCCGCCGTTTGGCGGCCCGGTCTTCTGCATGGCCATTGGGCCATAGTACTTCCTCTGCTTGCATGTTCTGCGATGCGGAACGGGAAAATATCATCCTCTTGCGTCGCCGTTACCGGTCTTTCCGCACGCGCTTCCAGAAACGCATCCGCTGCACCCGGTACAACCGCTGCATCCGCATGAAGATACTCCGTTCCTCCTGTTCCTGATCATGCCTCCGACTATCAGGGCTGTCACGGCAGCCAGTACGGCACACACAATAATATTGGCAAAATTAGACTGTATCCACGAAAGCATACACTTACACCTCCCGAGAGATACCCTACTCCACAGTAAGCCTTGAGGCTTCCTTATACGGCCGCAGCAGCAGATATACGGCACATATTATTATCGCCGCGGCTGCGATCACTCCGACAACGTTGGCATCACCGGCAAACAGCTTTCCCAGCTGGAACACCACCAGTGCGCAAAGATACGCGAATACGCACTGATATCCTATGGCAAACAGCGTCCATTTGGCACTGTTCATCTCGCGGCGTATCGCTCCCATTGCTGCAAAGCATGGCGCGCAGAGGAGATTGAAGATCATAAACGCGTACGCAGCGAGGGCACCGAACCCTCCGGACATTTTGACGTAGTCCTCTTCCACGCGGTCCCATATCTGGTCGCCGTTCTCTTCCAATTCTTCCTCTCCGTCTTTATCATCGTAGTTATAAAGCACCCCGAATGTTCCCACTACTTCTTCCTTGGCTACAAGGCCGGTGACCGTAGCCACCGTAGGTTTCCAGGACCCAAATCCCAGAGGCTTGAAAACCGGCGCCACAGCGCTGCCGACGTCTGCCAGGATAGAATCGTCCATAGGGGTGATGTCGTCCACGGAAACGCCTCTCCTGTCTGCAAGGGCTTCTATGTAATCGTCATCGGCGATCGTCTCGTCTTCAAACAGATCGTCGACCAAGCCGAACCTTCCATTGACTGTCCCCAGACTGGAAAGAGCCCAGATAACAATGGATGATACCACTATCACTGTGCCGGCCCTCTTAATGAAAGACCATCCTCTCTCCCAGGTGCCCCTCAGAACGTTTCCGGCCGCCGGGGCGTGGTATGCGGGCAGTTCCATAACGAAAGGCGCAGGATCACCAGAGAACATCCTGGTTTTTTTCAGTATTATGCCGGATATGATAATTGCCGCAATACCGATAAAATAAGCAGATGTGGCCACGAGGCCGCTCCCCCCGAACAGCGCCCCGGCAATAAGGCCTATTATGGGCATCTTGGCCCCGCACGGGATAAACGTCGTGGTGATGATCGTCATTCTCCTGTCGCGCTCATTCTCTATGGTCCTTGAGGCCATTATTCCCGGCACTCCACACCCCATGCCGACCAGCATCGGGATGAAACTCTTCCCGGAAAGTCCAAACCGGCGGAATATCCGGTCCATAATAAAGGCTATCCTGGCCATGTACCCTATATCTTCAAGGATACACAGCATAAAAAACAGTACCAGCATCTGAGGAACGAAGCCAAGCACGGCTCCCACGCCGTGAACTATACCGTCCACCACGAGCCCGATCAGCCACGGTGCCGCGCCCGCTTTCTCAAGCAGGGAGCGCGCCCCGCCTTCCAGCCACTCCCCGCCGAAAACGTCGTTCGTCCAGTCTGTCAGGAAACTGCCGAAGGGACCCATGGCTATCCAGTAAACCAGGAACATGACGACGGCAAATATGGGAAGGGCCGCCCATCTGTTTGTTACTACCTTGTCTATCTTATCCGATACCGTGAGCTTTCCCGCTTTGTTTTTCTTGTAGCAGGCTTTTATTATTCCCCCTATATACACGTATCTCTCATTGGTGATGATCGACTCCGCGTCGTCGTCAAGTTCTTTCTCCGCCGCCGAAATATCCGCCTCTATGTGCTGCTTTACGGAATCAGGAATGCTGATCTTTTCAAGCACTTTTTCATCACGTTCGAATATTTTGATCGCATACCATCTCTGCTGCTCTTCCCTCATACCGTGGACGGCCGCCTCTTCTATATGGGCGATGGCATGCTCGATAGGACCGGAGAATGTATGCTGCGGCACTGTTTTTCCGTTCTTTGCCGCTTCCACGGCCTCCTTCGCCGCCTCATCAAGCCCGATGCCCTTCAGAGCTGAGATCTCCACCACCTTACAGCCCAACTGGCGCGACAGTTCGGGGATATTGATCCTGTCTCCGTTTTTCTTAACGGTATCGATCATGTTTATGGCTACCACTACGGGGATGCCGAGCTCTGTCAGTTGGGTTGTGAGATACAGATTCCTCTCCAGATTGGTGCCGTCTACTATATTGAGTATGGCGTCCGGACGTTCTTCAACAAGATAATTCCTTGCCACGACCTCTTCAAGCGTGTACGGAGAGAGGGAATATATGCCCGGCAGGTCGGTTATTGACACGCCGTCAAACTTTCTGAGCCTGCCTTCCTTTTTTTCTACCGTGACTCCCGGCCAGTTGCCCACGAACTGGGTCGAACCCGTCAAGGCGTTGAACAGCGTGGTCTTCCCGCTGTTCGGGTTGCCGGCCAGAGCTATACGCAAATCCATGTGATCGGTCCTTTCTTTTAATTAGTTGCAGCTAATTAGTTACCACTAACCGCAGGACGTGTTTTAATTGCACCCGGGTTATTTAACCTCTACCATCTCGGCGTCGGCTTTCCTGAGCGACAGCTCATATCCGCGGACGGTTAGTTCCACCGGGTCCCCCAGCGGAGCTACCTTGCGCACATAGATCTCAACTCCCCTGGTTATTCCCATATCCATTATCCTGCGCTTTACGGCTCCCTCGCCGTGGAGCCTGACTACTTCTACTGTTTCACCGATGTTTACATCCCTCAGTGTTTTCATGTTCTCCCTCCCTGAATAATAATCAGACAAATATCTTTTGGGCCATCTCGGAGCTTACTGCCACGCGGGATTCCTTGACATTGACAATAACGCTGCCGTTAATATGAGAAATGATCGTAACTCTGCCTCCCGTCACAAACCCGAGGCTTTCAAGATGCTTTTTTACCTCCGGTTTTCCTCCGATCTTTTTTATTATGTTTTCTTCACCCTCGTTCGCAAATGTCAGCGGCATCATGACCATACCCTTCTTTTTCCGCGTTCCTGACGCGGATGTGATTCTGTTTCGATCGGGCGGGCCCGTTCAGCCTGGACGCGGCCAGAACGATTAGCTGCAGCTAACCTTTTGCCCTAAAAAATACCGCGGGTCCCGATCGGCATCTCTTATAATAAGTTATCTATAGCTAACTTGTCAAGTGCAATATTATGATTATTTCAGCAAATACATCCCCCATCCCCCTTCTGAGGACGTCCATGCAATGATCCGGACCCCCGCATATCATCGGGGGATCTATATATACCGTATTCCGGGCTTGTTGGGGCTTGAATTGTAGAAGTGAAATCTATATAATTACAGAAAACGATTTCTTTTGCTTTCAGTGCAAACTGAACACATTTGCCGCAAGTATTCTCTTATGCATCCGCAAACAGTCTCCCGCTATGCCCGGACAGCGCTCAGCCGGGCAGAGCAGCATGGGATAAAGCCGCGCGATCCAGGAAGGAGGCTTCTCTATGCAAATTTACGAATCCGGGGAAATGTATCTTGAAACCATCCTGATACTGTCCCAAAAGCTCAGTTTTGTACGCTCCATCGACGTGGCGGACTATATGGGCTTTTCCAAACCGTCCGTTTCCCGCGCCATGGGTATTCTCAGAAGAGGGGAATACATCACCGTGGATAAAGACGGATATATCTCCCTTACCGAGAGCGGCAAGGCCGTCGCCGAAAAAATATACGACAGGCACACCACTCTGACTGAGTTTATAGCGGCCATGGGCGTAGACAGGGAAACTGCCGCCGCGGACGCCTGTAAGATCGAACACGACATAAGCGAGAAAACTTTCGACGCCATCAAGGCCCACGTGGAAAAGCATTCCTGAAGACAACGTTTCTAAAATCCCGCCCCCCGCGCAGTCAAATGCGCGGGGGGCGTTCGTTATGTGTCGGGAGTGAACTCCGGACTTATTTCCCGTACTTTGTCAGCGTGGCGCCGTGTATCACCACGTTCATAAACGGCCTGGGCTCCTCCACCTCTTCCGCGTGAGGTGCGGTAGATCCGATGACCGTCTGCAGGACGGCGCTGTTGCCCGCTCCGGAACCGGCAACGAAAACCATTACGTCCGAGGTCTCATGGAAAGGTTCACGGTGAAGCCCCGGCTTGACGTCCTCAGGCATGAGGAAGAACTGCTTGTTGTTTGCCGTGGCGTTCTCCGCCCTCAGCTCGTCGATAAGCTCCTGCCTCTCTTCAGGGGTCATGGTATCGTAATCTATCACATTCTTTTTGTACAGGTACTCTATAAAGCTCTCCTTCGTGAAGCCCGCGTTGGCCAGCTGATGGGCCATAGTGGGGTGCAGCACCACCATGTGGCGGCTGTTCTCCCCGTTCTCCGCCATGCCGAAGCCTCCGAACAGGGGGCCTTTCCTGGAGAAGAAGCTGCTTATCTGGTCGAGCCTCTCCTGATATCCGGAGTTGGACATACACTCCGCGGGGCCGCGGGTAAAACCTGTATTCTCGCATACAGTGACTATGCTCTCCTCGGGGGAGCAGCCGTTCTGTTCTGCCCAGGACTCCCACGGGCTCTCATCCTGGTTCTCCGGGAATATCAGGTTCGCGTACGCCGCCGGCTGTCCGGGGCCTCCGGGAGACGCGTAGATGGTCATGTCACGCCAACCTATGGCTATCATGCACATGAGCACGGATCGGCCTATGGTGCTGTTTACCCGGTACCCGGGGGCAAGGTATCCGCACTTATTGTTTATCCCCAGTTCTTTTATGATCGGTCCGCTGATAAATATCGTCGGAAGTATCTCATTCACTATGTGGAACTGGTTAAAGTTTTTGGCCGTAATGGCTTCGATTATCGCTATGATGACCGGCAGATACTCGGGTCTTGCCCCACTCATCACGGCGGCTGTCGCGATCTTCTCAACGGTGGCGATGCCTTTCTTGGGATACATCAGCCCTATCACCTTGTCCCTGGGGTAACTGGTGCCGGTGAGCATCCACTCCACATTCTCCCTGGTGGGCGGCACCACGGGCAGCCCGTCCGTAAGTGCGTTGTCTGCGCAGTATTTAAGGAATTTCTCGTATGCGTCGTGCCATGTATTCCCGGAAAATGTCTTTGGTGAATAATCATACTGCATATCCGGGACGTTCATCTCTTCCTCGGTAAGCGGAGCAGTCAGGGCGGCTATTATCTTGTCAACTGCACCGAGGACCACCGGGCGCATGAGCTCTTTGTCCCTCTTTGCGGCGCAGTATGCCGTCTCCGGTACCGTCACCAGGCGGACTTTCGGCATTCCGTTCAGATCCTGCAGGGCGCTTTTGGACCTGAACAGGATATCGGAACATATGGAAACTCCAGGTTTGCCGGCGCGTTCCATGAATACTCCCACGTCCCTGCGCCCCTGGGTAATTGCTTCCTTTACGCCCTCGACCCAGGCGTCGCACTTGGACGCTATCTCGTCCGCGTTTACCACTGCGTTGGGGGAACCGAAAGATTTGCAGCGGTAGAAACGTATATCCGGGTAACGGCTTCTCAGTTCCTCCTCCAGGAGGTCATAGAACAGTTCCGTTCCGAACTGGAAGAGCGCGTCTACGTGTATGCTCATCAGTGCCAGCGTCTTACCGTTAAGGTCTGTCAGCCTCGGGTTGCTCAACCCCTCCCTGCGGGGATCGTTGAGTTTCCCTCTCGGCTCCAGGATCTCAAAAGAAACCTGCTTTCTGTCCATAGGTCATCTCCATTCCTTTCTGTTTTGCCCGTCTGTCGTCTGGTCTTCCTCTTCGTCTGTCCCGACGTCGCGCTGACCGCGCGGCGATCAGATGTTTTGAAGACGGAGAAAGCGTTATCTTCCGATAATGCTCTCTCCGTCTTTTTATGCGCGGCAGTTATTTATCGGAGCGTTCCTCTCCAAAGGTTTTTCTTGCCTCTTCCCAGCCTGCTTTAAGGCTCTTGAGCCCGGCGGCGACTACGTCCTTCAAATCGACAGTAGCGTCGGCCGCGGCGTCCTTGAGCTTGCCGGCGGCATCCTGCAGGGCGCTCTTGGCAGCTGTGACCTTTGCTTCTATCTCCGCCCTGGTGATACCGGGGGCAGCCTCTTCGGCAGGTTTGAACTTGATCGCCGCCTGGGCAGCCGCAAGCCTTGCGATAGGCACCCTGAACGGTGAGCAGGAAACGTACTGAAGTCCAACCTGATGGAAAAACTCTATGCTGGCGGGGTTGCCGCCGTGTTCTCCGCACACTCCGAGCTTTATGTCCGGGCGGACCTTCTTGCCCAGCTTCACAGCCATCTTGACAAGCCTTCCCACGCCCCTGGTATCGATGGTGGCAAACGGGTCGGTCTCAAAAATCTTGTTGTCGTAATAGGATGGCAGGAACTTGGCGGCGTCGTCTCTGCTGAAACCGAAAGTCATCTGTGTCAGGTCGTTGGTGCCGAAGCTGAAGAACTGGGCCTCTTTCGCGATCTCGTCGGCAGTGATGGCCGCCCTGGGTATCTCGATCATCGTACCCACGAGATAACGGACCTTGACTTCGGATTTCTCTATGATGGCGTCCGCCGTATCGACTACGATGCGCTTAACGAACGAGAACTCCTTGGCGTCTCCCGGCAGAGGGATCATTATCTCAGGAACGAAGTCGATACCTGTCTCGGTTTTGAAATTGATGGCGGCCTCTATGATCGCGGTGGTCTGCATCTCGGCTATCTCGGGATATGTGACGCAGAGCCTGCATCCGCGGTGCCCCATCATGGGGTTGGCTTCCTCAAGGGAAGTGATAACTGCCTTAACGTCGGCCACGCTGATATTCATATCCTCCGCAAGGGCTTTTATATCCTCTTCCTGGGTGGGAAGGAACTCGTGCAGTGGGGGATCCAGCAGGCGGATCGTGACGGGGCGGCCCTCCATGGCCTTGAAAATACCCTCAAAGTCCCCGCGCTGCATGGGAAGCAGTTTCGCAAGAGCCGCTCTGCGCTGCTCCTCGTTAGACGAGAGGATCATCTCGCGCATGGCCATTATGCGGTCCTCGTTAAAGAACATGTGCTCCGTACGTGTAAGGCCTATTCCTTCAGCCCCGAGTCTCACGGCGTTTTCTGCGTCGTGGGGGGTGTCTGCGTTGGTGCGGATCTTGAGCGTACGGATCTCGTCAGCCCATGACATCACCGTACCAAAATCTCCGGCCACTTCCGCGGGAACTGTGGGTATCTTCCCGATATACACGTTGCCGGTGGAGCCGTCGATGGACATGAACTCGCCCTCACGCACGGTCTTGCCGTCAACGGTGAGCGTCCTGCCCTTTTCGTCGATCTTGAGCGCCCCGCAGCCGGCCACGCAGCAGGCTCCCATGCCCCTGGCCACGACAGCAGCGTGGGAAGTCATTCCGCCGGTGGCTGTCAGGATGCCCTGAGCGACAGTCATGCCCTCGATATCCTCGGGAGACGTTTTCTCCCTGACCAGCAGTACCGGACCGTCCTTCGCCATTTTTTTGGCGTCCTCAGCGGTGAAGCAGACGGCTCCGCAGGCAGCTCCGGGGGAAGCCGCCAGCCCGGTGGCCACAGGAACGGCCGCCTTGAGGGCGGCGGGATCGAACCGGGGATGAAGGACCGCATCCAGCTGCTTGGGATCGATCTTCATCAGGGCCTCTTCACGGGTGCACATTCCCTCTTCCACCATGTCAACAGCCACTTTGAGGGCGGCAGCCGCAGTACGCTTGCCGTTCCTGGTCTGGAGCATATAGAGCTTTCCGTTTTCTATGGTAAACTCCATGTCCTGCATATCTTTGTAATGCTTTTCAAGCCTGTCCGCGATCTCGACGAACTCAGTATAGACGTCGGGCATGACCTCGGCCAGCTGATCGATAGTCTGGGGGGTGCGGATGCCCGCGACGACGTCCTCGCCCTGGGCGTTCATCAGGAACTCACCGAAAAGTTTCTTTTCGCCTGTGGCAGGGTCCCTGGTGAATGCGACGCCGGTACCGGAAGTATTGCCCATATTGCCGAACACCATGGATTGAACGTTTACCGCTGTACCCCAGTATGAGGGGATGTCGTTCATCTTGCGGTAAGTGATGGCGCGGGCGTTGTTCCAGGAACGGAACACGGCCTTGACGGCCTCTATAAGCTGGACTGTAGGATCAGACGGGAAATCCGTCCCCTGTTCTTTTTTATAGATGGCCTTGAACTCCTCAACGAGCTCCTGGAGGTCCTCGGTGAGCAGGTCCGCGTCATACTTCGCTCCGCGCTTCTCCTTTGCCGCGCTGAGGGCATCCTCAAACACTTCGGTAGGCATCTCCATAACGACGTCGGAGAACATCTGGATGAACCTGCGGTAGGAGTCGTACACGAAACGGGGATTGCCGGTTTTCTCGGCAAGGCTCTGGGCCACGTCGTCGTTGATGCCGAGGTTCAATATGGTATCCATCATTCCCGGCATGGAAGCCCTTGCCCCGGAACGCACTGACACAAGAAGGGGGTTCTCCTTGTCTCCGAACTTTTTCCCGGTGATCTCCTCCAGCTTCTTGACATACTCAAAGATATCCGCCTCGATATCCGGGGCGAGCATTTCACCGTCGTCGTAATAACGCGTACAGGCCTGTGTGGAAATGGTAAATCCCTGGGGCACCGGCATGCCGAGATTTGTCATCTCTGCCAGGTTCGCTCCCTTTCCTCCCAGGAGTTCGCGCATAGACCCGTTTCCCTCGCTGAATAAATAAAGATATTTTTCGCTCATTTTTATTCCCTTCCTTATTAATCTCCGGTCTTCAACAAAAAACTGTCGTTGGATTTATTGATTATATACAACATTCTAAAGCATTGCCGTAAATAATGCAAGAAGTATTGATGGCGCCGGACGTCACGGGGTCAATCCAGGTCCTTAATTATCCCGTCTATCAGTTCGTCATCGTCCGTGTCCTCGGCGATCAGGTCCATTGCCGCTTCCAGCATCGTCTCGGGCACGTACAATTCTGCCCCGTATGCAGGGACTCCCAGCACGACGTTCCCGAAGCTCCCATCCGATGGATAATCCTCCATGACCGGTATGGAATAAGCGTTGAGTTTGCTTATGAGGACCTGGCTGTCCATGGACAGCCCTGTAGCCGAACACAGGAAAGCGGGTGGCTCCGGTTTCCCATCGTCCTGCAGGGGCCACCCCTTAGCGGGATCGCTCCTTCTGCCCCAGCTCAAATCTGCCATTTTCGGTCCCTCCCTATAACAACGGCGCTCATTTGTGGTATTCGGAACCCGCGCGGATCCTGAATGCCCTGTATATTTGCTCCAGCAGCATCACTCGTGCGAGGTGGTGCGGGAACGTCATCTTCGACATGGAGAGCATGACGTCCGCTTCTTTTTTTAAGCCCGCATCCAGGCCGTATGAACCGCCTATTACGAACGTTGACGAGGTATATCCTCCCAACGCCCTTCTCTCCATTTCCGCGGCAAGCTTTTCACTGCTGAAAAGTTCCCCTTCAACGCACATCGCGGCGATAAAAGCGCCTTTTCTTAAACGTCTGCGTATCTGTTCCGCCTCTTTTGCCAGGGCGGAATCTATTTCGGCGCGTGAAGGGTTTTGCGGCAGACGTATCTCCTCGATCTCCGAGACGCTTATATCGCAGTCCCTTGAGAGCCTTTTCAAATACTCGCCGCAGGCCTGGATAAAGTACTTTTCTTTAAGCCGGCCGACACAGATCAAATCAATCTTCTCCATGGCAGTTCAGATAACGTATACCTTTCCCTGGGTTCGGGCCGGTGCGGCGTCCAGTTCGAATCCGCTTCCAAGCTTCTCCCGGAGGGCCGTTCCCACGGTTTCCAGCGCCAGCTCCGGGGTGTTATTCTCTTCACTGAGATGTATGAGGACTATCCTGCGGGTCCCTCCTTTTGCGGCATGAAGGGCAAGACGCGCGCTGTCGTCATTGCTAAGATGCCCCCTTTTGCCAAGTATCCTCCGTTTAAGCGACAGAGGATAAGGCCCCATCCACAGCATCTCCACATCATGATTTGCTTCCAGCAGCAGCAGGTCCGCCCCTTCCACGGCCCGCTCCGCATCCTCGTTCGTACAGCCCATGTCCGTGGCGATAGTTATCTTGGCATTCGCTGTCCTGAACACGTATCCGACGCTCTCGGCGCTGTCGTGGCTCGTGGGGAAAGACTCGACCCTGAACTCCCCCACGTTAAAAACGTCTCCGGCAAAGAAAGGCGTGATCCTCCCCTCCAGCTTCGGAAACTGGCGCCGAAGCGCCAGCGACGTTCCCCGGCTTGCGAATATAGGCATGCTGAATTTTGACGCCAGCATGGGGAGCCCTTTTATATGGTCGGCGTGCTCGTGGGTTACGAGCACCGCCTCAAGTTTCCCGACGCTGCTCCCCAATTCGGAAATACGCTGGGTGAGCTGCTTCAGTGAAAGCCCGGCGTCAACCAGGATCATACTGCCTTTGCAGGAGACGACGCACGCGTTTCCCTTTGAACTGCTGGCCAGAGTGCATACCTCCGGCAATTCTCCCCCACCTTTCCGCCGCATGACCGGCTCTCCGCCCTCGTCGGTCCTGTCCCGGGGGTCCGTGCCAAGTCCCGCGGCTGCAGAAATGATAACGGCGCGCTTCTTACACTCGGCAGAAAACGCGCCGATCGGTCAACGATTAAACCGCTCCTCTGAAATCTGTTTTATCCGGCCCTATCACACGCTTTATACGCGCCCCCAGGCCGCAGAATTTTTCGACTATGTGTTCGTATCCGCGTTCTATATGGTATACATCCTCTATTACCGTCTGTCCCCTGGCTGCAAGCCCTGCCAGGATCATCCCGGCGCCTGCCCTCAGATCGCACGCTTTGATCACCGCTCCGGTGATCTCCTTCGAACCCTCGATAATGGCGATCTTGCTGCTCACCTGTATGTTTGCGCCCATACGCTTGTACTCGTCCGCGAAGCGGAAGCGGTTGCTCCATATGCCCTCGTTTATGTAGCTGGTACCGTCTGCCAGACAGAGCATCGCGGCAAGCTGCGGCACCATATCCGTTGGGAACCCGGGGTACGGCATAGTCTTGATATTTATGCTTTTGAGCGGTCCGTTCCTCTCCGCCAGGATGCTGTCGTCATTCTCATATATGGACATCCCTGCCTCTTCAAGTTTTGCGGTGATACTGTCCAGGTGTTTGGGGATAACATTCTTAAGCAACACCCTGCCTCCCGCCGCACCTACGGCAGCAAGGTACGTCCCCGCTTCTATCTGGTCGGGTATTATCGAGTAGAAGCCGCCGTGCAGTTCCTCCACTCCCCTGATCTTGATAACGTCGGTACCCGCCCCGGTGATGTTTGCGCCCATGGAATTAAGGAAGTTGGCGACGTCGACTATGTGCGGCTCCTTGGCGGCGTTGTCTATAACGGTCAGCCCGTCAGCGAGGGTGGCCGCAAGCATTATATTGATCGTCGCACCTACGGAAACCACGTCAAGATAGATGCCCGCGCCGTGGAGCCTGGTCCCGCCATACGCCACGATATTGCCGTTTTGTATGCTCACCTCGGCGCCCATGGCTCTGAACCCCTTGAGATGCTGATCCACCGGCCTGTCGCCCAGATCACACCCGCCCGGCATGGGTACAACTCCCTTGCCGAACCGACCCAGCAGGGCCCCCGCCAGGTAATATGACGCCCTGATGCGTTCCTTCGTGTGTACCGAGCAGGTATCGACGTTGGAACAGTCTATATCGTAAGTGTGGCCGTTTACTGTCTGTATGCTGGCGCCCATGCTCTTTAGGACGTTCAGCATGACCGACACATCGCTTATCTGAGGTATATTTTCAATGCGGCATACACCTTTGACCATCAAAGTGGCGGGTATGATCGCCACCGCCGCATTCTTGGCTCCGCTGATAGTGACCTCTCCGTCAAGAGGAGTGCCCCCTTCGATCACATAGGTTATCAAACCATACTCCTCCCTAAAACCCGAATATCTCTGTGTAAACACGCTTCCGCAAAGGGGCGTGCCGAAAAATCACCGAATCGGCAGTCTTTGACGCTCTGTTTCCTCCCGGTCCAAACAGGTATCCGGGCGCGGGAAGGCCGTTTTGCTGCATATTCCGCCCCCGCCGCC
This sequence comes from Oscillospiraceae bacterium, assembly GCA_017512485.1. Taxonomy (GTDB): domain Bacteria; phylum Bacillota; class Clostridia; order Oscillospirales; family Oscillospiraceae; genus JAAYAR01. Next base: position 35,658 of record JAFWGE010000032.1, read on the forward strand.
GCGGCTGTGGGTGCCGGGGAGCGTCTGTTACGGCAAAACCGCCCGACTGCCATGCAGTTATTATATCATAGTTCGTATCAATTACAATTGGAAAGCGTGTGTTCCTGACATTTTTTTATGATTATCAGCCGGTTCTGCAGCCCTGGGAATGCCATTTTCTTCATACCTCACGTTTTGTTCAAAAGCGTGGATCGGGACAGCCAGGCACGGTCAGAACGTTGTCATCATACTTCTGTCCGCGGCATCAATAAAGTATATCCCCGTGTCGGTTGCTATCTGCCAGCACGTCCTGAGGGTGACCGCGCCGGCCGATCTTCCCGAATAATACCCCGTCGAAATACGGTCTATACTGCCGCATACTATTCCGTATACGGAGCACCTGTCAAGGAAATACACTATAACGGTGGATACGTCCATCAGGTCCTCGTTGGTAACAGGAGATTCCTGTGTCTGCGTGATCCATCTTCCGTATACCGATTCAAGCCCCTCCGCCCCGTATACCGCCGTTGCGGTACAGTCAAACACCGACAGTTCTCCTATCCTTTGTACCGCGCTGACATGAACTTTTCCTTCCCGTTCTTCCGACGATATCGTCTCCGGATCAAAATCAAAACCCATATCCGCAAAGAGCCCGACAGCATCTTCCGGCTGCCTGTCCCCGCCGCCGTAAGGGACTTCAACGGAAAAGTCCCCGCCGCCCCGGAACACCGCTTCGCCCATCTCGGAAGAATATGAATTTATCCCTCCGCCCAGTTCCCTGCGCGTCACTTTTCCCAGTATCGCGGCCGCTGCCGCCTGTTCCCTTTCGACGCTGCGCTCTGCTGTCATCCTGGCAGGCAGGCCGTCCGCAGGCACGTCACCGGCATCCATGGTTATCCCATGGGAAGCGCATAACTCTACCAGGCTGTCCGTTATTTCTTTCTTCTCCCTGTTCTTTGACACTTCCCGGGGGATGATCTGGGCAAGGAGGAAGGCATTGACCGCAACAAGTATCAGCAATGCCAGTGTCTTCATCTGAGACGTTTTCATTTCAGGATCCTCTTATATCCGTGCTTCGGGCTGTGTCGTCAGCGCATACCCGTTCAGTCTCCGTGTTGTCCCTTCGCGCCGCAAAGCCTTACCGTATCATCCAGCAGGCGCTGAGGATGCCGGCGCTCTTCGTCTCATATCCCATCCTCATCATGCCGGACATCCCTTCAGGATAGATCGCCGCCGCAAATTGCGGCTGCAGGATGTCCGTCTGTGTGTTCTGTCTTAAAAACACTTTGTAATTGAGTTCCAACTGTACAGGGCGGGACCCTTCATATACATATCTCGCGGCAAAGATATCCGTCAGCAGGCCGTCAATGTAGAAGGAGTAGGTGACCGTTATCCGTTCCCCGTCCTTTTCATACGCGCTGAGATACACGTCCGCATCCCCGCAGTCCGCACCTGCGGAAGCCATAGTAAAACCGCGTGTCGCCTCTATAATTTGTGTGTCGTCGAGGTAACCGTCTTTGCCGGGCTGCAGCCCAAGGGCGTCTATCCTGCCGGGTTCCGTGACCCTGTACGACACCTGCCCGTCCGACCTCACCTTAAGAGTTCCACCGGATAAAAGGTATACGTCCCATCCGTCTTTATCTACGTATCCTTTTTCCGCATACGGGTTGAGTACCAGCTTTTCCATCAGGGAGCTGTACTGCTCCGAGCTTATCGCCCCCCTGTATGAATAGAGGTAAAGGCCCTCATTCATCCCCCCCACAGTCAGTGAACAGGGATCAACGTTTTTATAAGAATCAGATACGGCGGCAAGTTCAAAGCCGAAACGCGCCCCGTTTGGCCTGAAGAGGAAGATATATTCGTCAAGACTGCGGGGCAGGGCGGAAGTGGAACAGGAGAAGTACTCTTCCCCGTCGGTGTACAGCAGCGCGACCGTGTCCGCGTCCGTACAGCAGACCAGGTACCTGCTTGCGGCGAAAGTATGCGGGCACTGGGAAGACAGCCACTTTGCCAGCACGTATACGGGGATCTTTGAATCAAAAGCGATATATATCCCCGTTTTCTCCAGGGCCCTGTACCACTCCCCGCTGCCGATGGGCACGGCTTCGCCGGCGGAGCCCAGCGCCTCTGAGAAGATAGCGGATGTTTTTGTAAAAGCGGCTTCAAGTTCGTCCGTCCCCCTCACCGCGGCATATCTTCCGGTCTCGCCTGTTGCCGCCATCTGTACGGGCACGGCCGCGGCTGCCGTCTCCATGTTTTCCGTTGCCGGAACTGTCCCGGAATACAGCACTTTGACCGCGTTCCTCAATGAGCCGTAACCGGAAAGCCCTTCCTGAAAAAGGGCTGTCTGCAGTATCATTGCCACCGCACTGACCGACAGCAGTATAATGAGGATGCTTTTTACGGTTTCAATGCCTCGCCGTTTCATGCTTCTCCCCTCCCGATGGGAAGGATTATCGTCATTACGGTGCCTTCGCCCAGTTTGCTCTCCACTTCGATCTTCCCGCCGTGCTGCTGGACTATCTCGTGGGCTATCGACAGCCCGAGGCCGGTACCTCCGGACTCCCTCGAGCGCGCCTTGTCCACCCTGTAGAAGCGTTCAAACAGCCTGGGTATGTCCTTTTCCGGTATCCCTATGCCATCGTCCCTGACAGACAGGAAAACCTTTTCCCCGTCCTGACGCACGATCAATTCGATGTGTCCGTCGTCCGGCGTATACTTTACGGCGTTGGAGACCACGTTCATTATGACCTGTTCTATACGGCTCCTGTCTCCCCACACCCATGGGATCTTACCTTCCACTTCCAGGGATATTTCCTGGTTCCTGCGCTTTACGTCCATGCCCACGGCCTCGTACACCGATCTGACCGCGTCAAAGAACGGGAACCGTTCTTTTTTCATGTCCGATCTCCCGTAATCGAACCGGGACAGGGTCAGCAGGTCCTGAACGATGCGGGACATCCTGTCGGTCTCACTCAGTATCACTCCCAGGAATCTCTCTTTTGTATCCTCATCCAGATTGGGAGAATCTATGAGCGTTTCGGCGTAACTCTTAACGTTCGTCAGGGGCGTCCTCAGCTCATGTGACACGTTTGCCACGAATTCCCTTCTGAGTTCCTCGGTTTTTCTTTGCTCCGTAACGTCATGTATGACTACCAGCACGCCCCCCTGGTCCCCTTTTTCGGAGAAGGGCGCGAAAAACAGTTCCAGGTCCCGGGTCCCGACTTTCTTTTCCAGTTCCCGATACTCCGGCCTGCGGAGCATGAGGGCTTCGCCAAGGGGAAGATCCTTTTCAAAAAGTCCGCTGTAGTCCGGTTCCTGATGAGAGTCCATGCCCATCATCACCCTCGCGGAAGGGTTGCTGTGGATAAGTACGCCTCCTCGTGAAAACGCCAGGACGCCGTCTGTCATATGCAGGAAAAGTGTACTCAGCTTATCCTTCTCGCTCTCGATCTCGTCAAGGGTCTTCTCAAGCACGTCCGCCATGTTGTTGAACGTGCCCGTCAGTACGCCTATCTCGTCCCTGGAACTCACCTCAAGTTTATGGGAAAAATCCCCGGCGGATATCCTCTCGGCCCCGTAGCGGAGCTTCTCCAGAGGCGTAATGAGTATATCTGAAAGCATTATGCTCAGCACCACCGATATACACACGCCGAGTATAAGCCCTTCAAGGATAATGATCATTACCTCTCCGGACAGCCGGTGCTGTGTCTGTCCGTTGTCCAGAACATATACTATATAATCTGTCTCAGGCTGCCCGACCGGTATGGCGACGTCCATCACAGAGGATACAAGGCTCCTCTTCTGCCCTATCTGTCCCTCCATGGCGCGGAGTATGTTTGCCGTGATACACACGCTTTCGGTATCGTTTGACCCGTCCAGCACCTGTCCCCCGGTGCTCAGAACGTAAACGTTCCTGGACGTGATATCCACGCCCAGGCTGGATGTCGCCATCAGGAGTTCCTTCAGCCGGGCAGGGCTTTCCTCTCCGGCTTCATTAAGTTCCGCGATATACTCCGGTGTAAACACCTGGCTCATCTGATCGAAGAAGCTGTTCACATAGAAGGACCTTACCCCGTTTACAAGGAATGTTCCCACAACGAACATTGCCGCTATCAGCAGCAATGCCATGAACATTGTAACCTTCATGCGAAGACTTCTTGCCATGGGATTCCCTCCTCAGGATTTCAGCATATATCCGAGCCCCCGTTTTGTAACGATATATCTCGGTTGGGCCGGGTCGCTTTCGATCTTCTCTCTCAGTCGTCTTACCGTGACGTCCACGGTCCTCATGTCTCCGTAATACTCATAATTCCACACTTTTTCCAGAAGCTCTTCCCGTGAGAAAGTGCGGTCAGGCTGCGTCATGAAGAATTTCAGCAGGTCGAATTCTTTTGCGGTAAGGGAAACAACGTTCCCCGAACGGTAGACCTCGCACCCCACCGGGTCCAGTCTGAGCTCTCCGACCTCCAGCGACTCGTCCTGGGAGTCTTCCGGCTGAGCCTGGCGGGCCCTCTTACGCATATTTGCCTTGATCCTCGCCATCAGCTCCCGCATGGAAAACGGTTTCGTTATGTAATCGTCCGCCCCCATTTCCAGACCGGTCACTTTGTCGTCCTCTTCCTCGCGCGCGGTAAGTATGACGACCGGGGTCTGCGTATCCTTCTCCCTGAACTGTCTGCACAGTTCGATGCCATCCATTTTCGGGAGCATGAGGTCCAGCAACAGAAGGTCGAATCCCCCCTCAAGAGCCAGTCTCAGACCCTCCTCCCCGTCATACGCCGCCTGAGTGTCATAGCCGTTTTTCTCCAGGTTGAATTTCAGAATATCCACGATGGCCTTTTCATCTTCTATTATAAGTATCCTCCCGCTCATCTGCGCCCCTCCTTAATAAGGTACTCCCGCGCAAGAAACGCAAGGCACACGGTCTTCGCGTCGATAATACTGCCCGATATCACCTGCCGTACCAGTTCGTCAAGGCTCATATCCACAGTTTCCACAAATTCTCCGGCGTCCGGGCAGGCCTCGCTCCTCCGGACGTCCAGAGCCAGAAACAGATGAAGCCGCTCGTCGGCGTGCCCCGGCGACGCAAAAACGCTGCCCAGCGGGACGACAGTACCGGCGGTCCAGCCCGTCTCCTCCTTCAATTCCCTGGCGGCAGCGGCGGCGGGGTCCTCTCCCGGTTCCAGCTTGCCCGCAGGTGCTTCAAGCAGATGCTCTCCGGCAGCATATCTGTACTGACGCACCAGTGTCACCGTATCGTCTTCCGATACCGGCAGTATGACGGCCGCCCCGCTGCTGCGGACCACCTCCCGTACAGACTCCGCCCCGTCAGGCAGCAAAACGGCGTCCCGCTGAACGGTTATTATCCTGCCGTCGTATACGGTCCTGCTCTCTATCGTCTTTTCTGTAAGATCCATTGTTACCTCCGAATAAAGGACGCTCCCCGTCCCGCTGCGGACAGGCTGCCCGGCGTATAATCCAGGCGCTCCCGAATCCGGGTGAAGCAGCCTTATCTGACACAGTATTTACTGAAAATTATACCACATTCGGCCGTACTGTACCACACATATGGCCATCCGTTCAAAAAAACTGCAGCCGTCCGCTAAGGATATCGGCTGCAGTTGCTCATATGTGGTCAGAATTCAGTTCCTGTCAGTATCAATGTTCAGTATGTGTTCAGTATGTGAGGACTCGGTGCAGCGTCACTGCCATCTCGGCGCGGGTGATGGGCTGCTTCGGATTGAGCTTCCCGCCGGAACCGACAACGACCCCGGTCTGTACAAAGTAATTCATGCACTCCGAAGCGTATGAACTCACGTCGTTCCGGTCGGAGAAGGCATTATAATCCGTACCGGACCTGTGGCTCAGCTTCCAGCCCACCTTGTTTATCGTACGATAGATGAGCGCCATCGCTTCCTCCCTGGTGATCGAACTCTCGGGGGAGAAATTTGTGCCGTCCCCTTTTGCTATCTCAAGATATCTGGCCACCCTTATGGCAGTTGCGTAGTAATCCTGTTTGACGTCGCTGAAGTTGCTTACGGAACTGGCGTACGAGTCGTATTTGGAGAGGCCGAACGCTCTGTAGAGCATAAGCATGAAGTCTCCCCTTTTGATATTCGATTCGGGTCCGTAAGAAGTGGCGGTTACCCCCTTCGTTACGTTGTTGGTGTACAGGAAATCGACGGAATCGGCAGACCATTTGTAAGAGCCGGCTACATCCGTAAACACGGAGGATTTGTCCTTGGTGATTATCTTTACGGAGATCGTGCCAATATACCAGTTCCCCTTCACGTCGTATGCCGTATACTTGATGGTCTGCGTCCCACTGTAACCGGCTACAGGCACGAACGCGACCTTTGATATGAGCGCTTCATTGCCAGACGGGGCGGTCACATAGCATTTCACGGACGGTGTAAGCCTGTACTCGTACTCTGTAGCGCTCTTGTAGTTATAGAAAAGACTGCCCGCGTTGGGATCGGGAGCGCAGAACTCCACATAGCTCAGTCCCTCTCCGGTGGCGGTTGTCGATATTTTGCCGAAAGATGTGCCGCTGAAGAGGGCTCCCGTGCAGTACGCGCTGCCGCTTATGGCGGCCACTTCTCCCTTTGTGATCCTTATCTGCATCACTGCGTTTCTCTGAACGGCCGCGGTGTCCGACCCGTAGACGACCAGCGACAGGGAGACGGTGGAATTCTCCGAACCGCTGCCGGGAACATAAGTGAGCGAACTAATATATACGTCGCTTTCGGCCGCCTTCCTGACCTTGGAAGCGAGATACAGGGTCCCTGTCCTGGCCGGGACTCGCTCCTCTTCCTTTTCGCCGTACTTCTCGTACAGGATCCCCGTCTCGGGGAGGGTATCAAGTATTATCCCCTGGAATTCCGCGCTTTTTTTATATTCTGCAAGTACTGCCGAAAAGTCTTCCTCGTCAAAAGCCAGTGGTTTTCCGACGCTCGTCTGATATATCACGTCTATCTGGTCGCGCACGGTTATGGAAACAGTCCCCGAAAAACTGACGACCGTCCCGCTGTTCTTTCCGTAGTACGCGGAAGCCGTGAAACCCACGCTGTTGGCGGAACCGATATAGTTGCTTTCGGGCTTGAAATACACGCCGTCCAGCATCTGCCGGGAGTACTCCTTTTCCGGACTGATCAGCGTGTCCGACGTTCCTGCGGCCGTGTAGTACAGCGAACCGTTCTGCAGCGTTCCCTCCGAGAAGCGAACGCTTACCAAAGTATATCCGGACCCCAGGGCGCTCTTCAGCGCTTCGTCAAAATCCTCTTTCGCGAAGAATACGCTGTTGTTCCTGGTCGTCGTATACGATACGGCCGAACTGCTCTGGCTGACCACGTGTATGGTGCCCGTCACGTACAGGACGTTCGTCGGGTCGTAAATGGTATATCCCAGTTCAACGGAACCTATTTCCTCAGTGGGGGCATAGTACAGCCCTTTGAACGATTCTTCGGTATAGACCGTGTCGGACGTAGCGGGCACATTGGAGGACGCTGACGTATAGAACGTCCCGTAATTTGAACTGAGTGTCCCCTGTACCGAATATGGAAGCAGCGTAAGGATTATATTCCCCACCGACTGGACGTTCATGGCTTCCTTTGCGGCGCTTATGACTGTCTGTGCGGCCTTTTCCAGGCTCACCAGGTTTTTCGTCTTGTCCTTATTATAGGTTACGTAGAAGTTCGTATCTTCCAGTTTGCCGTTGGAAACGATTATTTTTATAGTCCCGGAGTACGCCCTGTCTCTCCCCATGGCCTCATACCGGAAAGTGAACGTGCCCGACTTGAGCGGCGTGATAACGATATCCCGGGAAAAATCGTCCCATATCCCGCCTGTTCCCAGAGAGTATCCCCCCACTTTTACGTCGAGGTCCGATGCGGGTATGGCGGAGAAGCGGACGTAAGCCAGGTCGCTGGAACCGGACGTACACGCGGCTTTTATCTCCTCGTATTTGATCTCCACCGGAAGCGCTGTCGTAAGCGCACCCAGTGAGATCGTAGTCTTTTTTACGATCTCTTCGGCGTCGGAATTGTCCACCGAGAAGGTGATGGAATTCTTAAAGCTGTATCCCGCGGTGTCATAACAGGTATACGCTATCTCAACGTCTCCCCTGCCCGACTTTGCCGCTTTGAAACTCAGCTGCCCTATGGGATACGTCACGCCCGGCCGGACCTCCTGCCCCGACAGGGTCAGCGTTCCCTGGGTACCGGTGGGGACGTTATCAAATTTGACTGTCGCGGGAACGATGGCGCCGCAGACGTCCGAGGTGTACTGCGCCGCATGAAGTACGGCTGTCTCTTCCGCGCCGATATTGATCTTCACCGGAACAGCCGCCGGCGGCGTCACCCTGACCCGGAGCGTGCCTTCTCCTATAAGGGCTCCGCCGCGGTCGTAGGCTTTGACCGAGTATGCCGTGTCGACGTCATATTCCACCGAAGAGATCCTGCTCTCGTTGACCGCGAAAACCAGGTTCGTGCATTTGCCGCCCGAGCCGACGCTGTAGGCCGCCCCGTTCGCGGTCACGCTCAGATAAGGAGGCGTCGTCCCCGATACCAGTTCGAACTCGGTGCAGGGGTCGTCGTCTGTCCTGTCGGTGCCGAAGTCACCTGCCGCAACACTTACCGATCTCAGACCGGCGGCGGTCAGTTCTATGGCCTTGCTGACGGACGTGAAACTGCTGGCTTTGCCGGCGTATACCTTATAAGTAGTTGTACCGGTATATGCCTCAGCGGCGCTCCCGGCCTTTTTCAGGCTGTAAGAGACCGGCACCTGGGCGTATCCGCCGATCTGAACAAGGTTTCCGGAAGTAAAGCCGTTGTCTGTCAGTTCCACCGTATACTGTTCACCGCCGACCGATACGGCGGTTTTCGCCTTTGCTGACATGGCAGACGATATGGCCACCCCCGCTGTGCTTGCGTATGGCACCGTCAGTGTTACGGCTGTACCGGACACAGCCACGCGACAGCCTCCGGCGGAGGAGATATCTGCAACCTCCAGCCCGTCATATTCAGACGCCGCAAGCGCTGGGAGTGCGCCCAGGGTCATCACGGCCGCCAGAAGCACGGCCAGGTACCGGGTTATGATCATTTTCTTAAACATGGCTGAAATACCTCCTTTACCGGCGATCAGCGCGCATATTCTACCACAGGGGCGCATCGAAATAAAGCCGCATTGTTTTAACAATTTGATAACAAATCGATCCCTCTGCGCTCAGAAAGGGGCGCTTTGCCTGTTTCGCGCCGTATAATCATCTGTGGAAAAACTTGTTGGTCTCGTACCGCGGCTCGCAAGTGAGGTTTATCCCCAGCCTGCGGTACACGTCTTCATCTACCTGGGGGACGATCACGGTCGAGTGTGCCTCGCTGCCCTTAAGGCCTTTTATCGCCTCCAGGGCTCTGCGGGCGCTGTCATCCGTTGCCGCGCTGATGGCCAGGGCCATCAGCGTCTCGTCCGAGTGCAGACGCGGATTTTTGTTTCCCATTACGTTCGTTTTCAGGCGTTGTATAGGCTCTATAACTTCAGGTGAAATGATAAGCTTTTTCTTCGGCACTTCGCCAAGGGCTTTTGCCGCATTCAGAAGCGCCGCGGCGGACGGTCCCAGAAGATCCGACGTCTTCCCTCTTACGATCCTGCCGTCGGGCAATTCTATAGACATCGCCGGGAGCCCGGTGAGTTCCTCTTTGTCCAGGGCTTCCGCCACGACCGGTCTGTCTTTAGTGCTGACCCCCGCCTGCTCCATGAGCAGTTCGGCCTTACGGACGGTGCTTTCGGGCCACAGGCCTTTGCGGCTGGCGCACAGAGCGGAATAGTAACGCCTTATGATTTCCCCGCCCGCGGCTTTTACTACCACATCGTTGTCGGTTATGCAGAATCCGGCCATATTGACGCCCATATCTGTGGGGGAGCGGTAAGGGGTGCCGTTGCCGATCTTCTCAAAAATCGCGTTCAGCACCGGGAATGTCTCCACGTCCCTGTTATAGTTTACACTGACCTTCCCGTAAGCCTCGAGATGGTACGGGTCTATCATATTGACGTCCTGAAGATCCAGCGTTGCCGCCTCGTATGCCAGGTTCACGGGATGTTTCAGCGGGAGATTCCACACCGGGAACGTTTCAAACTTTGCGTACCCCGCCTTTACCCCTCTGAGGTGCTCATGATACAGCTGGCTCATGCACACGGCCATTTTGCCGCTGCCCGGACCCGGCGCGGTGACCACTACCAAGGGTTTTGTCGTCTCTATGTAATCATTTTTCCCGTACCCGTCGGGACTGACTATCTTCCTGATGTTGAGGGGATAATCCTCTATGGCGTAATGGCAGTACACCCGCATCCCCAGCATTTCCAGCTTGTTTTTGAATGCGGCCACGGACGGATGTGAATTGTACATGGAGATCGTTACCCCGCCGACATACAGCCCCAGGGACCTGAATACGTCTATCATTCTGAGAACGTCGCTCTCGTAGGATATGCCAAGATCGCCCCTGACCTTGTTTCCCTCTATATCGGCGGCGTTTATCACTACCACCACCTCGACTTTGTCGGTCAGCTTCTGCAGCATCTGCATCTTGCTGTCCGGCGCGAAACCGGGCAGCACCCTTGCCGCGTGGTAGTCATCGTACAGCTTGCCCCCGAATTCCAGATAGAGTTTTCCACCGTACTCGTTTATACGGCGGGCTATCTGCTCGGACTGCATCTCCAGATATTTCGCGTTGTCAAAACCCAGTTCCTTCATTCTCTGCCGGGACTGTCCCGTCTTCCCCCCATCACAGCAATTCTCGGGTCTTATACCTCAGCGCGCTGGAATGGCTCTTTCCGGTACGCCGATCTTTTTCTCTTTACGCCCGGGTATCAATAATACCTGCTACCCAGTTCCCTGACGGCAGCCCTGAGGACCTTGTTCCTGTGTTTCGTGTTTTCGTCGTCAACGGGGCCTATGAAACCGCCGCAGAAACAGTATCCCCCTCCAGGGGCCAGCCTGTCAAAGGTCTCCTTGACCGAAAGGTAGATGTCCTCGTCCGTTTTCCCGGGCAGCGCGAGTTCTCCGCTGGCGTCCCAGCCTCCGGATATCACGAATGACCTGCCGTATTTTTTCTTTATTGTGTCCAGATCGTTGCTCGTCTGGGCGGGGTCCCAGGCTGTAACGCCGATCTCGCGCCAGTCTTCAATGAAGTCCTCGCAGCGCCCGCAGTCGTGCATGGTTATGGGAAGACCCCTGTCCCGTCCGAACTTGAGCTGCCTGTCGTGGAACGGCTTGATCAGCTCCCTGTACATCTCCGGCGATATAAACGGGTTCGCCCACGCCGCAGTATCATCCATGATCGTATAGACGTCGGGCTGGATATAGTCTATGCTCTTCTCCGCCACCGTACAGTAGAACGTACAAAGATAATCCAGAAGGGCTTTTACCTCTTCCGGCTCCTCTATCATAGCCATAAGGCCTTCTGTAAAGCCCATCAGCGCCATGAGCTGCTGGAAATATCCGAAATGCAGATTGAAAGCCACCGTTGTCTGTGACCGGTCTACGTTGAGTTCATCCATCTGTTTTTTGATGGCTTTCTCCCAATCCACATCGGAAATGTCCGGGGCTTTGACCACGTCCCTCCATTTTGTGATGTCCTCCAGCACAAAATCGTTGGGCTTCGGCAGGGACGCCCCGCCCGTCTCATACGTTGCCACGTATTCGACGCCCCAGATGTCCTTACGGCCCGTGGCGGTCCTCTCGCCTCTGAGAACGATGGGCTCCACTATCCAGTTCGTGGGCTCTTCCGTATCGCCCGGCATTTTACCGAACGTGTATTCCGGGATATACTCCGGGATCTCCCCTCTGAGGACTCTCAGATAGTTTTCTTTCTTTGTAAGCATTCTCTTTCTCCCTTTCTCTGTACAAAAACCGCAGGTCACCAACAACGTTTTCCACTCAAAACAATACTATCACAAATACAAATAAACTCAATCGTTTTGTACCGCATATCATATCTTACCGAGGTCAAACTCCTCCCGCTCTCTTCTGTAATCGTATATGGAGGACGACCCCCTTTCCACCGCCACGACGCCCGTGCGGACCAGTTCGATGATCCCGTGCTCCTTGAGCAGGGAGAGCATCGCCTCGCTTTTCGCGGAGGACGCCGACACTTCGATGGTCATGGAGTTTCTGGCCATATCTATAACGTTCGCCCTGAACACGTTGACTATACGGATTATGTCGTCCCGCTTCTGGCTGGTCTGGGCTTCCACCTTTACAAGCATGAGTTCCCTGCTCACTGCGTCCTCCCTGGGCAGCCTTATGACCGAGATAACGGGCTGAAGCTTGCCCAGCTGCTTTGATATCTGCTCCGCCATCCTGTCGGTGCCCTTTACCACTATGGTCATGCGCGAGACGTTCACATCGTCCGTAGTGCCCACGGCCAGGCTTTCTATATTGAACCCGCGCCGGGAAAACAGCCGGGACACCTGTGAAAGCACTCCGGCTTCATTCTCCACCAATACCGACAGAATATGACTTGTTTCCTCTCCCATCCTGTTACACCTCCGACGTAATATCAGTGAAATCCGGGCCGAAAAACGAAGGCGCCACCATGTCGTCTTCGGGGATCCTGCAGTCTATCACCGCCGCCTTCCCACACCCGAGCGCGTCGGAAAAGGCAGTCTTGAATTCCTGAAGGTCCTCCGCTTTGTACGCCCCGACGCCGTATGCCCGGGCAAGGGCAGAAAAATCCGGCCCCCTGTCAAGGTTTGTCTGTGAATATCTGCCGTTATACAGCAGCGTTTGCCACTGCCGGACCATCCCCAGGACCCCGTTATTCAGTATAACCGTCACTACCGGCAATCCGTAAGCCGCCGTGGTCGCGAGCTCCCCGCAGTTCATCCTGAAACTTCCATCCCCGGTTATATGGATCACCCTGCGGTCTTTCGCGGCTATCTGGGCCCCCACCGCGGCGCTCAGCCCGAACCCCATGGCCCCGTAGCCTCCGCTGGTGACCAGTTGTCCGGGGCGGGAAAACGGATAGTACTGACACGTCCACAGCTGGTGCTGTCCCACGTCTGTCGCTATGATGGCATCCTTATCGGTCTGACGCGCGATCTCCTCGATTATGGCTCTGGCTGCCGGGCTTTTCCTTTCGGTCCGCGCGCGGAGCCTTCGGGCGTGTTCCATCCATTCCGGGCAGTCCTTCCGGGGAAGCGCTTCACAGAGCTGGCGGAGCGCAAGGGAAGCGTCCGCCACGATATAGTGGTCCGCCCGTACGTTTTTTTCGATCTCGGCCCTGTCGATGTCTATGTGTACTATCCTGGCCGACGGGGCAAACTTTTCCGGATCGGGAGCAAGCCTGTCGCTGAAACGCACACCCACCGCCACCAGCATATCGCACTCATTCAGCAGCGTGCGGGCGGCGTACGTCCCGTGCATGCCGGCCATTCCCATATTGATCGGATCGTCGGCCTCTGCGATACCCAGGCCCATCAGGGTAGTGCACACCGGGGCGGAGAGCTTTCTGGCCAGCCGGACCAGGTCATCCGCGGCTCCGGAACGGATCACTCCCCCTCCGGCCAGTATCAGCGGCTTTGACGCCTTTGCCGCCATCCCGGCAAAAGTATCCACGTCCGTCTGCGCTGCGGGGGCCGCCGGTATCCTGACGGGCTCCGCGGGTTCATACTCCCCCCTGACCCTTTTGTTTGTCACACTGCTCAGGATATCGATCAGTACCGGACCGGGCCTTCCTCCGCAGGCCACCGCGAATGCCTGCCTCATCACGTGCGGAAGTTTCTCCGCGCTCCTTACAAGATATGTGCTCTTTGTGATAGGCATGGCTATACCGGTGATGTCCACCTCCTGGAAGCTGTCTTTGCCTATCCTGTCCTCGGCGACGTTCCCGGTAATGAACACGACCGGGGATGAGTCCATATACGCGGCCGCTATCCCGGTAACAAGGTTGGTGGCTCCGGGACCGGAGGTAGCTATACACACGCCCGGTTTGCCTGATATACGGGCATATCCGTCGGCCGCGTGGGCCGCCGCCTGTTCATGTGAAGTGAGGATATGCTTCAGTCTCCTCCCGCACAGGTATATCTCGTCGTATATGTCCAGGACAGTGCTTCCGGGATAGCCGAACACCGTATCCACTCCCTGCTCCAGAAGACACTGTGTCACTATTTTTGCCGCTCTGATACGCATCTTTATTACCACACCTGTTTTTATGCAGCGACCCTGCCGCCGCGCCGTACCGTCCGGAGGCGCTTCGGAGCCGCTACGAAGTCTTCACAGGCCAATACCGAACGATGTACCGCATCGGCCGACTATAAGTATAAAGTATTATACGGTTTTTTTAAAGTATGATGAGGCACTTTCTTTTTTTCAGGCTCCGTCGCTCCCGCCGTCTTCCCGCTTTGTCCCGGAGGCCGTATGATGATCATTCCAATGATTTCAAATTGCCCAATTACAAGTATTATTTTTATATACAATCTAAAAAAAAGCCAAAAATGTCTTAAAACGACTATACAAAAGTACCCGCATGTGCTATGTTACTGTTTAGAAAACTGAATTCGTTCACGCAAAAAACGATGCCGCAACCATCACTTCAGGAAGGACTTGAAATCAATGGCCGGTAGATTTTTCGGGGGCGTCCATCCGCCCGAGAACAAAGACCATACCCAAAGAAAAGTAATACGCACGATACCTCCTCCCAAAACCGTGGTCATTCCCATGTCCATGCACGTCGGCGCTCCGTGCACCCCCCTTGTGGCCAAGGGTGACGAGGTCAAACTGGGACAGCTTATAGGCGGCAGTGAGGCCCCCATATCTGCTCCGATACATTCCAGTGTGTCCGGTACAGTTTCCGCCGTTGAACCCAGGCCGCATCCCAACGGCTCAAAGGTCCTGAGCGTCGTTATCGAAAACGACTTCAAGGACACTCCCGGAAGCGACCTTACCCCCCACGACAGTATAGACGCGCTGAGTCCGCAGGAACTGATAGACATCGTCCGCTCTGCCGGTATCGTCGGCCTCGGCGGCGCGGGCTTCCCCACTCATGCCAAGCTCTCTTCCGGGCTGGGAAAGGTGGACACCATTATTATTAACGGCGCCGAGTGCGAACCGTACATAACTTCCGGATACCGCGGCATGCTGGAAAACGGCGACGAGCTTATCAGCGGCGCCCGCATATTGATGAAAGTGTTCGGCTTGAAGGAGCTTACCATAGGCATCGAGGACAACAAGCCCGAGGCCATAAAGAATTTGAACCGCATCCTCGGTCCCAACGCGGACGGCATACGTGTCCTGTCGATGAAGACACGTTACCCCCAGGGGGCGGAAAAGCAGCTCATACAGACGGTCACGGGAAGGCAGGTGCCGCCCGGCGGCCTCCCCGCGTTAGTGGGCTGTGCGGTGGTCAACGCCGACACCGCCGCGGCGATACACAGGGCCGTATACCTTGGAGAGCCGCTTACCCAAAAAGTAGTGACCGTCGCCGGTTCCTCCGTGGCCCAGCCGGACAACCTGAGGGTCCGCATCGGTACTCCTTTTTCCGAGCTGTTTTCTGAATGCGGCGGCTTCAAGGATACCCCGGCAAAGGTCATAATGGGAGGCCCCATGATGGGTCTGGCCCAGTATGATCTGTCCGCGCCGGTAGTCAAGGGCACAAACGCCGTCCTTGCTCTGTCCGCCGGCGAGTGCGGGCAGGACTCTGCCGAGCGCTCGTGCATACGGTGCGGGCGCTGTGTGGAAGCATGTCCCATGCACCTTGTTCCGATGCTCATGTACGCTTACGAACGCAAAGGCATGCTGGACGAGCTGAATAAAATGCATGTCACCGATTGTATGGAGTGCGGCAGCTGCGCGTTTGCCTGTCCCGGCCGGCTCCATCTTGTGCAGTCCTTCAAATCCGGCAAGCAGAGGCTTCGCAACCGTCAGATAAAGGAGGCGGCCGCCAAATGAATGAAGAAAAATATGTGGTATCGGTTAACCCCCATTTAAGGTCACAGGAGAACACCAGGAGCATAATGCTCGATGTGATCATCGCGCTGCTCCCCCCCCTGGTCGGCGCGGTATACTTTTTCGGCTGGAGAGCCCTGACCCTTACCGCCGTGTCTGCGGGTTCCGCGGTCTTCTTTGAATGGCTGTACCGAAAGCTGATGAAAAAGCCTTCCTCCATAGGAGACCTTTCCGCGGTGATAACCGGTATGCTTCTGGCTTTCTGCTGCCCCGTTACAATGCCGTACTGGATGGTGATCGTCGGCAACGCCGTCGCGATCATCGTGGTCAAACAGCTGTATGGCGGGATCGGCAAAAACTTCATGAATCCCGCCCTGGTGGGCAGGGTATTCATGCTCTCCTGGCCGGTTTCCATCACCCGTTTTACAAACGTGTTCGAAAAAGTCGGGATCTTCGGGAAAAGCGTCGACGCTGTCTCCACAGCGACCCCGCTGTCCGCGATGTCCACCGGCAGCCTCCCGGAGTCTTGTGATATCGTGGGGATGTTCTTCGGCCGCATGCCCGGATGCATAGGCGAGGTATCGGCGGCACTGATCCTTCTGGGCGGGATCTACCTGCTTATCCGGAAGGTCATTTCGATCCGTATCCCGGCAGCGTACATCTTAACGGTCGCTGTGCTGACGTTCATCTTTCCCCGGGGCAACGGCCACCTTGACTGGATGCTGTGCAACCTGTTCTCCGGCGGTCTTTTCCTCGGAGCGATATTTATGGCTACGGACTACGTCACGAGCCCGGTCACAAAAAGAGGACAGCTGATATACGGCGTAGGCTGCGGCCTGCTCACGGTTTTCATCAGGTATTTCGGCTCTTATCCCGAAGGCGTCAGCTTCTCTATCCTTATAATGAACGCATGCACCTGGCTCATCGACAAAGCGGGCATGCCGAAACGCTTTGGCGTTATAAAAACCGAATCGAAGGAGGGCTCGTCAAGATGAATGACGTCACGTCAAAAACGTATATTCTTAGACTGACTGTCACACTGTTCCTGGTCACGGCCGTTGTTGCCCTTCTGCTGAGCTTCGTCAACGCCGTTACAAAGGACACCATCGCCGAAAAAGCCCGTCAGAAGCTCAGCGCCGCGCTCTGCGAGGTCATGCCGGAAGCGGACGACGAGTTCTCGGATCCCATATATGACGACGGGAGCTGCCAGGTATACAAAGCCACGTCCGGCGGCAGGGATCTCGGCTGGTGCATCAAATATCCCGCATTCGGCTACGGCGGCGAACTTACTCTGGCTGTGGGCGTGTCTGAATCCCTGGAAGTCACGGGGGTCGCCATCGTGGAACACTCGGAAACGGCGGGCATGGGATCCAAGGCCGACAATCCGGACTGGCTCTCACAGTTCGTCGGCAGGAGCGGAGCCTTTACCCTGAAAGGCGATGGGGATCACATTGACGCAGTCACGGGAGCCACCGTCACTTCCCGCGCGGTCACCGCCGGGGTGAACGGCGCCCTTGAACTGGCCGCCCAGATAAAAGGAGGAGAAAAATGACCTTCAAAAAATTCCTGGGGCAGATGAAAAACGGTATTATCACAGAAAACCCCAGCCTGGTCCTTCTTCTCGGCATGTGCGCCACCATGGCTGTTTCCACCTCACTGAAAAACGGTCTGGGAATGGGGCTCGCGACCACTGCGGTGCTCATCTGTTCAAATACTGTGGTCTCCCTCATCAGAAAGCTGATCCCTTCCAAGATCCGTATCGCGTCTTTCGTGGTGGTAATAGCGGGTTTTGTAACCATTGTCGAGATGCTTCTGGACGCTTTCATTCCCACTTTATCCAATGCTCTCGGTGTGTTTCTGCCTCTGATAGTCGTTAACTGCATAATCCTTGCCAGGGCGGAATCGTTTGCTTCAAAGAATCCTCCCCTCAGTTCCGCGGTGGACGGCCTGTCAATGGGGCTGGGCTTCACATGTTCCCTGTGCGCCATGTCCATAATTCGCGAGATCCTGGGCAACGGTACGCTGTGGGGTGTGAGGGTCGTCCCCTCGGTCTACGAACCCGCGCTGCTGGTGATCATGCCTGTGGGAGGTTTCCTCACCCTGGGCTTCCTGATTGCTCTGGTACAGCATATAAAGAGCAAACACTCCGGCGGGAAGGAGGAGGACGAACAATGAGTATCACCGGCCTTATCTCCATCGCGTTGAGCGCGATCCTTATCGAGAACTTCATCCTTGTCAAATTCCTCGGCATTTGCCCCTTCCTGGGTGTTTCGAAGAAAATGGATACCGCCGTGGGAATGGGGCTGGCCGTCATCTTCGTAATGGGGCTGGCATCCCTCTTCACGTGGCTCGTGAACCATTTCCTCCTGGTCCCGCTCCATCTGGAGTACATGCAGACGCTGGCGTATATACTCGTTATAGCGTCCCTCGTCCAGTTCGTCGAGATGTTCCTTCAGAAATCCATCCCCACCCTCTACAGGGCCTTGGGTATTTACCTTCCCCTCATAACGACCAACTGCGCCGTCCTGGGAGTCGCCGTCCTCAACACTACAAAAGGATACAATCTGCTGGAATCGGTGGTTTACGGCGTCTCCGGCGGGATAGGTTTTCTCGTCGCGATAGTCCTGTTTGCAAGCATACGTGAAAGGATACAGTTTTCCGAACATCCCAAAGCCTTTGAAGGCTTTCCGATAGCCCTTGTGAGCTCCGCTCTGCTGGCCATGGCTTTCATGGGCTTTTCCGGATTGAAGATCTGGTAGCACCCCGCCGTACGGACGGCAGCACCGTGCCGTCCCGGTCGGAGGTATATCGGACCGCATCTTTGGAGATCACAATCAGACTGTATCGGGAGGTCTGTAAAAATGTTTAATCTGGAAATAATGGATATCGTATGGGCCATCGTTGTCCTTGGGGCAACGGGAGCCGTTTTCGGACTGGTGCTGGCCCTCTCATCCAGGGCGTTCGCTGTTGAAACGGATGAGCGGAGCGAGAAGCTTCTCTCCATCCTCCCCGGAGCAAACTGCGGGGGCTGCGGCTTTACCGGGTGCGCCCTCTATGCCGAAGCCATTTCAAAAAACGGCGCCCCCATCAACAAGTGTGCC
Organism: Oscillospiraceae bacterium; assembly: GCA_017512485.1. Lineage (GTDB taxonomy): Bacteria > Bacillota > Clostridia > Oscillospirales > Oscillospiraceae > JAAYAR01. The sequence continues at coordinate 54,678 of JAFWGE010000032.1, forward strand.
GCCGGCGGGCAAAAGACCGTAAACGAGATAGCGTCCTGCATGGGAATAGAGCCGGTAAAAAGCGACCGTGTGGTGGCCGTGGTCAAATGCAGCGGCGGCAACAACGCCATCAAAAAATATGAGTACCTGGGGCTTCACGATTGCCTGTCCGCTTCGCTTCTCGGAGGCAGCGGCCCGAATGAGTGCTCCTACGGCTGTCTCGGCCTGGGAACGTGTCTGACAGCCTGTGCCTTCGGTGCCATAAGCATAGTGGACGGGAAAGCTAAAGTGGACAGTGAAAAGTGCACCGGCTGTATGCAGTGCGCGGAGGTCTGCCCCAAGAAGATAATCGTCCCCGTGTCGTATGATCAGGACGTCATTATAGCCTGTTCTTCCCATGACAGGGGCGCCGTGCTCCGCAAGATATGCAGTATCGGCTGCCTTGGCTGCGGGATATGCCAGAAGGTCTGCCCCAGTGGCGCCATCACTCTCATCGACAACCTGGCAACCATAGATGAAAGCAAGTGTGTGGACTGCGGCAAATGCGCCTCCAAGTGCCCACGCGGCCTCATATCTGACGCCGGCCTCCCTTCAAGGCAGGAGATCGAAGCCATGGAAGCCGCCCAGGCGGCTGCCGCTGCAAATACCGCTGCGCCGCCGTCCGCCCCCCAGGCTTGAACCTGTTTAAACATTTCCCAAACACATGTGAACGGCGCGTATTGAGCCGGGCGACTCCAAAAGCCATAAAAGTATAAAAAGACCGCATCCGGGGATGATCCCCCCGGGATGCGGTCTTCTTTTCGATGAGTTCAGATCAATACTATTCAGGAACCCCCCGACGCCCCGCCGCGGCTACTGTTTCCCGCCTGCGTAACGGATCCTGGACTGCTTGTAAAGCTCCTCGTAGAACGCGTCCTTATATACCTGGCCGCCGCCGGCGCTGAGAAGTGTGGGCTTCTCGGGGTCGCAGAACCTCTCTGCGAAATTGCGGGCCGCTTCGCGCTGCTGCTCGTCGGTGGAATCGGCCGTGAGCTCTCCCTCCGGTGCGAAGCCCAGAATTATTTTGTCGCCGTATTTTGCGTACATGTCGTCCGCGTCCAGTACCACCTGCGGGCACCAGGAGTCCCACCCGGCTTTGATGATATTGGGGACCTGCTTCGCGAGCTGTCCGCAGCTGTGAAGCTGGGCGAATTTGCCTTTTTCGTGCAGGAAATCGGTGACTGTCTTCATATACGGCACGATCATCTCCTCCGCGATATCCGGGGAGAAGAACGTGTCCCTCTGAGAGCCCCAGTCATCGTGTATGTAAAACCCGTCGATCTGGGGATAATACGTAAGATATCTGTCCAGAAGGCGCACATAGAATTCCGAAAGCTGTTCAAAGAACTCTTTTACGTAGTCCTTCTGGTCTTCATCGAACAGCGCGATGGCCGCCCCCTCAAAATCCATGAAGGAGATGAGCCTCTCATACCATCCGTTGAGCAGCCAGCACATGTTGTACCTGCCGCTGTTCAGATAGGTCTCGTTGGCTTTGGCTGAAGTCTCCCAATCCCATGAATCGAGATCCGGCCATACCACTTTTTCCTGGATCTCGCAGGCGTCCTCAATAAAGGGATCCCCGGGCTTCACCATGGAGCCGCCAGCGGTGGGGACATACTCCCACTCTATTCCGAACATATCCAACCCGCCGGTCTTGTTTGTCACGCCGGGAACGAAAGTCCCGTCATAGATAAACGCGCGGGCCACGTTGTCGGGGTTTACCCTCGGTGCAAACAGTATATAGTCATACGAGAAGCCCAACGATTCCCACATGGGGCGCTTCTTTGCCAGAAGATCGCAGTTTTCGCGTATGGAAACAGGGTAGCTGAACAGAGGAACGTTCCCTCCGAACGCGCTCCTGTACCTGTCCGCGATCTTGAGTTCAGCGGGGTCAAATGCAGGTCTGTCCACTGTAATGTCCTCCTTGTTGCTTCCTTATATGTCCGCAGGCTCCGTTGCTTATTGCGACCCGGCCGTTTTCACGGCCCTTGAAAATGCGAAGTTGTTTTTATTCCTCTCCGCCCTCGTCACCGCCGCCTTCGTCACCGCCGCCCTCATCGGGGACAGGCTCGTCGTCCTGCTGGCCGGGTTCCTCATATACGTCGTCCTCGTCGAACGGCGGTTCCTCAAAAACCGGCTCTATGGGCGTAGGTTCGGGGGTCGGCTCAACGGGTTCGGGCGAAGGCACGTCGGTTTCCAGCGGCGGAACGGGTTCCGCGGACGGTGACGGGGTCGGCTCCTCAGACTGTGAGGGCTCAGAAGGCTGAGAGCTGGGTCCCACGACGACCACCCTGTCCCTGCGCCTGTAGTTGCTGTCCGCCTCATGGGTGCTGCTGATTAGGGTCCCGTCTCCGGAATATACGTTGCGCGTTGTTACGACATACCTGCCGGTATAACCGGTCGTCTTGACGCTCTCATATCCGGGAGACTTGGAATTGTCCACTTCCGTGATCTCCTGGAACGGATCAGTGGACACGGTCTCGGACACCATCTGGACGTAATTGTCGTTTTCCTTGGTACCCTTGAACCGTACTGTGAGCGAGAGGCCTTCCGTCTCAGTCTCTATGAGGATGGGGTAGTTCTTATCGTTTACGAACCTGTAGTTGCAGCTGCCCCAGTAGATCGTCGCGTCGAGGCCCGCCGGGACGTACGTCACAAAGAACGTATGCTCCCACCTCTCGGTGATCTTCAGGTCACAGTATAGAGTGCACACGTATATTGTGGATGCCACCTGGCAGATGCCTCCGCCCACCTCTTTTACCGTATCGCTGTTGACGTACACATCGGCGGCCCTGTATCCCTTTGCTTCTGTACGCTCGCCCACTATGGCGTCGAAATCAAATTCATCGCCGGGGTTGAGCACGGTCCCGTTTATTGCAGCCGCGGCCAAAACCACGTTGTTCGTCCTGTTCGGGATGTCCGTCAGATACGTCGTGTATTCGTAGAGGACGTCCTTGTAGAAAGAGGCGCTGACGTCATCGTAAGAGACCCCCGGTTCGGTCACCTGCAGAGGGAACCAATAGGTTTTCCCCGGGGTCCCGTCCTTAAGTTTTTTCTTGACCGCTTCCAGGTCAAAATCGTATCCGGGCTTGCCTTCCACGACTTTCAGGGTCTCAAGATCGTAATAGGCGTCAACGGGATCCACGTGTATCTTTTTATAGACGGCGTCCAGGTCCAGCGGCTTCGCTTCAAAACTGATCAGCTCCGCTTCTACGTCTCCCCCGCGCTTCATGAAGCTGTCGGCCACCTGAGCGCACAGGGCGTCCACGTCAACGCATTCACCGTTGGCGCCGACAGTGATCCCGAGCTGGTCACCCTCTATCTTGTAGGAAAAATCGATCTTTTCGGCATTTAGCTCCTGTGCTTTTTCCGTAAGCTTCTGCCATATTGGAGATTTTTCGTAAAGAGGGAGCGGCAGTTCCACAGGCTCGGAGAGCGTGTCCGTGCCCTGCGGCGAACCGTCCCTCGCCACGTTGAACGCGGCTACCGCGGCGGTGTCGACGTCGGCGCTGTTCATCATGTCCTCGCCGTTGATCTCCACATATTCTCCGGCGATCTTGACACGGAGAATATAGAGAGCCCTCTCGTCAATGGCCTCGCGGATGGCCTGGGCGGCCTCCCCGGTATCCATTCCTCCCACGTTTACTCCCGCCACTGAGACGCCGTTGTAGATCTTGTCGAAAGTCACGGGCGATTCCGCAGGTGTGGCAGACTCCTGCGGGGTCGGTGCTTTGCTTGATTTCGGGAAGAAATGCGCCCATCCTATAATGCCAACGGCTGCAAGTACGATAATGACCGCCGCTATGATAGCAGCTTTCTGCCCTGTCTTCAGGCCGCTGCTTCTGCTTTTGCTGTACGATCTCCCGGCTGTGTACGAACCTCCGGCGCTTCTGGTCCGGCCGGCTTCAAATTTTCCTTTAGCTATGACAATCTCCGCCTTAACAATAAATTTTTCACGGGTATTATAACCCGCTTCCTTCAGGAAATACAGTTACAAGTTGATAACATCATACTTCAAATATCTTTGTTTGCCGGGGGCTCAGCGCCCCATAAGCTCGTCGTCTATCGCCCTGCGCGCGGCACAAAGATATCTGATCTGATATATGATCACCATGATGGGATATAGTATGCCAAACAGGAAAAATGCCCTGTATCCAAGGCCCACGTCGTCGGCCAGTGCAATAAAGCTCATATATATCCCCAGGGAGGAGAAGAAGAGCGTCATTACAGGCTTCATGAAACCGAATGCCTCTCCGGCATGATAATAAGAGGAAAGCAGGACAAACGCCACTGCCAGAAGCCTGTACACGTAGTGGCTGATCACCGGGTCCGTGCACCACTGTTTAAACACCGCGATCAGGAAACAGCATATCGCCGCAACGGGTATCAACCTCAGATAGGAGTCCCCTCTGCCCTTGACCGCGAGCAGGATGCCGGCCGCTACGACTGCGGCGGCGCCGACCGCCAGGGCCGCGCACGTTATAATATCCAGTCTTGAAAGCACCGCTTCCCGCGCTGCCGCGGTGTATTTAAAATAGGCCGACGCTCCCAGCGCGACGCCGGACAGAACGCCTGTGAAGCATTCGAACACTCCGCTTTTTACCGTTAAATGTTTCGGCGGTTTGACCCCTCCCGGGCCGAACCACAGTATAAGGATCGCCATAAGCACGGCGAAAAAAGCGCTGAGTACTATCAATGACACAGACAGCACGTTCGCGTCCACCGGGACCAGGGATGCGTCCTGAGCGCTCAGATCCGAAAAATATCTAAGCGCACCGCCGCCTGCTCCGAACAGGAGGGAGAGCAGCACAAGCAATACAGCTTTTCCCATAAATATCTCCATTCTGCCGCTGCTGACGGAAAAAAGGATCCTCTCCGTCCAACGGCACGCGGAGGTCCTGCCCGCGCCGCGGCCGGCACTGGCACAGCCGCGGCGGGATGTTTTGATCTGTCGGCCGGGTCCTACAGCCGAGATGCTGCCGTCGGCCGACTTAAATTCAATAGAGTAGTCCGCAGCCGTCTTTCATATACAGCTTTACCTGCTCGGGCATCGGCGGCATGCCCGCGGGCGGCTTGATCCCTTCGAGGGAGCCGTCCTTCACGGCTTTCGCGCAGGATATAATGTCTTTTATCCGCTCGCGCCCGATGGGGTGCACATTATGTGCGGGGAACACCTGGTCAAAGCTGTCCATTGCGTCGAACTTCTCAAGCTCCGAGATCAGTGTGTCCAGACTGGACTCTTCCATGAACATAAATATCGGTCCGAGGTTGATGGTATCCCCGCTGAAAAGGAGGCGGTTCTTCCTGTCGAGATACGCGAGTCCCCCTCTGGTGTGGCCTCTGAGGGCAATCGTCTCGATCTGCCTGTCCCCCAGGTCAAAAATATGCCCTTCCTCAACCGGCACCAGCTGGCAGTTGCCTTTATTGACGGAACTGGACTCGACAAGATACATGTCAGCCGAATCGATATGAGCTTTCTCAAACTGGGATATGCAAAGGATATGGTCGTCGTGCCCGTGGGTAAGGGTAAGTATGATCGGCAGGTCGGTGATGCTCTCAGCCTGCTCCCTCATTGCCGGCAGCGCTCCTCCCGCATCGATAAGCAGAGCGCATTTGCTGCCCACCACCAGATAAGCGGTGACCATCCTGCCTTCCTGTATGCCCCATACGTTTTCTGCAACGCTGTGAACATTATATGTCATATCGTTCATTGCTGTATCCTCCTTTTTTACATGTTGCCGTTACATATAATATGCCGTGCCGCCCTCAAAAATGGGCTGCAGTTTATTGCCCGGTATATTTTTAGCTATGTACTTCCCGCAGCGTTCGGTGTGGCCCATTTTTCCCAGCACCCTGCCATCGGGGCTTATGATACCCTCCACAGCCGCGAGGGACCCGTTGGGATTGGCCTGTATATCCATGGTCGGCTCCCCGGACATGACGTACTGGGTTGCGATCTGTCCGTTCCGGATCAGCGTTTCCAGAACGCTCCGGGGGGCTGTAAAACGCCCCTCGCCATGGGATACCGGTATGGAATGTATCTCTCCCACGGTACACTTTGAGAGCCACGGGGAAGCCGTGGTGCATACCCTTGTTTCGACGTATCTCGACTGATGTCTGCCGATGAGGTTGAAAGTCAGAGTAGGTGAATTCGTTTCCATAGGACGAATTTCACCCCACGGCACCAGCCCCAGCTTTATTAGCGCCTGGAAGCCGTTGCATATACCCAGCACGAGGCCGTCATGCTGTTTCAGCAGGATGTTGACCGCGTCCGCAAGTCTCTCGTTCCTCATGAATGACGCGATAAACTTTCCCGATCCCTCCGGTTCGTCGCCGCCGGAAAAACCTCCCGGTATTATCAACATCTGGGCCTGCCGGATCATCTTGGCCAGATATTCCGCCGACTCTTCAAGGGAACCCGGGCTGAGAGTGTTCAGGACAATGATCTCCGCCTCCCCGCCCGCTCTTGTGACGGCCTTCGCCGTATCGTATTCACAGTTTGTCCCGGGAAACACAGGGATCACAGCCCTTGGCCGGGCCCTGCGTCCGGCCGCGACTACAGGTGCTTTTTTATAGGAATTTATGGTTTCTGCAGTTTCCTTTGTCCCGGCGCGCATGGGGAACACGTTTTCCAGAACGTTCTCCCACTGGCTCTGCAGTTCAAGAAGATCGTATTCTTTTTCAAGGATCAGCTTTCCCGTGTCGGCAGTATATCCGACAGGGGTCATTCCGGGGATCTCCCGCCGGCACTCGGCTATAACGCTGCCGTACGCGCTGTCATACCACGCGCACTGCGCCGTTCCTTCAAATCCCACACGGTTTCCCGCCGCCATAAGGAATACCGATTTCGCTATGCCGCCGCTGTCAAGAGCCCTGGCGGCAAGGACATTCTTCTCTTCGTGCTGTTTGTCCAGGCTGTCCCAGGCTGACCTGGCAGCTGCAAAATCCCCGACTTTTCCCGCGTCGAACAGGTATACCGGATGTCCTCCGCCTTTGAAATCGGAAGAAACCACCCTGTCCGCCCCGGTATGTGCTATGGCGAACGAAACGAGGGTGGCAGGTACGTCCATATCGAGGAACGATCCCGACATGGAGTCCTTTCCGCCTATCGCCGCCACGCCCAGCGCCACCTGGGCTGTAAAAGCTCCGAGGAGGGCGTTGAACGGCATTGCCCATCTGCCTGCGTCCGTCCCCAGTTTGGGGAAGTACTCCTGAAGGCTGAGATATATTTCGTCTTTCGGGCACCCTGCCGCCTTGAGCTTTGCCACGCTGTCAGTCACCGCGGCCTGAGCCGCCCTGAAAGGATCTGCGTCGGAAAGCCAGGGATCGAATCCGAAAGACATGACCGAACAGTCTTCCGTCTCTCCGGAAGAGGGGATCAGCGCCGCCATGACCTGTTCCGGTGTCTTCTGGTATTTGCCGCCGTAAGGCACGAGGACGCTTCCCGCGCCTACTGTACTGTCGAAACGCTGTACCAACCCTTCCTGAGAACAGGAGGAAAGGTCTTTTATAACTGTCTCAAGGTCTTTCCCGACGGAACCCGCACACGGGTCCTCGGTTTTCACAGAACGGACGCTGGCGTGTTTTTTCGCTCCGTTGGTGTCCAGGAAGGATCGAGCCAGATCCACTATGGTCCTGCCCCTCCACGTGAGCACCATCCTTGGCTCCTCCGTCACTACCGCGACCGCCGTGGCCTCCAGATTCTCCCCGTGGGCGAGGTCTATAAACCGCTGCGCGTTGTCGGCGGACACGGTCACAGCCATTCTCTCCTGTGACTCGGAGATTGCCAGTTCTGTACCGTCCAGCCCGTCATACTTTTTGAGGACTTTGTCCAGATCCACTCGTACTCCGGGCGCCAATTCACCGATGGCGACCGAAACGCCCCCCGCTCCGAAATCGTTGCAGCGTTTTATCATTGAAGCGGCCTCGGGGTCCCTGAACAGCCGCTGCAGCTTGCGCTCCTCCGGTGCGTTACCCTTCTGGACCTCCGCGGCGCACTGCTCAAGGGAGCCTTTGTCGTGGACCTTGGAAGACCCGGTGGCGCCGCCTATGCCGTCGCGCCCGGTCCTTCCGCCCAGAAGGATGATGACGTCGCCGGGGGCGGGAGCGAGCCTTACAACGTTTTCTGCCGGAGCAGCCCCTACGACCGCGCCTATCTCCATGCGCTTCGCAGCGTATTTCGGATGGTAAAACTCGTGGACGAGCCCGGTGGCCAGGCCGATCTGATTGCCGTATGATGAGTAGCCCTGGGCCGCCTTGACGGTGAGTTTCCTCTGGGGGATCTTCCCCGGTATTGTCTGCGCGATGGGCGTCCTCGGATCGGCCGCCCCCGTAACGCGCATCGCCTGGTATACATACGCCCTGCCGGAAAGCGGGTCCCTTATGGCCCCGCCTATGCAGGTGGCGGCCCCTCCGAAGGGTTCTATCTCCGTCGGGTGGTTGTGGGTCTCGTTTTTGAACATCAACAGCCAGTCCCTGCTCCTGCCGTCCTCTTTGACTTTGATCTTTACCGAGCAGGCGTTTATCTCTTCGGACTCGTCCAGCCCGGGAAGCTGCCCGCGTTTTTTCAGCAGTTTCATGGCGCAAGTGGCTATGTCCATCAGTGTGACGGGCCTGTCCTTCGCGCGCTTACCGTAGATCTCCTCCCTGGCTGCCAGATACTGCCTGAACGCGGCTTTTATATCCGGGTCCTCGATATCTTCCACTTCAAGGAGTGTGGAGAAAGTGGTGTGTCTGCAATGGTCCGACCAATACGTGTCCACCACCTTGAGCTCGGTGACCGTCGGGTCCCTGCCCTCGCTTCGGAAATACTCGCGCAGGCACAGAATATCCCCCTCGTCCATTGCCAAGCCGTACGCGCGTATAAGTTCGCTGTCGAAGCCTTCGCCGCCCTTCACGAAGCCCTCAACAACAGCTACGTCTTCGGGTATGGGATAATCGCTCTGCAGGGTCTCCGGCTTTTCAAAGGAAGCTTTCCTCGCCTCCACGGGGTTGATTATATACCCCGCCACCGCTTCCATATCCGCGTCCGTGAGCTCCCCGCCCAGGGCATATACCGTCGCGCACGCCACCTTGGGCCGTTCCCCACAGGTGAGCAGCTGGATACACTGTTCACAAGAGTCGGCCCGCTGGTCAAACTGTCCGGGAAGCGCCTCAACTGCCAGCAGCCTGCACTGCGGAAGTTCCGGGAGCTCCTCCTCATAAAAATCATCGCATGCCGGCTCCGAGAACACCGTCACCGCGGCTTTCTCCCAGGTGGGGCGGTCTATTCCCTCCACGTCGTACCTATAGAACAGTCGTAACCATTCAAGCTTATCCAGGGCGAGGGAATCCCTCAGTTCCTGGAGCAGGTCCCGGGCGGCCTGATCAAATCCTTTTCTTTTTTCCGAAAAACACCTATAGGTCTTCATATACTTACCTACAGACTCAGCTGTCCTTTCAGCCATACATTTTACCCAACACACGGTTCACGAGTGCCACCGGAAGCAGCCTTTTAAGGAACACGAACAACCGGTAACTGGTCCCCGCCGTATACAACGGCCCGACTTTTTTCTTTTTTGCCAGCCTCACAACACATCCGGCGATGTACTCCGGGGGCATGCCGTTCTCTTCGTCCTTCTCCATGGCCGATACAGCTCTCTCTATGGCGCCGCCGTATATCTCTCCCCCGGACTTGACACGGCTTGCGGTAAAGCCCGTACGGACGTCCCCCGGCATAAGCGCGCAGACGGATATGTTGAACGGACGCAGCTCATTGGCGAGGGCGCAGGTCAATGTGTTGACAGAACTCTTGACACAGGAATAAAAACTCTGGAAAGGGATTGGCATCACGGCGGCAACGGAACTGATATTGATTATCCTTCCGCCGCCTGCCTCCCTCATATAAGGCACACAGCACCTGACGCATCTCAGCACTCCGCAGAAGTCCACATTGAACAGATCCGCAACGTCCTGGGTCTTTGTGAGCTCCGCCGCGCCGGATATCCCGTATCCCGCGTTGTTTACCAGAAGGTCCACCCTGCCTTCGAGGGCTGCCACCCTGTCGACAGCGGCCGCGACTTCGCTGTCGCTGCCGATATCGGCGCCGATATGGCATACTCCCCGGCGGTCTTTTCCGCTCCTGCTTAGTTCATAGACCTTATAACCGTTCTCCGCGAGCGCGGAGGCGATGCTGTAACCTATGCCGCTGCTCCCCCCCGTTACTACGGCAACGGGGCTCATTGCATCTCGCCGAGAACTCTGGCGATAATATCCATCGCCTCGTCCAGGAGCGCCTCGTTGTGGGACGCCATATAACTGGTCCTGAGGAGGCATTCATTGGGGGCAACTGCCGGGGGAATGGCGGTATTGACGTAAACGCCCTCGTCATACAGCCTCTTGGTGACCCGGAATGTGCGCTCCATGTCGTATGTGAATATGGGCACTATGGGTGTGTTCGCCGGTATCTCCGGCACCCTCACAGGCACTCCCCTTTTGGACAGGCCTTCGCGAACGTATTTTGAGAGTTCTTCAAGGCGCGTCACAAGCTCGGGGTGCGCCTCAAGATGCTTAAGGGCAGCCAGCGCACAGGCGCAGCTTGCCGGAGTAATGGACGCCGAGAAAATGAATGGGCGGGAGCTGTGGCGCACATACTCCACCACTTCTCTTTTTGCGGCCATGAATCCCCCGAGGCTGGCCAGGGACTTGCTGAACGTGCCCATAATAATGTCGACTTTATCGTTGAGGCCGAAATGGTCCGCTGTGCCTCTTCCCCCGTTGCCGATCACGCCCAGGGAGTGAGCGTCGTCCACCATCACCCTGGCCCCATACTTTTCCGCCAACTCAACGATCTGGGGGAGTTTGCAGATATCGCCGCCCATACTGAAAATGCCGTCGGTCACTATGAGCCTTCCCGCTTTTTCAGGTATACCGGCCAGCACGCGTTCCAGGTCTTCCATGTCGCTGTGCCGGTAACGGACCATCTTGCCGTAGCTGAGCTTGCAGCCGTCGTAGATGCTCGCGTGGTTTTCTCTGTCGCAGACGACGTAATCTCCCCTGCCCACTACGGCGCTGATTATGCCGAGGTTGGACTGGAAGCCGGTGGAGAACGTGGTCACGGCCTCCTTGTTAAGGAATTTTGCCAGCTCGTCCTCCAATTCCAGATGGAGCCTGAGCGTACCGTTAAGGAAACGCGAACCTGAACAGCCGCTGCCGTATTTTTTGATGGCTTCTACGCCGGCGTTGATGATATCCTCGTTAACGGTGAGGCCAAGGTAATTGTTTGAGCCAAGCATTATGCGGCGCTTGCCTTCCATTATCACCTCGGTATCCTGACGTGATTCCAGTGCGTGGAAGTACGGGTAGATGCCCTTTTCCTTCAACTCGTCAACGGCTTTGAAATCGAAGCACTTCTGAAAAATATCCATATTTATATCCCGTCCCTTTCCGTTAAAACATATGCTTTCCGGCAATCGTTCTGAAAGAGGATCATTTTTAATGATCCGTCTGGGTATTCCTGATGTAAATTATATAATATCCCATTGCCCCGTTACTGTCAACATCGGCGGCTTCCGGGCTTTACGTATTGTTCCGGGGTGGGGGCGCCCCGGCTGCGCGCCATTCTTTCATTGACAATACGCGGACAAAACCTATAATTGGTTGTAACGGACTATGAACACCGGTGATTTGTTCCCGGACGGGACGTCGTTCCGGTCCGGCGGAAAGGAGCTGATACCATCACAAGCAAAAAACGGCGCTTAGGAGACAGGAAAGACGGCACGCTGCTGCGGGAGATCGACTCCATCCATTATTACTCCCCGTATCTTTACCCCAACAGAGCCGACAACGAGGCTTTCATAAGCGAGAGCGTCGACCTCACTCCCATCAATGCTTTTCTGGAGTCCAAAAACTCAGACGGTCCGCAGTATCCTTACACCGTATTTCATGTCGTGCTCTCCGCCCTGATGAAAACGGTTTTTGTAAGGCCAAAGCTGAACAGGTTTATCAAAAACAAAAGGATATATCTGCGCAACGAGGTCACCGCCGCTTTCGTCGTCAAAAAATCCTTCTCCGACGACGGCGAAGAGGCTCTCGCCTTTGTCCGCTGCGGCAAAGATTCCACCGTGACGAGTCTGCATGACGACATAATGGAGCAGATCCTTTTCTGCCGGAGTGATAAACCCGATAATTCCACCGCCAGCATGGACGCCCTTCGAAAGCTGCCACGCCCGATATTCGGCGCCCTTATGTGGACGCTGCACAAGCTGGACAATCACGGATGGGTCCCCCTCTCACTTATCAAAACAGACCCTTATTATGCTTCCGTGGTCATTTCCAACCTCGGCTCCATAGGGCTTAAATGCGGGTACCACCATTTGTGCAACTGGGGGACAAACTCCCTGTTTTGCGTCATGGGTCAGACAAAAAACGAACCCGTCTTTTCCCCGGACGGATCCGTCGAGTTTCGTCCGACACTGGAGCTGAGCCTGACCATAGACGAGCGTCTGGCAGACGGCTATTATTATTCAAGGTCCGTAAAACTCCTGAAACACCTCCTCACCAACCCGGAACTTCTGGAGCTTCCTGCGGAAGAAAAGATAGAATTCTGACAGTACCGGGCGCCCGGCAAGATCTTCTTTCCGGACGCCCTTTCCATGTACCCGCTCGGCGGGGTGACGGAACATGACTTTCCGGCCGCAAAGGAGGGACGCCTCGGAACCAATGGAAACGAATATACAACTGAACCTGGCGGTCGATATGAACGGCTGTCCGAACCGATGTCTGCACTGCTGGCTCGGACATATGCCGAACAAGAGAATGGGAGACTGCTCCGACCGTTTCATAATGGACTGCTTCTCCCCTTTTTTCCGGAGGATAGCCTTCTATAGCTGGCTGAGAGAACCCGACTTCTGTGACGATTACGTACGCAGATGGGAAAAGGACCTTGCCTTGTCAAAAGGGGTAAAGCCCAAACGATTTGAACTGGCCAGCTTCTGGCGGATCGTCCGTGACGACGCGTACATCCCGTTCCTGCGATCTGTCGGTGTAAAAAAAGTGCAGCTGACGCTCTTCGGCCTGAAGGACACCCAGGACAGGTACGTCGGCAGGAGCGGAGCATTTGAAGAGGTCCTCGGGGCTACCGACCGCCTTATTCAAGGCGGCGTCATCCCGCGCTGGCAATGCTTCATAAACGAAGAAAACCGGGATGAGATCGTGGAACTGCTCCGGCTTTGCGGCAGGATACGCCGTGACAGCTGTCCGGATCTTGAACTATTCGTCCATGAAGGGACCTGCGACGGTGAGAACCGCAGGCTCTATCCCATCAGGATACAGCGACAGCATGTACCGGCGGAAGTGATACCCGTCTACCTCAACTGGTCCGGGCTCCTTACGGAAAAGGAGTGCTGTGGGATGCTTAAGGATGACTTATCTGCCCCGGCTTTCCCCGTGGGGAACGAGATCACCCTGAATATTTCAAACGAATACGACGTATATTACAATTATACAAATATGAGTGCGCCGTGGATCATAGGCAATCTAAAGACGGACCCTCCCGGCGAACTGGTCCGCCGTATCGTCACCGGAGATACCGCAGCCCTTCGCGCTGTGGGGAAATGTACGTGGTCCGGGCTGGTGGACCGATTCGGAGATTTTTCTTCCGACCGGGTCTTCAGCCTTGAGGACTATCAGATGTATCTGATAAACAACTATCTTGAAAACCTGCCGGCCCCGGGAGACCTTTGACCCGAACTCTTCCGCGGCTGAATATCTTATAGAAGGATTAAAGGCTCCCGCGGTCCCTGCCGGACTGCGGGAGCCTTTTTCGTGCCGCGTCCGGCCTCGGTATGGTTACGGTATCCGCCGGGGCCGTGAATGGGCATCCCGGCCGACTGCACCCGGGCATATATCCTGCCAATGCCGTTCGTCCTGAAACCTCGCTTTTAATCATTGCGCCCGGTTTCCCCGGCATGTATGCCAGGCCGCCCGTGTTGTTGACATATACTATCGGGGCTTTAAAAGCGTTCGCGTATTTTCGGGTCTCCCTGCCGGCCATATAACCGCACGGCGTCAGTTCCGGGAGAGACGATCCGCGTGTCCGCCAGCTGTCCGGTCAATCCTTCGATATCCTCTTTCCTGAGGTGGCCGCCCTTGATGCCGTTGTCCGGTTCCGGGTCGAATACGCGCATCGCTCCGCCCCGTCATTCATTCGCCGGGAACATATAGCGCACCTTTTTCCCGGCATTCTCCGCGTACTCGATCTCCGAACGAGTGCTGGAGCCGATGTAACCGCCGACATTAATCACAAATATTTCGTCAGACATATCGATTTTCCGTTTATGCATATCATCCAGCATTTCCTTGACACCGTCCGCCCAGGCCTCGTCGTCCCCGGAATGCCCAAAAAGACCCACGCTTATCACGATGCAGCCGTCCAGCGTCAGGTGCTTCTGCGCCTGAATGAATTCTTCCCTGAAACGGGTGCTGCCGCACAGGGTTATGACTTTATATTTCCCGACCATTTCTGTCCCTCACTCAGGCTCCCTCCGCGCGCACACGCCTGCCGGGCTGCCAAAGGACCGGCGGCATGACGCAGATATCCCGCCGGTCGATCAGACCCGGCGGGATATTCTACGATTGAAGTGCCGTCTTTCCGCTCCCATGGCGCCGGCATCAGTGCACGGCGCGGAGAAATCCTTCCACTTTTTCAAGATCTTCAAGGGTGTTGACCCCAAGTATCTGCTCGTTCAGTTCAATACAGTAGAGACCGGAAGTCCCCCCCATGCTCCTTATGATCTCCGGCACGTCGGTCAGGTAATACTCGCCCTGGGCGTTGGCGCTGCCCAGATGCCCCAGCGCTTCTTTAAGGGCCCTGCTGTCAAAAGCGTATATCCCGGCGTTCAGCTCCCTGATGAGCTTTTCTTCGGGGGTGCAGTCCCTGTCCTCTATGATGCGCACGAAATTGCCTTCCCCGTCCCGGAGGACGCGGCCGTAGGGCAGCGGCTCGGAACTGGTGCCTGTAAGGAGGGTACACTTCCTGCCGTTCTTCTCATGGTCTTCCAGAAGGGCCTTGTACGTCTGCTCTCTCAGCAGCGGCATATCCCCATAACAGACGAGTACGCTGCCGTCAAACCCCTCCAGGAACGAGCTCGCGGCCATTACTGCGTGGCCTGTGCCCAGCTGCTGGCTCTGGAGCGCGAAAGTATAACCTTCGAACGCCTCCATAACCGTCTGCGCCATATATCCTACAACAACGCATATATTTTCCCTAGGCAAGAATGACAGGGCGTCCAGGACATAGCTTAGCAGCGGCCTGCCGTTGGCAAGGCGCATGACCTTGGGGAGCTTAGCCTGGCTGGAATGAAGCCTGGTACCCTTGCCCGCTGCGAGGACTATCGCTTTTGTCTCCATAGAGTTCAGAATCTCACCCTTTCCTCTATCCAGGCCGCCACCTGGTCGACAGGCATGCGGACCTGCCCCATGGTATCACGGTCACGCACTGTGACCGCCCCGTCCTGTTCGCTGTCAAAATCGTACGTCACACAGTACGGCGTACCTATCTCGTCCTGCCTGCGGTAGCGCTTTCCTATGGAACCGGTCTCATCGTACTCCGTCATGAAGCGGGAGGCCAGCATGCCGCGGACCTTTTTAGCGCCTTCCGCCAGCTTCTTCGACAGGGGCAGCACAGCGCACTTGTAGGGCGCCAGCGCGGGGTGCAGATGAAGGACGGTCCTGACGTCGTTCTTCTGTTCGTCGACGACTTCCTCGTCGTAGGCGTCTATCATGAACGCCAGGGCCACCCTGTCCGCACCAAGTGACGGCTCAATGACATAGGGGACGTACTTTTCAGAGGTCTCGGGATCAAAATAGTCCATATTCTCTCCGGACTGTTTCTGGTGAGCGTTCAGGTCGTAATCCGTCCTGTCCGCTATGCCCCACAGTTCCCCCCATCCAAACGGGAAAAGATATTCAAAGTCCGTGGTAGCGTTCGAGTAGTGGCTGAGTTCTTCTTTCTCGTGATCGCGCAGCCTGAGATTGCCTTCCGTCATCCCGAGGCTCAGCAGCCACTGGCGGCAGAAGCTCCTCCAGTATGAAAACCACTCCAGGTCCGTACCGGGCTTGCAGAAGAATTCCAGTTCCATCTGTTCGAATTCCCTGGTGCGGAAAGTGAAGTTGCCCGGGGTTATCTCATTTCTGAAAGATTTTCCCACCTGGCACACTCCGAAGGGGATCTTCCTTCTGGTGGTGCGCTGAATGTTTTTGAAATTTACAAAGATGCCCTGGGCCGTCTCCGGCCTGAGGTATACCGTGGACGCGGAATCCTCAGTGACGCCCTGGAAAGTCTTGAACATAAGATTAAACTTACGGATATCGGTAAAATTACTGTTTCCGCACTCGGGGCAGGGCACGTTTTTTTCCTGGATATATTTCACCATGGCCGCGTTGTCCATCGCCTCGACCACAACATCCTCGATGCCGTTCTCTTTGTTCCATGCCTCTATCAGCTTATCAGCTCTGTGACGGGTCTTGCAGTCCTTGCAGTCTATAAGAGGGTCGTTGAATGTGTCCACGTGTCCGGACGCCACCCAGACCTGGGGGTTCATAAGGATGGCCGCGTCGAGGCCTACGTTATTCTCGTTTTCCTGGACGAATTTCTTCCACCAGGCCTTCTTTATGTTGTTCTTGAGCTCCACTCCCAGAGGGCCGTAATCCCATGTGTTGGCGAGACCGCCGTATATCTCGCTTCCGGAATAAATAAAACCACGGTTTTTGCACAGGGCCACGATCTTGTCCATTGTTTTTGCGCTGTTGTCCATAAGTATCCCTCCAATTATTGGTCAGAATTCCGATCCGGTCGGAGTGTAAAAATCTCCGTCAGTCAATTTCAAAAAAACGTTTCCCGTTTTCCATGGTGATGCGCGCCACTTCTTCGGCGTCCATGCCCCGTATCTCGGCTATCTTCTCCGCCACGAAACGCACCAGGGAGGAGTCGTTCCTCTTACCTCTGTGGGGCACGGGGGCAAGATAAGGCGAATCCGTCTCTATCATTATCCTGTCCATTGGCATCCACCTGATAATATCGGGGGCTTTCGCCGCGTTCTTATATGTGATCACTCCGGTAAAGCTGAGGTACCATCCCAGTTTTACGTATGTTCTCGCGTCCTCCAGGGAGCCGCTGTAGCAATGGCATACGCCCCTTAGTCCCGCAAACCGGCGTACGAGCTCCATACAGTCCCCGTGGGCCTGCCTGTCATGGACTATGACGGGAAGCCCCAGATCACGGGCTATTTCCAGTTGGCTGCAAAACGCCGCCTTCTGTACCTGCCTGTCCGGCCCGTCGTCGTAGTAGTAATCCAGGCCGATCTCCCCACTGGCCTTCACTCTCGGGTTCTCCGCAAGGGTGCGGATACGTCCGAGGGCTTCCGGGTCCGCGCCGTCGGCGTGCTCCGGATGGATCCCCACCGCTGCGTATATATACGGATATTTCTCCGCCATGCTCACTGCTGTCCGGGAAGAAACCTCATCACAGCCGGGGTTTACTATGAGGCCTATCCCCTCGGATGGGAGACGCTTCAGCACGGCGTCCCTGTCGCCGTCAAAACGGCTGTCGTCATAATGGGCGTGGGTATCGAACAGCGCCGCCATCCTCAGCAGACCTCTCCGCCTGCAGGAGTCCCGTCCGGGAGGATAATTAGGCTGAGGGCGCCGTCCTTCTCGACGGAAAGGATCATGCCGTTGCTCTCATACCCCATCATTTTCCTGGGCGGCAGATTGACGCAGGCCAGCACGGTCTTCCCCACAAGGTCCTCCGGTTTGTAGTACTTTGCTATCCCGGACAGTATCTGCCTTCTTTCCGGGGAGCCGTCGTCCAGTTCAAACCGCAGCAGTTTTTCGGATTTTGGTACGTTTTCACAGGACAGCACCTTGCAGGCCCTGATCTTTACCCTGGAAAACTCGTCTATCGTTACGGTCTGCGGCTGCGCCTCCTCCGCGGGCTTCGCAGCCGGAGCGTTCAGTTTCTCCAGGGCTTCGAGTTCCTTGCCGACGTCGATCCTCGGGAAAAGGTTCTCCCCTTTCCGGACCGTCACGTCCGCGGGCAGCGCCCCGAACACGCCCGCCGCGTCCCAGGTAATCTGGCTGCTCTGCGCCCCTATCTGTTTAAATATCTTTTCACAGCTCTCGGGTATGAACGGCTCCAGCAGGATCGAGGTTATCCTTATCGTCTCAAGCAGGTTGTACATTACAGAGGCCAGCCGGGCACGGTTGGAGTCATCCCTCCCCAGTATCCAGGGCGTTGTCTCATCTATATACTTGTTGGCGCGCGAGATGACGTTGAAAACGTCGACCAGCGCCCCCTGGGTGGAAAAGCTGTCCATGTCCTTCTGATACCTGTCGCGCAGGGACGACACCATGGAGATCAGTTCCCCGTCCGCTTCAGCGGCCAGGCGTTCCCCGGGCAGCGTGCCTCCGAAATACTTGAGCACCATCGCCACCGTCCTGCTGACCAGGTTGCCCAGGTCGTTGGCGAGATCCGAGTTTATCCGTGATATCAGTGCTTCGTTTGTAAAATTGCCGTCAGAGCCAAAGGGGAATTCCCTCATCAGGAAATAGCGAAGGGCGTCCGCTCCGTAGCGTTCCACAAGCACCATCGGATCCACGACGTTGCCCTTGGATTTGCTCATCTTCCCGCCGCCGAACAGCAGCCATCCGTGGCCGTAGACCTTTTTGGGGAGGGGGAGTCCAAGGGACATGAGCATCGCGGGCCAGATTATGGAATGGAACCTGACTATCTCCTTGCCCACGATGTGGACGTCCGCAGGCCAGAAGCGGTCGAAATCGTGGTACTTATCGTTGCATTATCCCAGCGCGGTTATATAGTTCGACAGGGCGTCAACCCATACATAGACCACGTGGCCGGGATCGAAATCAACAGGGATGCCCCATGTAAAACTGGTTCTGGATACGCACAGGTCCTCAAGGCCCGGCTTGATAAAATTGTTGATCATCTCGTTTACGCGGGAAGCCGGCTCAAGGAACGTGCCTGTCTCAAGAAGCGCCTGTACCCTGTCGGAGTATTTGGACAGGCGGAAGAAGTACGCCTCCTCCTCCGCGTATTTTACCTCGCGCCCGCAGTCCGGGCATTTCCCGTCCACGAGCTGGCTCTCTGTCCAGAAACTCTCGCACGGCGTGCAGTAGAGGCCCTTGTAAGCTCCCTTGTAGATATCCCCGTTGTCATACATTTTGCGGAATATCTTCTGGATGGCCTCTACGTGATAGTCGTCGGTGGTCCTGATGAACCGGTCATTGGAGATGTTCATCGTCTTCCAGAGGGCGAGGATACCGTTCTCCCCCTCCACGATGCGGTCGACGAATTCCTTGGGTGTGACGCCCGCCGCCTTCGCTTTCTCCTCTATTTTCTGCCCGTGCTCATCGGTGCCGGTCAGAAACATGACGTCGTAACCCTGGAGTCGTTTATAGCGGGTAATAACGTCCGTGGCAACTGTACAGTAAGTGTGACCTATATGAAGTTTATCCGATGGATAATAGATCGGCGTCGTTATATAAAATTTATCCATTTCTTCCTCCTGTTAAAACAGATCCGTCTCTGCGGGGAATGCTACAAGGCACTCCCGCGAAGCAGCGATATCGCGGGATATCTGCTCCCTCAGAGCCGTCACGTCAGTAAATTTTCGCTCACTGCGCAGAAATCTATAAAAGAATACGCGCAAATACTTCCCATAAAGCTCGCTGTCAAAGTCAAATATATGGGACTCGATGACGACTTCGCCGGTTTCACCCACGGTAGGGTTGATACCTACGTTGGTAACGGCATTATACAGCCTGCCGTCGACCATTACACGCGTGGCATAAACTCCCCTCGCAGGTGACAGCAGCCCGTCAGGCAGCGGGATGTTCGCCGTTGCGAACAGCTCCCTGTGCCCGATCCCCCTGCCCCTGCGGGTGTACCCGGATATAAAATACCTGTATCCCAGAAACTGCGCGGCCCGCTCAACGTTCCCTTGTGCCACCAGGGATCTGATATGCGTTGAGCTGACTGTAATGCCGTCCATTTCCACTTCGGGGATGATATCGCACCCGATCCCAAGCTGTCCGCAGCGTTCTTTCAGCAAAGGCGCGGTGCCGAGGCCTTTGTATCCGAAGCAAAAATCGTGTCCCACCACAAGATGGACCGCCTCCATTTGCCCGATAAGGATATCTTCAAGGAAGCGGTCCCAGGGCATTCACATCAACTCCGCGTCAAATTTCAAAAACTCGACCTCGTCGATGCCAAACTTCTTTTTTATTATCTCGCTTCGCTCTTCTTTTGTATCAAGGAGCAATACCGGCTCGCCCCTGGTGAGCTCGTCGGGGTGCCTGTCAAATGTCAGCGCCATGGATACGGCCCCGGCGCTCTCCGCGAGCTCCGACGTGCGCCTCATCAAAGCGGCATGCCCTATATGCACACCGTCGAAAAACCCCAGCGCGATCACGTGATGCATTTCCTGAACAACCCCAGTCTCTAATCGCAGCGCCGCAGCGCTCCGATATCTATTCTATACTTCAAAAAAGCTGCGGACAGTCTCCATTCTGGAGCCTGTGACCTGTCCGAGCATCAAAAATTCCCCCTGCGCGGAATATACCCGGTAACGGCCCTCCGGAAGGCCGGTCTCGTACGGTGTGCCTGTGCGGCAGCGCTTCTCCTCCGCCGCCGACACTTCTGTTCCGGGAAAAGCGGAAAAGATCTTGTCCGTGGGGATCAAAGCCGTGCCCAACAGGCCTTCCCGTTTAAGCTCTTCGAGTTCTCCCAGCGTGCGGCTCATTCCAATATCAAAACGTCCGGCCGCCGTACGTCTGAGGGAACTCATCGCGGCCCCGCAGCCCAGCTTTTCGCCTATATCGTGACAGAGCGTGCGTATATACGCCCCTTTTGAGCACCTCACACGCAGCTCATATTCACCGTCTATGCCATTTGGTACTTCAATTGAGTAAAATTCCACGTTCCGCGGCGGCCTGTCGATCTCAACGCCTCTGCGCGCCAGTTCATACAGTTTTTTCCCGTTGATCTTGACCGCCGAATACATGGGCGGGACCTGGACGCCCTTTCCCGTAAAGCTTTCGGCCGCTTTTCTCACTGCGTCCGGATCCAGGCACGGCTCGCCCTCCCGCAGGACCCTGCCGGTTATATCCTGAGTGTCCGTCACGATCCCGGTCCGGAACCGGGCGACGTACTCTTTTGAATCGTCTTCAAGGAACACGGCTGCCCTGGTTGCCCTGCCGACCATCACCGGCAGCACGCCGGTGGCCATTGGGTCGAGAGTCCCGGTATGGCCTACCGTCCTTGTCGAAAGGATGCCCCGCATTTTCGCGACCACGTCGTGGGACGTCCAACCCTGCTCTTTATCTATTACAAAGAATCCGCTAAGCATTGTCCCTGACTTGCCGTATGGCCTCCAGGATCATCAGCGCCGCCTCGGAAGGGGCCCTGTCTATCGTACAGCCTGCCGCGCGCATGTGGCCGCCTCCGCCGAACATGACGCAGACTTGTTCCGCGGATATGCCTTCCGGCTCCTCCAGGGTGCGCAGGGATATCTTGCTGGTCCCGTCCTTCTGCTCCCTGATCGTTACCGCGGCACGCACTCCCTGCACGGAACGCATGACGCCGGCGAGATCGTCCTCATCGTCTGCGGTGGCCCCGGCACGCGCGGCCATTTCGTCGGACAGCACCGTTATTGCCACCGTGCCCCCGTCGTAATACGAAGCCCCGGCGACCAGCATGGACTCTATCTGAAGTCTCCCTCTGGTCTTGCACTCGAACATCCGGTAGTTCACGGCAGCGACGTCTATTCCCTGTTCCATCAGCGCAGCGGCGACCCTGTGGGTCCGCGCCGTAGTATTGCTGTACCTGAAGCAGCCTGTATCCGTAGCCACGGCCACGTACAGAGGAAGCGCGGTCTCGGCTGTAACGCACCCCAGTTCGAGAAGGATATCGTACAGCAGTTCTCCACAAGCGGCGCAGGAAGTATCCACACAGAGTTCTTTGGCGAACCCTCCGGAGCCGAGGTGGTGGTCTATGGACAGGTCTATCTCCCCGGCGATCTCTTTCTCATCAAATGGGAAAAGCCGGGGGGAAGCAATGTCCACGGCTACGTATGACCCGGGAACAAATTCCTCCGGCTGAAGCATTCCCTCCAAAAACGGGATAAGCCTGGAAATATACTCGTTATGGGCATATACGTACGCCCGTTTGCCCAGGCTGCGCAATGCTGCACACAGTGCGGCGGCACTGCCGACAGTATCCCCGTCGGGCCTACGATGAGTAAGGATCAGAACGTTGTCCAGTTCCCTCAGCCGCTGAGCGGCCTGGGAACGCGTGATCCTTACAGGCTTACTGTCCATCGGTCTTCTCCTCCAGCTCGTTCAAAAGCGCAGCGATCCTGGCGCCTTTTTTTATGGATTCATCCTCCACAAATATAAGCTCCGGCGTGCTGCGCATCCGCACCCGGGAACCGAGCTCCCTGCGCAGGTATCCCGCCGCTGAGCGCAGACCCTTCATCACTTCTTTGCGGGAGCTCTCATCAAATACGCTCACGTACACTTTGCACCAGCGCTGGTCGCTGGTCACCTCCGCGGACATGACCGTCACCATGGAGTTGATCCGCGGGTCCTTGAGCTGACGTATCAGGTCGGACAGCTCCCGCCGTACCTCTTCATTTATTCTGTTTAATCTGTTACTTGCCATTTGACGCCCTCAGGGTCCGTGCAGGTACGGACCCGGTCAGTCCACAATCTGTTCCATGGCGAACGCTTCGATCACGTCGCCCTCCTTGATGTCGTTATACTTTTCTATCCCCATGCCGCACTCATATCCGGCGGATACTTCCTTGACATCGTCCTTGAAGCGGCGCAAAGACGCGAGGTCTCCCTCGTAAACGACCACGTTGTCCCTCAGGACCCGGACCTTTGACCCGCGGAGTATCTTGCCTTCACGTACATAGCACCCGGCCACGGAGCCCACACCGGAGACCTTGTAGACCATACGTATCTCGGCGCTACCGACGAATACCTCTTTGTACTTGGGCGCCAGCATGCCTTTTATCGCTGCCTGCATCTCCTCGATGCACTCATAAATTACGCGGTAGAGCTTTATCTGGACCTCGTTCCTGGCCGCGGATTCCCTTGCCGCGGCGTCAGGCCTGACGTTGAAGCCTACGATTATGGCGTTGGAAGTGGACGCCAGCATGATATCGGATTCGGAAATGGCCCCGACACCGCTGTGTATGACTTTCACCCGGACTTCCTGGTTCGAGAGTTTTTCCAGATTCATGCGGACGGCCTCGACGGAGCCCTGTACGTCCGCCTTGACGATTATATTGAGATCCTTGATCTGCCCCTCCTGGATCTGGGCAAACAGGTCTTCCAGGGTGACCTTCGCGACGCCTTTGCTGTTGGCGTCTTTCTCTTCCTGTTTTCTCTGCTGCACGAGGTCTCTGGCCATACGCTCATCAGCCACAGCGTAAAACCTGTCTCCGGCACCGGGGACCTCGTCCATTCCTATTATCTCCACCGGCACGGATGGACCCGCGGAGGCTATCTTGCGGCCGGTGTCGTCCGTCATAGCCCTTACCCTTCCGACGGCCGTGCCCGCTATTATGATATCGCCTTGTTTCAGCGTGCCGTTCTGAACGAGGACCGTTGTGACAGGGCCCCTGCCCTTGTCCAGCCTGGCCTCCACCACGGTACCCTGGGCTGCCCTGTTGGGGTTCGCCTTGAGTTCCGCCATCTCGGCGGTCAGCGTCACCATCTCCAGAAGTCCGTCTATGCCCTCGCCCGTAAGAGCGGACACAGGGCATATGACCGTGTCACCGCCCCATTCCTCGGGGAGCAGGCCGTACTCGGTGAGCTGCTGTTTTATCCTTTCGGGGTTGGCCCCCGGTTTGTCCATTTTGTTTATTGCTACGATGATCGTAACGTTTGCGGCCTTGGCGTGGTTTATGGCCTCTATGGTCTGGGGCATGATGCCGTCATCCGCCGCCACCACGAGGATGGCTATATCCGTGATCATTGCGCCTCTGGCGCGCATGGCGGTAAAGGCCTCATGTCCGGGGGTGTCCAAAAAAGTGATGTTGGAGCCGTTGACACTGACCTGGTAAGCGCCGATATGCTGTGTGATTCCGCCGGCCTCGCCGGAGGCCACGTGCGTCTTTCTTATATAGTCCAGAAGGGACGTCTTTCCATGATCGACGTGCCCCATGACCACAACGACCGGGCTCCTGGCCACAAGATCCTTTTCCTCGTCCACACTGTCGTCTATCAGTTTCTCCTCTATGCTGTAGACGACCTCTTTTTCCACCTTACAGCCCATCTCCATGGCTGCCAGCGCTGCGGTATCGTAATCTATTATCTCGGACAGGGACGCCATTATCCCCATCTTCATCAGCTGTTTGACCACCTGGGCGCCTGTCTTTTTCATCCTGACAGCCAGCTCGCCCACGGATATCTCATCGGGTATCATGACTTTCAGCGGGGTCTTCTTTATCACCTCGAGCTGGAGACGCCGTATCTTGTCCTGCTCCTCCTGCCGGCGCTTGTTGCTGTAGTTCTGGTTCTTCCGCTGTGAACCGGATTTGATCCGCTGCTTGCCGGGCTGGTATTTGTTGGCGCTCTGCGGTACAAGGCTGTCCGCATGGTCGTCGTATCTGCCGGTATTTACCGTTGTGCTGCGGGTATCCACCACCCTGCGTTCCCTGACCCTCGGCTTTTCCTGGGTCTTCTGCTGACCGGGTTTCTGGGACTGGTTCTGCTGGTTCTGCTGCTGGGCCGGCTTTTTATGAGCTGCGTTCGCGTCCCGGGTCTGTGCGGGCTGTTCTGCACGTTCTGCCTTGGGCGGGGGGGCGCCCTCCGGCGACGCGGCTGCCTCCTGAATGTTCTCCTGCTGAACCTGCTCCTCCTCAACGGCGGCGGGGGTCTCTTTCGGGGCAGGCTGTTCCTGCTTCGCGGTCTCAAACACCTGCTCTATGCTCTCTATCTGGTTGTGCTGGGTGATATAGTCAAACAGATAGTTGAGCTCCGCGTCCGTAAGTACCTGCATATGGTTCTTCGGAGTTTCACCCTTCTGCGCCATGATGGTCATTATGTCTTTGGACTGCATGCCAAAGTCTTTGGCCACCTCATGTATCCTGTATTTTATAATTCCGCTCATAAAAACCCTCCCCCGCATTTGAGCATCCGGCTGTGGGATGCCCGGTCGAGACCGGACGGGCCGGTCAGTTCTCCTTTTTACCGGACTTCTTTCCGGGCTTCTTCTGTTTTCGCTGCTCTATCCTCTCCGACGTCTGGCGGAGCTGCTGCGCACACTGGGCATACTTTTCGGCGTCGTCCCTCTCGAGGCTGCGGGCAACCGCTGCCGCCAGGCCGAGATCGCATACGGCGCATACGGCGCAGATGCCCTTCCCCAGGGCTCCTCCCAGCTCTTCCTTGGTAAACGGGGAGACCGCATACGCTATCTGTGTCTGTGAAAGGGCGGAGGTTATCCTTTTTGCCGTGTTGGACGCCGCGTCGGAAGCCAGGAGCACGAGCCTGGCTTTCCTGCTCTCCACGCAGGACAGGACGGATTCTTCTCCGATCTCGATCTTCCCCGCTTTCCGGGAGATCGACAGCATTCTCAGAGCCTCTGACATATTCTCTCCCAATTCCTCCGCAAAAGACGCGTATACCTCGTCGGGCACCGGGGCCGAGAAGGCTCTCTCAAACGCCTTCGACTTCTTTGCTTTGGCAAAGCACTCGCTCCTGGGACATATGTACGCCCCCCTGCCGGGGCTGTGCCCGTTGAGATCTAAGGACACTTCCCCCTCAGGGGACCTCACCACCCGAATAAGCTCTCTTTTCGGCCGCATTTCGCGGCATCCCAGGCACTGCCGCATGGGAACTTTCTTTATCACGGGCGATCCCTCCAATCTGTCAGGAGGTCTTGATATCTATCTTATAGCCCGTAAGCCTGGCGGCGAGGCGGGCGTTCTGCCCCTCTTTTCCTATGGAGAGGGACAACTGATCCTCCGGTACGATGACCTGGCAGCTCCGGCCCTCTTCGCCGACCGTCACGCTTATGACGTCGGCCGGGGCAAGGGCGGCGGCGACGTATTCCGCGGGATCCTCGCTGTATTTTATGATATCTACCTTTTCCCCTCTGAGCTCGTCCACTACCGCTCCGACACGTCCACCCTTCGGTCCTACGCAGGCGCCTACAGGATCTACGTCTTCCCTGTTGGACCATACCGCTATTTTGGACCTGCTGCCGGGTTCGCGGGAGATGCTTTTTATCTCGACTATCCCGTCGCTGATCTCCGGAACTTCCAGTTCAAACAGGCGCTTCACAAGGCCGGGATGGGACCTGGAGACCAGTATCTGTGGGCCGTGGTAAGAACGCCTCACTTCCAGGACGTACACTTTAACCATGCTGCCTTCCGGCAGCTCCTCGTACTGGCAGCGCTCATTGGCGGTAAGCAGCGCCTCGGATCTGTCTGTCCCGCTGCCCACTTCAAGGATGATATTCCCGGTACGGGGGTCTTCTCTCAGCACGGTGGCGGAGAGCAGCTCATGTTCTTTTGACGTGAACTGGTCAAAAACCATTCCGCGCTCCGCTTCGCGGATGCCCTGGATAATGACCTGCTTCGCGGTCTGGGCGGCGATCCTTCCGAGTTTTTTGGTCTCTACGGGAATGTTGACCACATCCCCTTCCCTGGCCCCGGGCATCAGCTTGTCCGCCGCTTCCACGGATATCTGGACCGCGGGATTCTCCACGTCGGAAACGACCTCTTTGGATACGTAGAGGTTGATCTCCTTCTTCCCCTCGTTTATATCAACGAACAGGTTATCCGCTTCTCCCATATTATCGCGTTTGTACGCGGTTACGAGAGCCTGAGATATTTTTTCCAGCATATACTCTTTGGGTATACCTTTTTCCTTTTCTATGGCGTCAAGCGCTTCAAAAAACTCGGCGTTCATTATCAATGCTCCTTAAAAATCTATTCTCAGGCGGACCGAAGAATATTCCTTTTTTTCGAAATGCCGGACCGTATCCCCCACGGAAACGTCTATATCTCCGTCCGTATATGAAAGCAGCTTCCCCGGGTATTCTTTCCGGCCGTCCACGGCGGAATACAGCTTTACCAGCACGTCCCTGCCTATACACCTTTCAAAATCCCGCGGCTTTTTCAGCCGTCTCTCCGCTCCCGCGGAAGACACTTCAAAGATATAGCTGTCCTGGATCACGTCCAGCTCGTCCAGCATGGGGTCGAGGACAACGCTTATTGCCTCGCAATCCTGTATCGATACCCCGCCCTCTTTGTCTATATATACGCGCAGGTACCTCTCGGAGCCCTCTTTGACGTACTCGACGTCCCACAGTTCACAACCGTGTTCTGCGGCAACGGGACCGGCTATCTTTTCCACTTCGTCAACTATTCGCAAATCACGCTCTCCCCAGGCAAACTGTCCATCTCAACAAAAAGAGTGGGAAACCCCACTCTTCCTGTCAAACACTTCATACTTGCATACCGTGTATGGATGGTATCACATTTTTGCGGCGTTTGCAAGTATATTTTTGGTATTATACTTATATAACCTTACAGTTTTTCATTTATTTGCCAACATGACCCGAAACTTTATGCCCCGGCCTATGGATCCGTATCCTCTCCGCCCCGCCTCCGCGGGTGCCGGGAGGCCCCGCGGGTAAAACGCACCCGCAGGAAATCCCGCGCCCAAATGATCTCAAAGCGGTTGAGTATGTGCGGTTATTATAGTATATTTATCGCAGGTGATGATAATGTTTCCGTTCGAACGATTCTCCGAGGTCATCGTATTTGATGTGGAGACTACGGGGCTGAACGCCCACAGGGACAGCATTATAGAGTTCGGCGCGGTAAAAGCCGCCCCGGACGGTTCCGTACGGGAAACAGACCTTTTGATACGGCTGCGGGAAGGGCAAAAGCTGCCCGCCGAAATAACCCGCCTTACAGGGATCACAGCGGAAGCGCTCCTCCGTGACGGAACCGACGCGGAGACCGCCGCGCAAAGAATATCCAACCTGATCTCAGGGCCTTCCACACTGCTGGCCGCCTACAACGCCCAGTTCGATCTGTGTTTCCTGTACTTTTTCCTCCAACGTTTCGGGCTTGAGAGATGCCTTAAAGACGTAAAAATGCTGGATCTTCTCACGGTATACAAGGACAGAAGACCCTACCCCCACAAGCTAAGCGACGCCGTTTCATCTTACTGTCTCAGCGCACGCGGCACTCACCGTGCCGCAGACGACGCGGCCGCCGCGTGGGAACTGCTCCGTGCGATGCACGGGGAGCGTTCCGATCTGGACCTGTATATAAATCTGTTTGGCTACAATCCCCGATACGGAGTTTCCGGGCCGAGGATATCATCTGTCACTTACAGGGCCCAGCGTTTTAATCCGGTCAGGAAGCTTTATGAAGAATAATCGGGGCTGGCAGCGCAGCTGAACGCTCCAGCCGCACAGTCAGGCTTCGGGGATACGATCCTGCCCTGCGGGGCACGGTTTTTATTTCAGACCAATTATAACAGGAGGCGCAGGATGGCAAAGAAAGTAGGAACTCTCATCAAAGAGGCGCGCACGGGCGCCGGGTTCACCCAGGAACAGCTGGCGCGGAAGATAAAAGGGCTCTCTGCCTCGGATATCAGCAAAGCCGAGCGCGGCGAAAAGGACCTCACGCAGGATCAGCTCAAGGCCATCGCCAAAGCCACGGGCGTCACACAGAAATCGCTTCTGGACGCGGCCAAAGGGAAGAAGACTTCATCGTCTTCCCCGTCTTCCTCCGGAAAGACTTCCATAAAAGTGACCGCCGCGGAGAAGAGGCTGGTGGAACTCTACCGTCAGGCGGATTCCAAGACCAGGTCAGCCGCCGTAAAAATGCTCAAAGAAGGGGAAAACGGGGTCGTATCCGGAGACAACGGGATATTGGGGAATCTCCTGGACTCCGCCATCGACGCCCTTACAGGAAGCGGGAAAAAAGAAATGTGACTCCCCCTTCCCCGACCGGGGGAGGCTTTTCAGCACAGGGCACGAACAAAAACAAGGCCGCGTGAGCGGTCCTGTTTCTTTCCGTGCGTACGGGCGGCTGCTGTTTCATGCGGCGTACGGCGAGCCGTGTCGCCCCGGTATAGGTACATGTGAAAAAGGTAGGACCTATCTTCTGTTCTACGCCATCCGTCTGAAGGGTCTCTATGCATGCAGCGGAATACAGAGTGTTCTTTCCGCCGCGTCGGAAGGAAACTGCTCCCGCGCCGCCGGACTGCTCCATATCAGCCGGCCCGCCCTGTCGCGTCAGATAAAGGAGCCGGAGGATCACCTGGGCGTTGCTTTGTTTGTCCGGAACATCCGGCAGATGAGTCTCACCCCCGACGGTATACGTTTGCGCATACACGCCCGGGAGATCGTCACCGAAGAGCTTTTCATTTCCCTGCAACGCTTCACGACCGGCGCCTTACTGCCCGGCTGAGAAGAAAGATCAGGCAGTTGCATATAACAGCCGCATATAGTATTCTGTATAATACCGCGCAGCCGCTTAAGAGCGGGATAGGCGCGGCGCTTACCGTGGACCGCATAGTTAGGTGCAGCGACTAAAACGGGCTGTGTTTTGTACCCCTTGGACCGGCACTCAGGACGAGGACTTTTTTTGCGCGGCTAAAAGACAGGGGCCTCTCTCACACAGCCGAATCATTCCTTGAATTCTTCAGGGAGTACTATCCGACTATGGAACAGGAAATAATGGGAGCCCTCAAATGAATCAAAAAGAAGCGGATGCATTTATACAAGCGCTGAACAACGGCGCCGACGTCAGGTTCGTGTTCCGGGAAACAAGGTTTTATATCGAATGCTGGCAGGAGGACGGGGAGTCGTTTCTGTCCCTTTCCCGCTACAGGATCTATCACGCCGAGGAACGCCTTGAGCAGTTCTGGGAATGCTCCGCCCCTTCCCCGGCGCTGTGCGCGGAAAAGTTCCTGAGCGCCGGACTGTGGGGCGGCAGGTCCTTCCGCGAAGCCCGGGACGAGTTTTTATTCTCCGACGCCGGGGGGGCGGAATAAATACCTCTCCCCGCCTCTTCATGCCGTTCACCTTTTTTCTTGTCGACCTTGACGATGGCAGATCTGAATGGTATCTTATTATTGGTTAAAAATGTTATAAACCATCACGGCAGATACAGGTCTGCCGTGCCGTATCAAGTACGTCAGAGATAATACGAGAGGTGAACTTCATGAAAAAAACAAATCTGTTTGCTCCACTGAACAAGATGCCTTTTACCACGGCGGGCTCAAAATTCACTCTCAGCACCACAAACGGAGGAGACGACTCTTTCGGCTATGGCAAACTGGTACTGGGAACGAACCACAGCGGCGGCCGCAACAGGAAATGCAAATTTTTCCGTGTACAGCTCACGTACAAGGGCAGGCTCATTCCCTGCGCGTATACCTCCACTCCCACGGAACTCAGGATGGAATCCGATTACGGCTGCGTGAAATTCTGCTATCCCGAACCGCACCTGCTCTGCTTCAAGGGCGAGGGTGACGTCGGGCTTCGCATTTACGGCCCTATGGGACCCCAGCACGAATCCTGCAGGGATATGCTGGACGGCACGTGGCAGATATGCTGGACCAGCATGAACAACTGGCTGTTCGTGCCGATCAGCGGAAAGTTCACCATGGACGCCCCCTATGACTACGTGGGCACCCAGTCAAAATACATATGCGCAGATTACGAAAAGGACGGCGACACCCCGTTTGAGGGTATAATCGAAGAGTCCGCCCTCTACGCACAGCGCCGCCCCTCCTACCCCAGCTACGAGCAGGGCCTGAAAGATTCCACCGACCGCTTCAACGCGTTCCTTGAGAACACCGCCCCCTGCGGCGGAGTGTCGGACGAGTTCCGCACGCTGGCTGCGTGGGTCGCATGGACCCACATCGCCTACCCCGAGAAACACAATAATTACCGCTACACGATGATCCGCAGCCAGCAGGAGTGCATGCCCTTCGCCATGGCATGGCACCAGTATTACCACGCATGCACATTCCGCAAGGACAAGGAACTGGTGTGGGAGTTCATTCAGAGCCTGTTCGCCCACATCCGCGAAGACGGCATGCTGCCCGATTCCGTAAACGATGACAGCTGCCAGTTCAACGGCTGCAAACCTCCCATCCAGGGCTTCTCATTTATATGGCTCATGGATCACACCGATATCTTTGAGGGGGAGAACGAGCGCATCGCCCCCCTGGCCGACAAACTGGAGCAGAACCTGGGCTGGTGGATGCGCACCCATGACCTGGACCACAACGGCATACCCGAGTACCAGCACTCCGATGAATCCGGCCTGGACGACAGTTCCGCCTTCAAGGCCCCTCCCATAGAGAGCCCCGACCTGGTTGCATATATGGCTATGGGCTATGAGGCGCTGAGCCGTTTCAGGAAGATGCTGGGCGACGAAGCCGCCGCCGAAAAGCATATGGCCAGCTCAAAAGCCCTGCTGGACTACCTGGTAAACAAGATGTGGGACGGAGAGAAGTTCACTGTCCGCGCCGTACGCACCGGCGAGCTGATCGACACCTGGTCTATAATGATCTATCTGCCTGCCATCCTCGGCAAGAGGCTCCCCGAAAACATCCGCGAGAAGCTCTGCGCCGACATAATGAATGAGGACATGTATCTGGCCCCCACCGGCATCCGCACAGAGAGCGCCTCAAGCTTTGACTATGCCGGCCTGTGGACTCTGGGCGCCGTTATTCCTCCCATACAATTCATCGTCTGCACCGGTCTTGACGCTTGCGGCCACCCCGAATTCGCCGCGGAGGCCACCCGCAGATACGTGAAGTTCCTCACCGACGACGGTTTCGATATAGGCGACTGCACTGACAACCGTCTGTGGCTGCATGACCTTTGGTGCAGCTGGACTGCCTCCATTGGTCTTTTCCTCGGCACCTGGTTCCTCAAATAAACCGCTGCAAAGGGAATGGTCTCCACGGAGGATCCTGAGCATATCCCAAATGAGGTGAAGAAAGCGGGCAAGCCCGTGCCCACCGGAGAAACCGCAGCGCATACCGGCTCTGACATATGTCCGGTGGACAGGGTATTCGCCGTATGAAAAAAGACGGCTGCACCGTATCCCCGGTGCGCCGCAAATGGGGACCCGCTCAGAAATAATACTCCCGATACAGCAGGGGCCGCCGCGGAACGCTTCCGTTCCACGGCGGCCTCTTCTTTTCTGTATCGTCCCCGTTATTCCGCTATCTCCAGCAGATCCGGCTCCACCCGGCAGGGCAGGCATAAAATCTCCACCCCGGCGGCCTCGGTTTCATAGAGGGCCTCGGCGAAAGCGGGGTGGGTCCCGGTGTTTGGGAGCACCCGGCTTACCCCCTGCGTCTGTATGACGAACGCGATCGTACTCCTGAAGCCCCGCCGGACCGCGTTCGCCAGTTCCCGAAGGTGCCGTACACCGCGCTCCGTCGGCGCGTCCGGAAAGTATCCCATAGAATCCCTTATAAGCGTACAGCCTTTTACCTCCATAAGGAACCGGTCCTTTCCGCGTTCCATATAAAAATCTATGCGTGATCTGCCAAAGGTATACTCCGGCTTTATAAGGGAATAATCCTTTTTTTGCAGCCATTCCGACACGGCTTTGTTCGGGGCCTGGCTGTCTATATTGAAAAGGGCCCCGTTTTCGGCATAAACCCCTATAAGGTCATACCGCGTTTTCCGCCGTGGGTTCTGCGCGGGAGCCAGGATCACCCGGCTGCCGGGAACCAGGAGTTCCCTGCACCTGCCGCTGTTTTTTACATGCACCGTCTCCGGCGCCCCGCCTAGTTCAACGTGCGCCGCGAACCGGTTTGGCCTGTCGATAAAAAACGCCGTTGTCACGCCGTGATAACGCACCGGCACACCTCCTTTTCCGGCTCGGCGGCACTCAGGAACATCCCCTCCCGCCTGCGGCGGCGCCCCGACGCCTGAAACAAATATGTCCGCCGGCCTTCTCTTCATTATTTACAAACAGTACAAACTGTTTTAACAGTTTCATGCTAAAATCTGATCAAAACACAGGGCAAAGCGCTGCCCGCTTTAAACGCCAGAGGCAGCCCGCCGCCGGATCGGAGGAATTATGAATATCGCAAAACTGCTTACCCCCAAATGCGACGTGGTTTATATAAACGCCGAAGACACTATCAAAGCCGGCATGCAGAAGCTTCGTTCATGCGGCTACTCATCGATACCCGTCATCTCAAAAGACGGGACGTACGCGGGTTCGGTGAGCGAAGGAGACTTCCTTTGGTACATCACCGACAGCAACGGAAAGGATCTGTCCGTTTCCGCTCTGTGGGACAGGCCGGTCTCCGAAGCGGTGAACCCGGGCAGGAACACCCCTGTATCCATAACTGCCTCGGCGTATGAAGTCGCGCAGAAAGCCCTTGGTCAGAACTTCATACCGGTCATTGACGACAGGGGCGCTTTCGTCGGCATCGTCACACGAAAGACGCTCATCGGCTATCTGCTGTCTCACCCGGCGGACATATAATAAGACGTCCCCCGCCCGACGCGGGATCGTCTGCCATATACCGGAACACGCATTCGGACATACTTACGCGCTTATCGGGTCCTTATTTCCCTGAGGGCCTCTTTTTTCGCGGCGTCCTCCCTCTTGTCATGAAGTTTCTTTCCTCTGGCCAGCGCGAGTTCCACCTTCACCCTGCTGTCTTTGAAGTACAGGCTGAGCGGGATCAGGGTGAGACCGTCCTGTTTTATCTTCCCGTACAGACGCATTATTTCGCGCTTGTGCATCAGCAGCTTCCTGTCTCGCTTGGGGTCCTTGTTAAAGATATTGCCTTTTTCATATGGGCTTATGTGCATCCCGATGACATATATCTCCCCGTTTTTGATATTGCAGAAGGAGTCCTTCAGGTTGACCGTACCCTGTCGTACAGATTTTACCTCTGTCCCGTTGAGGACGATCCCCGCTTCATAAGTCTCCTCAATGAAATACTCATGATAGGCCGCTCTGTTTTTTGCAATGGCGGCCTTCTCCGTTTGTTTCATGGTCCTGCTGTTCCTTTCAGAAATCGTCCCCGCGTTTTGTGTTTTTCCGGCGGGGCGGGCGCACCGAACTGCCGTGAGCCCCTGCCGAGATTATATCACATGCCGTCATCCCCGGCTACATGGAAAAAACTATGTCCCATATT
Source organism: Oscillospiraceae bacterium (assembly GCA_017512485.1). GTDB lineage: Bacteria > Bacillota > Clostridia > Oscillospirales > Oscillospiraceae > JAAYAR01. The sequence continues at coordinate 88,917 of JAFWGE010000032.1, forward strand.
GACGCCCGCGATACTATAAGACAAAGGGGCGCGCCAGGTGCGCGCCCCTTTCTGTATCTCAAATCTCCGGAATGACCGCGTCAGCGGGTCAGAATACGTTTATCACGCGTATCACTCCCGGCATCTCCGGCAGGGAGGCGGTTTTGTCCACGTCAAAGATCGCATATCCCACTTTTCCGTTGGAAGCGCTCTTGAACGCCGAAACACGGCAGCCGCACGAAGTCAGCGCGCCTGATATCCTGCCGGGCAGTTCCGGGTCGTCCCTGTAGGCGACGCATACCCTGTGTTCCGCGCCGCGTTCAAGGTTTACCGCCGGGAAATTGACGGAGCAGTTTATGTTGCCGTTTTCAAGATAATCCCTCATCTCTTTTGCGGCCATGACAGCGCAGTTCTCCTCGCTCTCCGGGGTGGATGCGCCCAGATGCGGGATGCACACCACACCGCTGTGCCCGACGAGGTCGGCATCTGGGAAATCAGTAACGTATCTGCTCACTTTCCCGCTGTCGATCGCCCCCAGAAGGTCAGCGTCGTTCACCAACCCTCCACGTGCTATATTGACGAGCCTGACGCCGTCTTTCATTGCAGCGAACGCCTGCGCGTCCAGCATGCCCTTGGTGCCCGGCGTCTGTGGGACGTGTATGGTGATATAGTCGCTCCCTGCAAAAACGCTTTTCAGCTCATCGACCACTTTGACTGCAGGATCGAGCCTGCACGCAGCCGCGACGTTGAGATAGGGGTCATATCCGATCACCGTCATCCCCAAGTCCGTGGCCGCCTTCGCGACAAGGGCCCCTATAGCCCCCAGCCCGATGACGCCCAGGGTTTTTCCAAAGAGCTCGGGCCCGGCAAAGGCGCTTTTTTTCTTCTCTACAAGGGCGCCCACCTGGCTCTTATCCTCGAGGCCGACCGCCCACTGAATGCCTCCGGCAATATCCCTGGAAGCCAGCAGCAGTGCGCAGATAACCAGTTCTTTTACCGCATTTGCGTTGGCTCCCGGGGTGTTGAATACGACTATGCCGTTCTCGGCACACCGGTCGACCGGAATGTTGTTCGTTCCCGCTCCCGCTCTGGCGATGGCCTTGAGGCTTGTGGGAAAAGCGCTCTCCTGCAGCATATCGGCGGAGCGGACAATTATCCCGTCCGGTTCGGCCGCGGAATCGTCAATCCGGTACAGTTCCCCGGGCAGCAGTTTGAGGCCGTTGGGAGATATCTTGTTTAAAGTCTTTATGATAAACATCTGCGGACACCTCAGTTGTTTTTTTCAAAAGCCCGCATGAAATCCACGAGCTTCTCAACACCCTCCATGGGCATGGCGTTGTAGATCGACACCCGCATACCGCCCAGCGTCCTGTATCCCTTCAGGTTTACAAATCCCGCCTGCGTCGCTTCACTGACGAATTTGGCGTCCAGTTCCTCGCTGTCCGTATGGAAGGTGACGTTCATATCGGAGCGGGCTTCTTTGTCGGCGCGTCCAATGAACATACGGCTGTCGTCTATGCACTCATACAGCATGGCGGCGCGTTTTGATTTGATCTTCTCCATCTCCTCTATACCGCCCAATTCCGCGAGCCAGTCAAGCACCAGGCCGAGAATGTATACGTTATATGCCGGAGGAGTATTGTACATGGAGTTTTTGCTTATCTGAAGCTTGTAATCTATGATGGCGGGGGTTATGGGGAGACAGCCCTCCAGAATATCCTCCCGGACGATCACCACTGTAACGCCGGCACAAGCCATATTCTTCTGGGCTCCGGCATAGATAATGCCGAAGCGGGATACGTCTACAGGCCTTGAAAGGATATCCGAGGACATATCGCTGACCAGGGTGACACTCCCGGTATCGGGAATATACTTCCACTCGGTCCCGTATACGGTGTTATTGGCGCAGTAATGGAAATACGACGCCTCCGGATCTATATCCAGCTGGTCCTGGGTAGGGATATAAACGTGGTCCCTGTCCGCTGAACTGGCGGCAATACGGCACTGGCCGTATTTTTTTCCTTCTTTGTACGCGTTGTTGGAGAAATTCCCGGTTATGGCATAATCGGCTTTTCCCGTCTTTCCGATAAGGTTCAGCGCCACAGCGGCAAACTGGAGCGTCGCTCCTCCCTGCAGGAAAAGGATCCTGTATCCGTCGGGTATCCTGAGTGCGGCGCGGAGTTTATCCTGCGCGGCATTGAAAATGTTCTCATAGACCTTGGATCTGTGACTCATCTCCATCACGGACATGCCGGAGCCGCCGTAGTTCGTCATCTCCGCGGCAGCGCGCTCCAGCACCGGAAGCGGCAGCGTGGAAGGGCCGGCAGCAAAATTATATACACGTGAATTCTGCATATATTCATCCCCTTCTTTATGTGGACTGCTCTCTGGTCAGGTATCCATGACCCACCGGATACCGGTCCCGTTCTATGCGGCAGTACGCTGTTCATGGAAACTGCGACAAAAATAATAAACTATATTTAGGAATTATACCATAGATGCATGGGTTGTCAATGCAAATTGTGTATACTGCTCTCTATTCCGAAGGAAAGGAAATGTCTTCCTGCCATGAATAATCTATCACACCTTATCACGGCGCATCCCTTCAGCATCACGTTCCGGGAATGGTCCTCAATCCCGCCAGTATCCAGGGTCCGGAGTTACCGGCCATCCCGCCCGGTGAAACGGACGCGGCGGCCCCTTTTCGGAGCCGCCGCGTCTATTGCCGTTTTTAACTGTCAGGGCAGTACCGTGGTGCCCGGCGCCTGTGAAACAACGTAGTCAGGCACGCGCTCATCAAAGACCACGGATATCTCTATCGTTTGCGAGTTCCTGTATACCGTCAGCACGGCGGTATCCCCCGCTTTGTACTTGGCGATCTCCGCTTTGAGCTGTGCTCCGGAAACTACCTGGACCCCGTTGATGCCGGTTATGATATCGGCCACCTGGACCCCCGCGTTCTCCGCGCAGCCGCCCGCATCGAGGGCTCCGACGTATACGCCCCTGGGAACGCTGTAGTAATAGGAATAGGACGCGTCGATATCCCTGTAACGAATACCCATGTATGCCCTGCCCTTCACATATCCATAGAGGGATATCTGGTTGACCTGCTCAATTACGTCGTTGATAGGCAGCGCGAAAGCAAGGCCCTCCACACCGGTGGACGAGTATTTCGCCGTAGCCACGCCTATGACCTCTCCCTTGGAGTTGAACACCGGCCCGCCGGAATTGCCGGAGTTGATGGCGGCGTCGATCTGGAACATGTTCTGATACGATCCGTCAACGTTGATGCTCCTGTCCAGGGCGCTGATGCTGCCGGTGGTAAGAGAGAATGTAAGTTCTCCCAGGGGGTTCCCGATAACGCACACGGTCTCCCCCACACTGCATTCTTCCATATCCCCAATAACAACGTAATCAAATTCCCTGTCCGCGTCTATCTTAAGGAGAGCAACGTCGCCGCTGCTGTCCTTGCCCACCAGCTGGGCGTCGTATGTGTTGCCGTCATACAGGGAAATCTCAAACTTGGTTCCGCTGTCCACCACGTGGCAGTTCGTAATAAGATATCCGTCTGGTGAGATTATAAAGCCGCTGCCCGATACAGGGACTTCGGTTATCTGTCCGAAAAGGTTTGTTGTGGTGACTTCTGTGGTTATACCCACGCAGGCGTTTACGTAGTTGTTATATATCTCCGTGGGGGTCATTTCCTGCCCGTTGCCCTTATATGTGGTAATGGGCTTGCCGGATACGACAACTTTCACCTGGGTGTCCGCGCTGTCGGAACTGCCCGCTTCCCTGTCGGCCGGGACGTTTTCTCCGACACCTGCCGTTGCCGTAGGCGCGGGCTCTTCCGGCTTCTCCGTCGTTTCGGGGGTTGTGGCGGTATCCCTGCTTTTCAGCGCGTAGTAACTGCCCGCTCCCGCTGCTCCCCCTATAATTACCATACACAGGAGCAGCGCTATGAATTTTACGGCACCGGACTTTTTCTTCCTGGTACGTGCCGCAGGTTCCGGTGTGCTGTAGGACGAATAATTCTGATACGTCCGGCCGGGTTCATAGGAGGTGCGGTAACTCTCGCCGCTCCCGAAGCTGTCCGACGAATATCTCTGTTCTCCACCGGTCCAGGAAGTGCTGCTTCTCTCCTGCTCCGGCGCGGTCCTGTACGGATCCGAAGAACTGCCATTCTCCTCCGTCCGTCTGTAAGTGAACGAATATGTTCCGTCCGACGAGGGGGCGTTATTGTTTTCTCTGTCGGTATAAGGATCAAACATATCAAGTACCTCCCCTGTATATCTGAATGGTTTCCCGTATGATTCTTACAGTAACATAGTAACTGTCACTTATGTCCAATCGGTTAACAAGATTGGAACAGTTTTAAAAAAGGCCTTGACAATTTTTCAAACGCCGTCATTATCCCTGCCTGTCTGTCTGCGGATGTCTTCCATGACGGCTTTGATATCCCTGACCGTATTTTTAAATACCCCTGTTTTGCAGAAGTTCAGGAAGAGCACCAGGAGTATCGGACACCACACCATGCCCGGGATACCTCCCATGATATACCCCGCATAGATGCTGACGAGCAACTGTACAGGCGTGAGGCCCGGTTTGGTCTTGGGCAGGACTGACTTCAGCAAAAGCCGGGCCAGCGTGACAACTATATATATTATAAGGAGCGATATACCTTTTCCAAGTCGGTCGGACATAAAGCATATCGCCGTCCATGGGATAAGGACGACTCCCGGCCCGAAAAACGGGATAAAGTCCACTATGGACAAAACCAGCGCCAGCAGCAGGGCATACTGCTGGCGAACCAAAAGGAAACCGGCCGTCAGTACAACAAATGCCGAGGCGGAGAGGAAAAACTGGTGTTTTACGTAACCCCCTGCGATTATAAGGAAATTATCCTTTATGCCCTGCAGATGGCTGCGCATGGACTCTCCGAGTTTGTCATTGATCTTCCAGCTGAGGCGCGGGTAGTCGACGGTAATAAAATAGGATGACATGATAAACGCCACCAGCGCTACGGACGCGGCGACGATACCCGATGCCATGGAGCCCGACACGCCCACTACCAGTCCCACCGTTTCCCCAAGGCTGTCCTGAAGCCATGACAAGATCGTATCCACAGTCTCCCACAGAAATACTTCCGCCCCCGAGGGGTCTACTTCCGAAGAAACAATTTTCTTTTCGATATTCGATATCGTGCTTACGAAACTCCCCCAGTGGATCTCCCAGTTCATTGCCAGGGTGACGACTTCATACACGAGGGTGTACAGGCACCAGAAGAACAGGCCTGTTATCGCCACAAACACCAGTATAAGGAGAACTACGGTTATGGGTTTCCGCGGCAGCCTGAATCTTCCGGAAAGACGTTTGATGAGCGGGTTCAGCGCCCATGCCAGCAGCACGGCAAAGAAAAAAGGCAGGGCCATGCTTACCAGTCTGCGTGCCGCCAGGACACACGCCAGGACCACCAGGACTATGATCGCCAGGCGGAGCATAACGCGCGTGTAGAGTTCTTTTCTCTCTTTTCCGGACGGACCGCCGCTGTCCATGGCCTACGCCTCTCCTTTCACGAAACAACCCGGGGGATCAGATAACGAATCCCCCGTTGGGACATATGACCTGGCCTGTAATAAAAGCGGACTCAGCCAGGAATATCATGGTTTCGGCAACCTCCAGCGGGGTACCCAGCCTCCCCAAAGGCGTACGTTCAGCCAGTTCGTCCAGGGAAGCCCTGTCCAGCCCGCTGTTCATATCCGTTTCGATCACGCCTGGGGCAACACAATTCACCCGGACGCCGGACGGCCCGAGTTCCTTAGCCAGGGCTTTCGCCAAGCCTATCACCCCCGCTTTGGAAGCAGAGTAGGCCGCCTCACATGATGCCCCGACCTGACCCCACATGGAAGAGACGAGTATAATGCTCCCGGAGCGTCTTCTCACCATTCCCGGTATAACGGCCCTGCAGGCCCCGGCTGCCCCCTTGAGGTTGACGTCCATAAGCCGATCCCATTCCGCTTCGCTCATCTGTTGTAAAAGTCCGATATGGGATATCCCGGCACAGTATATGAGCACGTCGGGGGGCCCGAACCGCTCTTCCGCTGCGGCGGCAAAAAGCTCACTCTGCTGCCAGGACGCGCCGTCCGCCCTGAAAGGCATCGTATGGCCCTCAAACTCCGACGCGAGGGACCGGGCTTCCTTTTCAGAAAGGAGATACGTGAACGCAGTGTTCCACCCGCGCGCGCAGAACAGCCTTACCGCAGCCGCGCCTATCCCTCTGGAACCCCCCATGATATAAGCGTTCATTTTATAGCGTCGATCAGGGCCACCCTGCGGGCGTGGCGTCCTCCCTCAAATTCCGTGTTCAGGAACACCTCCACTATCTTTTCCGCCAACCCGGCTCCCACCACTCTGGCTCCTAAGGCCAGGATCTGGGCGTTGTTGTGCCTGCGGCACATCTCGGCGGAAAACACATCCGAACAGGCCGCCGCGCGTATCCCCGGCACCTTGTTTGCCGCCAGGGATATGCCGATGCCGGTCCCGCAAAACAGGAGCCCCCGGTCGCACGCGCCCGAGGCCACCGCTCTGGCGACAGCTTCACCGTATACAGGATAGTCACAGCTCTCAGTGGAAAAAGTCCCGAAGTCTTTCCATTCGTATCCGTGAGCGTCAAGGTATTTGATGATCTCCAGCTTCAGCGGGTACCCCGCATGGTCAGAACCCAATGCGATCATTGTATTTCCCCCTATTAATATAATTGACGGCCCTGTCCGGTCCGTTAAGATCTTTATTCCTCCGTGCGGCCAACGCCTATGCTCCAGTTCCCGATCCCATAAAACGGATCGCTCCCAGAAGGCGTCGCCCCACTGAGAAGGCCTCTCTGCGTAAGGATCATTTCGTTTTTGAACAGTACGGGACATATCGGGGAGGCAGCGGTCAGAAAACCGTAAAAATCCGCCGCGTCGGCCGTCCCGGCCATATATCTGTCTATGAGTTCGTCCGCGTCATAGTTTGAATAGTTGCCGTAGTTCGTATCCCCGTATATGCCCAGCATCTCGGAAAGGTCAAAATCGTTCTGCATTTTTATCTCCCCGTAATACAGGTCGAAATCCCGGTAGCTGAGCTCGTCCTGAAAAGTCTCCCAGTCGAGGAGCCTTACCGTCACGTCCGCTCCGGCTTCCCTGAGGCTCTCGGCAATGGTCTGGGCCGCGGATACTTTATAGGCGTTCTCCTCGTTCACGATAAAGTCCAGCGTCAGGCGCATGCCGTATTTCTTCAGCACCCCGTCAGGATCCATCTCGGTAAACCCCAGTTTTTTCAGAGCCTCTCTGGCGGAAGCGCCTCCGTGCGGTGTCTCTTCCGCCCCAATAGCGGCATATTCCGAACTGTACGGGCTCAGCGGAAGATATGCGGGCGCCGCGAACCCCGCGAAGACAGTTTCCGATATGAACTGCCTGTCCACTGCCAGCGACAAAGCCGCCCGGACTTCCGGGTCGGAAGTGAACCCCCCATCGGTATTGTAACCTACGTACTGCATGACGCTGGTGCCGATGACATAACTCTCACCGGTCTCCCGGAAATTGACCGCCCCTGTCCTCGTGCGGTCATAGACGACAAAATTCGTGACCCCGGTCTGAAAATCGAACATCTCCTGGTCCGGGGACGAAGTGCTTACCAGATCGATCCGTTCCGGCATATTTTCCGTGCCCTTCCACCAGCCGCTGTTCAGCGTAAGACAGACCCCGTCTGGCTCCTCCGCAAGACAATACGGTCCTGTACCGTTCGGCCGTGGCTCGTCGCCCTGCCAACTCTCCACTATGGGTATATCCAACAACAGCGGAAGCCTGACGTTGGCTTTGCGAAGGTAGATCCTTACCGTGCGCTCGTCCAGTTCGGTCACCGACAGGATATTGCTCATGCGGGAATAAAACCCGCTGTCGGAAGTATCCGCCATTTCGTAGGAGTAAACCACGTCCTCCGCGGAAAGCTTTTTCCCGCCGCTGAAGTATACTCCGTCCCTGAGTTTGAAAGTCCACTCCGTATTGTCTTCCGTCTGCCAGCTCTCGCACAGGCAGGCCTCTGCTTCGAATGAGGGGTTTACGCTGAAAAGTCCCTCATAGATAAGTTTCCCTACGATCTGGTTGCAGGAATTGTCGCACTGGAACGGGTTGAGCGCCGCGGACGGGTAATATGGGAGCCTAAGGCTCGAACCGTCCGGTTCGGCTGCCGCGCCGGTCTCCTGCGGGCTGATCTCCTGCGGGGGCTCCTCCCGGGAGGCTTCATCACCGGAACAGCCCGAAAGCATACATAAAGTGAGACATATCGCCGCAAGCAGGGCGGCGTGTCTGCGCGTCCTCGTAATCCTGATCCTCATAGTCCGTCCATACATCAGACGAGCGCGATCACGGCCGCCTGATTTCCCCTGTTGTTTCCGTCTCTCCGGTTTGACCAGAACAGCCCGCCTTCACAGCAGGTGCAAAGGCTGTCCGACGCTATTTTTTTAACTCCGGCATTCTCAAGAGTCGAGGCTATGATGCCCTTAAGGTCTACGCTCCACTTCTCTCCCCTGGGGGAGATGAAACGCCGGCTGAAATCTCCCAATTCCGCCATCCGCTCCGGCACGTCGTCGTGCGTCTCGAAACAGCATGGCCCTATACCGGGCCCCAAGGCCGCAACTATATCGCCCGGGCTGCACCCGAAGCGGCTTTCCATCGCCCTAACCGCCGTGGCCGCGATGCCCATCGCCGTACCCCTCCAGCCGGAATGGACTGCGGCTGCTGCCCTTCTTACGGGATCCCACAGCAGGACCGGGATGCAGTCGGCGCTGAAGCACATGACAGCAGAACCGGCGATGTCGGTAACCAGGCCGTCGCATTCGTAGTCCGGCACTCCCTCCGGTCCCATGTCCTCCGGCCGCACGGTCCTGATAACATCTTTGTGCACCTGGTTCGTAACGGCAAGGGCGTTTATGTCGAAACCCAGAAGCCCGCCCAGCATTTCGCGGTTTTTCCTGACGCTGCCGGGCGGCTCATCTCTTTTTACGTCCATGTTGAAGCCTTCGCAGTAACCCCGGGAAAAACCGCCCTGCCTGGTGGTAAACGCGTGGACCGCTCCGGCCTCATCCAGGAGCCTGCACCGCCTCAGTATTACAGGGCCGGTGCTCTCGTTGTAAAAAACATCCATTATTCCTGAAGCGATGGGTTGTTGAACCCGCAGCACTTTTTATACTTCTTGCCGCTCCCGCACGGGCACGGGTCATTTCTGCCGACCTTCTTGCCCTTTGTCCTGACAGGCTGGCGCTTCACGGTCCCGTCCCCTCCGGCATTGGCCGAGACGACTTTAGCTACGCTCTTCCGCTTGAGTTCCTCGTCGGAACGGAGCCTGACCGTCAGGACCCTGCGCATGGTGGTCTCCCTTATTCCATCCGTCATCTGGTCAAACATTTCAAAGCCTTCACGCTTGTACTCGTCCACGGGATTGACCTGGGAATAGGCCCTGAGGGACACTCCCTGGCGCAGTTCCTGCATGGCGTCGATATGGTCCATCCAGTATTCGTCCACGGACCTCAGCAGGATGACGCGCTCCACCTCCCGCATGCGCTCCTCGCCGATCTCTTTTTCCTTCTGGTTGTAAATGAGCAGCGCCTTGTCCGTCAGGAACCGGGTGACTTCCTCTTTTGTCGCAGAGCCGATATCCCCGAATTCCTTCTTCAGCTCGCCGGGCATCAGGCACACTCCCATATAGTTTACAAGGGACGCGTCGAGGCTTTCGAACGTGAGTTCCCTGTCCGTCGATGAGAAGGCAGTGTTGACGTCCTTATCTATGGAGGAGGTGATCATGCCCTCGATACTGTGGCGCATCTCCTCGCCGTCAAGGACCCGCCTGCGCTGCTGGTAGATGATGTCTCTCTGTTTGTTCATAACGTCATCGTATTCGAGGACCGTCTTCCTGGTCTGGAAGTTCCTGCTCTCGACTTTCCTCTGGGCGTTTTCGATGGCGTTTGAAAGCACCTTGAACTCAAGGGGGGTATCTTCTTCCACCTTGAGGGTCTCCATCATGTTATGGATGCGCTCTCCGCCGAAGAGGCGCATTATATCATCTTCCATGCAGATATAAAATCTGGAAGCCCCGGGATCTCCCTGTCTTCCCGCGCGCCCTCTCAGCTGGTTGTCGATACGCCGGCTCTCGTGCCGCTCCGTACCTACGATAAACAGGCCTCCGGCTTTTTTGACCTCTTCAGCCTCCCTGGCGGTCTCCTCCCGGTGCCGGCTAAGCGCGGCGGCATACTGTTCCCTGACGGCCAGTATCTTCGGGTCTTCCGTTTCCGCAAATCCGTTGGCCTCCTGGAGGAGGTCCGGGTCGGTCTCGACCCGGCGAAGGTCATTCATGGCCATGAACTCCGGGTTGCCGCCCAGCATTATGTCGGTGCCGCGGCCTGCCATGTTGGTAGCTATGGTCACCGCCCCGAGCTTTCCGGCCTGCGCGACTATCTCCGCCTCTTTTTCGTGGTGCTTCGCGTTCAGCACAACGTGTTTTATCCCCTGTTTTTTGAGCAGGGCGGAGAGCTGTTCACTCTTTTCTATGGATATCGTACCGACCAACACCGGCTGTCCCTTCTCGTGGCACTGCTTTATCTGGTCGATTATGGCCCTCAGTTTCGCCGGCTCGTTCTTGTACACCACGTCAGGATAGTCCTGCCGGATCATAGGCCTGTTGGTAGGTATCTCTATGACATCAAGGTTATATATGAGGGAAAACTCCTCCTGCTCCGTCAATGCGGTACCGGTCATTCCCGCCAGTTTTTTATAAAGCCGGAAGAAATTCTGGAACGTTATAGTAGCCAGGGTCTTGCTCTCGCTGGCGACGTCCACGCCTTCCTTTGCTTCTATAGCCTGATGGAGGCCCTCGTTATACCGCCTGCCGAACATGAGGTGCCCCGTGAACTCGTCGACTATTATGACCTGGCCGTCCTTGACCACGTAATCGATGTCCCTTTTCATGATGCCCCGGGCTTTAAGGGCCTGGTTTATGTGGTGGTTGAGGGTGGAATTGTCCGGATCGGAAAGGTTCTCGAGGCCGAAATACTTTTCCGCCTTTTTGACTCCCTGTTCCGTCAGCGTCGAACTTCTGGCCTTCTCATCGACTATATAGTCCGCGTCGTACTCCCCCAGGTCCTGTTTCGTGTCGAGGGACGCAAATGTGAGCTTGCGGAGTGTCGCCACAAATCGTCGCACTGCTTGTACAGGGATGTGGAATCCTCGCCTTTGCCGGAAATGATAAGGGGCGTCCTCGCCTCGTCTATAAGTATGGAGTCCACCTCGTCCACAATGGCGTAAGCGTGGCCCCTCTGGACCGTGCCGGATTTGTATATCGCCATATTGTCGCGCAGGTAGTCGAAGCCCATCTCATTGTTCGTACCGTACGTTATGTCCGCGTCGTATGCGGCTTTTCTCTCCTCGCCGTCCATATCATGGATGATCAGGCCCACCTTGAGGCCCATGAATCTGTAAGCCTTTCCCATCCACTCGCTGTCGCGCTTCGCGAGGTAGTCGTTCACAGTAACGATATGCACGCCGTTTCCCGCCAGAGCGTTCAGGTATGCCGGCAGTGTAGCCACCAGGGTCTTGCCTTCACCGGTGCGCATCTCCGCTATCCTTCCCTGATGGAGAACTATACCTCCGATGATCTGGACAGGATAAGGTTTGAGCCCCAATGCCCTCCAATCGGCTTCGCGCATGGCGGCAAAAGCCTCCGGCAGAATATCGTCAAGCGTCTCCCCGGCGGAAAGCCTCGATTTGAATTCCTGTGTTTTTGCCTGAAGCTCCGCGTCTGACAGCTTCCCGTACGGCTCTTCAAGTGCCTCCACGGCACTCACCATGCCGCGAAGCTTTTTAAGCTCTCTTTCACTGTGCGTGCCAAAAAGCTTGGAAGCGATACCCATGCGGTATCCTCCTTTCGAATCGGTCCTTGCCCGGTACGGTACGTCTTCTTCGTGCCGCCGGTGTGTTGAATTATTATTATATCATGCCCGGGTCAATAAAAAAAGCTGCAAAGTCTTATATTCAATAGAACGGCCAGCCGGGCAGCCACGTGAGATAGCTGCCGCAGAAATCTCTGGACACGGCAGTACCTGAAAGTACGGGATAAAAAAGTACGAACAGCCCCCCCTGAAGGGCTGTGAACACTGCCGCCGTGATCATTCCGCTGCGCGGTCTCCATTCGTCCATTTCCCTGAACGTGCAGCTCACCGCCAGCACCAGGAACACGACCGCCGGAAAGTAATGATACGCGAACGTCAGCCTGCTTATAAGCAGCCACGGCGCGAACTGTGAAAGGAAGCCCACCACCACAAAAACCGAGCGGGGCTGTTTCCTTTTTATTATCGAAAACACCATTGCCGCCAGCGCCCCCAGCCCGGCCCAGCACACCAGAGGGCTGACCCACGCGCCGAACGAGGATTTTGTTCCGTCGTCATAGTATTTCAGCCAGTAGAGGATAGGCCTAGCGTCGACCAGCCATTGCCACCATGACGAGGAGTACGGATGCTCCGCCACCAGGTCGCTGTGGTAGGTGAACATGAATTTCTGGTTTTTCCATACAAGTTTATAAAAATCGCCGGAGGCAAACAGCCTGATCCCGCTGCCAAGGCCGCTGCATGAGGCAAATGGGATGTATGACGCGAGATATATCGCAGCCGGCAGAACGACAAAAAAGCCTGCCCCGCACAGAATGGTCACCGCGTAGTGCGCAAACGCCCTTTCCCGGGGGACATCCTTCCTCCTGAGTATCAGATCAAGCATGAAAAAGACCGCGAGGCCCGCCCCGGCATATATCACGGTCCATTTGCTGGCGGCTCCCAGCCCGAACGCCAGCCCCGACAGAAACAGGGCCCATATCCTTGCCCCTGTCTCGCTGCTTTTCTCCCTGGTCATCCATATAAAGAAGAAAAGATAGGCCGGTATTATGAAGAATACGGCGTATACGTCGATGGTGGATATCCTTGTCTGGACAAAATGCATGAAATCCAGCGCGAATATCGCCGAACCGCAGACCGAGATGAAGGAACTCCCCGTCAGGCACTTTATCAGCATGTAGAACGGTATTAGCATCAGCACGCCGAAAAGCGTACCCGTAAAGCGCCATCCGAAGGGGTTTTCGCCAAAAAGCTTCATCCCCTGAAGGATCAGTATCTTTCCCAGCGGAGGGTGCGAGACCTCATATACCGGCAGGCTGTCTCTGAACTCTATAGCGGTCCTGGCATGGTATATCTCATCAAAGTACGCGCTGTTCAGATAATCTTCCGCCTCCGGTACGGTCCACTGTTCGTCGTCCAGCGGGCAGCTGCCCGCGGTGCGGCAAAGGCTCCCGTCCGCGTCATAGAACGCCATCTCCCCCATCCGCGCGCTGTCGTTGGTGCGCAGCCTGAAATACCTTGCGGTCACCGGCTCCTCAAGCTTCAGCTCATGCCACTTCAGTACCTGGACATAGCCCTGGTCTATGGTGCAGACAAAACTCCACAGGTCCAGGTCCTCCGAGGCTTCAAGGGTGTATTGTCCCGTGCCGACCTCGCTGTAGTACATTATACGGCTGACAGCCCTGTCCTCATCCATCGAAATAACGCATGGGCCCGTCTCCGCGCTGAAGAACGTCTGGGGGCCGTATGCGTTTCCCAGCCCCCAGAAAGCGACCAGGGAATAACACGCCGCTATTGCCGCGGCCCATATCCAGTCGTACCACTCCGGCCGTCCGCACCTTCCCGCAAAGGAAAACGGCGCTTCGTCACCGCTGTTTCGGTGCGAGGAGAGCGACCCCACAGCCCCGAAGCAGACACAGCAGTATAAAAAAATAAAGGTCAGCAAAGCTGCCGGAAGTATCCAGACATATCCTGACATGGTTGTCCTCTTTACACAACGCTCCTGCCCTGCGCCAGGCAGGGCAGGAGCGAATTGTTATTTTTTGCTCTTTCTTCCCCGTTTGTGTCCGCCTTCGCCTGCGGAACTTCCTCCGAAAGAGTCCTCAAATTCTTTGAGAAGTTCCTTCTGTCTTGCCGTAAGGTTCCTGGGGACGTCGACGAACACCGTAACGTACTGGTCTCCGCGGACTTTGGAATTGATCGACGGGATGCCCTTTCCCTTTAATCTGAACACTGTACCGGTCTGGGTACCCGCGGGCATTGTATATTTTACCCTGCCATCCAGCGTGGGAACCTCTATCTCCGCCCCCAGAGCGGCCTGGGCAAAACTTACAGGCATCTCCAGAAGCACGCTCGTCCCCTGTCTCTCAAACAGTGAATGGGGTCTCACCGCAACGGTAAGGATAAGTTCTCCCGCCGGGCCCCCGTTCATCCCGCTGTTTCCCTGCCGACGCAGCGATATGGCCTGGCCGTCGTCTATGCCGGCGGGGATGCTCACCTTTATGGTGCGCTGCTTCCTCTGGACGCCGGAGCCCCTGCATGCACGGCACGGTTCACGGATGATCTTTCCCCTTCCTCCGCACTTTGAACACCTCGTAGTGGAGGAAAAAGCGCCCATTGCCGTCTGCCTGACCGTCCGGACCGTACCCGTTCCGTGACAGTCAGGGCAGATCTCTGCAGCCGTACCCTTTTCGCATCCGCTGCCCGAACACTCGTCACAGGCCTCTATCCGGTTGATTTTTATCTCTTTTTCGCAGCCGAAGGCGGCTTCTTCAAAATCCACCGTTATCGACGCCCTGATATTTTCTCCCTGGCGGGGAGCGTTCTGGTCGCGGGTCTGACCGCCTCCAAAGAAGGTGTCGAATATGCTGCCAAGGTCAAAATCCATTCCTCCAAAGCCGAAGCCGCCGAATCCGGCGTCGGTCCCGGCTCCGTAACTCGGATCCACCCCGGCAAACCCGAAGCGGTCGTATCGCTCTTTCTTCTCTGAATCGGAGAGGATCTCATATGCCTCGTTGGCTTCCTTGAAGCGCCTTTCGGCGTCTTTATCCCCAGGATGCAGATCAGGGTGGCACTCTTTGGCAACTTTCCTGTATGCTTTTTTTATCTCGTCCTCTGTCGCGCCCTTGTTTATACCGAGGACCTCATAATAATCTCTTTTATCAGCCATAAGCACTCACGCCCCACACCTCAAGCCGCCCGATCAAAGGCGGCTTGAAGCAATAATATATTATGTATGCGGCTGTGTAACTCTATTGTCATTTATCGTCGTCTACTACTTTGTAGTCGGCGTCGTAGTATTCCTGACCGTCGCTGCCCTGCTGCGGCTGCGGGTCTGAATATCCTCCGGCCGCCTGCCCTGCCTGGGGATTCTGCTGGTATATCTTCTCGGACACGGCATAAAAAGCTTTTGTGAGCTCCTCTGTGGTGGTCTTCATGCGCTCGGTATCGTTGCTCTGGATGGCGTCCTTCACGGCAGAAATGGCCTTTTCGATGGACTCTTTATCGGAGGCATCCAGTTTGTCGCCCATCTCGCTGAGGGTCTTTTCGCTCTGATAGACCATCTGGTCGGCGTTGTTCCTGATATCGGCCTCTTCCTTGCGTTTTGAATCCTCCGCAGCGTACTGTTCGGCCTCGCGCACTGCCCTGTCTATGTCCTCCTTGCTGAGGTTGGAGGACGCGGTGATGGTTATATGCTGTTCCTTGCCGGTACCCAGGTCCTTGGCGGATACGTTCACGATGCCGTTGGCGTCTATATCGAAAGTGACCTCAATCTGGGGCACTCCGCGGCGCGCCGGGGCAATGCCGTCCAGATGGAAACGGCCGAGGGATTTGTTGTACGCCGCCATCTCGCGCTCGCCCTGCAGGACGTTCACCTCCACGGAGGTCTGATTGTCTGCCGCGGTGGAGAACACCTGGCTCTTTTTCGCGGGGATCGTCGTGTTCCTCTCTATGAGTTTTGTGAACACGCCGCCCAGCGTCTCGATACCCAGTGACAGCGGCGTGACGTCCAGGAGCAGGATTCCCGTTACGTCTCCGCCCAGAACGCCCGCCTGGATGGCAGCGCCGATGGCGACGCACTCGTCGGGGTTAATGCCCCTGAAGGGATCGCTGCCCGTAAGGGACTTGACTGCGTCGAGGACCGCGGGGATACGGCTGGAGCCGCCAACCATGAGTACCTTGGAAAGCTGACTGGGAGAGAGGCCGGAATCGCTGAGGGCCTGACGTACGGGACCCATGGTCTTTTCCACCAGATGGGCGGTGAGTTCGTTGAACTTCGCCCTGGTAAGGGTCATATCAAGATGCTTGGGACCCGTGGCGTCCGCCGTGATATAAGGCAGGTTGATGTTCGTGGAGGTTACTCCGGAGAGCTCTATCTTGGCTTTTTCCGCCGCCTCTTTCAGGCGCTGCATGGCGACCTTGTCTGAGCTGAGGTCGATGCCGTTCTCTTTCCGGAAGGTGCTCACCATGTAATCCATTATGCAGTTGTCGAAATCGTCGCCGCCCAGACGGTTGTTGCCTGCGGTGGCAAGCACTTCTATGACGCCGTCGCCTATCTCAAGCACAGACACATCGAAAGTACCGCCGCCCAGATCGTAAACCATTATCTTCTGATCGTTCTCTTTGTCGAGACCGTAGGCAAGGGCGGCCGCGGTGGGCTCGTTAATTATACGAAGTACCTCAAGGCCAGCGATCCTGCCCGCGTCCTTTGTCGCCTGCCTCTGGCTGTCCGTAAAATATGCCGGTACGGTGATAACTGCCTGGGTAACCGTCTCGCCGATATACGCCTCCGCGTCAGCCTTCAGCTTCTGCAGGACCATGGCGGAGATCTCCTGCGGAGTATACTTCTTGCCGTCGATATCCACTTTGTAATCGGACCCCATCTCACGCTTGATGGAAGAGACCGTGCGGTCCGGGTTCGTTATGGCCTGGCGTTTGGCCACCTGGCCCACCATGCGCTCTCCGCTCTTGAGGAATGCCACAACGGACGGGGTCGTCCGGCTGCCCTCGGCGTTGGCTATGACTACAGGCTCTCCGCCTTCCATAAGTGCTACGCAGGAGTTTGTTGTTCCCAGATCTATACCAATTATTTTAGACATGATTAATATCCTCCTTAAAGATGATGAAAATCTATATATAAACTGAAATCCGTCAGTTGGCTACCTTGACCATTGCGAACCTGATGATCCTGTCTTTTAATTTGAATCCTTTCTGAAGCACCTCGGAGACGGTGTTCTCGCCGAATTCCTCGTTCTCCTCGTGCATGACCCCGTTGTGGAGGTTGGGATCAAAAGGCTGTCCCAGGGCTTCTATCTCTTCCACTCCCAGTTTTTTGAGTATCTCTTCAAACTGGGTCATGGTCATCTCGACCCCTTTTCGGAACGCCTCGTCCGAACAGCTGTGCTTCAGCGCCCTCTCAAGGTTGTCATATACGGGAAGAAGCGCGAGGATCGTCTCGATCTTTACGTCGGTATAAACGGCCTCCTTCTCTTTTGTGCTCCTTTTCCTGAAATTGTCGAAATCCGCCCGCAGTCTAAGATACTGATCCTGGTTCTCATCGAGCTTTTTCTTCTGTTCCGCGGCGGTTTGGTAAAGCTTTTTGACCTCCTCCATCTCCTCCAGGGTGATGCAGACGGTCTGTGCACCTTCGCCGGCTGCCTCCTGTCCTTCATCCGGGGCGGGCTGCTCTCCCTCCTCCGTAACGGGTGAGTCGGCTTTTATGTCCGTATCCGTTTCTATGTCCTTTTTCTTGTCTTTTTCCTTATCCATTTTTTTCTCCGGGTTTTTGTTCTTTGCCATAGTCCGACCGTTCCTTTCGATTTATAAATCGGACGTCAGGGTTCAAACGGAGGCAGTGCCTCCCCCTGCAGCATCCTTTTCAGGCCTTGGGCGATATAGGACAAGCGGGCTGCCACTTTTGCGTAATCCATACGCGTAGGCCCCACTACCCCCAAAACACCTTTCTGACCTTCGCCGATGTCATAGCTGACTACTATTACGCTGGAATCTCTGAGTTCCTTCTCGACATTCTCCGGACCGATAATAATATTGACGTTGTCCCGCTCATCGGGTTCCGGCAGTTTTCCGGAATTCTCCTCCGTAAGGAAATCCATAAGTGCCCTGGCTTTGTTGACATCCTGGTATTCCGGATAATTCAGGATGTTGGATGTCCCTGTAAGGTAAAACCCCCTGTCTGTCTGGGCATCGAGGACCTGCCTGGCAAACTCCAGGACTATCGCGATCAGGGCTCCGGCTCCCCCGGCGGCCGCGGCGCAGCGTTCCACCGCCTCTTCGGAAAAATCCTTTGCCGGCAGATCTGTAAAATACCTGTTCAGCAGGACCGCGAGCCCCCTTATTCCTTCGGGGTGCTGGGGGAACGGCAGCCTGACAAGCCGGTTTTTGACAACGTCCGTATTTGTCATTATAACGATTATAAACGAATACGCGTCCACCGGGATAAGTTCGAACCGTTTTACCGTGGGAACCGCCTTGGTGGAGGAACTCATGGTGTACACGGGAAATTGGGTCATCTGTGAGAGCATCCTGCCGGCCTTTGTGATCATATTGCCCAGTTCGGCCATTTTTTCCTGAAAAGCCAGCCGCACTCTCTCCGCCTCCTCAACGGAGAGTCGATATGCGTTCATAAGTTCATTGACGTAAAATCTGTAGCCCTGGGCGGTCGGGACTCTTCCGGCAGAGGTGTGCGGGTGCTCAAGGTATCCCATGATCTCAAGCTCCGCCATCTCGTTGCGCAGGGTCGCCGATGAAACATGGAAATCCGGCATCTGGACCAACGTTTTTGATCCCACCGGCTCCGCCGTCTTGATATACAGCTCGATAACGGCCCTTAAGATGCTTCGTTTTCGTTCGGACATATCCATACTCTCACCTGCTTCTCGTCCGAACTTAGCACTCTTTGTTCTTGAGTGCTAATCACAGGCATAATGTACCACTGTCAAAAAGGATTGTCAATACATTTACCACAAATCTTTTTGACATTTTTGTTAATAATCCTCCCTTCGCGGGGTGGGCTCCGAACGTCCTCCTTTAATAAAATCCGGCGCCTGACCTGCCTCAGTGAGCCGCCGGACGAACAAAGCGGCCGCGCCGTTTTCGGTCTCCCGAAATAACGGCGCGGCCGCTGTACTCCCCGGGTTTTATCCCCGCCGGTCAGTCATCCGATCACTGTTCACCATGGTCGGAACGCGCAGCTTCGTTGCCTATACGGCTCTCCAGCCACTCCAGTATGTCCTCCATGACGTCCTCTTTCTGGAGTTCGTTCAGGATCTCATGCCTTGCGTTCTCATAAAGGATATACGTGATATCCTCGAAATGCTCCCGCGTTAGTATTCCGTGGAGCCTGACGACCTCTTTGCCGTACCCGCCCACCGGATCCATGGAGCCTGAGACGAGCAGGATAGGGGTCCTTCTGTTCATCTTCCGGATATTCCTGATATCCGTGACATACCGTATCTGCGCTATGAGGTCCCTGTACATCGAATTTGTCGCGTTAAACCCGCAGAACGGGTCTTCGATATACCGATCCACCACCGCGTCGTCCCTCGTAAGCCAATCAAAGGACGTGCGCCCCTGGAACTTTTTGTTGTAGCTGCCAAATATCAGATTCCCCAGCTTTTGGCTGTGCCCCCTCGGACCCTGGGCGCGTATCTCGGCGTCACACAGGATGGCGCCCGCCCCGGAGAGGAACCTCGAGGCGTTGCCGGTTCCGCTCAGGACGTATCCCTTTACGTCTGCGTGGGGATTCATGATCGCAAAGCATCTGGCCAGAAAAGACCCCATGCTGTGGCCGAATACAAACAGGGGGATGTCCGGATGCAGGTGCCATTGGGTCTCCAGGAAAGATTTGATGTCTTCAACAACAAATTTCCATCCGTCCTGGTCCGCAAAATATCCCAGGTCCTCCGGAGGAAAAGCGGATCTGCCGTGCCCCAGATGGTCGTTTGCCGCCATCAGGATATTGTTTTTCGTCAGGAATTCCGCAAACCCTTCATATCTGTCGATATGCTCCTCTATACCGTGAGCCAGGTATACTATCGCCTTTGGCTCTTTGTCGGGCCTCCACTCTTTTGCCCGTATCGAATGCTTCCCGTCCGAGGAAGGAAAATAGAATTCATGAGTCGTCATTTGCTTCTCCGCTCCGTATCTTCAGTTTGGTCCATGAACATCATATTATGCCAGCATGCTTTTTTCCCACTGCGGGGGGACGGGCAGCCCCATCAGCTCCGTCAGTGTTGCGGCAATATTTGCCAGGCCGTAATCTCCGGGCACCAGATCGTGGCGCTCTGCCCCATCCCAAACAATAAAAGGCACCCTGTTCAGGGAATGGGACGTCTTGGGAGTGACTGTGCCGTCCTTTGCCACGCTGAGCATATCGTCGGCGTTCCCGTGGTCGGCCGTGACAGCCATGATGTATCCGGCTTTCCGTGCGGCTTCCAGGATCTGGCCGAGTCCTTCGTCCACGGCTTCCAGCCCTTCCACCGTTGCCGGAAAGTTCCCGGTATGGCCGACCATATCCCCGTTGGGAAAATTGCATCTGATAAAACGGTACCTGCCGCTCTCCACCGCCTCCGTAACCGCGAGGGCGATCTGCGCGCTTTTCATTCGCGGGGCGGTATCGAAACTTACATTGTCAGACGGTATTTCTACAAACGTCTCCAGTTCTTCGTTCTGCCGGCCGCTCCGGTTCCCGTTCCAGAAATAGGTCACGTGGCCGAATTTTTGTGTCTCCGACACCGCGAATTGAGCTGCACCCACCGAGTTCAGGAACTGGGTCATCGTATTCTCTATCTGAGGGGGCTCCAGCAAATACTTTCGGGGCACGTGCGTGTCACTGTCGTATTCCAGCATTCCCGCAAACATGCGCGGGAATGCGTCTCCCCTGTCAAATTTATCGAACTCCCTCTCGTCGAAAGCCCGGCTCAGTTCCATAGCCCTGTCGCCCCTGAAATTGAAAAGGATGACGCTGTCATCGCTGCCCATGGCTCCGACAGGAACTCCGTCTTCTCCTATAACGAACGGTTCCAGGTCCTGGTCTATTACCCCGGGTGTCTCTTCCCGGTACGCTTTCACCGCGGCCCGGGCGGACGGGAACATCCTCCCCTCACCCCTGACGTGGACGTTCCAGCCCCGCTCCACCATGGCCCAGTCGGCTTCGTATCTGTCCATGGTGATCTTCATCCTTCCTCCGCCGGAGGCTATCTTCCCGTCCATACCGGCGTCCCTGCACTCCGCGAGAGTCTGTTCAAGATCGTCGATATATCCGAGAGCGGACGTGGGGGGAACGTCCCGTCCGTCCAGCAGGATATGGACCCTCGCACGCTTTATGCCCTCCTTCACACACTGCAGAAGCATCGCTTTCAGGTGCTCTGTGTTGGAATGCACGTTCCCATCCGACAGAAGGCCGATAAAATGCATGGTGCTGTTTTTTTCCAGGCAGTTGCCGACCAGCTCCCGCCACGTTGACCCGCTCCACATACGGGACGTGGCTATGCTCTCGTTAACCAGTTTGGCGCCCTGGTTGTATACCTGTCCGCAGCCCATGGTATTGTGTCCGACCTCGCTGTTGCCTATATCCCCGTCCGAGGGGAGCCCCACCGCCGTGCCGTGGGCTTTCAGGAAAACATGCGGGCACGTCTCCAGCAGGCCCTTCAGCACGGGCATATCAGCTTTTGCGACGGCGTCCCCGGGGCCGCCGTCTCCGCGGCCGACCCCATCCATTATAACGAGTACTACAGATCTCTGCGCCATTTCCGTCTCCAATTCCGTCAAAGAGCCGCGCTCCTGACGATCTTTATGAAGTCTTCGGGGTTGAGTGACGCGCCCCCGATGAGCCCTCCGTCTATATCCGGACAGGTCAGCAGTTCCGGAGCGTTCCTGCCGTTCATCGATCCCCCGTAAAGGATATGCGTGCTTTCCGCCGTTTTGTCACCGTAGAGCTGTCTTACTTTTGCCCGGATAAGGGCGCACATGTCCTGGGCGTCTTTTGCACTGGCCGTTTTGCCGGTACCTATCGCCCAGATGGGTTCGTATGCGATAACGAGCCTTCCGGCCAGCTCTTCCGTAAGCCCGCAGAGCGCCTCCCTTATCTGCAGGCCTATAAATTCCTCCGCGACTCCCCTGTCCCTCTGCTCCTGGGACTCGCCCACACACAGGATGGGGGTCATGCCGTTTTCAAAAACAGCGATGATCTTTTTATTTACAGAGACATCGCTCTCGGCACAATCCCTGCGGCGTTCGCTGTGCCCTATTATAACGTATTCCACACCAAGGTCCGTGAGCATCTCGGCGGAGATCTCGCCAGTGTAAGCCCCTGCTTTCTCAAAATGCATATTCTGTGCCCCGACGGAATACTGTCCCGCTTTCTCCGCCGCAGCCGGAATGTCGACGAACGGCACACACAATACCACCCGGCACCCTTTCACGCCTTCAAGCATGGGGTCCAGCTGTTGGATGAAGCTCCTTGTCTGGGAAGGAGTTTTATTCATTTTCCAGTTCCCGGCTACTATCTTGTCTCTTTTGCACACAGGCATGAAGATTACCTCCCTGTTTATCTGTAATAATTCTTATTTATCGAGCAGGCACTCTATGCCCGGGAGTTCCTTACCGGCGAAGAATTCCAAAGACGCTCCGCCTCCTGTGGAGATGTGGGTCATCCTGTCCGCGAACCCCAGGCTCTGGACCATGGCGGCGGAATCCCCCCCGCCTACGATAGTCTTTGCGGAGCTGTCCGCGGCCGCCTGCGCCACCGCCCTGGTGCCGCCCGAGAACGCCTCGAACTCGGCGACTCCCATAGGTCCGTTCCAGACCACCGTCCCCGCGGACGCGATCTCCCTCGCGTACATGAGTCTGGTCTTCGGGCCTATGTCCAGGCCCTCCCTGTCGTCGGGTATCCTGTCGGCGTAAGTCACTATGTATTCCGCGTCCGGTCCGAAATGGTCCGCGGCGCAGACGTCTATAGGCAACATTATTTTGATCCCTCTTTCGAGGCACTCGAAGAATATGTCGTGGGCTTCGTCCAGCATCTCCTTCTCGCACAGGGACGCCCCCGTTTTTCCTCCCAGGGCATGTATCATCGTATACCCCATGCCGCCGCCCGTAAGGATGACATCCACCTTGTCAATAAGGTTCCTGATGACCGGAAGCTTGTCGGAGATCTTAGCTCCGCCAAGGATGAGTACGAACGGTCGGTCGGGTTTATCGATCACAGCCACCATGTTCCGAAGTTCCTTTTCGATAAGGAAGCCGCATACCGCGGGAAGGAAATGGGCCACTCCCTCTGTGGACGCGTGCGCCCTGTGCACCGTACCGAAGGCGTCGCTGACGTAAACGTCTGCCATAGACGCCAGTTCTTTCGCGAATCCGGGGTCGTTCTTCTCCTCCCTCGGATCGAACCTCAGGTTTTCCAGCAGCATGATCTGTCCGGGAAGGAGCGCCCGCGCTTTTGCCGCAGCGTCAGCCCCTGTAACGTCCGAAGCAAATATGACCTTGACGCCCAGCAGTTCGGAGAGCCTCTCCGCTACGGGAGCCAGCGAATACTTCGGGTCCACTTTCCCTTTCGGCCTGCCCAGGTGTGAGCAAAGTATCACCGCGGCTCCCTGTTCTTTCAGGTACCGGATAGTGTCCAGCGTCTCGACGATGCGCCTGTCCGATTCGATAGTACCGTCGCTGTTCATGGGTACATTGAAGTCACAGCGTACGAGCACCTTTTTCCCTGCCAATTCCACGTCGGAAATGGTTTTTTTGTTGTAATTCATGTTGTTCCTCCCACTAAATATCTGCCGGAACTCGTCTGTCCGACTTCCTTATGCCCGCAGCATTTCGCCGCGCTGCCGTACGATGTCAGAGCAGGTGTCCGCTCCCAGTTGCGAGGCCCGGGAATCCGAGCTGCCTCAGGGCCTCATAAGCCACTATCGCCACGCTGTTTGAAAGATTGAGGCTCCTTCTCCCATCCAGCATGGGGATCCTGATGCATCGTTGTATCCACTTTCTGAGCATCTGTTCGGGAAGCCCCGCCGTCTCCTTGCCGAAAATCAGATAATCGCCGTCCCTGAAGCTGACTTCGCAGTAACTGCGGGGCGCCTTGGTTGAACATAACCAGAAACTGCAGTCCGGGTTGTCCTGCCAAAAATGCTCAAGATCGTCGTAAACAGCCAACTGAAGGTATTCCCAATAATCAAGACCGGCCCGTTTTACAGCTTTCTCGCTTATATCGAAACCCAGGGGCCCCACCAGATGGAGCCTCATGCCCGCCACGGCGCAGGTCCTTGAAATATTGCCTGTATTCTGAGGTATCTCCGGTTCCACCAACACGATATTCAACATATGGCTCTCCTTGCAGTCCAGTTATAATTCTACAGCAACCAATAGCCTTTTGCAACATACAGAACACGCGGCGCCGCGCCCGCGCAGCGGGTGTCTGCGGCCCTTTTCCGGGGACCAAAACCGCCCGGCAAAACAAGAGAACGCCGCAAACCGTCTCGCGGCGCCCTCTTTTATACCGATACGTATGCCCCCGGTCACGCAGGCCCGTCAGCCGAATACTTCCCGCACCAGATCGGAAAGCTCCTTCCATTCGTCGGTGTCCCTGAACGATGAGAGCGCCTCCAGGGCCCTGAGATAAAACCACTTCACTTTCCGGCTGTCCTTCTGATTGAACCCTTCCAGGAAGTTTTCCGGGTCCTGGCGAAACATCCGGCTTAGGGAACGCATATTGGAAAGCTTGTCCGCCAGGGCTATTATCTGGACGTTTTTGTCCGCGGTGTTCTCAAGATATTCCAGCGCGCGCGTCTTCCTCTCCATCCAGGTCTGGGAGGAATCCCTGTCTTTCATCTTATCCTCGGTCTCCGCGGCGACCATAGCCGCGACCCTGCTGCCGAACATCCTCTCAACATCCTCTATCTCAGCGGAAGTGTCCTCCACCACGTCGTGGAGCACCGCGGCAGCCAATACCTCCGGATCAACGGTAATGTTCGAAACGATTACCGCCACCTCCATTGGGTGGATAATATAAGGTACAGGGCGCTGTTTGCGATATGTGTTGCAGTGCGCTTCAGCCGCAAACCATATCGCCTGGGCAAAAATACTGTGATCCTCCGGCGGTTTCATACTGTACCCCCTGTATCGTCCCGAGCCGTCGGGTCAAACGAGCCGCAGGCCGAGTTCATCAAGCTGGCTCTTTTCCACGGGAGCGGGACTCGCCATCATAAGCTCGCTGGCGTTCTGTACTTTCGGAAAAGCAATAACGTCCCGGATGTTTTCCCTGCCTGTCATAAGCATAACGAGACGGTCAAGGCCGTAAGCCATCCCGCCGTGGGGCGGGGCCCCGTAGCGGAACGCCTCGATAAGATGTCCGAATTGGGCAAGCGCCCTCTCCTCCGTGAAACCGAGCGCCTCGAACATCTTCTCCTGGACGTCGCTGCGGAATATCCTTATGGACCCTCCGCCCAGTTCCGTCCCGTTGAGAACGATATCATACGCCCTGGCGCGGCATGATGCGGGGTCATCGGTAAGAAGGGCCAGGTCTTCTTCCATGGGTGCTGTAAACGGGTGATGCATGGCAACCAGCCTGCCCTCTTCCTTGCTGTACTCGAAAAGGGGGAATTGTGTGACCCACAGGAATTTGAACTCCCCTTCGGGAATTATTCCCATGCGTCTTGCGCACTCACACCGCAGCGCCCCGAGAGACGCGAACACCACGCTGTTATCCGCGTCGGCCACAACGAGGATGAGGTCTCCTTTTTCGGCTTCCGCTTTCTCCAGTATGGAATCCATTTCACTTTCGCTCATGAATTTGGAGAAGCTGGATGTAACGGTATCGGCCAGTTTTACCCAGGCCAAGCCTTTTGCGCCATATGTTTTTACAAACTCGGTAAGAGAATCTATCTCCTTGCGGCTGAAGCGCGCCCCGTCTTTGACGTTTATCAAGCGCACGCTTCCCCCCGCCGAGACCGCAGAAGAGAAAACTCCGAAGCCGCAGCCTTTGACTTCATTCGTTATATCCTTCAGCTCATACCCGAAACGCATGTCGGGCTTATCCGAGCCGAAGCGATCCATCGCCTCTGCGTACGTCATCCTGAGAAACGGCGTATGGATTTCCACTCCGAGAACTTCCCTGAAAGCCCTCTTCAAAAATCCCTCGTTGATACGCATTATGTCTTCTTCCGTGACAAAGGACATTTCCAGATCTATCTGAGTAAACTCCGGCTGGCGGTCCGCCCTCAGGTCCTCGTCCCGGAAGCACCGCACCACCTGCATATACCTGTCGAAACCGGCAAGCATCAGGAGCTGTTTATACTGCTGAGGGGACTGCGGGAGGGCATAAAAACACCCCTTGTGGATGCGGCTGGGCACCAGGTAGTCCCTGGCGCCTTCCGGGGTCGACTTGGTGAGCATAGGTGTCTCTATCTCCAGAAAGCCGTTTTCATCAAAATAGTCCCGGGCTATTTTTGTGATCCTGTGGCGCAGGGCTATGGCCTGCTGCATTGACGGGCGCCTAAGATCCAGATATCGGTATTTGAGCCGGAGCGCCTCGTTGACCCGGGTATCGTCTTCTATTTCAAACGGCGGCGTATCGGACGCGGAAAGGTGGAAGAACTCCTTTACCTCGAGTTCTATGTCCCCGGTGGGAATATCCTTGTTTTTGGAAGACCTTTCCCTTATCGTCCCCTTGGCGGCCACAACGTGTTCCGCACGTACCGCGGAGGCTTTTTCGAATACTTCTTTAGGGGTGTCCCCGTCGAAAGCCAGCTGGAGTATGCCTGTCCGATCCCTGAGATCGATAAACAGGAGTGATCCCAGATCGCGCACGCCCTGCACCCAGCCGCAAACGCTGACCTCCTGCCCTATATTATCCACGCCGAACTGTGCGCAGTAAGCTGTTCTCTCATAGCTCTTCACTGTGTCCATTATATTATTTCCGACCTTTCATCCTGCGATTTCGCTCTCGATAGCCGCCGCGGAGATCTCTGTGTCCTTCTGCTCCCCGGTGCGCATATCTCTCAATTTTGCCCTGCCGAGACTCAATTCCTCATCTCCCAGCACCAGAGTGTACCGTGCGCCCAGCTTGTCGGCGTATTTCATCTGGGCTTTCAGGGAGCGTGACAGCGTGTCGCGTTCCGCTCTGACATTTCTGTGCCGAAGATCATTGACGAGTTTGAGGCTGAGATCCACTGCCTCTTCCCCAAGGGCGCAGACAAATATATCAGTAGAGTCTTCTTCCGGTATCTCGATACCCTGGGCCTGCATTACCAGAAGCAGCCGTTCGAGCCCGCTGCCAAATCCGAGGCCGGGGGTCGGCGAGCCCCCCAGGGTCTGTACCAGGCCGTCGTACCTTCCGCCAGCACAGACCGCCGACTGTGCGCCAAGGCTGTCCGACGAAAACTCGAATACCGTCCTGGTGTAATAATCAAGGCCCCGTACTATCCTGGGATTTACTTCATAAGCTATTTCCAGTTTGTCCAGATAACGGCGGACTTTTTCAAAGTGATCAGAACAATCTGCGCAGAGGTAATCTATGCATTTGGGGGCGTTCTCCGCGATCTGCCTGCATACGGGGCTTTTGCAGTCCAGAATACGCATTGGGTTCTTCTCGAGCCTCTCCCTGCATGTGCCGCACAATTCTTCCCTGCGGTCCTCAAAATATTCTTTCAGCGCCCTGTGGTATGCGGGCCTGCACTCCGGGCATCCGATGGAATTGATCTCCAGCTTTACGCCTGAAATGCCAAGAGCGGTCAGAAAAGAGTGCGCAAGGGCGATCAGTTCCGCATCCGCTCCCGCGTCTTCCGTCCCGAAGTGTTCCACTCCAAACTGGTGATGTTCGCGCAGCCTTCCGGCCTGCGGTTTTTCATATCTGAAATTCGGAGCTATATAATATACTTTCACCGGAAGTCCTCCGGAGAAAATTGAATTTTCTATATAACTTCTCACCACCGAAGCCGTTCCCTCCGGCCTGAGCGTGATAGACCGTCCGCCCTTGTCCTCGAAAGTGTACATCTCTTTCTGGACGACGTCGGTTGTGTCTCCCACACCTCTCAGGAACAGTTCCGTATGCTCAAATGTGGGAAAGCGTATCTCTTTGTATCCGAAATTCGCCGCAGTGCGGCGAAGGACAGATTCTAAATAATGCCATTTATAGCTCTCCGACGGCAGGACGTCCTTCGTCCCCCTCGGTGCAGTTATCTTTGCCACTGCGATACCTCCCCGGGCTGACGGCTCTGGACCGACAGGATAAAAGCAGCCTTCCCGTTATTCATTTCTCATATGCATGATCTCACGCCACTCAAGGTCGCCCCTGTTAAGGCCGAGTATAAGCAGCTCCGCCGTAGCTATGTTCGAAGCGAACGGTACGTTGTACTGGTCGCACATGCTCATTATCTGCGCTACTTCGTCCCGCCTGTTCTGATCCCGGACGAGGGGATCCGCCATAAAGAGCACCATATCCAGTTCATCGTACGCTATTTTGGCAAGGATCTGCTCGTTTCCCCCCTGGGTACAGGACAGATAGAGCGTGACCGGCAGGTCCGTTGCCTCCCGCACCATCCTGCCCGTGGTATTTGTGGCGCAAAGATTGTGCTTTGCCAGGATGCCTTTATAAGCGATACAAAACTGGACCATAAGTTCCTTTTTGCTGTCATGGCTCAAAAGCGCAATATTCATCTTTATTCCTTTCGTTTATTCTCTCGGAATGCGGCCGGATTCCCCGGGCATGTCCGGCTGCGTCCATACCATAGAAGTCCGGGGCACACTGCAGACGCTGCCGGGTATAACTGAACCGGATCCGGCAGCAGGACGGCTCTTATTGCAATATGCCGTTCTGACCGCCTCGGATATGCCCCGGATACAAGGGGTCCTGCGTCAGCGCAGCGGGCCTGCGGGAAGCGCGGAAAACACGCCTCCCCGCAGGTGCGATACGCTTTTCCCGTTCTTTTACTTCTTTTCCTTGAGCAGGTCGCGGATCTCGGTGAGGAGCACTTCCTCTGCCGTCGGCTCCGGTTCCGCTTCAGGCTCCTCTTCCGGCTCGTCCGTCTTCTTGAGAGAACGGGCTTTATTGATGGCCTTTACCATAAGGAAGATCACCAGGGCAAGGATTATGAAGTTTATTATGGTCCCTATAAACGTGCCGTAGTTCACGCTGATGGCTTCTTTAAGGACCGTCACACCGTCCGCGTCCAGGACGGCTTCTTTCAGGACCCACTTCCAGGATTCAAAGTTCACTTTGAAGATGGCGCTGATGAACGGCATTATTATGTCGTTGACCAGTGAATTGACTATCGTCTGGAACGCGGCGCCGATGATAACGCCGACTGCCAGGTCGACTACGCTGCCCTTCAGTGCAAATTCCTTGAATTCCGCGATGAATCCTTTTCCTTTTTCTGACATTCACAGCACTCCTTTACATTATTATTTACTACAAAACACAATAATTGTTTTACAAAAATTGTTTTATAGTACCTGCAAAAAGCTTGGCTCTGCGCCGCGGTTATCCGATCCTTTCCCTGCCGCCCATGTACTTTCTGAGGACAGTGGGGATCGTGACGCTGCCGTCCTCATTCTGATAGTTTTCAAGTATTGCGGCTACAGTCCTTCCTACGGCGACGCCGCTGCCGTTCAATGTATGGACGAATGCGGGTTTTCCTCCCGCGCCCTCCCTGTAGCGTATATTAGCGCGCCTTGCCTGGTAGTCCAGGAAGTTTGAACAGGAAGATATTTCCAAATACCTTCCGTAGGACGGCATCCATACCTCCAGGTCATATGTTATCGCGCTGGAGAAGCCCAGGTCGCCGGCGCACAGGAGGACCCTGCGATACGGCAGTTCCAGCAGTTCAAGAACCGATTCCGCGTCCAGCGTAAGTTTCTCAAGTTCATCGAAAGACGTTTCCGGCTTGCAGAATTTTACCAGTTCGACTTTGTTGAACTGGTGCTGCCTTATAAGTCCCCTCGTATCTCTGCCCGCGCTTCCCGCTTCGGCGCGGAAACATGCGGAATAGGCGCAGTATTTGATCGGCAGCCTGTCCCCGTCAAGGATCTCGTCCCTGTGCATGTTTGTCACCGGAACTTCGGCTGTAGGAATGAGGAAATAATCCGTGCCGGTGACCTTGAACGCGTCTTCCTCAAATTTTGGCAGTTGTCCGGTCCCCGTCATGGACGCCCTGTTGACCATATAGGGAGGCAGTATTTCGAGGTACCCGCTTGCAGTGTGTTTGTCGAGATAGAAGCTTATTACCGCCCTCTCCAGAGCGGCTCCCAGGCCTTTATAAAAGTGGAACCTGGTCCCTGTGACCTTGGCAGCGGTTACGGGATCGAGTATACCGAGCTTGTCCCCGATCTCCCAGTGCGGTTTCGCTTCAAACCCGAATTCTCTCGGGGTGCCCCAGCGTTTCTGCTCCACGTTAAAAGTGTCGTCCTCTCCGGGAGGAACGATATCTGCAGGAGCGTTGGGCGTATTAAGAAGCAGCTCCGCCTGCTGCGCTTCCACCGATCGAAGTTCTTCATCAATTTCTTTAGCCTTGGCCGCTATCTCTTTCATTTCGGCGAACGCGGGCGCAAGGTCCTCTCCCCGGCTTTTCATCTGGGGGACGTTTTTGGAAAGCTGGTTCTGCTGGGCCTTAAGGTCGTTTGACTGCTTTGTCAGACTCCGTCTTTTTTCGTCCAGCGAGATTATGGCGTCGATGTTTTCCGCCCATTTAGGCGAACGAAGAGAGAGTCTTGACCTGTACTTCTCAGGATCCTGTTGTATCTCTTTTATACCAAGCATAATGCATTCCTCCTTATCGGTTTTTATCTGATCCGGACGAAGATATTTTTAGTTTTCGAAGCGCTTCGATGACCGCCTCAAAATCATCGTCCCCGTAGTATTCCATTTCGACGCGCCCTGCTTTTTCTCCGTAAACTATCCTGACCTTTCTTCCCAGCGCGGAGGTCAGTTCCTCTTCTATCGGAGCAATATAGTCGGCAGTATAAGAGGGACGTATCCTTTTCTTCGGTTTTGAAGACAAATGTTTACTTATCCGTTCTGTCTGTCTGACTGACAGTCCGTCATTTATAACTTTCTGAGCAGCCGTCAGCATTTCGTCTTCATCTTCTATCTGCATTAGAGCCCTGGCATGTCCGCTGGTCAGACTGCCATTCTCCAGCATATCCTTTATCGGATCCGGTAATGACAGCAGTCTTATGGCATTTGCGACAGCCGGCCTGGATACTCCGACTCTCTTTGCCAATTCTTCCTGTGTCATACCATAATTTGTTACCAGCGCACGATATCCTTCGGCCTCTTCCAGCGGATTAAGATCTTCTCTCTGCAGGTTTTCGATAAGCGCCAGCTCCATAGACTTTTTATCATCTGCCTCGATTATCAAAACAGGGACTTCGGTAAGGCCTGCCATCCTGGCTGCCCTCCACCGTCTTTCGCCCATTATTATCTGATAGTATCCGTCTTCAACAGCTCTCACTGTCAGGGGTTGAAGGACTCCATGCTGCCGTATGCTGTCGGACAGGTTTTCTAATGACGTCTTCTCAAAGATCCTTCTCGGCTGATCTGTGCGCGGCTCTATCTTTGTGATGGGAAGAATGGAAATAGATTCATTTTCCTCTTCCTGTCCCAAAATTGCGCCGAGACCGCGTCCCAATCCTTTCTCTGCAGTCAATTCCCGAACTCCTTTCAGTTGGAGGCCAATACTTCCTCTGTAAATGCCATATATGCCTTTGCGCCCTTTGATTTGCTGTCATACCGGAAAATGTCCATTCCGTGGCTTGGTGCTTCGGAAAGTCGTATGTTCTTTGGGATATGCGCCTTATAAACTCTGTCTCCAAAGTATTCCCTGATTTCGTTGGTGACCTGCATGGTCAGTCTTGGCCTCCAATCCACCATTGTGAGCAAAACACCCTCTATGTACAGCTCCGGATTTAGCGTTTTCTTTATGAACCTGAGCTCTTTTAAGAAGTCCCCGAGACCCTCCAGCGCAAAATACTCGCATTGGAAAGGAATTATCACCGAATCCGCCGCACACAAGGCGTTCAGAGACAGCAGGCCAAACTGCGGGGGACAGTCTATAATAATAAAATCATACTTGTCATTTATCTCCATAAGGGCGTTTTTTAGCCTGTACTCGCGATCTTCTTCCGATACCAGCTCTATAGCGGCCCCTGTAAGAGCAGAATTCGCAGGCATAACGTCCCCGCTCCCGCTCGATTTTATTATCTTATCGATGGAACAGCTGCCCAGTACCATATCATAAACGTTTGGCCTCTGTGATTTATCCACACCCATTGCCGAAGTCGCGTTTCCCTGGGGATCAAAGTCACAAAGTAAGACTCTTTTCCCTTTTAAAGACAGACCGGCTGTAAGATTTACGGCTGTTGTCGTTTTTCCGACTCCGCCTTTTTGATGGTACACAGCGATGATCTTACCCATAATGCCCTCCACGCATGGTCATGCATATGTATTATACCACTTGTATTGTCATTTTCAATGGTTTCTTTATGTTTCACGTGAAACATTTCTGATACTTAAGCATAGTACTGTCACATGTGTCTACATGTGTTTCACGTGAAACACTTTTCTCTCGGTTGACGTTTACATTTTAATGTGCATATTGCATGCCTTACTGCAACGCTATGTATTAATACCATTTTGTTATTTACCATAAACAAAGAATAGCCTTTTCTCACGGAATGTACCGCAGAAAAGGCTATTCTTCATCTTATCGTTCCCGGTTTCGTTTGTAATATCCCGGTTTTTGCCCGTATTAATATACCGATACTGCGCAGGTATACATTATACAGGATTAATCGCCGAACTTCCGGCTTTCTGACACTGCCAGGGCGTCACATCTGTTATTGCGATCGTTCTTATCGTGTCCTTTTAGCCAGCGAAAATCCACGCTTTCCTGGCACTGGCACAGTTCCAATAGTCTTTGCCAAAGATCAGGATTCAAAGCAGGATCATTTTTCGTTCTTTTCCACCCGTTGTTCTTCCACCGTATCGCCCATCCCTTGGTCATGGCGTCCACCACGTAACGGGAATCTGAATAAACCGTAACAGAACATTTCTTTTTTAACTGTTCCAGTCCTCTGATCACGGCAGTGATTTCCATCCTGTTGTTTGTGGTATTTTCTTCGCCTCCGGAGAGTTCTTTTTCATGCTCTCCAAAAACCAGAACCGCTGCCCAGCCTCCCGGGCCGGGATTGCCGGAGCAGGCACCGTCCGTATAGATATCAACGTGGGGGAGAGGGTGATCATTCGTCCTGCTCATCGTCCTCGACCCTTGCGGTACATTCCATGGCTATTACGCGGAATCCTTCGGCCACTTTCATCACTCTTACACCCTGCACAGCCCTGCTGTAAATGTTGATATCCGAAGCCCTCATTCTTATTATGGTTCCGTCGTCGGATATGAGAAGTACGTCGTCGTCCTGATTTACAACACAAGCCGCAGCGACTTTTCCGGTCTTTTCTGTAATGTTATAGTTCTTAAGGCCGGCACCTCCACGGCTTTGAGGTTTTTTGCCGTCTGAATCGTTCCTCAGGTATTCTTCGACATAGGTCCTCTTCCCGAAGCCGTTTTCTGTGATCGTAAGCAGGGAAGTGCCGGGCTCCGCTACGGACGCGCCAACAACACAGTCTCCTTCGGAAAGTCTGATCCCTCTTACTCCTCCTGCGCCGCGGCCTGACGTCCGTACGTCGTTTTCGTTGAAGCATATAGCCATACCGTCTTTTGAAGCCAGGATAATATTTTTGTTCCCATCCGTCTTCAATATGGAGATCAGTTCGTCTCCTTCCTCCAGGTCAAACGCTTTTATCCCCATTCTGCGGGCGGAATACAAGGACGCAAGGTCCATTCTTTTAACTTCCCCACGGCGGGTGACCATTACGAGATAGTCTTCTTTGGAAAACTCCCTTACAGGGATCATTGCCGTAACGTTTTCCCCCGGTTCTGTAGGAATAATGTTGATAATATTTTTACCCTTCGCGCTCCTGCCTGCTTCCGGTATCATATATCCTTTTACCCTGTACAATTTTCCATAATTTGTAAATAATAGCAGATAGTCGTGGGTCGATGCTATAAACAACGTCTGTACGTAATCCTCTTCCTTGGTGGTCATTGCGCGTATCCCTTTTCCTCCGCGGCCCTGGGCCCTGTACGTGTCTGCCTGGACCCTCTTGATATATCCCGCGCCGGTCAGAGTATATATACAGTCTGTCTCGTCGATGAGATCTTCAATATCTATTTCGTCTTCTATCTGTGTTATTTCCGTCCTTCTCTCGTCCGAATACTTCTCTTTGATCTCCGTAAGCTCGTCTACAAGGACGGATTTCAGCAGGTTTTCATCAGATAAGAGCCTGTCATAATATGCGATCTTTTCAATCAGCTCCCTGTATTCGTTCTCGATCTTCTCCCTCTCAAGGCCTTGCAGCCTGCGCAGCTGCAGTTCAAGGATAGCCTGTGCCTGGACGTCGGAAAGCGAGAAGCGTTCCATAAGGCGCTGTTTCGCATCGTCGTAGCTGCTCCTGATGATCCTGATGATCTCATCGATGTTGTCCACGGCTATACGCAGGCCCTCAAGTATGTGCGCGCGTTCTTTAGCTTTCCTTCTGTCATACTCGGTCCGCCTGCGTATAACGTCTTCCTGGAAAGAGATGTACTCCTGCAGGATCTCTTTAAGGGTAAGGATCTTGGGCTGGGTCTGGTTATTTACAAGCGCCAGCATGACTATCGCGAAGGTTACCTGCATCTGTGTCGCGTCGTACAGCCGATTCAGGACTACCTGGGGGTTCGCGTCCTTCTTCAGCTCGATGACGATGCGCATGCCCTCTCTGTCCGACTCGTCACGCAGACCGCTGATCCCGTCAATTTTCTTGTTTTTTACGTGTTCCGCAATGGACTCGACCAACCTTGATTTGTTGACCTGATATGGGATCTCCGTAACAATTATCCTTGTACGGTCCTGGCCATACTCTTCCATTTCGGTCCTTGCCCTGAGCTTTATCCTCCCGCGCCCGGTGGCGTAAGCCGCTCTTATGCCGGCCTGACCCATTATTATACCGCGTGTCGGGAAATCAGGCCCCTTGATGTGTGTCATTATCTCGTCCAGGTCGGCGTCCGGGTTGTTGATGACACAGACGGCGGCGTCTATTACTTCCCCCATGTTGTGTGGAGGAATATTTGTCGCCATACCTACAGCGATGCCGGAGGAACCGTTGACAAGGAGGTTGGGGAATCTCGACGGGACGACTACCGGCTCTTTCATGCTTTCATCGAAATTGGGTATCCAGTCTACGGTCTCCTTCTCGATATCCCGTATCATCTCATTGGCCAGTTTGGCCATCCTGGCTTCGGTATACCTGTACGCGGCAGGGGGATCCCCGTCTACGGAACCGAAGTTGCCTTTGCCTTCTACCAGCTTGTACCGCATGGAGAAGTCCTGCGCGAGCCTGACCAGCGCGTCATATACGCTCTGATCCCCGTGGGGATGATATTTCTTGAGTACGTCTCCAACGGTGGCAACAGATTTGGAGAATTTTTTATCGGACGTGAGGCCGGCTTCATACATGGCGTAGAGTATCCTGCGGTGTACAGGCTTCAGTCCGTCTCTCACGTCAGGCAGGGCCCTGCCGACTATGACCGACATGGCGTAATCTATGTACGCCTTCTGCATATCCTCTTCAAGCGGCACATTTACTATTACCTGATTGGGAAAAGTGATATCTGCTGCCTGCGATTCCTTTTTTGCCATATATTTACACTCCGTATAATTGAAAAGTAAGGTTCCGGATTACCGGAAAATCGCGCTAAATATCCAGATTCTGGACATATTTGGCGTTTCTTTCGATGTATTCCCTGCGGGGCTCCACTTTTTCGCCCATGAGGATGGTAAATATCTCATCCGCTTTGATCGCGTCCGTGAGATTGATCCGCTTGAGGATACGTGTCTCCGGGTTCATAGTGGTCTCCCAGAGCTCCTGGAAGTCCATTTCTCCGAGACCCTTGTTGCGGCTGATCTCTACGCGGCCTTTTCCGTCAGGTCCTCTCATCTCGGCGGAGAGTTTATCCCTTTCAGCGTCTGAGAACGCGTATTTTACCTGTTTTCCTCTCTCAAGCTTGAAAAGGGGAGGCTGTGCGGCATACACGAATCCATGCTCGATCAGCGGCCTCATGAATCTGAAGAAGAACGTGAGCAGCAGTGTTCGGATGTGGCTGCCGTCGACATCGGCATCCGCCATAATGATCACTTTGTGATATCTCAGACGAGAAATGTCGAAGTCGTCTCCTATTCCCGCACCCAAAGCCGTAATTACCGGTGCGAGCTTGTCGTTGTTATATATTTTGTCCGCCCTGGCTTTTTCGACATTCAGCATTTTTCCCCAGAGCGGCAGGATCGCCTGGAACCGGCTGTCGCGTCCCTGCCTTGCGGAACCGCCTGCCGAGTCTCCCTCGACTATATATATCTCCGTGAGGGCCGGGTCCCTCTCATTACAGTCCTGGAGTTTGCCCGGAAGAGTGCTGCCTTCAAGGGCATTTTTCCTTCTTACGTTCTCCCTTGCTTTCTTTGCCGCTTCTCTGGCTCTCAGGGCCATCATAGATTTTTCGATTATCTTTTTCCCTACGGAGGGATTCTCCTCAAAGAAGGTCGTCAGTTTCTCATTTACAACGGTCTCTACCAGGTTCCTTATCTCGGAGTTGCCCAGCTTTGCTTTTGTCTGCCCCTCAAACTGCGGATTCTCAAGCTTTACCGAAATAACTGCAGTCAGCCCCTCGCGGCAGTCTTCGCCCGACATTTTTTCGCCGTTTTTCAGCAATCCGCTGGACTGGCCGTAAGCGTTTATGACTTTTGTCAAAGCGGACTTGAAACCAGTCTCATGCATCCCGCCTTCAGGGGTGTGGATATTATTTGCAAAGGACGCCAAGACCTCGCTGTAACCGTCGTTATATTGAAGGGCCACTTCGGCCGTCGAGCCGTTTTTCATTCCCTTCATATAGATTACTTCGTCGTGAACGGGAGTTTTGTTTTTATTGATAAAGGAAACGAACGCCCTTATGCCGCCCTCGTAATACATGGAGTCCCGTGTTTCGAGACCCGGCCTGTTGTCTATGGTGGTTATGTGCAGGCCCGCGTTCAGAAATGCCTACTCACGCATACGGACGTGAAGTGTGTCGTAGCTGAAAACAGTTGTATCGAATATCTGCGCGTCCGGCTTGAATCTCACGGTAGTGCCTGTCCTGTCCGTCTGTCCCACAATGGAAAGCCCTTCAGTGATATCTCCGCGTGAGAAGCTCATCTTGTATATGTTTCCGTTTTTGTGGACGTATACTTCGAGCCATTCAGAAAGGGCGTTGACGACCGAAGCACCAACCCCGTGAAGGCCGCCGGATACTTTATATCCCCCTCCGCCGAATTTTCCACCGGCGTGGAGCACCGTATATACAACTTCGAGGGCAGGTTTCCCCGTCTGCTGCTGTATATCTACCGGGATGCCTCTGCCGTTGTCCTTCACACATATTATATCGCCCGGTTCGATAGTAACTTCTATCTCGGTGCAGTATCCGGCAAGTGCCTCATCTATCGCGTTGTCTACGATCTCATAAATAAGATGGTGCAGACCAGATTCGCTTGTGGACCCGATATACATTCCGGGGCGTTTTCTTACCGCCTCCAGTCCCTCCAGTACCTGTATCTGAGACGCGTCATATTCGTGGACGGACTGTTCTATATTTTCGGACATTTATTCGTTTCCTTTCAAGACAATTCGTGTATTTGCGGACGGTAAGGACCGCCTGCTGGTTTATATTCGCCAGGACGCCCATGGGACAATAACTGCCTTTCAGGTATCCGATCGATCAAAAGTGCTGCTCATGGCCCGCTTTTGTAGTGTGGAAGAGGAGAGCTGGGATATGTACACTTTTTTTCTGCCGCAATCGTCGCATACGACGAAGGATTTGGGAAGCTCATCACTTACATTTATTACCAGTTTGTTTTTTTCGCTTTCAGTAAGAAAAGTCCTGGTAATTTTGGACTGTGAGGTTATATCCAGATCGAAAATACCGACGATCGTTCTGGCCGGCACGACTTCCGACTGACCTAAATGAAGATACATATCATCCCTCTGTTATATTCCCGCCTTCAACGGACAGCGTTTTCCCCGCTATTAAGTCCCCTGACGGCGGTTTTTCTGTACAGGTTATAAAAACCTGTCCTTCTTCGATCCTGCTAAGGACGTAATCCCGTCTTTTCCGGTCCAGTTCGCTCAGTACGTCATCCAACAGAAGCACCGGGCAGACGCCTGTATCGGCTTTATACATCTGTCTTTCTGCCAGCTTCATGGATAATACCGCCGTACGGGTCTGTCCCTGTGACCCATAGTTTTTTACCGGTTTTCCGGCGACCTTGATCTCGAGATCGTCCTTGTGTGGACCGGAAAGACAGGTACGGCTCTCTATCTCCGCTGTTTTTCTCATGAAATAGTGTTCTTCCAGAAGAGGGAAGAGCTCCTGCGGCGGCTTCAGAGGATCGGCTATTGTAGACACTGTTTTATATTCTATATCCAGAGTTTCCTGTTCCCCGGAGATCTGATTGTGTATCCTTCCCGCAAAAACGTTCAGTTTCTGCATATATGAAGCTCTGTAGCTTATAATAACGGACCCTATCTGGGCCATTCTGATACTGAAGTCATCCAGGGCGTCCAGGAGGGATGGTTTTTCATCACGATCCCTGAGAATCCGCGTCTTATGCTCTAGCAGTTTCCTGTACTGTTTCAGCGCTTCCGAATAACCAGGCCGCAGCTGTTCTATGGCATAATCGATAAATGCCCGCCTGGCTGCCGGACTGTCCTTTGCAAGGTACATATCTTCCGGGCAAAAGAGCACGGTTCCGAATTTTCCCGCAAGGGGAGAAAGGGTCTTTTGTTTTACCCCATTGATGAAGATCTGCTTTTTCGCCGGTGCGGAGAACAGCTTTGCTTCGATAACGGCAGGGTCCCCGTCACAGATGACGTTTCCTCTTATACACGCTTCACTGCAGTCGAACCTGATAACGACACTGTCTTTCCTCGATCGGAATGCTTTCCCGGTAGAGAGATACGATACAGCTTCTATAAGGTTAGTTTTTCCCTGACCGTTCAGCCCGTATATGATGTTTATGCCGCTGTCGAATTCTGCTTCCGCGAAAGAGTAATTTCTGAAATTGTAAAGCGAAATATCATTTATCTGCATTTCCGTCAAACGACATGGATCTCTGTCTTCCTTTCAGGAATGATGACAGTATCCCCAGGGCGTACTTTTTTCCCTCTTTCCGTACAGACATCGCCGTTTAAAAACACAAAACCTCCCTGGATGAGTATTTTGCTTTCTCCT
This sequence comes from Oscillospiraceae bacterium, assembly GCA_017512485.1. Taxonomy (GTDB): domain Bacteria; phylum Bacillota; class Clostridia; order Oscillospirales; family Oscillospiraceae; genus JAAYAR01. Next base: position 128,172 of record JAFWGE010000032.1, read on the forward strand.
CCGGTCTGTGTCGTTCCTGTATATTTCAAGAGGGATTCAAGCTTTATAAATTCCGTTTCGATTTTTTCGTTAATTACTTTCATCACTCAGTCACACGGTTTTCAGCCTTACGGGAAGGATCATGTACAGGAAATTCTCTTCCCCTTCTGCAGGGACTATGACTACCGGCGTAACGCTGGTGCCCACTTCGATCTTGAGGGTGTCGCAGTGAGCGGATTTGATGGCGTCCAGAAGATACTTGCTGTTGAAACCGATCTCCGTATCCCCTGCGTCCGCATCCATTTCACATTCATCGTAAGCGGAGCCAATGGTAGTAAGAACTTTCATTTTAAGAGTCCTGTCGCTGAAAGTACATCTTATAGGATACGTTGTTTCGTCCGAGATGATAACGGATACCCTCTCCACAGCGGCTTTAAGGCTGTCCCTGTCGAACGTACAGACTGTCTTGTCCTTGCGCGGGATAGCGTTCTTATAATCCAGAAATTCTCCTTCGAGCAGACGGGAAATGAGGGTAACGTTCTCAAACTGGAAAACCACATGCTTGCTGCCCTGCCTCACCTCTATGACAGAATCTGTGTCGGAGGATATCCTGTCCACTTCTTTAAGGGCGCTCCCCGGAACGATAAAAGAGAACGCGGCGCCGCTGTTGTTCGTTACAGTATCCTTTCTTAGGGCTACCCTGTATCCGTCAAGCGCTACCACCGTAAGTGTGGAATCTTCTATTTCAAACAGCTCTCCTGTATAGACCGGTCTGGTCTCATTGTCGCTGGCAGAAAAGATCGTTTGTCCTATGAGCGCTTTTATCTTCCCCTCTTCTATAGAGAAGCTGTTTTTCATGTCGGTAACAGGCAGTTCGGGGTATTCCCCCGGATCCATGCCAACTATATTGAATTCCGAACTTTTACATTTCAGTTTTGTATTGAAATTCTCATCAGAGGATATGGTAATAAAATCATCCGGCATGGACCGGATTATGTCGGTAAAAGTCCTGGCGGAGAGAACGATCGCGCCTTTTTCAGGGATATCCGCGGATATTGCTGTCCTTATCCCCGTTTCCAGATTATACCCTGTCAGGAACAGCCCGTCTTTTGCTTCTATCAGTATGCCTTCCAGGGCGGGGATATTGCTCTTTTGAATAACTGCCCGCGATGCCGTGACGGCGGCACTCAGAAGAAGTGCTTTTTCACATGAAAATTTCATTTTCGGTTCCTTTCTCGGTATATATTTTTGATATATAGATATATTTTTAATTTTAGAAACAGTACGTCGTAGAAATGTTGATTGTGGATTAAGTGCCGAAATGCGCGCAGAATAAAGAAAACATTTCCACATAGGTATGTTGATGATTTTTCCGTTTTATACACCTGTACCCGGACGGAAAAATCGGAAAACGTGAGATCATGTTATTCCACGTGGAAAGGTTGATAATCATAAGGGACACGGTTAAAGTCTTGCTTTTATATTCTCGGTTATTTCATCGATTATCGTTTTGAATGAAGGGTCGGACAGGCGCTCTTCTATTTTCGATACCCCGTGGATTATTGTTGAGTGGTCCCTTCCAAGATATTTTCCTATATCGCCGTATGTATAACAGTTGCTCAAAGTACGCATCAGATACATGGATATCTGTCTGGCGAGAGCAAGTTCGGCGGTTTTTCTCTGCCCTTTGAGATCGGCCTCGGAAATGTTGTAATATCTGCATATTTCGTCCAGGATAAGTTTCGGGGAGGGGATCTCTTCCCCTTTGTCGTTTTTCATTTCGTCGACAGCCCGGACTATTGCGTCGCTGGCCATATCTTTGTCTCCGAGCTGTGTGTAAGCGTATATTTTCTTTATTGTTCCCTCAAGCTGGCGGACGTTGTTTGTTATGTTTTCTGAAATGTAGTTTATTTGTTTTTCTGTGAGGAACAGACCGAGGATCTCGGATTTTTTCTTGATTATGGCGGCGCGCATCTCATAGTCGGGTGGGTTGATCTGAACGATAAGTCCACCTTCAAATCGCGTTCTGAGGCGGTTTTCCAGTCTGGCCATATCGTTTGGGGGCCTGTCTGACGTGAGTACTATCTGTTTGTTGGATTCGTAAAGTGAGTTGAAGGTATGGAAAAATTCCTCCTGTGTGGCGTCTTTTCCCGCTATGAACTGTATGTCATCCATCAGGAACAAGTCTACCCTTCGGTATTTCTCACGGAATTCCGCGTTTTTGCCGCTGCGGATGGCCGACACCAACTCGTTTGTAAATTCGTCGCCTTTCATATATATAATTTTGAAGTGGGGATATTTCTTTTTTACGGCGTTTGATATGGCGCAAAGCAGATGGGTCTTTCCAAGACCGGAATCCCCGTAAATGAAAAGAGGGTTATAAGCGCTGGCAGGCATATCCGCCACGGATGCGGCGGCAGCGTGAGCTATGCTGTTGGAATTGCCGACTATTTAATTCTCAAATGTAAAATCGTTGAGCAGGGTGTTTTTTTGGCCGGTTTCCCTGGCAGGTGAGCCGGGATCATCCTTTTGACCTACGATGACCACTTCGAACTCTTCGGCAAATAGTTCGTTGAAGGAATCCCTGATCTTGTCTGTATATTTTGCTTCGATCGTTGCTCTTTTATAGTCGACGGGCGAATAGATAACAGCCCTGTTGCCGGCGATAGATAACAGTTCAGTGTCGTTGAACCATGTGTTAATGGAAACGGACGTCAGTTTTGTCCTTAAGACGGCTTTTACCTGCATCCAAATATTGGTGTTGATATCCATTTCATCCTGCCTTTTCTGTTTTATATCGTCTGCTGAGGCAAATCGGTCCGAAAGACTGTCCTAAAGTGTGTGTCCGCACCGTATGGGAATACGGACAGAATACAACCATCCATGCTGATATTATATCACAATTTGAGATTTTTGCAACTTATACCTATATAAAAAGAAATAATAAAAATGAATTGTCTTTTGACAGGGGATATGGTAACATAAGCGTGAGCCGGAAGTCAGTGGTTTTATTATAGTTTGATTTGAGGAGGATCTTTGGAGATATGCTGCAGATCAGGGATTTGCATGTTCATGTCCGCACTGACAAAGAGGATCTGGACATATTGAAAGGTATCGATCTTTCTGTTGAAAGCGGAAAACTGGTGGTGATCACCGGTCCGAACGGAGGCGGGAAGACTACCCTGGCCAAAGCCATAATGGGTATCGTCCCGGCCAGCGGCGGGACGATATTGTTAAATGGGGAAGATATCACGCATAAATCCGTCACGGAGAGGGCGAGACTGGGGATAAGCTACGGTTTTCAGCAGCCGCCCCGCTTTAAAGGCATAAAAGTCGCCGACCTTCTGAACGTTGCCTCCGGAAAAGAGCTTTCAAGAGACGAGTGCTGCTCATACCTTACAAAAGTCGGTCTTTGCGCAAACGATTACCTGGACAGGGAAGTGGACGCTTCCCTGTCCGGAGGAGAAGTTAAAAGGATAGAAATAGCCACTATCCTTGCCAGGAGGTCGGGGCTTATGATCTATGACGAACCGGAAGCCGGAATAGACCTCTGGAGCTTCTCAAAGCTGACAGAAACATTCAAAACTATCCATGAAACGAATGACGCCACGCTTATGATAATTTCTCATCAGGAGAGGATCCTTCAGCTGGCCGACCTTATCGTCCTGGTATCGGACGGCAGGATACAGCGTTCCGGACCGGGAGAAGAGATCTTCCCTGAAATTATGAACCAGACAGAGGGACAGTGCCCTCTGGTTTCATGAGGGGGGAAAGGAATTGGACGCGATAGAGAAGAACCTGCTTTTGCAGATCGCGGACCTGCACGACGTACCGGCAGGGGCTTACAATATAAGGGAGAACGGAAAAGGCGTAGCCAGGGCAAATACTCCTAATATAGAGATCGTTACAAAAACGGATAAACCGGGTATAGACATCTTTATCAAGCCGGGAACAAAGAACGAGAGCGTACATATCCCTGTTATGATCACACAGACCGGCCTAACGGATATGGTGTATAACGATTTTTATGTCGGGGAAGACTCGGACGTCCTTATAGTTGCCGGTTGCGGCATCCATAACAGCGGCTGCGAACCGTCGCGTCACGACGGCATACACACCTTCCACGTGGGAAAGAACGCCAGAATGAAATACGTGGAGAAGCACTACGGGGAAGGATCCGGGGAAGGGGAAAGGATCCTGAATCCGGATACGATCATCGAACTGGACGAGGGTGCGGTATGCGAACTTGACACGTCCCAGATCAAGGGTGTAAGCTCCACCAAAAGGTATACCAAAGTCACCTGCGGCAAGAATTCCGAACTCGTAATAACAGAGAAACTCCTGACGCATGACAGCCAGGAGGCCGTTTCAGAGATGGATATTTTCCTCAAAGGTGAGGGCGCCAGGGCAAGGATCATTTCCCGCAGCGTCGCACAGGACAGATCCAGCCAGATTTTTTATCCCAGAGTGACGGGGGAATGCGCCTGTTTCGGACACGTCCAGTGTGATGCGATAATAATGGGGGACGCGAAAGTCCGGGCCATACCGGAGATCACCGCCGACGACGTGAACGCCCAGCTTATCCACGAAGCCGCCATCGGCAGGATCGCCGGAGACCAGATCATGAAAATGATGACGCTGGGGCTCACGGAACAGCAGGCCGAGGAAATGATACTCGGAGGATTCCTGAAATAACCTGATATAAAAAGAAACCTTCCGTTCGGATCGCGGAAGGTTTCTTTTTTGGTTGGCATGTCCGGCAGCGAAATACCGGATTTTTTACAAAATGTTAACTGTTGGTATTTATACGTATCATATAATCAAGTTGAAATATATAGAATGACAGGTACCTCGCCGGCTTCAGCGGGGGAGGAATCACAGATATTCAGATATCGGATATCGGAAAGGAGAGCGGGCATGGTCAGACGTGTATTGATAATAGAAGACGATTCCAACATAGCGGAACTGATGAAGCTGTATTTTGGAAGAGCGGGATATGAGGTATATACGGCCCCTCACGGGAGGAAAGGCCTGGAGCTGTTTAACGAGACTGCCCCTACCATCGTCATGCTCGATATCATGCTGCCGGATCTGGACGGCTGGGAGGTGTGCAGGAAGATAAGGGAGACTTCCGGCACGCCGATAATCATGGTGACGGCCAAAGGCGAGTTGGACGACAAAGTCGCCGGGCTTGGCCTTGGGGCAGATGATTATATAGTAAAACCTTTTGAGATGAAAGAGGTGCTGGCCCGGGCGGACGCCGTGCTCAGACGCACACAGGGCGGCGATAGCGTTTCAAGAAGGCTTGAGTTCGACAAACTGGTCATAGATATGGACTCTTTTGACTTGATCGTGGACGGGAAAAAGGTAGACGCGCCTCCAAAAGAGATGGAACTTATTTTTTTCCTCGCTTCCTCTCCCAACAGAGTATACACAAGGAATCAGCTGCTGGATGAGGTATGGGGATTCGATTATTTCGGGGACTCCCGCACGGTCGACGTCCATATCAAGAGGCTCCGCGAGAAACTCGAGGGAGTCAGCGACCAATGGTCTTTGAAGACCGTCTGGGGCGTAGGCTACAAATTCGAACTGAGATAGACGGATAAGGCAGGTCGGGAAGACGGAATATGAGATCGTTATATAAGAAGCAGAGACTGTTTATCGTTTTTGCCCTGTTGTTCAGCTTCCTGCTAATGTCGCTGATCATGATGGTAGCCACATACAACTATTTTGTGGAGAGGGAGCAGGCCAAGTTGACCGTCACTGCGGAATCCGCGGCGAATGTGGCAAAGGCGTATTCCATCACCGGCGACCCCAGCGGCAACTGGGAGCTGCGTATGTCGCTTTCATTTTCCGCCCAGGTGTCCGGTACGTTTCTGCTCGTATGTGATGAGAACGGGGAGGTCGTACTCACCTCTGATCAGGACCCTTTAAGTGAATATATCGGGAAAAAGGTACCTGACATAGCGGCTTATTCCGTACGGAATCTGGACGGATATACGTCTTTCGGGACTTTCGGCAGTTTGTTTTCTTCATACAGATATATCCACGGCAGCCCGATCTGTTCCGATTCGGGCAAACTGACGGGAATGGTTTTCGCGTCATCGAGTTCTGAGGAAGTTATAAAACTGTTTTTTAAACTTATCTATATTTTTCTGATCATATCGGTGATAACCCTTATAACCGCCTGTGTGATCACGAGCGAAATAACCAGAAGGCAGGTCAAGCCCCTCAACGAAATGGCCCAGGCAGCCCGGCGGTTCGGTATGGGGGACTATTCCGCCAGGGTATCTGTCACCGGCAGGAAGGACGAGATAGGGGAGCTCACCCTGGCGTTCAACAGTATGGCGGACAGTCTCGAAAAGGCTGAGAAACGCAGGCAGGAGTTTATTGCCAACATTTCGCACGAGCTGCGCACTCCCATGACGACCATCGGCGGGTTCGTTGACGGCCTTCTGGATGGTACGATCCCAGCAGAAGCGCAGAAGGAGTACCTCCGGACAATCTCCGAGGAGGTCAAACGCCTCTCCAGGCTGGTATCGAAGATGACGGAGCTGTCCCGCCTGCAGGCAAAGCTGGCCCCTTCCGGAGAGGGGCTTAAAAGGGAAGACTTCAATATTTCCGAGCTGCTCAGGGTGACGATATTGGGCATGGAGCAGAAGATAAATGATAAGTCGCTGGACGTAAACGCGGACTTGGGCGACGAGGATATATTTGTTTTTGCCGAAAAGGACTCCATCACGCAGGTCGTGTATAACCTGTTGGGGAACGCGGTCAAATTTGCCCGGGAGAACTCTACACTGGGTATTTCCATTGGGAGGCTCCAGCAAAAAGCGGTGATATCTTTTACCAATGAGGGGGATACGATACCCCAGAAAGAACTTGAAGCGATATTCGAGAGGTTCCATAAAACGGATGCTTCAAGGAGCGAAGACAAAGACGGGCTGGGGCTCGGTCTGTATATAGTAAAATCCATTATGAACGCCCACGGAGAAAAAGTGGAGGTCGACAGCAAAAACGGTCTGACGTCTTTTACCATATATCTTCCTCTTTCGGAGCGATGAAAGGACCGCAGCATATTTCTTAATCAGATCCCTTATCCGGTGACGCAGCGGAGGTGAGAACATGGATGAGCAGCAGGGAAAACAGCCATATACGCAGCAGGGAACAGGCCGGTACATCTCCGGGTATCCTTACCGTGTAAACGGAAGCCCTGAGATGAGGCAGGGTCCTGTTTTCGGAGCTGAGGACGAGGAGACGCCCGGCGGCGTTTTCGATCCGGGGAGAGAGCCGGGAAGGAAGACCCGGCGGCTGGCTGCAGCCATCCTGCTGCTTGCGGCATGCGCCGCCGCCGTCCTGATTTTTTGCAATTATTCCGTCCGGATCTTATCTGAAGAAGGCAAAATCACTTTTTCGATATCCAAAAAAACAGAGGAAACGCTTTTGGAGCCTCACTCCGGGGACGCGGGGGCGTCAGCGGGTGATGAAGGCGAACACACAGTTCAGCGAGCCCAGGATGACGGGACCAGATTGTTCCTTACGGGCGCGCAGAAGGGATCCGGCGACTGGGCGTTTCAGGATATCTATGCCTCTGTCATAGACAGCGTGGTTTGCGTATGTGTTGAAAACGTTTCCGGTAAGAGCTCTGCCAGCGGGATAATAATGTCCGATAACGGCTATATAATAACGAACGCGCATATTATTTCCGGCGCGCAGGATATCCGGGCCATTCTGCACAGCGGTGAGGAGTATATTGCCAGCGTTGTAGGCAGCGACATCGTGACAGACCTGGCGGTACTGAAAATAGACAAAAATGACTGCCAGTATGCGGTTTTTGCCGACTCCGACGAAGTCCGGGCAGGGGATACGGTCCTTGCCATAGGCAACCCACTGGGGGTGGAGTTCTCCGGCACGATGACCGACGGCATCGTTTGCGCGGTGAACAGGGGAGTATATCTTAACGGGTACCTCACCGACCTGATACAGACGAACGCCGCCGTCTATGATGGCAGCGCCGGCGGCCCGCTCATCAATATGAGTGGGCAGGTCATAGGCATCAATACCGTAAAAGCCGCCGACGTAGACGCGTCCGTAAAGGGGATAGGCTTCGCCATCCCATCAAAAAACGCGAAGCCGGTGATAGATGAACTTATAGAAAAGGGCTTTGTCTCCGGCAGGCCAAGCCTTGGTTTCGAGGCGATAGACTATAATCTTCCCGCGCAGGCAGCAGCGTTTTTCGGGACGCCGGGGGGAGTAATGGCTGCGGCCGTTTATGAGTCGTCCGACGCGTATTATAAGGGAATAAAAGCCGGGGACATCATAGTAGCCCTCCAGGGGACGGAAGTATCCAGCGTAAATGAACTGACAAAAGTTATGTCCCAATACAGCGTAGGGGATTCCGTTACGCTCATCATTTACCGTAAGGGCGCCTACTATCAGACGGAGCTGACCCTGGCGGATGAGTCTTCTTTCAGGAACCAGGGCGGCAGGACTGAATAACCAACGGGAAGGCCGGTTTGAATACCGGTCCGCCCATTGTTCGGCGCTATACAGCAGAAACGACCCGGGGCACGTGCCCCGGGTCGTCTTATGACCAGTTATGGATGTGGGATTCAGCGGCTCTGGATAGTTCCCTTATTTCCGGCGTTCATCTCCCGGATCGCGTCTTTCCTGGAAAGGTTTACACGGCCTTTCTCGTCGATCTCCGTGACCTTTACCCAGGTCATATCACCCACGTTAAGCACGTCCTCCACCTTTTCCACGCGGCGGTTTTCGAGCTTGGAGATGTGGATCATGCCGTCTTTTCCGGGCACCAGTTCAACGAATGCGCCGATGGGTATGATGCGTACTACCTTGCCATAGTACAGTTTGCCCACCTCAGGGACAAATACTATGTTCTCTATGGCCTGTTTGGCGGCATTGCAGGCGGCGATATCCACTGAAGAGATGAAGATGCTGCCGTCGTCTTCTATGTCTATCTTCGCACCGGTGTCCGCGACGATCTTCTGTATGGTCTTTCCGCCGGAACCAATGACCTCGCGGATCTTGTCGGCGTTTATCTTCATGGAGATCATCTTGGGGGCGTACTGAGAGACTTCCTTGCGGGGTTCCGGGATGCACGGCAGCATGATCTCGTCAAGTATCTGATAACGTGCGTCGCGGGTTATGGTCAGGGCGGATTTGATTATCTCCCCGGTCAGACCGTCGTTTTTAAGGTCCATCTGAATGGCGGTGACGCCCTTCTTTGTTCCGGCGACTTTGAAATCCATATCTCCGTGGAAATCCTCGACGCCCTGGATGTCGATGAAAGTGGTCCACTCATCCCCGTTGTCTATCAGACCGCAGGAGATGCCGGCCACCGGCGCTTTGATCGGTACGCCGGCGTCCATAAGGGCCAGGGTGGAACCGCAGATGGAACCCTGGGACGTGGAGCCGTTGGAGGAGAGCACCTCGGAAACGACCCGGATAGTGTAGGGGAACTCCTCCATGGAGGGCAAAACCGGGACCAGGGCTTTCTCAGCCAGGGCGCCGTGGCCGTACTCGCGGCGGCTGGTGCTGCGGGAGCCGCGGGCTTCTCCCGTGGAGAAAGCGGGGAAGTTGTAGTGGTGCATATAACGCTTGGAGGTTTCTTCCCAGATGGTGTCAAGTTTCTGGGCAGCGCTGGAAGTGTCAAGGGTGGCAATGGAGAGGACCTGGGTCTGGCCTCTTGTGAACAGTCCGGAACCATGGACCCTGGGCACTACGCCCACTTCGGCGTCCAGGGGGCGGATCTCGTCCATGGCACGCCCGTCTACGCGCTTTCCTTCAAGCAGCCACTGGCGGACAACGGCCTTCTGGAGCTTGTACATGAGTTCCTCCATAAGGACGCGGATGTTCGGGTATTTTTCCTCGTACTTCTCTATGAGGTCGAGCTTGATGGGAGTGAGGCGCTCCTCGCGCACGTTTTTGTCGTCGGTGTCCATGGCGAAACGGATACGGTCGAGGCAGTAATCCTTTATCTCACTGAGCATGTCCGGGTCGATGGAGCCGTTGACGTATGTGAATTTGGGCTTGCCGATCTGGTCCACGATGCCGTTGATAAAGCGGACGATCTTTTTCGCTTCCTCGTGCGCCAGCATGATTCCGTCGTAAACTATCTCTTCGGGTACCTCGTTCGCTTCGGTCTCTATCATAACGACCTTCTCGGCGGTCGAAGCGATGGTGATAAGCATCTCGCTGTGTTCCCTCTGCTCACGGTCAGGGTTGAGGACGAGCTTCCCGTCCACGTATCCGCACCAGCACCCGGCTATGGGGCCGTTCCAGGGGATATCGGAGATGGCCACGGCGATGGACGCGCCGATCATCGCGGGGATCTCGGGTTCGCAGTCGTGGTCTACGGACAGGACGGTGGCGGTGACGACTACGTCGTTCCTCAGGTAACTGTCAAAAAGAGGGCGCATCGGTCTATCTATGAGGCGGGAGGCGAGGACAGCCTTGGTGGACGGTCTGCCTTCACGGCGCATGAAGGAACCGGGGATGCGGCCCACCGCATAGAGTTTTTCCTCAAAATCTACGGTGAGCGGGAAATAGTCGATCCCTTCCCTTGGCAGGTCGGAGGCGGTAGCGGTCACAAGGACCATGGTGTCGCCGTAGCGCACCGTGCAGGCGGCGTTGGCGAGCTCGGCGAGTTTGCCGGTCTCCACAGTGAGGGTCCTTCCGGCAAAGTCCGTTTCGAATATTCTGTGATCGGGGTATTCTTTTCTCTTCATTTCCTTTTCCTTTCTTTATCGGAAAAGCGGCAGTTTAGCACTTGAAACCGGGTTCGGAGCCATATGCGGGCCGAGCGCAGTTTCAACTGCTAAAAATGCCGGTCCTCCGATGGGGTGTTGTCGGTATAATTTTAGCCCGATACCGGGTCGGCCAGTATCGGGCATGGTCTTACTTGCGGATACCCAGCTTGGCTATGCACTCTCTGTAGCGGTTGATGTCCTTCTTTGCGAGATAGTCCAGCAGGTTGCGGCGTTTGCCGACCATCTTCAGCAGACCGCGGCGGGAGTGGTTGTCGCCATGATGTACCTTGAGGTGCTCGGTGAGGCGTGTGATCCTCTCGGTGAGGATGGCGATCTGGACCTCAGGCGAGCCGGTATCGGTTTCGTGTATACGGTTTTTGGCTATTACGTCGGTTTTCTCTTCTTTGAGCAGCATATTTTTCACCTTTCTTTTTTGTCCTCACGCTTAGTATGGGTCGGTGAAGCCGCTGAAGCGTTTCTCCTCATACCAGGCGAGGGAATTGCCGTTTCTACGGGATAAGCCTATTAAGACTATCATATCCGGGCGCAGTTGTAAAGGATTTTTTTCTCGCGGTGTACGGCGCCGGAAAAAGTCCGCCGCTGGAACGGTACGATTTTTCCCTCAGTCTTCGAAAACGGAGGCGGCGTTGAGACTGTCGAAGCACTCCGTGGTGATTATTTCCACCTCGGAAGCCCATTGGGAGATAAGTTCGTTGAAGCGTTCGGAAACGAGCTCCGGGTAATGATCCATGATATACCTTACGTCCACGGATTCCCGCTTAACTATATAGTATCCGTCTTCCATTTCCAGCACACCGCTGATCGTACCGACGTCAAGGGTGCGCAGAGCCTCGGCGTACTGCGGCGAAACATCCGACAGAACGAGGTACTCACTCCCGTATGAGTCGTACCGGCCCGCAAGGCGGTAAAAGTCGGCGCCTTCGGCCAGCTGCCGGGCAATATTTACCGCGTTTTGCATCTGCCTGTTTTTTTCCGCGCTGTCCGCACCTTCGGTGGACAGGAAGATCCGGCTGATATGGAATATCCCTCTCGCGTCCGCCCAGGCGTCAGCCTCCTCCTGCGTGGGGATCCCGGTTCCCTTGTTGCCGTAATAATAGTCATAAATGTGGTTGTACAGGAGGTTCGATGAGTATATGCGCAGATAGGTGGCTTCGGACATGTGGTTTTTCTCCAGGTATTCCGCATAGGACTCTTCTCCGCCCAAGGCGTCCACGGCGTCTTCGTGCCAGTTTTCGATGGATTCCGTTTCCTCTTTTGTCAGGGATATCCCGAGTTCCCCGGCCTTGCTTTCAAGGGCGGCATATAGGCGCAGTATCTCCAGTGCGTCCTTTTTGACGTAGTCGGAAATGGCGGTGTCTCCGGAGGAGTCTTCCCAGTCGATAGAGTCCATGTTGAGTTCTGAGAGCAGGTTGTCCACACTCAGGGCAATATATGTGGACAGTTCGCTGACAGTCACCGGCCGGCCGCCGACATAGGCGGCCACGGGGTCGGGGGGAACCGTAACCTCCGGTTCCGCGGTTTCCGGAACGGGAGAGAGTTCCGGGGAGGGGTCGGCCGCGGTTTTTTCCCAGGCGTCCCCTGGGGGGGACGGGCGGGACGTCAGGAACAGTATCACGGCGGACAGCGCGACAAGCACGGCCGCGGAAATGATCAGAAATAGTTTTTTTCGCGGTCTCATATTTCCTCCTTCGGCCCTTCTTGAGCGCTGGCGTAAAGCCTGACGAATTTATCCGCCGCTTTCAGTACGTTTTCTCCGTTTTTGAGCTTCAGCGTTATATACGGGGCGTCCCCTGCGGAAAACATGATCCTGCCTTTATACGCGGGGGAGCCGCAAACCGCTGACACTGCTTTGAGATCGCTCTCGGCAAATTTGAAAGTGAGAGAGTTCTGCTTCTGGCTGATCTCGCTGATCATACAGTTTGAGGCAATGGAGCGCATGAGGGCTATGGAAAACAGGGCCATTACGTTTGACGGGGGCTCCCCGTAACGGTCCACCATCTCATCCAGCAGGTCGTCCCTGTCGTTTTCGTCCCTGATCGCACAGATGCGCCTGTAAAAGTCTATGCGCTGTTCCCCGGACGAGATGTATTCATTGGGTATATTTGCCGAGACCATCAGGTCCGTGGAGCAGTCAGACCTGGGCTTCGGGGTCTCGCCCTTCTCTTCAAGGACCGCCTCCTCCAGGAGCTGGATGTACATGTCATACCCCACGGACATCATATGCCCGGACTGCTCGGGGCCGAGTATGTTGCCCGCCCCACGGAGTTCCAGGTCGCGCATCGCGATCTTGAAACCGCTTCCGAACGCCGCATACTCCCTGATCGCGGCAAGGCGTTTCGTTGCGATTTCCGAGAGAGCTTTACCGGCCCTGTACGTGAGATACGTGAACGCCCTTCTTGAACTGCGCCCCACCCTGCCGCGGAGCTGGTGCAGCTGCGCGAGTCCGAGGCGGTCGGCGTCCTCGATTATCAGGGTATTCACGTTGGGTATATCGAGGCCGGTCTCGATGATCGTAGTGCACACCAGGAGCTGTACGTCACCTTCAGCCATGCGCTGCATGACGGCGGAGAGCTCATCCTCGGGCATCTGGCCGTGGGCCACTTCAATGCGCACGTCCGGGAATTGGCGTATCAGCCGCGAGGCCACCCTGTCGATGGACTCGACGCGGTTGTGAAGATAATATATCTGGCCGCCGCGGTTTATTTCCCTGCGGATAGCTTCCCCTATGACGATGGGGGAATACTCCAGCACGTAGGTCTGGACAGGCAGCCTGTCGCGGGGGGGCTCCTCTATCGTAGACATGTCCCGCATGCCCGAGAGCGCCATGTTTAGGGTCCTCGGTATGGGGGTGGCGGAAAGGGTAAGCACGTCGACGCCCAGAGCCAGCTCCTTCAGGCGTTCTTTGTGGGATACTCCGAAGCGCTGCTCCTCGTCCACGATGAGCAGGCCGAGGTCTTTGAACTGCAGGTCCTTCTGCAGCAGTCTGTGCGTACCGATCACCAGGTCGGCCGTCCCGTTGGCGATCCTTCTCAGGGAGCTTTTTATCTGGGCCTGGGAGCGAAAACGTGACAGAAGCTCGATATTTACGGGAAAACGGGAAAAACGTTTGGTGGCGGTGAGGAAATGCTGCTGGGCCAGGACGGTGGTAGGGACCAGGATGGCGGCCTGCTTGCCGTCCAGGATACATTTCATTACGGCCCGCATGGCAACTTCCGTTTTCCCGAAACCCACGTCCCCGCAAAGGAGCCTGTCCATGGGATGGGGAGACTCCATATCGTGCTTTATCTCGCTTATGCATTCCAGTTGGTCGTCTGTTTCCACGTACTCGAAGCTCTCGTCGAATTCTTTCTGGAGCTGGGAGTCGGGGGAGAAGGGGAATCCCTCGATACGCTGGCGGCGGGCGTACAGTTCTATGAGTTCTTTGGCCAGGTCCCGGGCGGCTTTTTTTGCCCTGGATTTACTCTTGGCCCACGCGTCCCCGCCGAGGCGGTTGAGCCGTACCGGGGCGTCATCCCCGGAACCTATATATTTTGATATGAGGTCGAGGCTGGTGGCCGGGACATAGAGGCAGTCAGTGTCTCTGTACGCTATTTTTATATAATCCCGCTCAACCCCGTCAAGAGTGATCTTCTCCATGCTGACAAACCGGCCTATCCCGTGATGAGCATGGACGACGAGGTCCCCGGGGGTCAGGTCCGTAAAGCTGGTGATATGGTCTTTTGACGTTTTTTTGCGCCTGTGCGGCCGGGTCCCCGACTGGGAGAACTGACCCTCGGTTATTACCGCGAGAGAAGCATCAGCCATTTCGAAACCCGATGACAGGCTCCCGAGAGAAAGGCATATGCTGCCTTTCTGCGGCATGGTCTCAAGCCGCCGGTCTTTGAAGGCGCTGATCCCGCGATTGAACAGGATGTCGGCCAGGGCGTTGAGCCGGTGCTCCCCACTGCACAGGACTATGACCGTGTAGCCGGCGCCGGCGTAGTGCGTGATATCCGAGACCGCTGTGTCCAGGCTCCCGCCGTATGAAGGAAGCTGCTTTGGGGCGGCGTTGAACAGTCCCTTGGGCCGGAGCGCCGACGGATATGCAGAAGGAAAGGAGTCCAGATACAGGAAAGACCGTTTGGAAAACGCCGAGAGGGCCTGCTCCCAGGTCGCCGCAAGGTCGGCCAGTTCCCCCGCCAGTTCCCCCGCGGCGATGAGGGATTCTATATCCTGCCCAAGCTGCCACAGCCAGGCCTGCGCCTTGTCCTCACACTGCCTGTGTTCGCACATGAAGACCAGGGCGTCGGGAGCGATATAGTCAAGGGCAGTGGAAAACTGTGAATAAATTAGGGCGGTATACCTGTCCGAGGCAGGAAAATTCCCGTTTCGTTCTATTACGGAAGCGTCCGACCGCAGGACTTTCAGCAAGTCGGGATTGTTCCGCTTCCTCTTCTCCATGCGGGAGGCGAGGGCTTCCAGTTCCCGCGCGAGCCCCGCGAACGAGCCGCTGTGCATGCCGGGCAATACTTCGGCGGCAAGAAGTATCTCCGTTCGCTCCACGTTCTCTACCCTTCGCTGGGTGGCAGGATCAAAGACACCCATGGCGTCCAGGGTGTCCCCAAAGAACTCTGCCCTCACCGGCTGGGACGAGGACGGGGAAAAGAAGTCGATTATCCCGCCGCGGACGGCGAACTGTCCCTGCCCCTCCACCTGTTCGCACCGGTAATATCCTGCACGGGACAGTCTGGAGATCAGGTCGTCCAGGTCATACTCATTGCCCACTTCCAGCGTGAAAGAAGCCGACATAAGCGTTTCAGGGGGGATGGTCCTCTGAAGAATGGCGTCTACGGTGGCCACCACTATGGGAGCCTCCCGGCGGGCCATGGCGTTGAGCACGCCCAGGCGCTTTTGCTGCCACTGCCTCGACGCCGCGTCGGTGCTGTGGAAAACGAAATCCCTGCCGGAAAGGACAAGCGGCTCCGTGCCAGTTACGGCCCCCAGGTCCGACGAGAACCGTCTCGCCTCCGTCTCGTCCGAGCAGACAGCGAAGACCGGCCGCTCCAGAGAGGTCTGAAGGGCAGCGGCGACCAGGGCCCTGTGGACGGGAGCCAGACCGGAAACGGCGCCGGTGCTTTGACTCTCCATAAGGGCTCGTATTGAACTGAAATCGGGCATGGCCCTGGCAACGGAGGATAGAGCAAGCATATGAATACCTTTCCCGTGATTTTCGGCTGGTCCGGCGCGCGGACATGCCGTCGCCGCGCCGGGATGACACGTCCTCGCCCGCCGGGAGGCGGGCGAGGAACGAAGGGCGCGCAGGATTCTGTTTTGGTTACGGCACGGCGCGAAAAGACTACTGTGCGCGGTTGTATTTATCCATGGCGGACTCGATCCCGTTTGTGATCATCTCGCAGACGGCGTCCCCAGCGCGTTTGACGGAGGGGAGCATGGACCGCAGTTCCTCGTCCGACATCCGGGAGATGACCCAGTCTATCACGTCAAACTCCGGATTGTCCGGTTTGCCGACGCCGATGCGTACACGGGGGATAAGGTCTGTGTGCATCATATCGATAATGTTCTGGAGTCCTTTGTGTCCCCCGGAGGAGCCGGAGGGCCTTATCCGGAGCCTTCCGGCGGGAATATTCATGTCGTCCAGTACGACGATGACGCGGGACGGAGCTATTTTGTAAAAATCTGCGGCAGCACGGACGCTCTCGCCGCTCAGGTTCATGTATGTCTGCGGCTTGAGGAGCAGGACCTTATGGCCTTCCACCGCGGCCTGTGCGGTGAACCCCTGGAACCGCACCCGGTTTATCTTTATATCCAGTGCTTCCGCAAGACAGTCGGCCGCAAGGAAGCCCATATTGTGCCTGGTGCGGTCGTATCTGGAACCCGGGTTGCCCAGAAAGACGGCAAGCCAGTCCGGTGCGCCGGAACTGCCGGAAAAAGGTCGGAACGCCATCAGAACAAAGTGGAAACGGAGATCTCTTCGTAAATGCGTTCTATTGCCTCGGCAAAGAGCGAGGCGACGGACAGCTGCTTGATGCGGTCGGGATTGGCAGCTGGGGGCAGCGGGATGGTATCCAGAAGGACAAGTTCCTTTATTACACTGTCGTTTATCCTGTCGAGGGCAGGTCCGGAGAGTACTCCGTGGGAAGCGCAGGCATAGACTTCGGCGGCCCCGCCCTTTTCCACCAGGGCTTTGGCCGCACCGCACAGGCTGCCGGCGGTATCGACCATATCGTCAAGCAGGATGACCCGTTTTCCCTGCACGTCGCCTATGATATTCATGACCTCCGATGAGTTGGCGCGCTGCCTGCGCTTGTCTACGATGGCCATCGTCATGTTCATGCGCTGGCTGAAAGTCCTGACCCTGGTGACGGAGCCGACGTCCGGGGCTACCACCATGGTGTTTTCCGAATCCCCGGCGAATTTCCTTTTGTAATACCTGACGAACTGGGAAATGCCGAGAAGATTGTCCACCGGGATATCGAAGAAGCCCTGGATCTGGTTGGCATGAAGGTCCATGGTGAGGACCCTGTCCGCCCCGGCGACGGTTATCATGTTTGCCACGAGTTTTGCGGAAATGGGATCCCTTGCTTTTGCTTTCCTGTCCTGGCGCGCGTAACCAAAATACGGGATCACCGCCGTAATACGCCCGGCGGACGCGCGCTTCAGGGAGTCTATCATGATGAGGAGCTCCATGAGGTTGTTGTTCACAGGATTGCAGGTGGACTGGACAACGAATACGTCCGTTCCCCTGACGGTCTCGAAAGTGGATACGGAGACCTCGCCGTCAGCGAAAGTCTTTATTTCGTTGCTGCCAAGCTTGATGCCCAGCTCCTTACAGATATTTTCCGCCAGTGTGCGGTTGGAATTGCCTGTAAAGACCTTTAGTTCCTTCCCGTGTGCAATCATTTTATGCAGTCCTTTCGTTTTGTTTGTGGCGGCCTGAGCCGACGGATGGTTATTGTATCAGAGAACCTTCCGTTTGTACACCCGAAGTGGATGAAACATAGAAATAACTGTCCAGGACATCTTTGGCCACCGAACCGATGAGGCTTCCCTGGCCGCCCTCTTCCACGACCACGACGACGGCTATTTCCGGGGCGTCGTAAGGGGCGCAGCAAACGAACACGGCATTGTCCGAAGTGAGCCCGGTCTGGGCGGAACCGGTCTTGGAAGCCACCTGTATGGGATAGTCCGAAAACACATTGGCGGCGGTTCCCGTGGCGGAAGCCTCAAGCATGCCCGACATCACGGCCGCGTAGTTCTCGGCGGATATGCCGGCGCTGCTTACCAGCTCTTTCTGTGAACGGCGGAGTACGTCTCCGGACGTGGAGGAGATGGCCATTTTTAGGGTGTGAGCGGCATATCTGTTCCCGCCATTGGCGAGGGTGCCGATATAACAGGCCATCTGGAGAGGGGAAAAGATGTTGTCGCTCTGGCCGATGGCGGCCTGTATGGTGTCGCCGGCGGTCCAGGGGCGGCCCCGCTCTTCGCTCGATTCGGGCCCGGCAAGTATGCCTGTGCTTTCGTCGGTCTCTATGCCGGTGCTCTGGCCCAGCCCGAAAAGCGCGGCGTATTTATTAAGGGAATCGATGCCGGTGAGCCTGCCGGCTTCGTAAAAGAAGTAGTTGCAGGAATTTTCCAGGGCTTCCGATACGTTGAGCGTACCATGGGTATAACCGTACCTGGTATATATCCAGCAGGCCGGGGTATATGAGGGGGCGTAATAATTGTATATGCCCTGGTCCTCTATATATGTGTTCGTATTTATGGCGCCCGTCTCCAGAGCGGCTATGGCCGTGACCATCTTGAAAGTTGAACCGGGCTCATAAAGCCCCTGGGTCGCCCTGTTGAGAAGTGGGCTCAGCGAGTCTTTGACGAGGTCGCCGACCTTTTCGCTGTACGTGGACATGTCATAAGTGGGGAAGGAGGCCATCGCCAGAATATCAAAGGTATTTACGTCTATGGCGACCACGGCGCCGCCTTTTGCCTCCTGGCCTAGGCCTACGGACCCCGTGGAATGGAGCCTTTCAATACATTTTGCCAGGGAGTTTTCGGCTGCTGCCTGGACGTTCAGATCGATGGTAAGGTATACGTCCGCCCCCGCGGAGGGCTCCTTAATATATCTCTCCGATACTATATTGCCCTGGGCGTTGGTCTTCGTTTCGAGCAGGCCGCGCTGCCCGTGCAGATACTCTTCAAAGGCTTTCTCTATACCGCTTATGCCGACGATCTCATCCATATCATATCCGAGGGGGCCGTATTTTTCGTATTCCTCGGGGGACATCTTGCCGGTATAACCCAGCAGATGGGCCGCGTATTTGGTGCTGTATACACGTGTGGAGTCGGCGGTGACGCTTACGAGGTCGTAGCCGCGTTCCTGCACGCATGCTATCAGGGAAGTGTCTATATCTGTCGCGAATACGTATGGGGAGATGTTGAGGATGTTCCTCAGCGTGATCTCGTATCTTACCCCCAGCAGCTGCCGCAGCGTATACATGTCGTACCTGGCAGGATCGAGACTGTACAGGTCGCACATCTTTTTGGCCAGTTCCTGGGCGGTGAGCTCCTGGGACCAGCCGAACCGGGCGACGAAACTGTCAAAGCGTTCCTGGTTGGTGGAGGAGACGGTTATATAGTCCGAAAGGTTGGAATTGAGGGGGAGGGTATCGCTGTGCGCGACCCCGTTCTCCGTACAGAGTACCAGAAGGGAATAGATGGTGGAGTTTATATAGTCGTCCTCAGCAAAGGTGATGTCTTCAAAGCCCAGCGAGTAGACTGTCTTGTTCGTTATCATGGGTACGCCGTTGCAATCGAATACCTGGCCCCTGGCCGCGTTCACTACGGTATACTTGGTGGTAACGATGTATTTTTCCGATTCTTTCAGGTTGGTCTCCCCGTTTATGACCTGCAGGTCTATAAGGTTGACCACACATATTATTATACAGGCCGCTATGCATACCGCCACAGCGGCCATCCTTGAATACAGCTTCTTCTCTTCCATAGCAGTATCGGGTCCTTCAGCGCCTGTATCTTGAAGTGCGTGTGAATTTCTGTTCGATGTTGGCCATAATAAGCAACATGGGTATGGTTATGACGAGGGTATACAGCAGTTCGGGGAACATTGTTGCCCACAGGGCTTCAGAAGAGCTGGCGTGGGTAAACAGGGACGTCACCGCTGTCCTGAGCACGTGCTCAGCCACGGTCACGACGCCGCTCAGTATAAACATCATCATTTTGCTTCTGGCCACCAGCTTTTCCACCAGGCTCATGATCACCGCGCTGGTCAGACACAGGGTGAGAGTATAAAACCCGGAAGCGCCGGTCAGACCGTCGGCTATAATGCCCGCGATCATACTGAAAACCACCGCGTCGGTACTCCCGTCCAGCATGGTGACGATGACCGCTGCTGCCGGGGCAAGCATGGGGACGGCGCCCTTTAAGGGGAAGCGGCTGAACACGCTGGTCTGAAGCGCGGTAAAAATAAGGAAGCAAATGCCGAAGCACAGCCACTTGAACAGCCTCGTCTTATTTTTCAGGCTCATACGATCATCCCTCTACCTGCTGTTGGTCCGCACCGGTGGACACTATGACAAAAACTTTGGACAGGCCATGAAGCTCAGCTGCCGGCCTTATCAGCGCTGACTCGGACAGCCCCGAAGAATCCGCGGTGACGTCGTCTACCTGCCCCAGGGTAAGGCCCCCGGGATATACGCCCCCGCTGCCCGACGTGACTATGGTGTCCCCGTTATGTATGGCGGAGCTTGAAGACAGATATTTCAGAACGAATTTCCCCGTGTTCATGACGGCGTAATCCCCGCTGGCCACACAGACCTCGGAACTGCCCTTCACACACGCGCTTATCTGTACCGACGGGTCCAGCACAGTCGTAATGACCGCCCAGGAACTGCCGACCCTGGACACGGAACCGATGACGCATCCCTCCAGGGAGACGACGCACATGCCTTCGCTGAGGCCGGCGGAACTGCCGGAGCCGACAGTAAAATCGCTGGTGTAGTTGCTGGTGTTACCTGAAATGACGTCGACCGGGATGAAAGTAAAGGACTCGTGTTCCCGGGAAAGCTTGAGGAGCCTGCGAAGCTCGTCGTTTTCCGCTTCGGCCAGACTGGCGCTCTGCAGCTGCAGCCTGAGCTGAGCCAGCTCCGCTTTGAGGGAAGTGTTCTCTTCCTTGTATGAGTCCACGCTGCTAACGTAATCCTGCAGTTCCCCGACCCATGAGATCAGCCCGGAGACGGCCCTTTGAGCGGGAGAGAAAAGACCCTTTACCGCCGCTTCGACCGGACTCGTACGTCCTCCGGACAAAGAGGTGTACAACACCATGGCCAGCGCTATCACAACGGAAAGCAGCACTACAGGTATATTTTTGTTTTTTCCCCGTCGTTTCAAAACTTCTGCTCCAGTCCGAGGCTGTGCAGCATGGTATACAGGCTGCAGACAGGAAGCCCCATTACATTATAATAATCCCCTTCTATGCGGGAGATGAAAACGCTCGCCCTGCCTTGGATGCCGTATGCCCCCGCTTTGTCGGAGCTTTCGCCCGAGGCTATATAATCACGGATCTCCGCCTCTTCCAGGGAGCGGAAGTATACGTCGGTACGTTCGGCGCGGGAATGGAAAACAGACCGGTGGAAAATCGTATAGCCTGTGAAGACCTGGTGAGATCTGCCGGACAGGCTGGAGAGCATGCGGAAAGCGTCATCGTCGTCAGACGGCTTGGTCAGCGGCGCGCCGTCCAGAAAAACCAGAGTGTCAGCCGCGAGGATGACGTCATCCGGGCTGTGAACGGCCGCTGCCGCGGCGGCTTTTAGGCGGGAGAGGAGTATTACGGCCTCGTCGGGAGGCAGGCCGGCGGGGAGATCTTCGTTAACCTCGGCGGGGCACACGGAAAAATTCGTGACGCCCGCCAGACGGAGCAGCTCCCTGCGCCTCGGTGAAGCCGATGCAAGTATGAAAGACATGCTATCTGCCCGTGGAACCGAAACCGCCCTCTCCCCGGGCGGTGGGGTCCAGTTCGTCCGTTTCCGTTATAGACATCCGGCATACGGGGGAGACCACGAGCTGGGCTATCCTGTCGCCGGGGCTGACGGTGTAAGGAATATCGGTCTGGTTGATAAGCCCGACTTTTATTTCGCCGCGGTAGTCGCTGTCGACCACCCCGACCCCGTTGCACAGGCCTATGCCGTGGCGGGTGGCCAGACCGCTCCTGGCATATACGAAAGCGGCATATCCGTCGGAAGGGAGAGAAACGGCTATCCCCGTGGGGATGAGTACCGGTTTGTGAGGTTCGAGGACAACGGGGGAGTCCAGCCTGGCGTGCAGATCCATCCCGGCAGACCCCTCGCTTTGATATGAAGGCAGCAACTCCCTGCCCGCTCCCGGGAGAAGTCGGATCTTTATTTCGTGGAGCATTATCTGACACCGCCTCTCTGCAGCTTGGAAAGAAAGCCGCGCTTTTTTTCGACATATCGGCCGTATGTATACCCGTTGGGCCTGACGATCCTGCCGTCTATAAAAGCAGACGTCACCTGTACGCATTCCGCCGAGTTTTCACCGGTAAAATGAAGGCGCAGCACGTCGGCGCCCAGATCTGCCAGTTCCCCGGGGCCGGGGGATGTGAGCTTCCGCCTGTCGTAGACCACACAGTGCGTGCCGGACGGGTCGCTGAGGACGGGATAAGGCATATTGCGGGAGTCCTTCAGCAGGCACTGACCGCCGCAGAGGGCCCCGTCGTCACTTTCGGGGCAGCTGACGCACATCTGCGTTACCATGAGAGGGATCCTGCCGTAAGCGAAGACTTCTATCTCAAGCTCGTGCGAGAGCTTTTTTATCTGGTCGAACGAACACAGCAGCGAAGGTGTGCAGGCTTCAAACCCGAAATCCTTCATCCATTTAAGGGCCAGGGAACTGCGGACGTTGAGACACCAGTCCCCCCTTATCCGGAAGCCTTCTCTCAGCGCTATCGACGCCCCGCCGAGGTCGCTGCAGAGGACGCGCTCCACCCCCAGTTCCCGGGCGGCAGTCAGCTGGGCACGAATACGCGGCAGCATGTCGGTCGAGGGGAGGCGGGGCATTACCGCGCAGAGCTCGCTGCAGGAGCGGGATCTGAATGCGTCGAACAACCTGCCGCCGGAACACAATTCTTCCAGAGGGAGATAGAGCATGTCGAACCCCAGGGAAGCCAATTCCCCGGAGAGTTGGTCTTTTCGGGACAGTTCCACTGCCAGGGAGTTCCTTTCATGGCCGTGGGGGACGCGTTGCCCGGGATGGAACTCCTCAGTCTGGCAATGGACGCCGCGCCCTCTTATTGCCGTGAGCTGGAGCAGCGCCCTGTCGCGCAGACGGGACAGTTCTTCTTTATCTATAATGCAGCCCTTTTCAACTGACATTTTGACGCCGGCGCAGTTGTAGGGCGTGTCGCCGGTCCTGTATATTATGGTGCGGTAAGCGGCGTCCGGATCGGCCGCGCCGCCGGAGGAGTATACCGCGGCGCCTTCCGACCGTACGATGTTTCCGTCCCGGTCGGCGGCGACCAGGGTGAGAGGGCGGCCTGAACCGGCGTGCAGAGAAAAAGCGACGTCCACTCTCTTCATCTGAGGCGTCTTGCGCCGGGGAGAGGACGCGCAAGCCGGGGGGACGGGAGGCTCTGCGGCAAAAAACGAAGCGGCGTCCCTGCCGCGCAGGGAGCCTGTGCCCATTTGCTTTGCACCGCAGGCAGAGCGGATCGACTGAAGAAGCTTTTTGTCCGGAGCCTTCCCGGAAACGGCGTCATAGAAAGAGCGGATGACCTGGGCGGCCAGATCCGGGGCAATTTCCCGGCAGTCCGCGAGAACAGAACTCACCCCCAGGGAACACAACTCCTCCAGATGCTCCAGCAGGCATACCGGTCTGGCGCACAGGGGGTAATAAAAACCGCGCCTGTCCCGCCCGAAAGGCTGCCTGCAGACGTTGCCGCAGCCGTCCGGGACGTCTGTCCGGGGTACGAAATCGGATAGATAGCACATCCCTGCCGCGGCTGAGCACCCCAGGCTGAGGACGGTGGCTTCCAGCTCCGGACCGGCGGCGTCAGCGGAGGCCGTCAGGGTGTCCAGCCTGGCGGCCGGCCCCAGACAGACCCTTGAAAAATGCAGGGAACCGGCCAACGGGGAACTCATGCCGTCTTCCAGACAGAGCCCGCCGCATACATGGACGGGCATTTTGGGCATAACACGGGCAGCCGCATACACGGCGCCGGGGTCCCTGAGACGCACAGCGTCCACTCCGCAGGAACAGACAGCCTCAAAATCGCGGATAAGAGACGGCAGATCCTCGTCCGAATACAAAGAATCGAAGGATGCGTACACTCTGACGCCCCGCACCCTGCAGTATCTTACGGATTCGGACAGCTCGGCGCGGCTGAAGCCGCCGCGGGACCTGCGCTCTGTTTCGTCTTTATACCTGATAATAACGGCGTCCGCCCCGCTGTTGACAAAAAGCTCCAGTTCCTCATGCGAAGCGGCGTACGTAACAAGCTCCGGTCTGACAGGAAGAGGCTCTTCAGAAATTCTTGCCATTGTGGGCCGTATCTCTTTTTTGTTCGGCGAATTTTACCTTTGCCTGGGAAAGCTCCTCCTGGCAGGACCTGATCTGGGAACTGAGCGTATCGTTTGCCTTCATCAGCTCCGCAAGTTTTGTTTTTGCCTGGGAAAGCTCATCCAGGCAGGATTTCAGCTGTGAACGGAGCGAATCGTTGAGTTCCAGGGATTTAAAATAGTCGTCGGCGACATTGAGCCCGGCCAGGACCATGGCGTCCAGACTGGCGATCCGGCTCCCGGAGATGATGTCCGTCACCTTGGAATCCAGATATGAGCTGACTTTCTGGACGTATTCCTCACTCTCGTCGGCAAGTATCGTATACGGGCTGCCGCTGATGTTGACTACGACTTTATTCTTCATGAAATACCTCCGAGTTTCTTGCGGCTCCGGCATGACAGCCAAAGGCGGCGGACGTTCTGAGAATACTGCGCGCAGAGCCGGACGTCGTCGCGTACGTGTTTATCATTATCACATTATATCATAGATGCGTCGGGAATTAAATTGATATTTGACGGTTGTCTTATATTTATTTTTACCGGTCGGCGTTTCCCGGAGGGGGCTTTTGCGCTAAAGCGGACGGTTTTGGGTAATTTGTTCCCGGCACGTCCATTTTATTCCGCTGCGGGCTTTACACGCCGCAAAGTATCCTGTTATACTGTTGTCCACCGGCCCTGTCCAGGCCGGCCGCGGAGAAGACGGTTTTAATATGCAAAGAGGGGCGAGAAGGCATGGAGAATGAGAACGGAGCGGTCAGGCTCCCGCTGGAAACGGTGCGGGCCCTTGTGTCCGCCGGGAGTGGGGACGCCGCGCTCGTGTATCTGGCGAACCTTCTTTGCGCCCGAAACGGGGGGGAGATATCTTCCATAACAGGGTTCTCGCGCGCCAGGCTTGCCGGGGCGATGGCCGCCCTGGGAGATATGGGCGTCAGACTGCCCGATCCTCCGCTCTTCACGCCGCAGGAGGAGCGGGGGGAAGAGGCTGTCGCGTCTTCGGACGTCGCTGCGGAACTGGACAAAAAAGGGGAGTTCAGCCAGCTGGCGGCGGAGGCGGAGAGACGCCTGGAGACAAAACTGTCCACACCGTCCCTGACGATCCTCATGAACATTTACAGCAGCCTGGACCTCCCCACCGACGTGCTGTACCTGCTGCTCACGTATTGCGTAGAGGACACGGAGCGGTACTACGGGGCAAACAGGAAGCCCACTATGAGGCAGATAGAGAAAGAGGCGTACCGATGGGCCAGGATGGAACTGGATACCACGGAGAAAGCCGAAGCATATATAATGAAAAGAGCCTTCGCCCTGGAGAAGGCCGGGGAAGTGTCGCGGATACTTGGGATAACCGGAAGGAAGCCGGTGCGCTCCGAAGAGAATTATATCACCCGGTGGCTGGAGTGGGGGTTCGGCCCTGAGGAGATAGAGACCGCGTATGACAAGACGGTGCTGAAGACCGGCGGGCTGAGCTGGAAGTATCTCAATACCATTCTTAAGAACTGGCACGAGAAAGACCTGCACACGCTTGACGAGATAAACTCGGGCGACGGCAGGCGCGGGCCTGAGCCGCGTTCCGACGAGTACGAGCAGGAGGCCATAGACTGGGCGAGGCGATATCGCCAGAAAAGGGGCGCCGGCGGCGGACCGGCAGAGGGGTGAACCTATGTCTTTTGATGCGAGAATCCTGGCGGAGGCCTTTGAGCAGAAGGCCGCGGAGCGCAGCCTGAGGGAGACGGAGCTTGACAGAATGCGCGCCAGGGTATTCAGGGAGATTCCGGTCCTTGCGAAAAACGAGATCAGGATGAGGCAGACCGCCGCCGAGGCGGCGCTGGCAGCCCTTAGCGGGGGCGCCGGAGCAGAGGCCAGGATATCCGCGCTGCGGGAAGAAAACCTGGCGCTGCAGTCCGCGGAGGCAAAACTCCTGTCCGGACACGGGTACCCGCCTGACGCCCTTCACGAAAAGCCGGGCTGCCGGCTGTGTTCCGATACGGGTTACGATGGGGCAAAGGTGTGCGGCTGTGTCAGGGAGATATACGCGCGTCTCCAGACCCGGGAGCTGGATAAAAAGCTGAGATTCAGCGAACACTGTTTTGAGAAATTTGACCTGAACGAGTACTCGCCGGTAGTAGACAGGCGAAGGAAGACGTCCCCCAGGGAGAACATGGAGAACATTTACCTGTTTTGCCGGGAATACGCGGAGACCTTTTCCGACGCCAGCGGGAACCTGGCTTTTTTCGGCGGGACCGGTCTGGGGAAGACTTTCCTGTCAGCCTGTATCGTCCGGGAAGTGTCACGAAAAGGCTTCTACGTCGTATACTCCGGGGCGGCCGATATGTTTTCTTTGCTTGAAACCGAAAAGTTTTCCAGGAACGCCCAGGCGGGGAGCGAGTCGCGCCGGTTCGCCGACTGCGACCTGCTGGTTCTGGACGACCTGGGCACGGAGATGGTCACCCAGTTCACGGTATCTGCCCTGTACAATATAATAAACAGCCGGATCATGGATAAAAAGAAGACGATAATCAGTTCAAACCTTTCGTTGGACGAACTCAGGAAGAGTTACTCGCCCCAGATCATGTCCAGGATCGAAGGGGAGTTCAGGAACTTCTTTTTCTTCGGCGAAGACGTCCGCGTAAAAAGGGGGAAAGCGCGTGAGTAGCCACTTTTTTGCTCTTATCTCGAGGATGAGATATATCAGCCGCTGGGGCTTGATGAGGAACACGCGTACGGAGAACGTACAGGAGCATTCCCACATGGTCGCGGTGCTCGCCCACGCCCTCGCAGTGATAGGGAAAGAGAAATTCTCCGGCAGCGTCGACCCGGCGGAGGCCGCCCTTGCCGCCCTGTACCACGACGCCACGGAGATATTCACCGGGGACATGCCGACGCCGGTCAAATACAAAAATCGGCAGATACTGGGCGCTTATAAAGAGGTGGAGGCGTCTTTTTCCAACGCGCTGCTGGATATGCTTCCGGAAGATCTCAAAGGGGACTACAGGCCTATCCTGTTCCCCGGGAGCGAGATAGAGGCCACGGTGAAGGCGGCGGACACGCTGTCGGCATATATCAAGTGCGTCGAAGAAGTCAGCGCCGGGAACGGCGAGTTCAGGATCGCCATGAAACAGACGAGGAAAAAGCTTGAAGACATGCGGCTGCCGCAGCTTCAGTATTTTATGGACAATTTTATGCCCTCCTTCGAGCTGACACTTGACGAACTGAGATAACACGGCCGCGTGTTTGCGTCAATGGATACAAGGACACAATATTAATTATTTTAATTGGATTTTAGTATCAAAAAAAGGAGTATAGCCATGAAAAAAGCCATCGTTACGGTGATAGGCAAGGACAGGGTGGGTATCATCGCCCAGGTCTGCGCCCTCCTGTCCGAAGAAAAGGTCAATGTCCTGGATATCAGCCAGACAGTAATGAGGGAATATTTTACAATGATAATGCTCGTGGACGTCTCCGAACTGGAAGTGTCTTTTGACGAGCTTTCCAAAAAACTGAGGGAGTGCGGCGAAAAAGAGGGGCTGTCGATACGCATTCAGCGGGAAGAGATATTCAACGCCATGCACAGGATATGATCCGTACGGGCCTCCTGTCGGGTCCCTGCTCCCGGCTGAGACCGTCGGGACAATCAGATACTAAGGGGGAATGGGCATATGATCAGCGTCAATGAGATCCTTCAGACCATTGAAATGATAGACCAGCAGAACCTGGACATCCGTACCATCACCATGGGGATATCCCTTCTTGACTGTGCGGACAGCTCCGTTAAGGCGTGCTGTGAGAAAATATACGACAAGATCACTTCGCGTGCGGAACGCCTGGTGGCGGTGGGGGAAGAGATCGAACGGGAATACGGCATACCTATTGTGAATAAAAGGATATCGGTCACGCCGATCTCACTGGTGGCCGCGGGGACAGGGGCAGAAGACTATACGCCGTTCGCTCTGGCGCTCCAGAGGGCCGCCTCACGGGTAGGAGTCGATTTCCTTGGAGGCTTTTCGGCCATGGTCCAGAAGGGTTTCACAAAATCGGACCTTGCGCTCATACGGTCGATACCGCAGGCGCTGGCCGAAACGGAGATAGTGTGCAGCAGCGTGAACGTGGCCTCCACCAGGGCGGGCATCAATATGGACGCCGTAGCGGAGATGGGCAAGGTGATCTGTGAGACGTCAAAACTTACCGCGGACAAAAACAGCATAGGCTGCGCCAAGCTTGTGGTTTTTGCCAACGCCGTGGAGGACAACCCGTTCATGGCCGGGGCGTTCCACGGGATCGGCGAGGAGGAGTGCGCCATAAACGTGGGCGTCAGCGGGCCGGGGGTGGTACAGGCCGCCATCAGGAATATCCCGGACGCGCCTTTCGACGTCCTTGCGGAGACTATAAAGAAGACCGCGTTCAAGATCACGCGCATGGGGCAGCTGGTGGCGAAAGAGGCATCGGACAGGCTGGGCGTGCCATTCGGGATAGTGGACCTCTCCCTGGCCCCCACCCCCGCCATAGGTGACAGCGTGGCGGCGACCCTGGAGGAGATGGGACTTGAGAGGTGCGGCACCCACGGAACGACTGCCGCCCTGGCCATGCTGAACGACGCGGTGAAAAAGGGCGGCGTGATGGCGTCGGGAAGCGTAGGAGGTCTGTCGGGGGCCTTTATACCCGTGAGCGAGGACAGACAGATGATCCGGGCCGCAATGGAAGGGGCCGTCTCCATAGATAAGCTGGAGGCCATGACCTGCGTGTGCTCCGTGGGGCTCGATATGATCGCGGTCCCCGGGGATACTCCGTGGCAGACGATAGCCGCCATCATAGCGGACGAGGCGGCCATAGGGTCGTCAATAATAAAACGACGGCAGTCAGGGTTATCCCGGCCCAGGGCAAGTCCGTGTCTGATGAGCTGGATTTCGGGGGCCTTCTGGGCAAGGCACCGGTGATGGCCGTACACAAGTGGTCCAGCGCCGGCTTCGCCGAAAGGGGGGGCAGGATACCCGCCCCGATACACAGCCTCAGGAACTGACCGGCACCGGCCGGGTTTCCTGCCGTATAACGAAAATGGTATCCGGAACGTTCGGGGCGCTGCCAGAAAGGCGGCGCCCCGATTTCACGGATACGCGGACGTAAATAACGTCCGAAGCAGCAAATCACGACCCAAGGGCAGATCGAAATGAAGAAAAATCAAGAATAATCCTGAGGGACCGGGCATGAATAATCCTGAGGGACCGGGCATATTTAGTGTGAGGAAGAAATGATACCGCAACAAAATGTGGCTCTGCGGGGCAGCGCAAAAAAAGGCGAAAAAAAGATAAAAAAGGGGGTTGACAGAAGGAAGGGGGGGTGGTAATATAACAAAGCTGTCGCGCGGGACAGGTACTTAGGGGTTGACAGAGTCGGCCGTTTATGGTACATTAGAAGTCCGCAGCGCAGAATGTGTACCTTGTAAATTAAACAATGA
>JAFWGE010000033.1 GCA_017512485.1 Oscillospiraceae bacterium
ATAGTTTGGAGCACGGCTGCCGGGGAGCGCGTGTCCCGGCAGCGGGTGGCGTCCAGAACGCGATCGGACGCATTGCCTGTCTCGCCGCTTTGTTACAGCCGGTAGATATCCGTATATTTCTTTTTCAGATAATTCGTATAGTGCCCGGCGGAGAATCCGCCGCCCAGGATCTTTTCCAGCAGCTGCGAGGGGGTGTACAGCGCGCCGTGTTTCCAGATATGTTCTCTGTTCCACTCGTTTATGGGCGCAAGGTCACCCGAGGCGACGCACCCGTCCACATCCACGCTCCGGCGCATAACTTCAAGGAACTGCGCCCCGTAGGCACTGCCCAGGGAGTAGGAGGGGAAGTAGCCCACACTGCCGCCTGACCAGTGGGAGTCCTGCAGGCAGCCTTCAGTGTCGGAGGGTACTTCCACTCCGAGGTATTTGCTGTAGAGATCGTTCCATACGCCGGGGATATCCCGGGCGGATATCTCTTCGTTCATGACCATGCGTTCTACTTCATACCTCACCATTATATGCAGGCTGTAGGTGAGTTCGTCCGCCTCTGTACGAATAAGTGAAGGCTGGGCTTTGTTTACGGCCCTGTATATCTCCTCAGAACTGTGGCCGGAAAGGCGGTCCGGGAAAATGTCCCTGAGCGTAGGAGTGATATACTCTATAAAGGGGCGGCTGCGGCCGACGAGATTTTCGTAAAACCTGCTCTGGCTCTCATGGAATCCCATGGAGGCCCCATCGTCAAGAACCGTACGGGCGAGGGAGTCGTCGACTCCAAGCATATAAAGGGCATGCCCGCCTTCGTGTATCACGCTGTACATGGAAGAGCAGAAGCTGTCGGTATATTTCGTGGTTATACGAACGTCGAAATGGGAACCCAGGCTGGTGGTAAAGGGATGTT
This sequence comes from Oscillospiraceae bacterium, assembly GCA_017512485.1. Taxonomy (GTDB): domain Bacteria; phylum Bacillota; class Clostridia; order Oscillospirales; family Oscillospiraceae; genus JAAYAR01. The sequence continues at coordinate 899 of JAFWGE010000033.1, forward strand.
CCGTCTCTCTCAAGCAGCAGTGCCCCTCGTCTATGCCCATCAGGGACATAAGGTATTTCGAGAGCTTTTCCTGAGAGTGTTTTGGATAACCGCTGTCGATGAACCCGGAATCGATCTGCGGTTTTTCCCCTATGGCCTTGATAAGGGGGACCAGCTCGCTGCGGAGTGTTTCAAAAAACGAGTCGCAGAAGGCCATGTCCAGCCCCTCTTCAAACTCGTTGAGCCAATAGTCGTAGGGGTGTTTGTCGGGACATATATATCCCGCGAATCGCCGGTTTGCGGCAAATATCTCGTCCAGCGTGTTTTCAAACAGTTTGAAATCGTTGGTCTGCTTTGCCCTGTGCCATATATCGTCCGCTTCGGCAAGGAGCCGCGAGTAAGCTACGTACTCATCCCTGGGGATCTTCTTCATCCTGTCGGTTTCTTTGCACATGAGTTCCACTGCCCGACGGTGCGGAGGATCGAGCAAATCAAAGCCTTCGCGTAAAGCCGACAGCAGTTCCTGGGTTTCGGGCCCGGTCATCAGTGAGTAGGTCTCGGCGCTGAGAACGGAAAGCGTGACCGCGCGGTTTGCAGCGGTACCGGAGGGAGCTCCGGTCACACCGTCGTAAAAGATCATACCCTGAGCGTGAGAATAAGCGCTGAGCTTTTCCTGAAGTTCGGTGAGAGCTGCGGCGGCGGCTTCAATGGTCATAAGATCACCTCCAAATTATCAATTATATGGGTAAACACTCGGTCTGGTATCATTTAAACAGGCGCATCGGCTAATGAGGCCGTCACCCGTTTCGCAGTTTCCAGTCTTTAATGCTCTCAAGACGCTCTTTGAATTTGGCTTCCAACCCCTGCGACGTGGGGACGTAGTATTCCCTGTCCGACAGGGAATCCGGCAGACAGCGCATGCCGGTAAGCTTGTCTTCATAGTCATGCGCGTATTGATAGCCCTTGCCGTAGCCGATGTCCCTCATCAGGCCGGTGACGGCGTTGCGGATGTGCAGAGGCACAGGGTCGCTGAGCTGTGTCAGCGCGTCTGCTCTGGCTTTTTCGTAGGCGGTATACAGAGCATTGGACTTGGGAGCCAGCGAGAGATATACCACCGCCTCGGTCAGGTGTACACTGCACTCCGGCATACCGATCAGGCGGCACGCCTCAAAAGCTGCGACGCTCAGTTCCAGAGCCCTCGGGTCGGCAAGTCCCACGTCCTCGCTGGCGAACCGCGTCACCCTGCGGGCAATGTAGATGGGGTCTTCACCGGCCTCAAGCATGCGCGCCAGCCAGTAGACGGCGGCGTCCGGGTCAGAGTTCCTCATGGATTTGTGTAGCGCTGAAATCAGATTGTAATGCTCCTCCCCGTTTTTATCGTACAGCAGGGATTTGCGGGAAGTGCACTGTTCAACTGTCTCGGCCGTGACGGTGGTCACTTCCCCGTCCAGATCACCGTTCAGTACCGCCATCTCCAGAGTGGACAGGGCCATGCGGGCATCCCCGTTGGAGAACGCGGCTATGGAGCGCAGCAGATCTTCGGAGATCTCGACTTTTTGGTTTCCAAAGCCCGCAGGACTTTCCAGGGCTCTTTTGAGCAGCGAGGTGATATCCTCCTCGCTGAGAGCCCTGAGGACGAAGACCTTGCACCTTGACAGGAGCGCCCCGTTAACTTCGAAGGAAGGGTTCTCAGTAGTAGCCCCGATCAGTATTATGCTTCCCTTCTCCACAAAAGGCAGGAAAGCGTCCTGCTGGGCTTTGTTGAAACGGTGTATCTCATCCACAAATACTATCGTTTTTTCTCCGTAACGGCGGTTCTCATCGGCTTGCTGCATCACCGTGCGTATCTCCTTGATACCGCTGGTCACCGCAGAAAAGTTTATGAATTTTGCCCTCGTCTGCCTGGCGATCACGTTTGCCAGGGTGGTTTTGCCGACGCCGGGAGGTCCCCAGAAGATCATGGAGGATACAGCGTCCTGTTCGATGATCCTGCGCAGGACCTTGCCGGGCCCCAGGATGTGCTGCTGACCGGCTATCTCGTCGATCGTCTGCGGCCGGAGGCGCGCAGGAAGCGGCTGGATAGCCGCATGGCTCATTATAGTCATCTGTTCGTCCATTCTGCACTCCTCCATTCGGGCAAAACTGCTGCGGACGCACTGCGGGGATATTATAGCACTTTTTCGGCGCCGGGAACAGTGGCAGGACAGAGTATGAACAATATAGCTTTTATTTGATACGGTGCCATGGTATAATAAATCAATTGATCCAAATCAGGTATGACGGTCTGGATGAAGGCAATATCCTGCCTTTATGGCGTGCCGTCAGGGTCCCCGCAGTAGACTTCCCACCGCCGCGGCCACGGGACACAGAGCCACGGGTGTGGCAGAGCGCGGAAGTAATACTAATTACAATTACAGCTGAAAGGATAATGGATCGTGCCGCTTGAAAATTTGCGTATTGCAGTGCTCATAGACGCGGATAATGCCCCCAGGAAAAATGTTAAAGGCATCATGGAGGAGATAGCTATCTACGGCACTCCTACAATAAAACGTATCTATGGGGACTGGACTACCCCCAATCTTGCGAGCTGGAAGAAGACCCTCCTCCAGAACGCCATCACCCCCGTACAGCAGTACGGATACACAGTCGGTAAGAATTCGACGGATTCAGCTATGATAATAGACGCCATGGACATCCTCTATTCCGGCAACGTGGACGGATTCTGCCTTGTGTCATCCGACAGCGACTTTACCAGGCTGGCCACAAGGCTCAGAGAGGCCGGCATGACGGTTATAGGCATAGGGGAAAAGAAGACTCCGGAACCGTTCATCGTGGCGTGTGACAAGTTCATATATATAGAGATCATCAACGCGAAAACCAAAGAAAAAGCCGGGCATCAGGACGAGGAGAAAGCTCCCGCCGAGAAAAAGCCGGCGAAAGAAGACAGTAAGGCCGCAAAGGAAACCGACAAACCCGCCGATCAGAAGCCTTCCGGTAAGAAAAAGAAGGATCAGCCCCAGGAGAAGGAGCAGCCGCAGGAACCTGAAAAGCCTTCTATACCGCAGCAGACTGTGGAACTGATAGCCGCATCCATAGCCGACATAGCGGATGAGGACGGGTATGCGTTCCTGGGAGAGCTGGGTAGCCTGCTTCTCAAGAAGCAGCCCGACTTCGACTCAAGAAATTTCGGTTTCAGAAAGCTGACACCCTTGATAGCGTCTCTTGACAGATTTGAACTGGACGTGCGTACGATCGCTTCATCACCCAACACGAAGCATATTTATGTAAGGGACAAGCTGGCGTGAAGAAAGGCAGATCCAAAGGAAGACCGGGCGGCAGGAGGAGAGCTGCGTCTGTGATAGTTGTACTCATACTGGTGTTGGTTATCTGCGCGGCGGGCGTCTGCTGGGGAAATAACTCAATTAAGAGTACTGTCATAAAAGTACATATTGAAGGGCTGTCACCGCAGTTGTCCGGGTTCAGAATAGTACAGCTGTCGGATCTTCACGGAAAGATCTTCGGCCGGGACGACCGACGGCTTGTCAGCGCTGTAGCGGAAGCCGAGCCGGATATAATTGCCATTACCGGCGACGTGGCGGGACGGGAGTCGGAACTGGAAGGGCTGCCCGGGCTTGCCGGGGAACTGGTGAAGATCGCGCCTGTTTACTATGTTACCGGCAACCATGAATGGGCTGCCGGGCTTACTAAAAAAATAGACCGCATTTTTTCTGAATATGGCGTCACCGTATTGCACAGCGACTATCCTGTAATGGAGAAGGGTGGCGGACGGCTTGTAATAGCCGGGATCGACGACCCCAACGGTCCGGCAGACGCCAGGACCGCGTCCGAGTTGGAAGCGGAGATACGCAGCGAGGACGCCGGCAGCCCCATAATTCTGCTTGCGCACAGGAATGACCCTGATTATTATTCGGGACTCGGCGTATCCCTGGTGCTGTGCGGTCACGCGCACGGGGGCATTGTCAGGATCCCGGGGATCGGGGGCGTGCTGGGTCATGGATTCAGCCTGTTTCCTCAGTATCTGGACGGGCTCTTTGATCTGGGTGGAGGAGTGCGGATGTTTGTGAGCCGGGGTTTGGGAAACAACGGGTTTGAGGTCCGCATTTTTAACCGGCCGGAGTTGCCTGTGCTTATACTTGAGGGCTGAGCCTGATCATTTGCACAACGCCGTCTGATCGGAAACTATTGTATTTGTACCCATTGAACAACGAATTGTTGGGCAAACAGCTTTTTTTCTTGACAGTTTACACATATGGACTTAAAATAAAGAGAACTGTATCCGCGCGGAGATCTGCTCGGGTATTGTATGATTATATATCGTTTATTAAGGCGTATCCCGAAATGCCTGCGGGGCGCCGGTGTCTTTTGTCGCAATAAATGGTATATGCTGTTGATCTGATTTAATTTTATTATATAGAAAAGGAGTGTCCGTCTGGGAGATCATGAACAAATACGTTTTACTTGTTATCGGCCTTGCTGTCGGCCTTTTGATAGGGTATGGGATTGCATTTTTTATCGACCGGGCAAAAAAGAATTCAGCCCTGAAACAACTGAGCGATGCCGAGGAAGAGGCAAAGAGGATAGTCAACGAGGCCATGAAGCGCGCAGAGAACAAAAAGCGCGAGATGATGCTCGAGGCCAAGGAGGAACTTCACAAAAGCCGCAGTGAACATGAGCGGGAGATGAAGGACAGGCGCAACGAACTCCAGAAACAGGAGAGGCGCCTGCAGCAGAAAGAAGAAAACCTTGATAAGAAGATCGATTCCCTGGAACGTAAAGAAGAGAATCTTGCGAAGCGCGCGGCCAACGTGGACGCCCAGGAGCAGGAAGTCAAGCTCATAAAGAAAAGCCAGCTGGAAATGCTGGAAAAGATCTCGGGGTTCACACAGGAGGAGGCAAAGGCATACCTTATCCGCAACCTCGAGTCGGAGGTCACTCACGAGGCGGCCATGAAGATCAAGGAGATCGAGGGGCGGCTGAAAGAGGAGGCAGACGAGAAGGCCAGGAGGATAATATCCATCGCCATCCAGCGCTGTGCCGCGGATCATGTTTCCGAAGCCACCATATCCACCGTGCCTCTGCCCAACGACGAGATGAAAGGCCGCATTATAGGCAGAGAAGGCCGGAACATCCGCACTTTGGAGACCCTTACAGGCGTCGATCTTATAATAGACGATACACCGGAGGCCATCACGCTCTCCAGCTTTGATCCTGTAAGAAGGGAGATCGCCCGTCTCGCCCTTGAGAAGCTTATTGCCGACGGACGCATCCATCCGTCCCGCATAGAGGAGATGGTTGAGAAAGCCCGCAAAGAGGTGGAGGCGACTATCAAGATAGAAGGCGAGCGTGCCACCTTTGAAACCGGTATACACGGCCTGAATCCGGAACTAGTCAAAATCCTGGGGCGCCAGAAATACCGCACGAGTTACGGTCAGAACGTGCTCGACCACTCCATCGAGGTGGCACAGATATGCGGCCTGCTTGCGGCTGAACTGGGAGAGGACGTTACACTGGCAAAACGCGCCGGTCTCCTTCACGACCTCGGTAAGGCGGTGGACCACGAGATGGTTGGGTCGCACGTCGGCATCGGGGTGGAGATCGCCAAGAGATTCAAAGAGAGCCCGGAGGTCGTCCACGCCATCGAGGCACACCACGGGGACGTGGAAGCGAAGACCGTCATTGCCTGCCTCGTTCAGGCGGCGGACGCCATTTCGGCAGCCCGCCCCGGAGCCCGCAGGGAAAATCTGGAGAATTACATAAAGAGGCTCGAGAAACTGGAAGAGCTTACGGGAGCATATCCGGGGGTGGAGAAGACGTACGCCATCCAGGCCGGGCGCGAGATCAGGATAATCGTAAAGCCCGAGGAAGTCAGCGAGGACCAGATGGTCATACTTGCCCGGGACGTTGCAAAAAAGATAGAGAGCGAGCTGGAGTATCCCGGCCAGATAAAAGTACATGTGCTGCGGGAGACGAAGGTCATAGAGTATGCCAAATGATTTTGGGTACGCATCATGCCGGGCAGGTTGTACTTGTCCGGCATGTTTTTTGGAACACAGGATGCTTTTTCACAACACAGTTAATTTTGAGCGGGGGATTCGTCATGGTGGTTCGCGTACTGGCAGTGGGAGATGTGACCGGCAAGGGGGGACTTGCTGTACTGTCAAGGGAGCTGAGGCGCTTCATTACGAAAGAGAAGATAGATTTTACGGTAGTTAACGGGGAAAACGCCGATGTGGTCGGGGCAAGGACTGCCCAGATAGAACGGATCTTCGAAGCCGGCGCCGACGTTGTCACCATGGGGAACCACACCTACAGCAGAAACGAGATAATCCCGATGCTGGAGGAAGAGGAACGTCTTCTGCGGCCCGCGAATTTTTCTTCGCGCGCCCCCGGGCACGGCTACACTGTCTGCGGTTCGGCAGGACCCAGGATACTGGTCATATCTCTTATCGGCAGGGTCTTTATGGACGTCGGGCCGGAAAACCCGTTTTTCACCGCGGACAGGATACTTGAGCGGACAAAGGCGGATATCAGACTCATAGACTTCCACGCGGAAGCGACTAGTGAAAAGATGGCGCTGGCATACTATCTGGACGGCAGAGTGAGCGCGGTATGGGGGACCCATACCCACGTCCAGACCTCGGATGAACGGATACTGCAGGGAGGGACCGGATATATTACGGACATAGGTACCACGGGGCCGGTGGACTCTATCCTTGGGGTGCGCGTTTCACAATCGGTATCGAGGTTCCTGGGATATCCTCCGGAGAGATATGCGGCAGCGGAGGGGCCGGCAAAACTGGAGGGAGCGGTATTCGACATAGACCCCGAGAGCGGGAAGTGCCTTTCTGTGGAGAGGGTGAGGATAGTTGATCAAACTTCTGCACGCGGCTGACCTGCATCTGGACAGCCCTCTGGCCACCTGTGGGGTGGACGCCCGTCAGCGCAGGGCGGAACTCAGGAACACGGCCAGGAGAATATTTGAACTTGCCAGACAGGAGACTGTGGATATGCTGCTTCTTGCGGGCGACTTGTTCGACAATGACAGTCCTTTCCTGGGTACTGTGGAACTGCTGAAGGAACTGTGCGGCAGCGCGGGGGTACCGGTGTTCATATCACCGGGGAATCATGACTGGTATTCTGAAGGTTCGCCTTACGCGTCGACGGGGTGGCCGGAAAACGTGCATATATTTAAGAAACCTGAGATGGAGCAGGTTCGCCTTGATGGACTGGGGTGCAGCGTGTGGTCATGCGCGTTTACGTCTCCGTGGAGGGACGACAGGCCCCTTCAGGGCTTTTCCGTACCGCGTGGAGAAGATGTGAATATAGTGCTCCTGCACGGAGAAGTTACCGCTTCCGCATCCAGGTACGGAGCCGTACTGCCTGGGGAGATCGCTTCGTGCGGCGCGGATTATACGGCGCTGGGACATGTACACAGCTTTTCCGGCATGAGGACGGAGGGCGGGTGCTGCTATGCGTGGCCGGGCTGCCCGGAAGGGCGGGGGTTTGACGAGACCGGAGATAAAGGAGTAATAATAGCCCACGTAGACAATGGAAGGACCGATACGCGTTTCGTTAGAACCGCATCCAGAAGATATTTCGACCTGAAAGCGGATGCGGGCGGCAGCGCGCTCCCGGTGGAGAAACTGAACTCGGTACTCTCGGAAACTGAAGAAGGAGATATTTGCCGCGTTGAACTGACAGGCAGCAGCCCCGGGATAGATCTTGAAACGCTGAAGCTCGCGATGGGGGACAGAGGGCGCTTATTACGACTCAGGGACAGTACCGTACCTGGGGACGAGCGCTGGGAGCGGTCGGATGAAGACACACTGAGATGACTGTTCCTTCGTGAACTGAGACGCCGTTACGAGGCAGCGACGACCGACGGCGGGAAGGCCGCCGCGGTACTGGCGGCCCGCTTCGGGCTTGCCGCGCTGGAAGGGAGAGAACCTCCCAGGGGGGACAGGGAACTGTGATAATAAGGAGGCTCCAGGCGTCTTTCGGGTGCCTGGAAAATGAGACCCTGGAACTTACCGGGGGTCTCAACGTAGTGGAGCTCCCAAACGAATCGGGAAAAAGCACGTGGTGTGCTTTTATCCTGGCGATGCTGTATGGCGTGGACACTTCCCAGAAAGATCGTGCGGACCGTCTGTCGGATAAGAACAGGTACCGCCCGTGGGGAGAAGCGCGCATGAGTGGCAGCATGGACGTTGAGTCGAACGGGAGGACGCTGCATATTGAGAGAGGTACCTCAGGGGACGCCATGCGCGGATTCAGTGCCGTGTACTCGGACACCTGGGACCCTGTGGAAGGCGCCACAGCGGAAAACATAGGGGAACTTCTGACCGGAGCGACAAAAAAGATATACGAGAACAGCGCTTTTATCCGACAGGGAGGAGCGGCGGTGACCGGTGAGGCAGAGCTTGAAAGACGGCTGCAGTCACTGGTATCTGCGGACGACGATACCGTGGCGTACATTGACGCGCGAAAAAAACTGAAAGAATGGTCCGGGAGCCTCGGAAACAGCCGGAGGGGGGAACTGCCTCGCCTGAAGGAGCAGGCGGATGCACTCCGCAGCGAGCTGGACAGCAGCTTGGAAGCGGCCAGACGGCTTATGGATGCCCGGGCAGCACTCACTCAGGCTGAAGTCAGGTTCAAAAAAGCGGCGATAGAGGTGGAAAACCACCGCCTTGCGGAACGGTATAAGAAAGATCGGGCCCTTGCTTCCGCGAGGATGGAAATGCAAAGAGCCGGAAATGAACTGAAAAAGCGCGGAGGCGTCGCGGTCGATCTAAACAGTGTTTCTGCGCTAAAAAAGGAAATACTGAACGTACGTGCCCTGGAGAGGTCGGCCCGCGAAGCTGAAGCTCAGAAAAATCGTGTGACAGCCACCCGCGTTCCTCGGCCGGAGACGCCTCCGGTTTTTGAAGGCATGGACTATGAAGATGCGGTGGAAAAAGCCGAAAAAGACACGGCTGCAGCGCTTGAACTGGAGAGGACCGTATTCGCCTCCGGCAAGAGAAAGGCAGTCTGCGCAGCGCTCGCGTTCGTACTGGTGACAGTGTTGGCTGCCGCAGGCATATTTACAGCCGCAGGGACGTGGGCTTTCGCGGCGGCAGGTGTGGCCGCGGCAGCCGGCATACTGTTTTTGCTGAGGGTCCGGTCACTTGAGGAAAGGGCAGGGACAGAGCTTGAATGCCTGAAATCGCTGTATGGTACGCCGGATTTTCGGCTTCTTGCCGAGCAGTATTCTGACAGGATGAGGGCTTATGAGGAAGCGGCCGAGTTCGCGGACGGCGCTGTAAGAAGATATGAAGAAGCGGCACACATCTCAGACAGTGCCAGGGAGCGCCTGCTCCTGGACGCGGGGAACGTTCTGGGAGGCAGCGGCACGATGGAGGAACTTGAGGAGGCTTTGAATAAAGCCGAAAGGGCGGCGGAGGAGAACAGGGCCCTTCAAGCAAGATACGACGCGGCAAAGGCGGCAGTGGATCTGCTTGCCGGTTCCGGGACCGATGTCTCCGGAAAATACGAGCTCAGGGATATACCGCCCCTAAGGGGAACGCCGGACGCTGCCGCAGAGGAGTATGCAAAGGCCGCCGAGCAGAGGGAAGAAGCCTTGATGACCTGCTACAGACTGGAGGGGGAGCTCTCCTCAGGAGGAGACCCGGATTTGATCCGCGCCCGGCTGGAACGGCTGGAAGCCGCAAGTTCAGAGGCGGAGCAGGAACTGGACGCCATCGTCCTTGCCACGGAATGTCTCGAGAAGGCGGATTCCGCACTCAGGGAGAGGTTTTCCCCGAAGCTGAACAGGCTTGCGGGAGAATACTTCTCTGAGCTTACCGGGGGGAGATATGACGGCCTGCGCATAAGCAGCGGTTTTTCCCCATCGGTCATGCAGGCCGGGGAGGCGGTGAGCAGGGACAAAAGATCCCTGAGCGTCGGCGCCGCGGAGCAGATGTATCTTGCAATGAGGCTGGCTATCTGTTCAATGTTGTCACAGAACAGCGATCCGCCTCCGCTGATACTTGACGACGCCCTGTGCGCTTTCGATGATGAGAGGATGGGGATGGCAATGGAAGTACTCAGGAGCGTTTCCGCGCACAGGCAGGTCATACTGTTCACGTGCCACTCCAGAGAGAGGCGGTATATCTCGTCGGTTGGCGGGGGGGAGAGTAATGAGTGATCCGGACGGCATCAGAAATATACACAGCGGCCACCGGGCCAGACAGAAAAAACTCCTTATGGAGAACGGGTTGGATTCCTTTGCGGACCATGGGGTGATAGAGATCCTGTTATACTATGCGCTGCCGAGGAAAGACACCAATGAGCTGGCGCACGCGCTGATAAACAGGTTTGGCAGTCTGTCCGGCGTATTTGACGCACCAATCGGTGAACTGATGAAAGTCAGTGGGATAGGGGAGAACGCGGCGCTGCTTTTAAAGCTTGTCCCACAGTTGGCGGCCAGATACGTCAGGAGCCGGGCAGAGCATGGGGTCGTGTGCGATTCGGCAGGGGAACTGGCGGAATACCTGTTTCCGTGTTTTATCGGAGAACGGGACGAGGTGGTGTACATGCTTACGCTCGATTCAAAGCGGAAAGTACTGGGATGCCATCTGCTGTTCAGGGGAACGGTAAACGTCACCCCGGTGGCGCTGAGGAAGATCACCGAGAGAGCCCTGGCGGACAACGCGGTGTCCATAGTGCTGGCACACAATCACGTGGGAGGCGTTGCTGTCCCATCCGGAGATGACGTCAGTTCCACCAGGATGATCAGGGACACCCTTTCAGCTCTGGAGATAGAACTCCTGGATCATCTGGTTTTCGGCGCGGGAGATTATGTATCCATGAGGGAGGACGGGCTTATCTGAGCTGTGGAAAAATATGACTGTAAGCCTCTGGAATATTGATAACACGGTATGGTGATGATATAATCAAAAAAACGCTGATGCGTGGATCTGTTTAAGCGGGGCGCTGCAGTGTCCCGCAGATTGTGGCCGCAGCGTACCGTAGGGAAAAGGCGGGTATATGATTTGGCACTTGATATGACTAAGGGCAGGGAATGGAAGCATTTGCTGCTCTTTTCCCTGCCGCTTATGGCGGGACAGCTGCTGCAGCAGCTGTATAATACTGTAGACGGGGTCGTGGTGGGCAATTATATAAATTCCGGGGCCCTCGCGGCGGTGGGCGGGTGCATGCCTTTGGCCATGGCTTTTCTTGCGCTCGCGGGTGGCATGTCAAACGGCTCTGGAGTAGTGATCGCACAGTACTTCGGCGCCGGGAAGAAACCTGAAATGCGGAAAGCGGCTTCCACCGCCCTGGTGATGCTTTTCTTTTTGGGGCTGCTGCTTACAGTGGCGGGCGCGGCGAGTTCAAAATTCATTATGACGTACGTCCTCTCTATAAGTGAGAAGGATATCCGCGAGTATGCCACCGTATATTTTGCCATCTACAGCTCAGGCCTTATTTTTCAGTTCATATACAACTGTGTGGCCGGTATCCTGCGTTCCGTAGGGGACAGCAGGGCGACGCTGTATTTCCTTTGTGTATCTACAGCGGTGAACATCGTACTGGATCTTGTTTTTGTCATAATCTTTCATTGGGGAGTGGCGGGTACTGCTGTAGCTACGGTTCTGGCGCAGGCGGCATGCTCGGCGGCGAGTGTGCTTTATATGTTCAAAAGATATCCGGATTTCCGGTTTAGGCTTTCTGAACTAAAATTCTACGGCCTGATGGCAAGACAGTGTGTAAGAATGGGTATCCCGACGACCATACAGCAGTTGGTGGTCTCATGCGGCCATGTCGTACTGCAGAGGCTGGTCAATACTTTCGGGAGCGTGACGATGGCCGCGTATACGGTGGGCAGCCGGTTTGATCACTATATGTCCGTACCTTGCATGGGCATAACCAGTGCCATGACAAGTTTTACAGGTCAGAACACCGGGGCCGGAAGGCCGGACAGGATAAAAAAGGGGATATCCGCCGCACTCATACTGAATTTTACACTCGTGACGGTTCTCTGCATTATCCTGTATATTTTCGCGCGGCAGTGCGCCGCGCTTTTCGGCGTAGAAGGCGAAACGATGACCCAGTCAGTCGAGTATCTAAGATTCATAACGATCATATATCCCCTGTTTTCCCTCTATATACCGTTCAGCGGCCTGTTCAACGGGGCCGGGAACCCGGTAGCCTCTATGGTCTCATCGTTTATGGCGCTCTCACTCAAAGTTGCTGGAGCGTATGTTATGGTATATGTACTCGGCATGGGGTACGCATCGTGTTGGCAATCAAATATAATCGGATGGGTGGCAGCCCTGGTCTATGTCCTGATCCACTATTTCAGAGGCAGGTGGAAAAACAGGGGAGTTGCCGGCCAGCCCGGGGAATGTGCATGAGGCACGCACCGGGACAGAGTAAGATCTTCAGGGAGTTGTTAAATTGAACAGTATCCGTAATCCTTTCTTAAGGAAATATATAGGGTCAAGGACTTTCTACAAAATGGCAATGTCGGTGGCGGTGCCGATCATGCTTCAGAGCGGGATAGCCAATTTTGTCAGCCTTCTTGACAACATAATGGTGGGCAGTGTCGGTACGGAACAGATGACCGGAGTCGCCATAACAAACCAGCTCCTTTTCGTGTTCAACCTGTGTATTTTCGGAGCCACCGCGGGCGCGGGCATTTTTACCACGCAGTACTATGGCCGCGGTGACACGGAAGCAGTCAGGATCACGATACGTTACAAGATGTGCATCAGCGCCCTGCTTTGCGTCATAGGGCTGTCGGTTTTTACACTGTTTGGCAAGCAGCTTATCCAGCTCTATCTCAACGGCCAAAGTGTTGAGTGCGACGCGGAAGAGGCAATGCGATACGCTCACAGCTATATGAAAGTTATGCTGATAGGTCTGGTGCCGTTTGCTTTCGGAACAGTGTATGCCGGTACCCTCAGGGAGACGGGGGAGACCCTGTTCCCGATGAAGGTGAGTTTCGCCGCTGTGACCGTAAACCTTGTTCTCAACTGGGTCCTCATCTTCGGACATCTGGGTGCGCCGAAGATGGGAGTTATCGGCGCAGCCGCGGCAACGGTGGTGGCCAGGTTCGTTGAAGCCGGGATCATGATTTGGTGGACTCACTCCCATAAAGAAAAAAACCAGTTCGCGCAGGGATTGTTCAGGCATTTCAGGATACCCGGAAGGATGGCGCGGGAAATGATAAAGAAAGGGACCCCGCTGCTCTGCAACGAGACTCTCTGGTCTTTGGGAATGGCCATGCTTGCCCAGTGTTTCTCCATGCGCGGGCTTGACGTGATGGCATCATACAATATCTCTTCGACTATAATGAACTTCTTCTCCGTGGTGAGCCTGTCCCTGGGCAACGCCATCGGGATAATAGTAGGTCACCATCTGGGCGCGAGAAGGGTAGAGGAGGCAAAGGATTCTGTAAGAAAGCTGGTGGTGTTTTCCATAGCCAGCTGCGCTGTCTGTACAGTGGTGATGGTAGCCTTTGCCGGGCTCTTCACCAACCTGTACAATACTACGGACCATATAAAGAGCGTAGCGAAAAGCTTCATCCTTATCATTGCCTTCTGCATGCCTATCATGGCTTTCGTCAATTCCATCTACTTTACGCTCAGGTCAGGGGGAAAGACGTTTATCACTTTCATGTTTGACTGCTGCTTTATGTGGCTGATATGTGTGCCGCTGGCGTTTATACTTGTAAAATTCACCGATATGTCGGCAATAGGGATTTTTGCCGTAGTCCAGTACATTGAACTTGTCAAAGGAATAGTGGGATATATCCTGTTAAAGAAAGGCGTATGGATAAGAACTTTTGACTGACAACAACAAACGGCCGCCGCCGGGGACAGGGCCCCGGCGGCGGCAAATTATAGTTCGGTCCCGTACCGGGGCGGGCGTTCTTCGATCGCAGGTTGAAAATGTTTGGATCGGTGACGGATTGCTATCTGTATATGTGGATCAGGATTGCTGCCAGGACGGCAAGGTGCGCCGGGTAGAACACATAGAAAAACCATTTGTGGAACGGGCGCCTGCTTCCCGGGGAACCGTCATAAACGAAGGCGGCGACGGCGGCGACAACGAACAATCCCAGGTTGTAAATTGCGGCCTGCCACATACGGGAGAAGACAACAGCATACAGATATGCGAAAATACATATAATAGCAAACGAAGTTAGACGGGCCTTTTTGTCGTCCTTGTAAATTACAAGAAAAAGCGGCCACAGAACGTCAAAAACAGGCCAGTCGCCAAACACGGAAAGGCCGCAAAGAATGGTCACGGCGAGCCCCTTGACCCGGTTTCCGCCCGGGAGTTCTTCCCATGCCCACGCGGCGAGGAAGCCCAGGAACAGCGTGTAGATCACGCCGAAATGCGCCGTGGGCCAGCGCAGCGTTTCAAACAGGCTAAACGGCACCCATGAGATCAGCGCGAACAGTCCCAGTCTGGCCGCGTATTTTTTCTTGTTTTTTGTGTGAAGGTATCCCTCAGCAAGAAAAAACGCCATCGTCGGGCCCGCCAGTCTGCCAATGAAATGCATTATTATCCCGGCGGCGGAGCGCGTAGGGACGAAAGCCCATGCGATATGGTCTGACAGCATGGCGGCAGCGACTATGTATTTGATCGTGGTTCTGTTTAAATGTGGTATTCTCATAAAGCCTCCGTGATCGGACAGGGTTCTGCGGGGCGGATCCGCTTTACCGCGGCGGGGGAGACAGGTGGGAAAATGGACGGGAAAACATATCTGAAACATGGAAAGGTCTGCGGGGGGTGCTGTTGTCGTATATCTATGCTCCTCACGGACGCTGAGACAGAACTGCTCAAGCAGTTCGAAGGGGTCCGGCGTCCGGGGCACGTTTCGCAAGCCGATGTTTCGGCGATGAGAGGACTTGAGGCAAAGAAGCTTATCGAGCCGGTCCGGGAAGAAGACAGGACTTGCGGCCCGGGGGACATGGCGCTTACCGCACGCGGCAGGGCGGCTCTGAAGCTTATGAAGGATCAAAAGTGAATCCCTAGATAAAATAAAACGATGCCGGGTCTTTGCGGCGCCGTAGACGACGTGAAGACCCGGCATGGGTTTTTGTTTCAGAGTACTTCAGCTTTTTGAGAGTGGCGCATCAGGTCCGCAATGGTGATCCCGTCGAGGTATTCGTTGATCGCCCTGTCCAGCCCCTGCCAGACCCAAACGGTGCGGCATTCGTCCATGTGCGCGCAGGGTTCCGCCCCTGCTTCAACGCAGCTGACCGGTGAGAGTGACTCCTCCGTGAGACGCAGAATACCGCCCAGGGTGTACTCCTCCGGAGATCTGGTGAGTTTGTATCCTCCGCCTTTTCCCCTCAGCCCGGTGAGCATATGGGCTTTAACAAGAACTTTTATGATGTTTTCCAGATACTTCTCTGAAATATCCTGACGGGCGGCAATGACCTTCAAAGGAATATACCCTTCGGACTGATGCTCCGCCAAATCCACCACCACACGCAGCGCGTACCGGCCTCTGGTTGAAATAAGCACAGGACACACCTCCTCCGTAAGATAATACCTATTATATATGAGGTTAATAGGAAAATCAACTGTTTTGAGCACGGTCCCTATCACAGCGTGAAGACAGTTCCTCCACGCAGCGTATTATATCCGGACATGATGCGGCCAGAAGGTCTGCACCGGCCAGTTCTCCCTCAGTGCCGAAGCCGTACGTACAGCCTATGCTCATAATCCCGTTGACCTCGGCCACCTTAATATCGGATGCCCTGTCGCCGATCATTACATACGGGCCCTCATACATGGAGGAGATGTACCTGAAGATGTCCTCCTTGGGTATATTGCCGTAATCCTCACAGCAAAACATGTGTGAGAACCGCTTGTCCAGATCGAAGTGTTTTCGGTGGGCTTCCTGATAGGCGTGTGTGCAGTTGGAGAGAAAAAGGAGCGTATGTCCCCGGCGTTTCAGAGTGTCGAGCATATCCAGGGCGCCGTCAAACAGTTTCGCGCTGCCCCTGTCCACCGCAGACACCATTTCGCGTCCGACGATGGCGTCCGCGCTTTTCATGATATCCTCCGGGAGTTCCGGCATGAATTTATGCCACATATCCGGAGCGTTCATACCAAGATATACAGAGACGTCGAGGTCCGTGTAGACCCGGGGCTCAGCCAGGCCTTCCTTGATAAGATAGTCGTAGGCGGTCCTGAACGCGTTGCCGTAAAGGCTCAGTGTGTTGTGCAGCGTTCCGTCCCAGTCAAAAATAAGCGTCATTTATTACTTACTCTCCGTTTTTGTATTTCATTTTGTCCGGGAAGGGGCATGGAGGGCGCCGCCCCTGTCCGACGCGCTGTATTATACATTATATATTGGCTATAATCCACAAATGACGGTAAATTATTAAAAAACGTCGGCCTCTGTATTGCCAAACACAGTAACGGAAATTATAATATGGTAAAAAAGATCCATAAGATCCATACGTTTTTCAAAGGAGAAAATATGTTCAGAGAGCTTCAAAGAAAAAAGCAGCAGCTGTCCCATGAAGAGTGCCTTCGCATTCTGCAGTCAGAGCCCAGAGGGGTACTGTGTGTGTTGGGGGACGACGGCTACCCTTACGGGATACCCATGGATTTCTGGTATTGCGCTCAAGACGGTAAGATCTATTTCCACAGCGGAAAGACAGGGCACAAGATCGACGCGCTCAGACGTTGCGGAAAAGTGTCGTTTTGCGTATGTGACAGTGGGTTTCGCAGACAGGGTGAGTGGGCGCTGAATATCAGCAGCGTTGTGGTGTTCGGCAAGGTCGATTTTATTCCAGAGGGGGAACGCGCATTGGAGATATGCCGGTTGCTAAGCCTGAAGTATACGGACGACGAGGACTATATCGCCCGGGAGATCAGGAGGTCCGGACCTGCAACGCTGTGCTTTTCGCTCACTCCCGAACATATCACAGGGAAGCTTGTAAACGAGTCGTAGAGGAGCTGGTATACAAAAAAGGCCCACAGCCGTCGGTTTCCCTGAGACTGCGAGCCTTTTTCCTGTTGTATGCCCGTGGATCGCCTTCCCTGCGGGTCACCGGGTTCAAAGCGCCCCAGCTTCCGCGCTTTTTCAGGTCGAACTCTCTTTTCTTCTTTTTTGAGAGTTTAGCATAGGGTACAAATCTTTCCATAAATGTCTCCTTTCATGCGTGCGGGAATCTGTCCCGTCAGATCGCGGCACTTGCCGGGAGAGAGAATTATAACGCTGCCGCCGCGTGTTGTCAAATTCCGTGATGTGGGCAGACTCACCGCGCCGGGATGGCCGGTGTGGAAGGCGTTCGCGGAAAACACTGAGGGATATTGCGGTAAAAACAGGGATAAGCGCATGCGTGCCAGATTTGTCAGTGACTATATTTGGCAGCATTTTGCGAGAATACACTTTATACTGTACCGTATACTTATGTGGTACAGCATGTTGACGGCTTGCGTGAGGCCAGCGGCGGAAATTTCCTTGAACATATGTATAAATATCCCTTGCGTCTTCGTTTTTTATTATGTTATAATCAGTCAATCAGAGTAGTATGTATTCCTTTATTCTTTTAAGCAAAGGGGAAATGCAGATGAAGAAAGTATTAGCTCTGTTTTTCTCCGTCGCCCTTCTCGTTTCTCTATGCGCGACAGGATTGGCAGCAGGGACGGAAATCAAAGTCAACGCCCCCTCTTCCATGCCAAAGAGCGGAGAGTCTTTCGAAGTGACGGTGGAGATCAGCGCCAACCCAGGGTTCAACGTTCTTGATTTGTTCCTGTCGTATAATACGGCACAGTTCACATGTAAGAGTGTCGAGACAGGGACGGTTCTCGGAAACGCTTTAGCGGCTACGAACGAGAACAATCAGGGCAGGGCAGTTGTTTCATCCGCGTCAGTGAAAAAAGTTACCGGTGACGGCGTCCTTGCGGTGCTCGTTTTTACCGCAGATCAGGATGTTACAGACTATTCTTTTTCGCTGCGCGGTACGGCCATAAGTGATGAAAACGGCAATGAAATCCAAACCTCATTCGTCACTCCTGCCGGAAAGGAAAATACGCCCCCCGTAAAACCGAATGAAGGACAGAGCAGCGGCCAGACAGCGCCGCCTGCACCGCAGACACAGTTTACTGACACGGCAGGCCATTGGGGAGCCTCGTTCATAGCCGAAGCCACACAGAGAGGCCTGTTCAAAGGTTACTCAGACGGCAGCTTCAAGCCTGACGTCAGCGTCACCAGGGCCCAGTTTGTAACGGTGCTGTGGCGAATGGCAGGATCCCCCGCGTCGGGCGCGTCCACTCCTTTCACCGATATTTCCGGCCAGATACAGGAGTTCAAAACGGCTATAGCCTGGGCGTACTCAAAGGGATATATCAACGGGACTTCGGCCACGACGTTCTCCCCTGACAGCAGTCTCACCCGTGAGGCAGCCATGAAGATACTGTTTGGATATGCCGGGGGAGTTGGGGGAATGGAAATGATGTTCACCGGTATCTACGACGACACTTTCCCCGACAGCGGCAAGATCTCGTCCTGGGGAAAGAGCGGTATGTACTGGGGCATATATCATGAGATAATTTCCGGCACCAATGCCGGGACTCTCGATCCGCAGGGAGAGGCAACACGCGCACAATTGGCTAAAATACTTGTTAATTATCTCAATAAATCAGAAGGAGGAAAAATATGAAAAGATGGATTAGTGTCTTCCTGGTGCTCAGCCTGGCGTTTGTGATCTTGTCTGTCCCCGCGCTGGCTGCTGCCCCTGAGGAAGGCATAACCGACGTCAAGGTGGAGAGCGCATATGCTTCCACCGTCAGCATCAAAGTCGATTCCGGTAAAGAGAAGCTGGACATCACTTATACCGGTGCTCAGAGCGGGTGCTATTATCTGGTGCTCGCCATGAGCGATCAGACCGGTACACCCACCGACAATAATATTGTATATATAGACCAGGCCAGCGCCGGTGGCAGCAGCATTACCATGACAGTGTATCCCAGCCAGCTCCAGGCACAGACATACTACATCTATATGTCCAGCAATGCCTCGTCAGGTATCACCAAGCTTGTAAAGGTAGCCTCCTTTACCTATGAGGTTCCTTACAAGCTGGGGGATGTAAACGAGGATAAGAAGATCAGCGGTGTCGACGCTCTGTGGGTCTTGCAGTCCGTTGCGGGCAACAGGTCGCTGACTGAATCCCAGAAGATGGCTGCGGACGCCGACAGGAACAACAAACTGAGCGGAGTGGACGCGCTGTACATCCTGCAAGCTGTTGCGGGCAACCGTACGCTGGCATAAGATAAGGAGAAAGATAATGAAGAAATCATTAACTGTGCTGTTGGCGGTTCTTATGGTGATCAGCCTTATACCTTTCTCCGCGTTGGCTGACACTTGGACTTCCAATAGCCCAACGGTGTCCCTCACTGCGGAGGGACCTGACTCAAACAAAGTAATCGCCGTCACTATAAACGTATCGGAATCCGACAATATATGCGTTTATACATTCTCTGTGGGATACGACTCGAGCCTGGTAAGTGTGGACGAGGGAAACGGCACATTTGAGTATGAGAATGATGACGGAGATATGGTGCCCATCGGACTGACTTTGGACGGCGCCAACACCACCGATAACTTCAACTTCAATTACGACCGTACCAAATCCGGCGACGGTGAGCAGAAAGTATTCCTCATCACCGATGCCAGAGAAAAAGGTATATCCAAAAACGGCTTTACCGCCACGATGTTCTTCAAGGTGAACGACGGCGTTGCCGACGGTTCCACTTTTACTTTCGAGCTTAAGGACGGCGTATTTGATGACGCTTCCCTGTTTGAGGTGGGAAACAAAGACGGCGATGTCATCGACTTCCCCTCCACCGGTACATCTGTCAGCATAGTTCCTCCTGTGAGCGCACTTCAGATCTCCGGGAAAGTAGCTACTCCTGCCAAGGGCGCTTCTGACACGTCCGATATCGGTTCCGCGGACGGACTGTCCGACGTGACGGTGACATGGAGCCCCGCTCTGAGTAGCAGTAAGTTTGCGGCCAGCACTGCGTACACGGCCACTGTTACGGTCACCCCCAAATCCGGAGTCACTCTGAAAGACGACGCTACTGTTACCGGAGGTCCTTCAGATCTTACCTTCACCAGGGACGGAGACAAGTTCACCGCCACAAAGACCTTTGAAAAGACCAAAGACAAGGAACTGACGAGCCTCACTCTGGATACCGCACCCAGCACCAAGACATATGAGCACGGCGATACACTGAACACCGCCGGAATGGTGCTCACAGCCGCATATGATAACGGTACCAGCGAGAACGTCGCCACCAAGGCGGAGATCAAATACAATACGGGAGACGCCCTGTCCAAGGGCGACACCTCCGTGGAAGCCAGCTATGACGGAAAGAGCGTCACCATCGACGGCCTTACAGTCAACGCCAAGAAGGTAACAGTTACCGTGGCCGATATAGCTGACCAGGCCTACACCGGTTCCGCCATAGAGCCCGCCGTCACCGTGAACTGCGCGGAGGAAGGCGTATCCCTTGTTAAGGATACCGACTATACCGTCGCCTACGCTTCAAATACCGACGTCGGCAAAGCTTCTGTAACGGTATCCCCTGTGGAGAGCAGTAAATATACCTTCACCGAGAGCAGCAAAAACTTCAATATAACCCCGGGTTCCATCAGCGAGGGCGATTTCACTATCGATACCGCCGCCAAGAAATATACCGGCGCCGCAATAGAACCCACGGTTACCAGCGACAAATATACCGCAGGCACCGATTATAAAGTTACCTACAGCAACAACAAGGCCGTAGGTGAGGCGACCATAAAGATCGACGGACAGGGCAACTTCGGCGGGAGCATTACAAAGACCTTTAAGATCACCGCTGTTCAGCTCACAATGGCCGCCACCGCCGAGGACAAGATTTATGACGGCACCGACGCTGCCACCATCAAGTCCGGAGCCCTTACAGGCGTACTGGGAAGCGACGACGTAAAAGTTGCTGAAGCCAGCATCGAAGGTAAGTTTGACGATGCCAATGCGGGAACAGACAAGGCTGTGACCACCGAGGCCAAATTCACACTTACAGGAGCTGCGGCCGGCAACTACACGCTTAAGCAGCCCACCGGCCTTAAGGCCTCCATTGCAAAGGCCGCATCTGAAGACAAGACCGCTTCTGTTTCCGGCAAATACGGCAGCAGCGGTGAGTACGATCTCAGTGCAGATATCCTTGAGGGCTGCACCGCCGGGACCATGGACGTCAGCAACACTGAAGGAGCCTTGACCGGTGCCCCGACAATGAACGGCACGACCCTTTCCTACTCGTTCGTAAATGACCCCGATAAGGTCGGTAAGACAGCAGTGGTCACTATCCCCATGAGCGGAACGAACTATGAGGACTACAACATAGTTATCACCTTTACCGTTGCCGACAAGCTTGCCCAGACCATTGACGCCAAGAACGTCAAGGCAACCTACGGCGATACCGGCAAATCCGTAAAGGGAACAGTTACAGTAGGAGACGGTGCTGTCAGTTACTCGCTCAAGAGCGGCGACGCTGTCAGCGTGAACAGCACAACCGGTGCTCTTACCATCAATAAGGCGGGAACGGCTGTTGTTACCGTTACGGCCGCCGCTACTGAAGATTATGCCGAGGCCACAAAGGACGTCAAAGTAACGATCAATAAAGCCGACGTCACCGTGACTGCAGTCGATAAGACAATAAGCATCGGAGAAGAGCTGCCTGATCTGAGCGCTCCTGCCGAGGGCACGGATTACACTGTCGACGGCCTCAAGGGGTCCGACAAGCTGGGCGGCACAATCCAGATGGCTTACCAGAAGGACGGCGCCGACGTCACACCCGATGTTGCTTCAGAAGGCACCTATGATATCGTTATCACCGGAGCCACCGCTCCCAGCGACAACTACAATACACTTACGGTCAAGAACGGAACCCTTACCATCAACTCCAAGCTACCCCAGACCGTGACCGCTGAAGACGTAGTGACTGTATACGGCTCCATAGGCGCTATGGTAGCCGGTTCCACCGACGGAGACGGCGCAGTCACCTATGCAGTGAAGAGCGGCGAAGATGTCGTGTCCGTAAACTCTGCCTCGGGACTGCTCACTATCAAGAAGGCAGGTACTGCGGTTATTACCGTTACCGCCGCGGAGACAGAGACCTACGCTAAGGGTGAAAAAGAAATCACAGTTACAGTCGACAGGAAAGAGATCCCGGTACCTGCGGCTGACACAACAGCATACACCTATAACGGCTCTGAGCAGGCCTATCAGATCCCTGCCAGTGACGCTTACACCGTTACCGGAGCTGAGCAGACCAACGCTGGCAGCTATGACGTGACAGTGGCTCTCAATGACAAAGCCAACACCGTATGGGAAGACGGGACCGACAGCGATAAGACCTTCACTTTCGCAATAGCTAAAGCTGAAGTCATAGTCACAGCCATCGACAGGTCCATCTATGTCGGAGCCAAGGCACCTGACCTCAGCGCTCCTGTTGAAGGAACCGACTACGTGGTCACCGGTCTCCAGGGCACAGACACTCTGGACAGCGTAAGCCTCAGCTACAGCAAAGACGGCACAGCCGCCACTCCCGACACCTCCAAGGCCGGCAATTACGATATAGTTGTGGAAGCTGCTGTATCCGGAACAAACTACAACCTCACCACCGTAAACGGCGTACTCAAAATATCCAGTATCTACTACGAGATAGTGACTCCCACCAAGAACATAACGGTCACTTCTTCCGCCCACGGTAGGGTCATCGTGACTCCCACCTCTGCGGTCAAGGGTTCCACCGTTACCGTAACGACTATACCTGACGAGGGATATGAACTCGGTACTCTCGTAGTTACCGACAGCACCGGCAACAAGGTACAGCTTACCGACCTTGGCGGCGGGAAGCAGACCTTCAAGATGCCCGGCGACAAAGTTGTTGTCAGCGCAACGTTCGTTCCCAAGGCCAAACAGAGCCCCTTCGTTGATGTTCCTACCTCGGCTTATTACTTTGAGCCCGTGGTGTGGGCGGTGGAGCAGGGTATAACCACCGGTACCTCCGCCACCACGTTCGGACCCAACGAGAGCTGCACCCGCGCCCAGGCAGTGACGTTCCTGTGGAGGATGGCCGGTAAACCCGTTGCGACCTCAGCAGTTAATCCGATCACCGATGTTGCTGAGAAGGATTACTTCTACAGCGCAGTGCTGTGGGCAGTGGAGAAGGGCATTACCCTTGGTACTTCCGCCACGACCTTCAGCCCCGACGACATAGTTACCCGTGCTCAGATGGTGACGTTCCTGTGGAGATACGCGGGCAAGCCTTCCATGGGTTCCGCGAATCCGTTCACTGACGTTGCTGAGAAGGATTACTTCTACAGTGCAGTGCTGTGGGCAGTGGAAAAGAACATTACCGTTGGTACTTCCGCCACGACCTTCAGCCCCGACGACACCTGCAACAGGAGCCAGACAGTCACATTCCTCTATCGTTACAACGCAAAATAAATCGCAATTCCATAAAAGAAATCGCAGGGGCCTCGGCCCCTGCGATTTTGATAAATGGGAAAATATCCGCGTACGCGCCCTGCCCTTAAGGAAGTGTTCTGACAGATAAGCCGCGTACATATGGGAGAGCTTATGAAAAATAAACTTTGCAGTTTAGTACTTGCATTGATAGCTTCGGCGGTATGTTTCACGACAGCGGTCCGCGTATCGGACAAGGCACTGGCCATGGACTCGCAGGATATGGCACAGGCTTCGGTAATGGCTGACGGGGCAAAGGAACTTACCAAACTGCTGGCGCAAGCCGTATGGAACGGGGATACCTCTGTTGTTGTCAATTATTCAAATTATGGTCTTACATTTGAAGAGTTCGACCGTGTTCTAGCGGAACTGTCCCTTATTCCCAAGACGTTTGCGGCTGACAGTTACAATTATTCCGGGTGGGATACTTCATATATCGTATATCCCAGATATTATCAGGAGATATATGATGATTACGACGCCGCGAAGGAATTATTCACAAGCACGATACAAAAAATAGCCGGGTTGGCAGCTTCGTATGGGAGCGATCTGGAGAAGATCCTGTTTGTAAACGACTACCTGTGCGAAAACTACAACTATGATTACTCATATTCCAGACACGACCCGTACTCAATGTTCAGGGATGGGGTAGGAGTATGTCAGGCGTTTACCCGCGCTTTCACGGCGGTGATGGACGAGTTGGGCATTGAGAGTACATTTGTACGCAGCGACAGCATGAATCATGTTTGGAACATCGTACGCGTTGAAGGGAAATGGTACCATATCGATGTCACATGGAACGAGAATCAGACCCGTTCACTGCCTGGCACAGCCGCGCACAAGTATTTCCTCACTTCCACCGAATGGCTGAAAAGTTCCGAAGCCGGGCATCTGGAAGAAAACGACTGGGTGTACGGTGAAGACGTTCAGTGCGGCAATACAGACTATGACGAATATTTCTGGCGCAGCAGCAAGTCACATTTTATCAAAAGCGATGAGTATTGGTACTTTGTGGACGAAGACGGCCTTGGAAGATGGAACGGCTCATCAGGTACTTTCATCAGGCTCGCGGAATTCTCTGAAATCTTTAAAGACAGCTACCCGGGAGTGACCCTGAACGGCGCTTTATGCGACTATTCGGGCCTGGTATCCGCGGGCGGCAGTCTGTATTTTAACGGCAGTTTTAACGTAGTTCGCTACAACATAAACAGCGGAACAACCGAAAGCCTTGTCGATACTTTGTTCGACAGCATGAGCGTTATGACTTTGTGGCTTGATGGAGCTGACGTCGTATATCGTGTGCATGGTTCATCTGGATACGAGGACAGGACGATACCCCTGACGGAGACCGTAAGAGTGGCCGAGGGGCACTACGGTTACAGTAAGATGGATGACGAACTGACCATTCATGCCGACGAGGGGGCGACCGTTATCGCGGTTTGTCTGGACGTCGACGGGAGGATGACGACGTATAAGATCATAAATGCCGTATCGGACGGCGTGATTTTACTTGACGGACAGAGTGTTCAGACTGTCAGGCTAATCAGCGTATCAGCAGCATATTCCCCAATCTGCAGGACAGTTGACGTATCCGCTGCGTGATTTGAGCGGTAGGTATTATAAACATTGATAAACGGCAAGAGACCTGCGCTTCTGCGCGCAGGCCTCTTGCCGTTTTGGGACCGGAGCGGCGGATCATATCGCCGCCATTATGCTTTGTTCATGTGCCGTGAGACGCGGCTGGGTCTGTTGCAGCGTTTATCTCTGGCTGTCTGAGAGAACCGCGCAACGGAAAACCAGGGAATCCTCCTGCGGGACGTCGTTTTCGGATATGTCCACCAGTTTCAGAGCGTCAAAGGTACAGCCCTTCACGCAGGCGGGCTGGAGTCCGGCGCTGATCCTGTCTATACACCCGTCGCACTTCCTCATCTTGTTGTCGGGTCCGAACGTGGGAGCGCCAAAGGGACAGGCCATGGCACAACTGTGGCAGCCTATGCAGTAGGTGTTGTTGTACAGGGTAAGCCCGGTCTCCGGGTCTTTATAAAGGCATCCGGAGGGGCACGCGGTCACACATGGGGCATTGTCACAGTGCATGCACGACATGGAATAATACGCGATCTCACCGGTCCTGCGTGTCTCCTGACGGAAAACTACCCGGAATGGTCTCGCTCCCGTAGAGAGGTCGATGTCGTTCTGATCCATGCAGGCTACGGCGCAGGAGCCGCAGGCACAGCATTTCGAAAGGTCGAGTTCAAGCTTAAGTTTCATGCTTTCCTCCTTACGTTGCAGTATGCACTGCGGTAAGCCGGAAATCCCGTGTACGGGTCGAGGTTCGTACCGTTGAGTATACTGTTGATATCCTTTTCCCTGTACCCGTGATAGATAAAGACGTCTCCCGGCATTACGGTGGCCGTAGGTATGGCCTTGAAAGTGAGGGCGCCGATATCGGTAACGATCTCCACGTCGTCGTCCAGTTCCACGCCCAACGCCTCAGCGTCCTCCATGCTCATTTCCACGGACGGTTCGGGCAGGAGGCTCCTTTCCCAAGGGACGTCATGGAGTCGTGAGTGGATGGCGTTCGGTATTCTTGCCCCGGCGCACAGGCGGAACGGGTACGCTTCGGGGTCGGGGTTGTAGGGTTCCTTATACGTTGGCAGGGGGTCAAGTCCCCACTCGGGATGGTCGGCTATGATTGTGGAATACAGTTCGAGTTTTCCGGTGGGAGTTTTGAGGCCTTTCTCAAGGGTGCTGCCAAATTTGTAGGGTGTAAATCCAGGGATCCTGAAAGGTTTTTCGCTGGCTTTCATTTCCTCGACCGTGACGGGGATATCCCTCATAACATAGCTGATGCAGGCGTCATATCCCTCTTTAAGAAGGGGGTCGTTCAGGTCCATCCGTCTGGCCAGCAGTGACAATACCTCCGTGTCGGTCTTTGCCTGCCCTATTGGTTCTATGGCTTTCCCGGAATACCAGACCAACCCGCCGGGATATGTGATAAATTGCTCCCTTTCCAGCGAGGAACATACGGGCAGTACGATGTCTGCGTATTTGGCAGTATCGCTCATGAATAAATCGGTATCCACAAAGATATCCAGTTTTTTTATCGCCTCTATGTATCTTGCGTCGTCTGCAAACATGCGGTAGTTCATACCCAGGGCGAGAAGGGCCCTTACAGAGTGTTCGTCCTGCTTAAGTATGTTGTCCGCCAGGGCGTTTGACTGCATGTCCCTGCGCAGATGATACCATAGGGGGAAGCGGTCTGCGCCGACGGCCTTCGGGGCGTCGTACGGGAACTGTTCGTCCATGAATTCTTCCTCATGGGTGGGGAAACCGCTGTCCCTGTCCATAAACGTGAACTCGCCGGGTATCTGCCCGCCGATGACGTCGAAATTACCGGTTATGACCAACAGGGACATTATCGCCCTGTAGTTCTGCATACCGTTGCGGTGATGTCCCAGGGTACTGCTCTCAGGAATGCATATTCCTTTGCTGTCATGTATCATCTCTGCAGCGCGGACTATGTCGGCGGCGGGTACCCCTGTGAGCTCCTGGCCTCTTTCGGGAGTGAAAGAGCTCACGTAGGCGGCATACTCTTCAAAACCGTAAACGTATTTGTCTATATACGGCTTGTCTATCCACCCGCGGGATATAAGGACGTTTGCTATGGCCAGCGCAAGGGCGCCGTCGGTGCCGAGACGGGGACGCAGATGCAGGTCCGCAAGGCGCTGGGAGGCTGGGGTGATCCTTGGGTCGACGATTATGACCTTCATCCCTCTTTTGCGGTTTGCTGGTATATTCCGGGCCATGGGATATCTGGAATAATAACCGTTTGCGCCCCACCCGATCATCAACTGAGAGTTTGGCATATTCATGCCCATTGTGCTGCCGGACGTGAGCAGCCAGGCCATCAGTCCTGAAGTGAAGCAGGAGCTGGATTCCGTGCCGTAGTTCTGTGTGCCGAAGGCACCCGCGAACCTCCTCAGCATGAAGCGGAAATATTTGCCGTATCCGCAGTAGAACGCAGCTTTGTCGGCGCCGTATTCCCGCCTGATCGACAGGAATCTATCACTGATCAGGTCTATAGCTTCATCCCAGGAGATCGGTTCAAATTTGCCTTCACCCCTCTTGCCCGTACGCTTGAGAGGGGTCAGGATGCGGTCTTCCCTGCAAACGTACTGTCTTGTTCCGGCCCCTTTTGTGCACAGCTTGCCGTTGCTTACCGGGAAACCGTCGGTACCTTCCACTTTTACGATGTTGCCGTCCCTGACCAGGACATCCAGTCCGCAGTGCATGCCGGGGGTGCATATGTCGCAGAGAGTGTGCTTGACTTCTATGCCGGTTTCAGCGCAAGGGATCTTGCCGTGTTCGTAATTTATTTCACGCATTGAATTTTCCCTCCAGCTTCTCGATAAAAGAGGGTTTTAGCCCTTCTTTGATCAGGATGCCCTTCTGAATGGGGGAGATCTCGGTATCCTGCTTTTCCATTATCCGGTACAGATAGTTCTTTATTGCCCCGCTTATGCGGTAGTTGTCGAGAATGTTCACGCCTGCGAGTCTGTGGTCCTTCACTACGGCTTCCACAAAGAGACCGTTTCGAATATCCCCGGACGTAAGGATCTCGCCGGTAAGGCGGTTGTCGCCGAAACCAATGAAATCCATGTCCATAAAGTGTGTTATATTGTGCAGGAAATTGCCGTCAAAATCTGCCTGTACACCGGTCATGTTCGCCCCGGCCGTAGTGCCCTGGTGGGCGGCGTTGGCCCAAAGCCCGATGATCATCGTAGTGCTGCTCTGAAGGTCCTGCCCTTCGCAGCAGTCCCCGGCGGCGTAAACGTCCGGGCAGGAGGACGCCATCCTCTCGTCCACGACGATCCCGCGGTTTACCCGTATCTCTCCCGGATCAACAAAAGAGATGTTGGCCCTTGTGCCTATACAGAGCACCACAAGGTCGGCTGTACAGGACGATCCGTCCGACAGCCGACAGTTATATCCGCCGGAGACCTTTTCAGCGCTCACCAGTGAACATCCCAAGGCAAGCTTTACTCCCTTTTCGGTTATCCGCCTCTCTATTTCCTTGGACACGTCATGATAGGCGGCCAGAGGGAAAATGTCCGGGGCCATATCGGCAAGCACCGTGTGCACGCCCCTGGAGTTCAGCAGTTCCACCACTTTGATACCAACCATGGAAGCCCCGACTATCAGGGCGGTATTATGGACGTTTTTGTCCAGTTCATTTTTGATACGTACCGCGTCATCGACAGTGCGCATAAAATAGACGTCTTCCAGGGAGAGCCCCTGTATCTGAGGGGCGAAAGCCGAAGCGCCCGACGCTATAAGCAGACGGTCGTATCCGACGCGCTTCCCTCCATCCAGAACTACCTCGTGAGAAGCTGCCGCGACCGAGGCCACACGCTCATTGCTGTGCATATCGAGCCTGAGGGACACGGTAACGTCTTCGAGGCTCCCAAAGGGGAACAGCGATTCGAAGGGTATCTTTCCCGCGGCGTAATATGTCGTGAGCATCGGGTTGTAGGGCGCGTAGGAGTGCTCACTGAATACCGTGATAATGCCGTCGGGATCGTTTTGCCTTATGGTCCTGGCCGCGCAGTATCCCGCGCAGCCGAAGCCAATGATTACATATCGCATTATCTGCCTCCTTTTTGAAGCTCCCCGTCAGTTCATACCGGTTTACGGCGGTTTCTGTGACCGTGCGTCCTGACGCCGGAAGCCCTCAGCAACCGCGGCGCCGCATCAACGACGGACTTTTGCCCGGAGAGCCGATCGGGGAAATCTATAATACCCTTTTGAACAATTATATTTCCTGAGCGGTTTGCCGTCAACCCGTTCAGGGTTTGCGCAGCCCGGGGAACGGCAGCGGACGTAGCGTCTACGCGGTGCTGTATGCCCCCGCTATACGGTGTGGTCTGTCAATCAGGCGAAGTGGGTGTGGGATCGGGGTGTACATTCAGTTCTGCTTTAGAAAGGAATCCCAGGAGGATATCAAGGCTTTCCGGCGGTACGCAGAAACGGTCGTCGTTATTCCCGACAAGTTTGCAGAGCTTTTCCAGGTCAAACCAGATCGCTTCATCAACCTCGTCCTCCTGGAGGACCAGGTCCTCAATCATGACCGGTTCAGAATAGACGTAGACATTGCGAACTTCATTGTCGCGGAAAGGCACACCATGAAATACATTGGAGACGGATACGCTGAAGCGGCCTGCGAATCTGAGAGTATCCGGACACGCCCTGATGCCTAATTCCTCCTCAAGTTCCCTCAATGCCGAGGCCAGGGGTTCATCTCCGGCAGGAATGTGTCCGGCTGATGAAGTGTCATATTTACCGGGGAAAGAATCCTTGCAGGAGCTGCGTTTTTGGAGGAGCACCTGGTATTTATCGCGCAGCTGCCGTACAACCCATACGTGCGCCGTACGGTGACGTATTCCTTTTGCGTGGGCTTCCGTTCGGCCGGTGACACGTCCTGTCGGCATGCCGTTTTCATCGCAGATGTCAAGATATTCCATGTTCACAGCCCCTTGTTGATACTTGTGGGTCTATGCGTCAATTTTACCACGATGGGGCAAAGCACACAATATAAAGGAAAAACGTTAGAAGTACAATAAAAAATGAAGGGCGGTCGTTACAATCATCCGGGGTGTTTGTACCTGATCCTCGAAACAGATAGCTGGTTAATAAAGGAAGCGGCAAAATGTCAGAATTTTGCCGCTTCCGTACAACTTTATTACCTTTTACGGCCTGAAGCCCTTTCCGCCAAATCCCCCCGGACCCATGCCGCCGAAAAACTGGTTAGGGATCTCATCCATCTCCCGGCCGTTCACAATTATTGTGCCGTTGTTATATTCGGCGTTTCCGTCATAATCGAAAGCGGAATTCCCGGTGACGTTTATCGTGCCTCCGTTTATTATGATGTCGCCGTTTGAATCGATACCGTCTGTATCTCCGGCGCCCATCACTATGGTTATTTCCCCGCCGTTTATCTCGATGGCGGCGCGGTAGGCAGAGGACTTCTGTGCTGCGTTTATGCCGTCGTCCCAACTGGATATGGAGATCGTCCCTCCGTTTATCTGGATAAAGGTAGCTTCTATGCCCTCGGCCGCGTTTATGGCGAAGCTTCCGCTGTCGATCTGCACCACAGACTCCCCATGGATACAATCGTCGCCTGACTCCATCTCAAAACTGCCGCCGAAAATACAGATGTATCCCAGGGAAGGGTCATCGTCATTCTCGGCATGCAGACAGTCGGTGCCGGCTTTAAGCGTGAACGTCCCTCCGGCGATGCGTATCGAGTCGTTGGCTTCAAAGCATTTTGATGACGACGATACGGTGTAATTCCCTCCAGTGATCTTCAAATCATCTTTACACACGATGCCGTTATCCGAAGAGGAGATATCAAGGCTTCCCGTCCCGTTCAGTACCAGGTCTGATTTGGAGAAGATAACTCCGTCTGTGTTCGTTTTTCCGTCTGACTCAAAGGTCCCTGTGACGCTGAGGAAATTCTCGCCGACCAGGGTGACAAACACCTTATCCGCCTGTTTTACATAGATGCATGGGAAATCTTCGTTTGAGATACTAAGGCTGTTGAGGACAAGCTGGACTTTGTCCGCGCTTCCGGCTTCCACATAAACTGTGACCGAGCCGGCGGAACCTCCCAGCACGTATATGCCTTCCTGTGTAATGTGTACGTCTTCACCGTCTGAGACGTCTATGAAAGAGGCGTCAGACAGATCGACCGACTGGGTCAGGTCCCTTTCGGTAAAAAGGTCGGCTGCCCGGTACATACCTCCAGCATCAGATACAGTAACGACGGATACCTCCGGAGAAGTGTATGACACAGGGGCGGCTGAGGCTTCCGTGGAAGAGACTTCAGATGGGGAGGGTTCTGCCGAAGGGGCTGCGTCAGCGATGGGGGATACGCTGGCTGAGGGTGTTTCGCCCGCGGGAGTACTGTACGAGGAATCATTATCAGAAGCGGCAACAGACGGAGCGGGAGTACCGTATGAGGAAGCATTATCGGAAGCGACAACAGACGAAGCGACTTTGCCGCTCGCGGAGCATCCCGAGAGGGAAAGAACTGAACATGCCCCCGCGGCCAGAACAAGGATTGCCGCTGCAAAAGATCTGATTTTATTCATATTGCGTTACCATCCTTTCTTTGTGGTATCCGCATGATAACCTGCTTCCCTTAAAACAAACTAAAAAAGAAGAAATTGTTTGAGTTTTTGACGTATAAATATTACATGGGATCCCGTTTTAGCCAAAGACGGGATCCCAAACGTGGATCGTACGGAGGTCGGACTCAGAATCCCAGGCTGTCATTTACAAGTATAACGTGTATCCTGTCGGTGTGCCTGGAAAAACGCGTTATCAGGAACTGGCAGCAGATGGTATCCGGAGATTTGCAGTCCATGCACATGCCGGTCTTGGTACACGGAGTTGAAAGACCGAAACGCTGGGCATTTGTGGCGGCAGCCACGTTTCTGGCGCGTTTCATGGCGCTGTCCGCGTCACTGCAGATCTTGTTCATGCCGACGACAAAAATCACCTTTTTGGGGCCCTGGGCTATTGCGGATACCCTGTTGGCGTTGCCGTCAATGTTGATAAGGACGCCGTCGTCAGTGGCGGCATTGGCGCTGGAGAGGAAGAAGTCGGCGTCGTACGCGGCCAGCATCGCGGCGCGCTTGTCGGGTATTTCATTTCTGTCGATAAACTTATAAGGACCGTTTTTCAGCGCGTCCACAAGCCCGATTTCCTCTACGCTGACGCTTCCGCCCATGGTGACAGTGCTTCCCTCAGGTATTATGGAAAGGGCTGTGCGCAGGGCTTCGGCCTTATCAGCTGCATAGTAGCCTGTCATGTTGCGGGAGCTGAGTCCTTTGATGACTTTCTGAGCCAGCAGTTCATTGCGCTTTTTCATGTTCTCGTTCATATTATTTCCTCCGTTTCAGGTGCTGAGGCGTTCCAGGCGAGGAACGCACGTATTTCGTCGAGCCGGCGGAGCGCTTCCGCCCTCCCCAGCCCGTAAACACGCTTGAGCTCTGCGGGATCTTTTTCTGTACGCGGTATACCCAGACTTTCAGGCGGACGGATCACCAGCGCGCGGCCGCCGCGTTCCATAGCGTCTATCCTTTCCATCTGGATGTTGTACAGCTCATGCCTTACCTCAAGGGCGTGGGCTATGCAGGGATACTTCCCAAGGGCCAGACGCATCAGGGGCAGGGCGGAGGCCTTCTTCTTCCGATAGCCCTGGGGCTGAGTGAGTATAAGCACGTTCCTGTCGTAACCCAGGCTTTCCATGTATTCAAAAGGTACCGGGTCGGATATGCCGCCGTCCAGAAGCTCCAGCCCATCTACTCCCACCGGACGGGAGACCACGGGCATGGAAGCGGACGCCCGCATCCATGCTATATCTCTGCCTGAGCCGTCGGTACATCTGTGGCGTACGGGAAGCCCTGTGTGCACGTCTGTGGCCCCTACGTAGAACTCCATAGGATCTCTGGAAAACGTTTCCCGGTCGAACGGGTCCAGAATTTCCGGCAGGAGCCTGTAACAAAAGTCAACTCCGAAAAGGTCCCCTGTTTTCAACAGGCAGCGGAGCCCACAGAAGCGCGGATCACGGCTGTAGCGCAGTATATACCGTATAGCCCGGCCTGGCTGACGAGACTTTATATTGCAGCCGAAAACGGCTCCTGCGGAGATGCCCGCAGCCCCGTGGAACGTGATTCCATGCTCCGCGAATACGTCCGTGACGCCGCATGTGAACATGCCGCGCATGGCTCCACCTTCCATAATGAGACTTGTTTTCATTTGTTTTTCCCTCTCACATTCCAGCGGTCAAACACACGGTGGATCCTGTAACCTAAGGCAGAGCGGCAAACCGCGCACCCGCCGGGACAGGAAGCTCACATCTGATTCAGCTGTGAACAGCGCCGAAAACGCGGGACAGGGCCTGATACAGCAGGTGAAGATATACCAACCAGCGTGTTATAGCTTAAGTAAATTATATTATAAGCATATGCGGCTTTACAAGATGTTTTTCCGTTGGCCGGTTCTTTATGGAAATGATTGCCTTAAAGCTTGATGCGTGATATAGTGTAGAAAAAAGAAGGGAGCCGGTGATATGCAGGAAAAATACGAGAGGCTGTTTTACGAATTTGAGCCGCAGCACACCCAGTGGGGGGACTGGATATTGTCCCCTCAGGCATATTTCAGGGGAGAGACGGACATGCCCGGCGCCGGGATAAACGTAGGTTATCAGGTGTTTATGAAGCCGGTGAGATTGGAAAAAGAGCCTCATTTCCACAGGGAAGATGAATATCTTGTTTTCCTGGGCGCCAGTCTCCCTGATGTTTTTTCCGGTTGGGATGCCGAGGTGCACTTCTACATGGGCCCCACCATGGATTCCATGGAGAAAGTGGTCATAACTGAACCGACAGTTATACATATACCTAAGAGCTGGTGGCACAGCCCGCTGGACTTCGTGCGTGTGGACAAGCCCCTCATATTCCAGGCTGTTATGCAGGCGGGGCGTACCGGAATGGTCAAGTATGTTGAGTGGAAGGACGGGGAGAGGCAGTACCTGTATTTCGGAGATGAGGCCGAGCGAAGGTGCGTGATCCGCAAGGGCGAAAACTGTACCTATTGCGGAAAGTGTTTTTCGCATCCCGAGGAGGTCCCGCCCAGACCATACAGTTTCGTTCCATGGACGGTCGTGAATGAGGACAGCGTTTCGTCATATACCGACAAAGGCGCGTACGACCCGGAGAAAGCCCCGGATTCCACCAAATGCGTCGTCACCAGGACGAATCCTTCCAGACCGTATTCAGACGCGACGGTGCTCAAAGCCCCCAAGCCCCCGCTCAGTGAGGCCGTAAGAAAGAACGTCCTGGCTCTGCCAAAAGAAAAAACCTCCTGGGGACCGTGGTGTCCCTCTCCCCAGGCATATTTCCGCGGCGAAACGTATATGGAGGGAGCTACATACCATGTGGGGTTCCAGGTTTTCGCAGGGGCAAACAACACCGAGGAGACCCATTTCCATCAGGGATGTGAGGAGTACATCTTCATTATAGGCGCGGACCCGATGAATTTCTTCGATTTTGACGCAGAGATAGAGATGACCATCGGGGACGACCCGGACCACATGGAGTCCAGGATGATAACCAGACCCACGGTTGTGAGGATACCCCCCAACACGTGGCACTGCCCTATAAGGTTCCGCAAGATGAAGAAGCCTGTAGTGTTCCAGGCGGCGTTCATGTCAGGTACCTGGGGCACCATCGTGCGCCGCGAGGCCAAGGAGGGCAGTTCTTTCTTTAAGAGCGACTACTCGTACGCATATATGGGGGACAACGTGCGCATGTGCCGCTTTGATCCGAAAAAACGGTGCAATATCTGCGGGAAGTGCTTTGGCAATATGGAGATAAAGGAGTAGCCCATACTTGGGCTGCGTACGGTATATAGACATACGAAAACCGCCGGGGCAGCTGCGAAACTGCCGTCCCGGCGGTTATGGTTTTTACGGTTTGTAACACTGCGGCTATCCTGTATGCGTATGAGATATATACGGACACAATGCCCGTTCGGCGCGTGTTTCCTGAATAACGATCACCGTTCGCTTTCTGCGGGGCGGTCCCGGTTTTTGCGTTTCAGGAGTTCCAGTTTTAGACCGGTATTGTAGAAATCTTTGGCTGAACAGCCTGCCCTGCCGCCTCCGGCACAGGCACACGCGCAGGCACAGGCGCATGCGCAGGAACTGTGGACACATGAGCTGCGTGAGGAGCTGCGCGAAGACGCCTGGCGCGGTACGACGACCGGCACCACGTGGACACGCACATATGTATTAGGCTGAGAGGTATACCGATAGAGGCCGTCCTTCTTTTTGGAGCGGAGCTCTTTATCTTCCTCGGGGATGTCCTCTTCGGTGATAGTCTCTTCGCTTTGGATAAAGCTCCTTCCGCAGTATGGGCAGGTGTCCTCACCCTCAGCTCTCGTGCCCCCGCACCCCTGACAGACAGGGTAGTATACGACTTTTGTCCTTGTAATCTTCTTCGTTTTCTGCTTTGCGGAGAGGTTGGCGGTCGTATTGAATATCCCACGGACAAGTCTGATAAACAAATATATCGGCAGGACTATGAACAGAAGTACCACCATCAAGACGCCGATCACCATAAAAAAGGCAGGTTCTCCGTCGCCGGAAGGTTCTATGGTTTTTGTCGTATCAAAGCCGAAAGCGTCGTTGGGGTAAGTTATGCTCACAGTAAAGATCTCACCGGGTGCCAGACTTTTTTCCCAGGTGCAGTAGCCGTCCTGGTCAACGATACATGAAGGTGACTGGCTGTGGACCCTGTCGCTGTTCCACTTGACGACAAGGCTGTCCACTCGTATGTCATTGAACCATCCGGGAGTGAACTCATACACTGTCTCGCCATCTATAAGTTTGTCCACCTGATACATATAATCCTGGACCAGTTCAAAATCGAAACTGACGACCTCGCCCTGATAGTAATCCCTGTCCAGGTCTATGCGGGCGTAACTCCCGCCGGAGGAATAATAGCTGATTTTTTTGACCGCGGGGCTGCTGCTCTCCATAGAGACGTAGTTTTTGTTGGGAATACCTACCTTTATCCAAGAAAGGGGACCTTCCGTGGAGGAGTCGAGTACCTGCCAGTCTATATGGTAAAGGATTCGGGCGGTAGCGTCTTCGTTAATATCCACTTTCACGGTGTAACCGAGAATCCTGTCAAGTTCCGCGGCCTTTGCCTGGCCGCCCAGCAGGGCGGAGCAGACCGTTATACACAGGATAAAGACGATCACCGGTATTATTCTTCTCTTTTTCATCTGTTCCGATCCGCCGCGCAGCGGCTTCCTTTCTTTGTCATCTTTCATCGTGTTTAAAGTGTCGGCAGTCCCGGCACGAAAGACGCCTGTCAATCAGGCTCCCCGGTGTGGGTGCGCAGAGGACACAGGCCATCCATATGTGAGGAAAGCTCACGCCTCTCCCTGCAGGCTTGGCCGTTCCATATTCTGTCCCAGCTGTCTGTGAGTATATTCCCCAGAGGCTCCCCGCTCAGCCAACTCTGGCATGGTACTACGCTGCCTCCCGGAGTGACTGCCATGTTGCTCAGACAAGCTCCGCATACCGGAGGAGTGAGCCCTATGCTCCTGCAGAACTCTTCACTTACCCAGCCAGGAGAAGTGAAGCTTATCTCCATGTCGTTGGCGAAACAGTACTCAGCCGCCTGGCTGAGGATGCCGCTTATCTCTTCTTCAGAGAGCCGGAGCTTTGCCGATTCCCCGCCCGCGGCGTTGCCGGTGGTAATAAGCCCGGAACATGTTACGTATACGACCCCCTTGTCATGGAGGAACCGGAGAGTGCTCAGGTAGTCACGGTTCAGCGTACAAAGGGGAGTGTTGACGCTCAGACTCAGCCCGCATCTCAGGGCATTTTCCATGCCGCTTACAGTGGAATCGTATCCGGAGACCCCGACCAGAGAGTCGTGTATTTCACTTTTGTCCGAATAGAAAGTTATCTGCACACTGTCCAGAGACGCTTCCCTGAGTGCCTGGCAGTATTCTTCCGTAAGTTTAAGGCCGTTCGTGTTGAGCCTCGTTATGAACCAGCCGGCATATGATATAAGTTCCGGAAGGTCGTCTCTCATGGTGGGCTCCCCTCCGGTAAAAGTGACCTGAGGTATTCCCGCGCTGCGGCACCTGTCCAGAACCTCCTTCCACTCCTCAGTGGAAAGCTCCTCTTCCTGTGCCATGGGCTGGCCGGAAGCGTAACAGTGGACACACTTTTGGTTGCAGTGCCATTTGCCGCCCGAGGTCATGGAGCTGACGAGGAGGTCCATCCTGTGGGGGGCGCGCATCAATGGGGCATATTCGCCCAGGGAGATATACTCTATCTCCCCGTCAGGCACCTGGCCGCGCGCTATCCGTCGGAAAGTATCCATAATAGTGAAAATATCGTTGCTGAGGCGCTTCCTGCTGATAAACGGGTACACACTCCTGACGGATCTGCAGGTGTTTTCCACAATGGAATCCGCTTCCACCTGGGTGATGGGGGCGCCGCTGTGTTTGTTCACCTCTTTGATGAACTCTGTGAGAAGGATGCTCCACGAGGTATTGACCGGTATGATGTCCTGCCCATTGATTATTGCGGCGCTGGGGCCGACGTCCCCGTCTTTGACGACCGGCGGTACCAGGTGGATGCGTACGACGCCGGGACCTTCCGGGTCAAGGGTGGTGTGATGCACCTCGTTGAAATTGTTCAGCGCGTATTCCAGTTCTTTTCGCGTTGCTGCCATGGCCGTCCCTCCGATGCATAAATACATATCCATTATATATTCCGACGGGAAAAAGCTCAATGATATTTTATATAAGAACGGCCTCCGCATGCATAGGCGGAGGCCGTTTTAACAGAGAACTTTATACCCGGAGGATATAGTCTTCCTTGCGGGCCTTGGGGGCGGGGGCGTCGCAGTCCGCGTAGCCCAGGGCGATGGAAGCGACGCCAGTGAGGTTTTCGGTGACTCCCCATTTCTTGAGCAGCGCCTTGCCCTCTTCGGTCTCGAACATCTGTTTGCATCTGTGTATCCAGCAGGAACCGAGGCCCACGGCATAAGCGGCGTTTACCATATTGGTGCAGACAGCCGCACCGTCCAGTTCGCGTGTAAAGCTGGCGTCAGTCTCAAATATGAGAAGGATAGTGGGGGCCCCATAATAAGGATGCATGTCGGGCTTATTAAGTATTTTGGCGTTGAGAGCGTCCACCGCAGCTACGTTTTCGGGACTCTGGACCGCGATTATCTTCACCCCCTGGGTGCCGCCGCCAGTGGGGGCGAATGTGCCGGCCTCAAGGACCGCGCGGAGCTGCTCATCGGAGATCTGATCGGGTTTGAACTTGCGTATGGAACGTCTGTTTTTGAGTACCTCAAGTGCTTCAAGTATCATATAGATGCCTCCTTCCGGGCCGCTTCGCAGCGTTCGCCACATTCCGGACGCTCTGTGAGGCGGACCCGTTATTATTGTATAGATTATATATAATATCCATAAAACAGTCAATGACGCGGCTCCGGCGTGTTTCCTGGTCCAATGAGTTCCCGAGTGGGATATTTTGAGCAACTGCGCTTGCGCGGACGGGCGCGATGATGTATACTTTTACCATATTATAAAAACTATAAAATGAAAGGACAGGGAGTATTCATGTACGAATGTAAGTATCCTCATCTGTTCGAGCCCATAGTGCTGGCCAGACAGTTTTTCCGCAACCGCCTGTTTGCGGCTCCCACGGGAATGCAGCATACCCACTATGGGAACCATCCTATAAACGAGACGATTTGTTATTATGAGCGAAAGGCTATAGGCGGCGCCGCATCTGTTTGCATTGGCGATGCCATGGTGGACAGCGAGATAGCTTTGGCCAACGGGAACCACATACTTATGGACGATACCACAGGAAGGTCCCATCTCAACAAGCTGAGCGAGGCGATAAACCGACACGGTGCGGTCGCCAGCATGGAGTTGTCTCACGGTGGCAACGCCGCACGTATATCCTATGCCCAGGGGCATAAGATATACGGCCCCGTGGAGGGCGAAGCGGCGGGATCGTTCGGGAAGCCGATCCATGCTTACGCCATGGATGACGAGATCATAGAGAGGACCATAAGGAAGCATGCCGAAGCGGCCGCCTTCGCGAAAGCCTGCGGGTTCGGCATGGTGACGCTTCACGGGGGCCATGGGTGGCTGCTGCATCAATTCATGTCCCCGCTGACAAATACCAGGACCGATGAGTGGGGCGGTACCTTCGAAAAAAGGATGCGTTTTCCGCTGGCCGTTATCAAAGCGGTGAGGGAGGCGGTGGGTCCCGGTTTCCCCATAGAGATACGCCTCAGCGGCAGTGAGGTGTTCGAGGGCGGATATGATGTGGAGTACGGCATACGCATAGCCAAGGCCCTTGACGGTAAAGTCGATCTGCTCCATATCTCTGCGGGCAGCCACGAGGATCCGCGGGTGTTTACGGTGACCCATCCGAATATGTTCTTGGAGGACGGGGTAAACGTTAAATATGCCGCCGAGATAAAGAAGCATGTCAGCACACCGGTGGCCACTGTGGGGGCCCTGGCCGATCCGGAGATGCTTGAGGAGATAATCGCCTCAGGCAAAGCGGACGTCGTGGAACTGGCGCGCGGGCTTATCTGC
Organism: Oscillospiraceae bacterium; assembly: GCA_017512485.1. GTDB lineage: Bacteria > Bacillota > Clostridia > Oscillospirales > Oscillospiraceae > JAAYAR01. The sequence continues at coordinate 40,639 of JAFWGE010000033.1, forward strand.
GATCCGGACCTTCCGCGGAAGGCCAGGGAAGGGCGCACGGACGATATAGTAAAATGCATGAGGTGTTTCACCTGCTTTTCCAGCCTAATGAAGCGCGGCCAGATATGCTGTGCCTTGAACCCGGAGATATGCAACGAGTCCGAAAGCAAATTTGAAAGGCCCGCGCCGGAGAAAAAGACGGTCCTTGTGGCGGGCGGCGGCATCGGAGGGATGCAGGCGGCCATAACCGCCTCCCAGCGTGGCCATAAGGTCATACTGTGTGAAAAGTCAGACAGGCTGGGCGGCGTGCTGCTCTGCGAGGAGAAGGTGCCCTTCAAAAAACATCTTGGAGAGTATATCGACCACCAGGTGAGAATGATCGCTTCTTCACCCGTAGAGGTGAGGTTGAATACGGAGGTCACACCGCAGCTCGCGAAACAGCTGGAGCCTGACGTAATAGTAGCCGCTCTGGGGTCCCGCCCGTCGATCCCCCCGATACCCGGAATTGACGGGGACAACGTTTCTACGGCGGAAGATATATACTATCATCCGGAGAAAGCCGGCCAGAAGACGGTGATCCTGGGAGGGGGCCTCGTGGGCTGTGAACTTGCGATATTCATGGCAGGTCTCGGCAGGGATGTGACGATCATTGAGATGACCGGCGCGATAAACTGCGGCATGAACCTGCTGCAGGGTCAATCTATCATGCTGGAGCTGAACCGGCTCCATATAGATCTCAGGCTTAATACAAAAGTCACGTCTGTGGCCGGGCAGGGCGTTTCAGCCGAGAGTCCCGACGGGGAGGTGTTCTTCCCGGCGGATACCGTGGTGTGCGCTTTGGGAATGAAAGCCGAAACCGAAAGTGCGGCGGCCCTGGCACTTTGCGCACCGGAGTACCACATTGTGGGCGACTGCGCAGCCCCGGCAACGATCTACCAGGCTACACAGACCGCTTATTTTGCCGCACTGGATATCGGCAAAAAATAGTACCCGAAGCCCGCGGCAGCTTTTGTTAACTGTTATGACGGGAATATGTTATAATGCTTTTATAAGGCCGGTTATATGCCAGACCCTTATAAATATAAACAGTTTTATCAGGAGGTTTCAGAATGGCTATCAAAGTAATAGGCAGCAATGTATGCCCCGGGACGCTGAGGTTTTTGTCGATACTCACCGAGAACGGTGTTATGCCGGTTTTCGTGAATGTTACCGGTTCCATCGACCATCTCAAAGAGTTCGTGACTTTCAGGGACAAGAGCCCCCTCTACGACGGAGTAAGAGGGACGGGCTCCATAGGTTTCCCCCTTATCCAGCTTGAGGACGGCACGTATACGAGGGACGTCAACAAGGTGCTGGCGGACCTGGGTATCAACGCCAAGATGGAGTTCAATAAATAAAGACCCATTAGCGGGAAGATAAAGCGAAGGGGCCTCCGTGTGATCGGAAGCCCCTTCGCGCTGGTGTGAGGGGTTATTCGGTCGTCGGCTCACTGCCGAACAGGTTGCCGGCATTGACTATAATCCCACTTCCGTTTCCGGAGTAGATGCGGGGCAGCTGGCCGTCCCAGCTGTTGGCGTAGGCGTAATCGATCAGGTTCTCCGTAAGGGATTCGGAAATCTTCCTGTTGGCCTCGGCCTCGGCTTCGGCTTTTGCCAGAAGCTCGTAGGCGGAAGCGTCAGCTTCAATTTTACGTATCTCGGCGGAAGCCTGGCTCTCGAGGACCTTCTGTTCGGCTTCAGTCTGGGCGCGCAGCTTGTTCTGCTGGGCCACCTGCTTTGCTTCGACGGCATTGGTGAACACGTCAGTGAAGTCCATGTTCTCAATACTGGTGCCCACAAGTTCGATGTTATACCCGGCCAGCTTTGCGGAGAGGGTGCTTTCAATCCGGGCGGCAAGGCTGTCGCGCATCCCCACGAGGGCTTCGGCCGTATACTGTGCAGTGGCCACCTTCACGCTCTCAGCGATGTTGGGGGCTATGACCACATTGTAGTAGTCGGTGCCGACCATCGAGTAGAGGGTCATGGCGTCGTTTTTGCTGATCTGATAGTTTACAGTGTAAGAGACGTTGACCTCCTGGATGTCTGAACTGAAGCACGGCAGCTCGATGCTGCGTTTTTGTACCCTGTTGTCCATGATAACGACCTTACGCCACGGGGCGACGAGGTGTGCGCCTGAGCTCAGTGTGTAGTTTTCTACCCTCCCGAAAGTGGTGACGACGCCGGTGTGTCCGGCGGGAACAGTGCGTACGCAGCCTGCAGCGGCCGCGCACACTGCCAGGACCGCAGCGATGGGGGCTATGAAGCCTTTCTTTGCCTGTCCGGCGGCAATGAGGCCGCCTGTAAGGATCACCAGTGAAATAATTAGCAGAATCATTTGTTTCTCCTTTCCCGGATGGTGTTTCTTCCGAGCAGCATCCCGGCTGCCGTACCCGCGCCGGAAAGGACAAAAAAAGAGACCTTACCGACACGGTAAAAGTCTCGTTGAAACCGGTTTGATCTCCGCGCCTCCGGGCTGCATACGCAGCCGTCCTGACGAAAGCGCGCCCCCTTTTGGGGTACTACTCCCTTTTGCGGAAATAATATAACATATCTTTGCGGCTGTGTCAACAAAAATCGTATAAGCCTCCAATACGCAGGGGCAGGGCCTGTATTTTTGCCGGCGGCATTGAAAAAAACCGATGATTATTATATATTGTCTGCAGACCCAAATAATGCCTGCCGGCTCTTCTGCAGCCGGGGCAGGGAACTGCTCGTGAAGAAAGGAGTTATAAAAATGGTCCCCTATCTTGAAAAAGCATTCGAGATCCGCGCCACGGTAGGCAAGCCTACGTTTATAGGACAGGACGGAGTGTCGGGCAGGAGACAGCTTATAGCCATAACCGGGGGAGAGATAATCGGTTTTGCCCTGCCGTATAACGGCGAGGTGCTTCCGGACGGAGTCGACAGCCAGGTCGTACGTCCAAATGGCAGGGCGGAGCTGGCCGCCAGATACGGTGTGCGCCTCAATGACGGCAGAAGCTTCTATATTCAGAATGACGGTATCCGCACCGTGCCGCCTGAATACGTGGATACGGTGCTCTCAGGGAACATTGCCCCCGCGGAAGTTTATTATTGTGTCACGAAACCGGAATTTGAGATATACGATGAAAGCCTCAGTGATCTTAAGGATAAGCTGTTCGTCGTTTACGCCACGAGGTTTCCCGATTCCATACTTCTCGAGTATTATATGGTACTTGTAAAGCAGTGACCGTCGGCAGGCGGGCAATGCCTCACAGGGAGGAGACGGAAGCATATGAATCCTGAAAGGACACCCCTGCGGATATACTGCAGAAACTGCGGGAGCCCTGCCGGTTTCGATATAATAAACCAGACTTACAGATGTCCCAGCTGCGGCGAGTTCACAGGCATACAGGAGGTCAAAGAAGACGTATATCAGTGGAGAGCGCTGAACAGGGACAGGCAGCTGCCGGAAAACGCGCCCGCGCGGGAGGAAGAACTCTCGTGCCCTTCATGCGGAGCGCTCGTCTCTTTTGCCGAGGGTGAGGCCTCGGAGACCTGCGATTTCTGCGGCAGCAGGCTCGTGCGTGCCGAATTGTCTTCAAATACACAGATCCCGGACATGATCATACCATTCTTCATCACCCGGGAAGAGGCAAGAGACAGGCTCCTCCAGTGGGGAAAGGCACACGGGAACACTCCGGAAGGTGCGGGGGTAGTATCAAATATCGACAGGATCAAAGGGTACTATCTGCCTTACAGACTGGTCCGCGGGCCGGTTTACGGCAGGGTGATCCGCGACGGAAACAAACGCGCGTACGAGTGCGCGGGATATCTCGAAGGCTCGGCAGTAAGTACCGCAGCCCAGCCGGACAACGACGTCCTGGACGAGGTGGAGCCATTTGACTGGTCCGCGGCGAGGCCGTTCGAGTACGGATATATAGCCGGGCACAGCGTCAGACTGCCGAATATGTCCGACTTAAACGTCGAAAGGCTTGCGCGCTCCGAGGCGGAAAAGGATTTCCTCCCGGAGATAGAACGGGTCCTGCAGACCACGGGCGTCGGCGTGGACGTACAGGCCGGAGAACTCAGCAATATATCAGTCCTGCTGCCCATATATTTTATCAAAGCAGACAAGCTTACCGCGGTCTTGAACGGACAGACCGGGCGCATAGCTGTTTCCGGGGGAAGGAGAAGGAAGTCGTTCCCGTGGATGATAGAACCGCTTATATATACGATCCTCGCCACCCTGGCCTTGTGGATATTGAGCGGCTTTTCCATGGAGATGCTGTTTTACGGAGGAATGGTCGCGGCGTGCATAATGTTCTCAGTCATGGGAGACGGAAGGACTTCCCTCATCAGGGCGATCACACTGAGGACAAAGGCAGCCAGAGCCGCCAGACAGGACGGGGAACTTCATATCCTGGAGGCCGACGATATCCTCAAAAACCCCTGGGACAACACCCCTGTGTTTTATGAGAAGGACGAAGACGGCAGGATCGTGCCGGTACGGATAAAGTTCTATACATTGGGAAGATGGCTCAGGATGCTCATAAACATATTTATTGTCATATTCCTGCCGGGGATAATCGCAGCCGGTATCAGACTCATGGAGATGAGCCCCGGGGAAAGCTTCGCAGACGGGTTCAGGATGGAATACGGGGCGGCGTGGTACACAGTCGGGGTGTTTATCGCACTGCTGTATCTGATAAAAGGAATGCGACGGGATGTATACGACCACCCGTATCTGTACGAAATACTGCCTGACGGAGGAAAACGCCTTATGGGCAGCCGTCTGGACAGGAAAGTCAGCATCCTGTCGATGTTCGGAATCGGGCAAAGAGACAGCAACGGTAAACGGGTCACGATATTCAGAATGCTTAAAAGCATTGGATTCGGCAGCGGGGCTTTCCTGGTTATAACTGTCCTTGGGCTGCTGTTCGGCAGCGTGGCCGCCATCCTCAGCTGAAACGGGAGTATAAGTGACTGCCCGGGCTTTTGCCCGGGCAGTCATTTCTGAACGCGTTGGGTCACTGCGTTATATAACCTGTGATATTGTTATATATCATCCAATAGAGCTTATGCGATACCAGGTCCTGCAGGACCGGGTCCTCGCTGCCGGTGTGTTTTTCAACGGCCCTTTGCAGCTTGACCATATCGTCATAAGTGAGATATGGGTAGTCGGTACCGTATGCGGTGCCCTCGTACCATGCGTAGTTGAGGTTGCCGTAAGGGCCGGATTTCCAGAAATCGGCTTCTGCATCTATCCCGCGAATAAGGGAAAGCGCAATGTCATACAGCAAAGTCCGGTTAGTCAGATCGTACAGGTTGAAAGCCATCAGGGCCTGGGCACACTGGTGGTTCAGGGAGGTGTGGGTAGTTTTGCACCCATCGGGATGCCAGTAGTCCGGGAGAAGTATACCGTCGCCCCTGATAATGCCTTTAGTGAGCACGTACGCCTCAAAGAAATCCGCGAACCGCGTCACGGTAGGAACAAGATATCCGGCCTCCAGCCGGTCTATTGCCCCTGTCATGGCGATGATGAGGTCGGCGTTGAAGCGGGTGTCGAAAAAACCCATCCCGATCCCGTATTCTTCCAGCAGCCACGTGCTTCCTGCGGGCGTGGGGAAGAACCCCATATCGTTCTGCTGGAAGCACATGATGTCCAGCATGGGCAGAACAAAGAGCTTTGACGCCCTGTAAATCTCCAAAGTGGATACGAACTTAGATACTATATAAGCCGCCGGGAGGCTGAAATAGCTGTTCGGAACAGCAGGATAGTAATTCTCGGGGGAGACGTAGAAATACCCGTCGTACGTCCAGCGGCTGTTGCCTGTAAACAGGAAGCCTGCCCAGTCGCTCTCCGCGTTATCCATGCTCCAGTCTATGAGCCGCCTGTCTGAGACCAGGTACATGTACTCAAGGTTTGACCCGGCCGGTGCATAACGGCAGCATATATTCAGCGTCCAGCCGTCTTCATCCTTTTGGACTGTCAGCCGCCCCAGACATTTGGGAAGGTATTCCAGAACACCCTCCCTGTCCGCGTATGCCGCAGGCAGACAGATTATCATGTGCTGCCTGTTGGTGCTGATAAAGTACATGCCGTAGTCCAGAACGGTGTCCTCAAGGGGAACTGTACTCCACTGCGAGCCGTCATAATACCTGACGGTACCGTCTTCCCCGTCAAGATGAAGGCTTTCAAGCATGATTACAGGGCGGGGCGTATCAGAGACGCAAAGTCGTACGCAAGAGAAACGGTCTCCACCGGGATATTCGTAATCGCGCCTGAGATATGTGCCCTCAGCGCTTTCTGCCGACGATTCGCGGGCTTTTATCTCACCCAGCGCCGATTGGAGCAAGCGCTGTGAAACTTCGGCGCTGTCAGAAGCGGTACCCTCTGCCGTGTCCGGAATATCCTCAGGCGGGGGGGAGGGATCAGCAGGGTGCGTCGGGGATGCTTCAACAGCCGCAGAAGGCGTGGGAGCAGCCGCCCTCGTGGGTTCCGCAGACGCTTCCGCCGGAGACGCCGCAGGCACCGCCGTGCGTGGGCCGCTGTTGGGCGCGGATGACGAGATGGCAGCCGACGGACGGGCTGTTTCTTCACTGCAGCCTGAGGGGACGTATAATGAGCGGATTACAGTTATAAGACAGGCAGTGCACACCAGAAGGGCCGCAACAGGTATCCACAGCCTGCGCATCATCTTTTACAGCAGCTCATGTCTGAGCTGTTCGGGGGTGAGGGGGCTGAGGAGGGCGGGAGGTATGTCAAATACGGTTTTGCATCCGTATTGGCCCTGTGATGACAGCCTGTAAACCGCACGGGCGAAGGCGACCAGAACGAGGGATGTGAATTCCGGGTTGGAATCCAGTTTGAGGCTGTACTCGATGGAGCTGGTATGCTCTCCGTTCGCTCCGTTTTTGCCGCTCCGGATCACGAAACCACCGTGGGGGAGCCCCCGGTGCTTTTCATTGAGCTCTTCCTGTGAAATGAAGTTGACGGTGGTGTCATAATCGGCAAAATAGTTTGGCATGGAGACGATTTTCTCCCGGATAGCTTCCCGATCCGATCCTTCGGCCGCAACTACCCAGCATTCGCGGGTGTGCATCTGACGTGCAGAAAACTCCTCAACAGAGCCTTCCCTGGCAGCTTTTACGGCTTCATCTACGGGCACTGTGTATTGGCGCGCGTCGAGAACGCCGTCAATGCGCCTTATGGCGTCGGAGTGTCCCTGGCTGACGCCGCGTCCCCAGAACGTATACGTCTTGCCTGAGGGAAGGACTGCAGACGAATACAGCCTGGCGAGGGAGAACATGCCGGGGTCCCAACCGGCGCTGATCAGGGCGGTGTGGCCGCCTTTCAGACAGGCGGCGTCCACGGCGGCAAAGTGTTCAGGTATATGGGCGTGGGTATCGAAACTGTCGACTACGTTGAAAAACTCGGCGTACTTCGGCGTCTGTACTGGCAGATCCGTGGAGCTGCCACCGCACAGGATCAGTACGTCCGTCTTGTCGGCAAACTCCGGAGCCATGTCGGCAGGCACCACTTTGATCCCGTCAGTAAGGGGCTTTATGGACGACGGGTCTCTGCGGGTGAATATGAAGCTGAGGGCCATGTCGTCATTTTGGGACAAGGCGCACTCAACGCCGCGGCCGAGGTTGCCGTATCCCATGATGCCGATCTTTATTTTTTCCATACAACAAACATCTCCTTTTGCGCAATGGGTGCGGTTTAAAGCCAATTATACGTCCTGTGCCGACGGCGTGCCGCAGGTCAGGACAGGATCTCACCGGTAAGGGTCATTCCGTCGGAACCGGTGATCCTGGTGGGACATACCGTCCCATGTACCTCTCCCGGAGCCATGATAAGGGTGTAATTTGGGGCGTGGCCGCGGCTGAAGCCCCCATCAGGGGCCTCGAAGAGCACCGGCAGCACCTTTCCGACCTGCTGTGACAGGTAGTCCGCCCGCATTTCCTCCGCGGCAGCGGAAGCGGCGGATGCTCTTTCCTCCCTTACGCGGATCGGGACGCGGTCTCCCATGGCCGCAGCCTTGGTCCCCCGACGCTCGGAATACGGGAATACGTGCATAGCGGAGAATCTGCAGCGGCGGATAAATTCCATGGTGAGGGAAAACTCGCCATCACTCTCGCCCGGGAAACCGGTTATCAGGTCAGTGGTTATGGCGCAGCCGGGGAAGTACTCCCTAAGCAGTTCCACAGAACGGAAAAAACGTTCGGTGCCGTATTTCCTTCCCATACGGCGCAGGGTATCATCACAGCCGCTCTGAAGAGACAGGTGGAAATGATCGCACAGGTTGGAGCAACGGGACAGCACTTCACAGAATTCCCGGTCCACGACCCTGGGCTCAAGGGAACCGAGACGGATCCGTACGTTGCCGGCTGCGGTACAGACTGCCGAGAACAGCTCCGCGGGGGACGTCTTCTCCGGGAGGTCACGGCCGTATGAGGCTATCTCAATACCTGTAATAACGATCTCCTTGTAACCTGACGCGCACAGCTGACGCGTCTGCTCAGCGGCCTGGGGCAACGGAAGCGAACGTACGGGTCCACGGGCGTAAGGGATCACACAGTACGTACAGAAGTTGGTACATCCGTCTTCCACTTTAAGAAGTGCCCGTGTACGCCCGTCCACGCCTCCCGGGGGGAGAAGCTCAAATCCTTTGCGTTTTAAGGGTTCATCCAGTACGCGCCCGGTAGTCCGGTCCTCCACAGCCCGTTCCAGACCGGATATAAAACCGCCACGGTCGGAACTGCCGCCGATGAGGTCTGCGCCCAGAGATTCAACGGCGTCCGGTTCCAGCTGGCTGTAGCAGCCGCATACGGCTATGACAGCTTCAGGCCCCATTTTTCTGGCCCTTCTGACGGCGTTCCTGGATTTTTTGTCCCCAGTGGAGGTCACTGAGCAGGTGTTAATTATATACGCATCGGCTCCCGGGGCGAAGGGCACTATAGTATGGCCGCGCTCCCGGAGCAAGGTCTGCATGGCCTGGGTCTCGTATTGGTTGACCTTGCATCCAAGCGTAATAAATGCCGCTTTCATGAAATTTAGAGCCTCTCTTGTACAGAATGGATCGTAATGATAAAATCAGTCAGTACGGAGCGTGACCGATCCCAAACAGAAAAACTGATTTATTATATACGATATATATCCGAATGTCAAAAATATCAATTATACGTGCGATACGGAGAGATTCGGAAACGGTCACTTATGTGGGTGCCGCCGCACAAACACGAAGAAGCCCGGCGCCGCGGAGACATAATGGAATACTAAAAAGGAAGTGATCTTGTGAAGCTGGATACCGCAGGAACAGGTGCGGGTCTGCCTGCTGAAGGCGACCTGAAGAAGGCTGCCGCCGCATGGGAGAAGCTTATGGGGGGCGGTGGGATGACGGGATGGCTGGAGCTGCCCCGGCGGATGAAAGACAGCGAAGCGGACATAAGCGCGGCCGCTGCTGAGATAATGGACAGCTCCCGCGCTCTGGTAGTTATCGGTATAGGCGGGTCGTATCTGGGGGCAAGGGCTGCCGCGGAGGCGCTGGATGCCCAAGGCGCGGAGCTTATCTACGTTGGCAAGGATATGAGCCCCCGGACTTACCGCGACGCCGCAAGGCAGCTTGAGGATAAGGATTTCTCCGTTGCGGTCATCTCAAAATCCGGGACTACGGTGGAGAGCGCCATAGCCCTCAGAGTGTTCAGGCAGCTCCTGGATAAAAAATACGGGCCTTCCGCCGGAAAAAGGATTTATGCCGTTACAGACCCGGAAAAAGGAGCCCTTCGAAGGATGGCAAGGGAAAACGGATGGAAAAGCTTTCCTATACCACCTGACGTGGGCGGGAGATATTCTGTCCTGAGCGCCGTGGGGCTGCTGCCAATGGCTGCCGCGGGCATAGACATACACTCTGTCCTGGATGGTGCCCGGGACGCGATGGAAGAATACTCTGACGGAAATCCGGAAAACCCGGTGTGGCAGTATGCCGCTGTAAGGAACGCGCTGTATTCCGCCGGGAAGAAAACAGAACTGTTTTCGGCTTACGAGCCGTCGCTCGGCTATTTCCTGGAATGGCTAAAACAGCTCTTCGGCGAATCTGAGGGGAAGGAGGGAAAAGGAATATTCCCGGCCTCAGCGGTATTCACCACCGATCTGCACTCCATGGGACAGTACATACAGCAGGGGGAGAGAAATCTTATGCAGACGGTCATCTATGCCGAAGATGTGCTCTGCGATATGGAGATCCCCTACGACGAAGAGGACGCGGACGGGCTTAACTACCTGACCGGCAAAAAACTTTCCTGGGTGAGGCGGAAGGCGTTTGAAGGTACATTGCAGGCACACGTCGCCGGCGGGGTGCCGGTGAATGTTATAGAGGTCCCTGAGCTGTGCGGGGAAGAACTGGGCAGGCTGTTCTGCTTTTTCCAGCTTGCCTGCGGACTGTCCGGGCACATGCTTGGGGTAGATCCTTTCAACCAGCCCGGGGTCGAGGAGTATAAGAGCAGGATGTTCAGCCTTCTGGGGAGACCGGGATATGTTTAAGCTAATGCCTATTACTATTGTGTGATAGCTAATAGCGGCGACGGTAAAATAGCATTTATCACAAAAAAGATAAAACCAGTTGCCTGTAGGTCCGGTATGTGGTACTATTGAATCAGGCAGACAGCCATACAACCAATCAGAAAAATGAGTCAGGGAGGTAACTGTATTGGTAAAGGTAATAATGGGTATCAAAGGTACCGGCAAGACGAAGCATCTTGCACAGCTGGTCAACGAAGCGGCGGCGGACGAGCGCGAAGGCGTTGTATGCATTGAACACGGCCCAAACATGATGTTTGAGATAAATTACAGGGCCAGGCTGGTAAACGCCATGGAGTACGATATCCATAGGGCGGTATTCCTCAAGGGCTTCATTAGCGGTCTCGTGGCCGGCAATTACGATATCTCGCATATTTTCATCGACAGCCTTTACAAGATCGCGTCCGAACTGGAAGTGAAGGACGGGGACTACAGCAAGGTAGAGGAATTCCTGGACTGGCTGGAAGAGTTCAGCGGAGCCCACGGCGTAAAGTTTACCCTGACGATAAGCGACCGTGTGGAAAACGCTACAGACGGCATCAAAAAATACTTCTGACCGGGTTTAAACGGGTACCGAAATATAATCTGCGAAATACAAAAATACAAATTCAGTTTTGGACACGGTCCGTCCGTCAGGGCGGGCCGTGTTCGGGACAAAGGCGTTTTACAGGTCCGCAGGCAGAACTGCCGCAGGATACGTGTTTCCTGACGGCGCTTCGCCTGCGGTTTTGCAGTTTGCTGCCTGTAAGATAAGGGGAGGTGTGGATCGAAATGAAACTCATAAAAGCAGTGGCGACCCTGGCGGTGGCCGCAGTATTGCTGTTGGCCGTTTTCCTGATATGGAGAGCGCTCTCAAAAGACAAGTTCACGGTTGGATCGCAGACCGTGGTGAATGAAGGCAGCGTAGTTACCCAGGCTCCGGTAGATATGGGAGAAGCCGGTCAGAGTGACGACGGTTTCACACTCACTTTGACGCAGGCCCAGCTTGCGGTACTGATAGAAAAAGCCGTTTCCCAGTATACCCAGGTTTCTGACGTGGGAGTTACCATAGCCGGGGGAGGCGGTATAACAGTGTCGTTCAGGGTTAAAACCGCCGAGCTTGCGCAGATGCTTATCAACGACGGAAAGGAGCTGCCGGATATCCTTCAGAAGGGGGCTGCACTGCTGGGAGAGTGGATCGAGACAGACTTTGCCGCCAATATATCCTCCGCCGACGGGCGCATAGTACTGAAACCCACCGCATTCGGCATACTGGGACTGTCCCTGGGAGCGGGGCTCATTCCGGAAGCGGTAACGGAAGCGATCAACGAGTATGTCAACGATTACGTGACGGAGAATATTGGAAAGGTCAATTCGGTCTCCACCGAAGACGGCGTCATGACCTTGACGGGAAATTTCGAATAATGATAAGTGAAATCAAGAGAAAAACGGAGTAATAATTAGTTTTAGCTATATATCTGAAGATAATATTAATATAATCCCGGAAATATTATGATTTTGGAAAGTAAAGGACAATAATTATACTTGCAACTCAAGGTATGTTGCTTTATTATTATCAAGGGTTAGCACTCAGGCTATATGAGTGCTAACAAGTGAAAATAAAGCGACTGAATTCATTACAGGAGGTCTTTAGACATGAAGCTCACACCACTCGCAGACAGAGTTATTATCAAGATGGTAGAAGCCGAAGAGACGACAAAGAGCGGTATCATCCTTACCGCCTCCGCGCAGGAGAAGCCCTCTATCGCTGAGGTAGTGGCAGTTGGCCCCGGCGGCATCGTTGACGGCAACGAAGTAGTTATGAATGTTAAGGTGGGCGACAAAGTCATCACCAGCAAATATTCCGGCACAGAAGTAAAGATTGACGGTGAAGAACTGACCATAGTCCGCCAGGGCGACATTCTTGCCATAGTCGAGTAATATAGAGGAGGAATTTAAAATGGCTAAACTGTTGAAACACGGGACAGATGCGCGCAACGCCATGCTGGCCGGTATAGATCAGCTTGCGGATACCGTAAAGATCACCATGGGCCCCAGAGGCTGCAACGTAGTTCTTGATAAGAAATACGGCACCCCCCTGGTATGCAACGATGGCGTGACCATAGCCAAAGAGATAGAGCTGCCCGATCCGTTCGAGAACATGGGCGCTCAGCTTATCCGCGAAGTGGCCGCCAAGACCAACGACAGCGCCGGCGACGGCACCACCACAGCCACCCTTCTGGCACAGGCTATAGTGCATGAAGGTCTTAAGAACGTGGCTGCCGGCGCCAATCCGATGATCCTCAAAAAGGGCATTGCCAAAGCTGTTGAGGCCGCTGTCGAGGCCCTCAAAGCCAACTCCCAGCCCGTGAACGGTTCCGAGGACGTGGCCCGTGTCGGCGCCATCTCTTCCGGAGACGAGAGCATAGGCAAACTCATTGCCGAGGCCATGGAGAAGGTCAGCAACGACGGCGTCATCACCGTTGAAGAGAATAAGACCACCGCCGAGACCAACTGTGAGATAGTGGAAGGCATGCAGTTCGACCGCGGCTACATATCCCCCTATATGATCACCGACGGCGAGAAGATGGAAGCCATTCTTGACGATCCTTACATCCTCATCTGTGAGAAGAAGATATCCAGCATCCAGGATCTGCTTCCCCTTCTGGAGCAAATAGTGCAGGGCGGCAAGAAGCTCCTTATCATAGCCGAGGACATCGAGGGCGACGCCCTTACTACCCTGATTCTCAATAAACTCCGCGGCACGTTCACCTGCGTAGGCGTCAAGGCCCCCGGATACGGCGACCGTCGTAAAGAAATGCTCAGGGATATCGCTATTCTTACCGGCGGTACCGTCATCTCCGACGAGCTGGGCTACGAGCTTAAGGACACCACCATCGATATGCTGGGCCGCGCCCATCAGGTCAAGGTCCAGAAAGAGACCACCATCATCGTGGACGGTGTCGGCGATCCTTCCGCCATCCGCGACCGTATCGCCCAGATCAAATCCCAGATAGAGGTCACCACTTCCGAGTACGATAAGGAGAAGCTCAATGAGAGGCTCGCAAAGCTCTCCGGCGGCGTGGCGGTCATCCACGTGGGAGCAGCCACCGAGGTCGAGATGAAGGACAAGAAGCTGCGTATAGAGGACGCTCTCAACGCCACCCGTGCTGCGGTGGAAGAGGGTATAGTCGCCGGCGGCGGCACCGCTTACGTGAACGCTGTCCCCGCTGTTGAGAAACTCCTTACCAAAGTCTCCGAGGAGGAGAAGACGGGCGTACGCATAGTTGCCAAGGCCCTTACCGCCCCGGTAAAACAGATAGCCACCAACGCCGGCATCGACGGCTCCGTGGTGCTCGAGAAGATCCGCTCCAGCCGCCGCACCGGATATGGCTATGACGCAGCCAAGGAAGTTTACTGCGACATGGTCTCCAGCGGCATAGTCGACCCAACCAAGGTTGCCCGCTGCGCTCTGGAGAACGCCGCTTCCGTAGCCTCCATGGTGCTGACCACCGAGGCCCTTGTTACCGATGAGCCCGAGCCCCCCGCACCGGTAGCCCCTGCCGGCGGAGACATGGGCGGCATGTATTAATAGATCACC
>JAFWGE010000034.1 GCA_017512485.1 Oscillospiraceae bacterium
ATCTCAGGATATAATAATCAAGCGTTTGAAAATGCGTTGTGTGGCCCAGTAGTACAGTTGGTTAGTACGCCAGCCTGTCACGCTGGAGGTCGACGGTTCGAGCCCGTTCTGGGTCGCCAGCCTCCCGTTTCCAGGGAGGCACATGCCTTCGTAGCTCAGTAGGTAGAGCAGCGGACTGAAAATCCGCGTGTCATTGGTTCGACTCCGATCGAAGGCACCACAAAAATGCGCGGCTGCGCGTTTTGCACAGCCGCGCGGTCATAAGCGGGAGTGACTCAGTGGTAGAGTGTCACCTTGCCAAGGTGAAAGTCGCGAGTTCGAATCTCGTCTTCCGCTCCAACGGCGCCATAGCCAAGTGGTAAGGCAGAGGTCTGCAAAACCTCCACCCCCGGTCCGAATCCGGGTGGCGCCTCCAAAAAAGCACGCGAAAGCGTGCTTTTTTCTAATCCGAGATCAGTGCGCCTGTAACGGCGCACGGCCGTTACGGCGGCGTAAGAGCAATTTTTCATCCAATAATACGGAAATTCCTTGCGTACTTATCGTATATATGTTAATATCAATTGTTACTAAGCGGACTTATCACAGCAAGTCTTTCCGTGTATTCCGCCCGGCTGTCGGTCGGCGGGAGCGGCGTACTTATAGGAGCACAAAAGATGAAGTCAGTTAAAATCGCTATTCTCGGCTGCGGTACGGTCGGGGCAGGTGTGGCGGATGTGTTTGCCATGAATGCCGACCGCATAGCCGTAAAAGCAGGCCGCCGTATCGAAGTAAAGTATATACTCGATATCCGTGACCTCTCCGGTACCCCATACCGGCAGTTCCAGGTGGAGGATTTCTCCGTCATAGAAGCAGACCCGGAGATAGAGGCGGTAGTGGAGACGATAGGCGGTGCGAAGATAGCCTATGAGTTTACCAAAAGGGCCCTTTCCGCAGGAAAAAGCGTGGTCACTTCCAACAAGGAACTCGTGGCATCCTGCGGCGATGAACTCATGGCCCTTGCCCGGGCAAATAATGTGAGCTATCTGTTTGAGGCCAGCGTGGGCGGGGGCATCCCGCTGCTGCACCCCATAGACAGGTGCCTCAGCGCCAACGAGCTCACGGGAATATGCGGCATTCTCAACGGGACTACAAACTTCATCCTCACAAAAATGATAAAGGAAGGCATTCCGTTCTCCCTCGCACTCAAGCAGGCAAAAGACAACGGATATGCCGAGGCCGACCCTACGGACGACGTGGAGGGGAAAGACGCGTGCCGAAAAACCTGTATCCTCGCGTCCATGCTCTGCGGCAGGCACATAAGGCCGGAACTCGTCCCGGCGGAGGGGATAACCCGCGTGTCCCTGTCGGACGTGCATTTCGCCGCCAGCGCCGGGTACAAGATAAAACTGCTGGGCAGGGTGATAAAATCAGACGGCGGCCGTGTCGCGGCCTGGGTAGCGCCGCACCTCGTCAGGGAGGATCATCCTCTGGCTTGCGTAGAAGATGTGTTCAACGCCGTGATGGTCAGCGGGAACGCCGTCGATGACGTGATGTTCTACGGCAGGGGAGCCGGGAAGATGGCCACCGCCAGCGCCGTGGCGTCAGACGTTATAGATATAGTTTCCTCAGCCCCGCGGACTTTCAACAGCTTTTGGGAGGGTCCCGGAGATGACTTGGTGACACCTCCGGAGGAACTCCTCTCCCGCTGGTACGTCTGTTTCGAGGCGGGCCGGGTCCCCGAGGGCCTGGGCGAGAGCCTTGAAAACCCGGCGGACAGAGACAGACAGGCGATTATCACTTCAGAGGAATACTCAGCGCTTGGCATCGTGAAAGCCGCGGGAGGAAGGAAGATACTGAGCCTCCTCAGAGTGCTTTGACATCGGGGCGGAGCAAAGCGTTCATCCGACTTTTTATCAAAAAGCGTGTGAATAATACCGTAATTGTTAGGATGGAAGACATATGGCATTGATCGTTCAGAAGTTCGGCGGTTCGTCAGTAGCAAACGCCGAACGAGTATTCAACGTGGCAAAGATCATCACAGACTGCTACAGCCTGGGGAACGATGTCGTTGTGGTGCTCTCCGCACAGGGGGATACCACAGATGAACTTATAGAGAAAGCCCATGAGATTAACCCGAACCCCTCGCGCAGGGAGCTGGACGCCCTTATGAGTACCGGCGAACAGATCTCCGTGTGCCTGATGGCCATGGCCATAGAGCGTCTTGGATTTCCCGTGGTATCCCTGACGGGGTGGCAGGCGGACGTGCGTACCACGTCGCACCATTCCGACGCTAAGATAAAGAAGATAGGTCTCGACAGGCTGCGTATGGAACTGGACCGCAGGAACATCGTACTTGTGACCGGCTTCCAGGGAGTTAACAAGTACGGGGACGTTACGACGCTCGGACGCGGAGGTTCCGATACCAGCGCTGTAGCCCTTGCCTGTGCCCTAAAGGCAAATCTCTGCCAGATCTATACGGATGTGGACGGGGTGTATACCGCCGACCCGCGTACCGTTCCAAACGCCAGGAAGCTGGACCAGATAACCTATGGCGAGATGCTGGAACTGGCCTCCCTTGGGGCAAAGGTACTTCACAACCGCTCGGTGGAACTGGCAAAGAGCTACCATATGGAGTTGGAGGTACTGTCCAGTTTCACAAACAAACCCGGTACAATTGTTAAGGAGGCAGTCAGCAGAATGGAAAAAACACTCATCAGCGGTGTGGCCAGAGACGACAAGATAGCCCGCATAGCCCTTACCCATCTTAAAAACGAGCCAGGCGTGGCCTACAGGATATTTTCTTTGCTGGCAAAAAACCATATCAATATAGATATCATTATCCAGTCCATCGGCAGGGAAGACACAAAGGACATCTCCTTCACGGTTCCCCTCGATCTCAAGGATGAGACTGTGCAGGTCCTGAACGACGCCAAGGGGGCGCTGGGCTTCGAGCGCATGGACGTCAGCGATACCTCTTCCAAGATCAGCGTAGTGGGCGCGGGCATCGTTAATAACCCCGGTGTGGCCGCCATGGTGTTCGAGGCCCTGTACGAGGCGGACATCAACATCAATATGATCTCCACCAGCGAGATAAAGATTTCCGTGCTCATCGACAAGGAGGACGCGGAGAAGGCCGTTAGGGTGATCCACGACAAATTCTTCAACTGAGAAGTTACGGCGGAAATACCGCCGGCTCCATAAAACACAACGAAAGAAAGGACGATTTTTCATGAGTTACAAGTTCACCAAAAAAAATGAGTCCGTGACCTATGAGGCCCCCAATCATTTTGACGTGCGTACCACCCGCCTGCACAACCCCGGCGACGTCAACGAAGGCAGGATCACCATGGGCCTGAGCCACTTCCTCCCCGGCGGCGGCTGCACCTTCGGTTCCAACGCGAAGGAGTCCATCTATTACATCATTTCTGGCGAGATGGACGTTGAGACCGAGGACGGTGTTGTCACCATGCACGCCGGCGACAGCTTCCACTGTGGACCCAACACTAAGAAGGGCATTAAGAACAACGGCTCTGAGTGCTGCCAGATGCTGGTGGTCCTCACCTCCCCCAACTGATCAAAAAGCAAAAACCTTTATATACATCGCAAACAGTAAGCGGGAGCCGCCCGGCCGGGTGGCTCCCGTTTTTCAGAAGGGTTCTCTTGTTGGAGCGGCCGGGGTGCCCAGGCCCGCGCGTCGGGCCGGTGTAGGTGTTACGATGATGTGTGACAGAATGTGAAAAAAGAATAGCGAATAGGAGTGGCCTGTATTAAGGTAGAGTTGTTGAGACAAAACCGAAAGGCAGGTGCCACCCTATTCGCCATGAACAAGATAACACAAACCGC
>JAFWGE010000035.1 GCA_017512485.1 Oscillospiraceae bacterium
CCTTTGACGACTTCCGCAAGCAGCTCGCCGTATGGCAGTACAAATACAACGACTTCCCTATGCGTCCCCTCAACTGGCGCTCTCCTAAACAGGTCCTTTCCGCTTTCCCTGATGTGTAACACATCATTGACAAACCTACATGGCGTATAAACAATTGTTTTCACTTTCAGCGCATTGGCCTCGACCTATCGGAACAGCCTTGCCTCAAAACGCATTCTCCCCTTACGGGTCTCGGAAACAAAGCCGTCGAAAATGAATCTGCCCATTCCCCTTACAGATACTACAGCCCCGTCTTCCACTTTATCACTGTCTGAGTCCAGAAGCCGCCCGTTAATAAAGACCTTCTGCTGCCGGATAAGCTCCTGCCCACGGTTTCTGGACAGGTTGAAAACAGAGGACACCAACGCATCGGCACGATTTGAAGCCGCGATGTATTGCCGCGTCTCCAATGAAGCGGTTGACAGATCGTGCGCCCGCTCCTTTCTGCATTTTACGTCGGTTCTCCTGACCTTTACAAGCTGTTCCGCCACGTAATCCGATACAGATTCCATACAAAAAAGCCACGCGCAGTTGTCCCTCACGATGATATCCCCAAGTACCTCCCTCTTTATACCCAGTCCCATGAGTGACCCCAGGAAATCCCTGTGGGACAGATCGTCCGCGAACTTCTGCATCACCGGTTCAATAAAAACGCTGGTGACAGGTGCGTGATCTCCGCCAAAGACCGCCGATTTTCGCTCCGCGAGATCATATCCCCCATCAAGAACGTAATCGCACACGAGCTTTGCCCGTTGAAGCAGGCTCTGTTCATAAAGGTTCAGGAAATCCGTTGCGAAAGGCCGACCCCTGGCGTAAGCCCTTTCAGACAGTTCTTCGAACCTGCGTACCAGCAAAATATCATCTTTATTCACTGTTTTCTCTCCCGATCCGAAAGCCTTTGATGAATTATATCCCCCGCGAGAAAAATTGACAACTTTTTTCCGTCCGTGCAGTCATACACCTGCGGGCTCCCCCTGTTTCTGTCACAGTTCCGGAGAATCAGACGACACTGCCCTGACCATCACCGCACCCTGAACGCAAAAGCACAGCGGCTGTCCGGTATCGGACGACCGCCGTGCTTTGATGTACTTGCTTTATTAACTCCACTCCGCATAATTCCGCTTATGCTGGAAGTCCGGGATTCCCTGATTATTTGCTCAGCGGTCCTCCGAATGAGGATCGTTCTGCATCGTAAAAATATAAACCGGGTTCTGGGCTGTCATAAGGTCATATCTTCCCAACCGCCTGTTCCTGCTGACGTTCATCTCAACAGCCTCGTATTTATCGAACGTCCTTGCTATCTCCGAAAGCTCCGCAGCTGTCTGAAGCGTTACGGCGTTTGCCACTATACGTACAGACGGGTTCTTGTTGAGCAGACATTCCACTATGCTGTGTATGCTCCCGGAACTCCCGCCTATAAAAGCGTGTGTCGGGGGCGGAAAATCAGCAAGAGCCTGGGGAGCTTCCCCACCCTTGACCGTCAGGTTTTCCACCGCGAACCTGCGCGCGTTCTTTTTTGTAAGTTCAATGGCGCTCTCATTCTTTTCCACGGCATACACGTGGCCATACGGTGCCGCCAGCGCGCACTCCACGCTTACGGACCCGCTCCCGGAGCCGATATCGTACACCACCGCTTCTTTTGTCAGCATGAGCTTTGACAAGGAGACGCTTCTCACCTCTGACTTGGTCATAGGTACCTCCGTACGCTCAAACACCTCGTCCGGAAGGCCGTGAGTAACTACCGCCTCTGCGCTCCTGTCATTCTCCACCAGAAGCACGCTGAGGGTATCAAAGCTCTGTTCCGACAGTTCCTCCACGGTGCCGCAGCAGATTTTCTCTTCCGGATATCCGAGCCTTTGGCCCACGTACGCCGTAAGATTCCCAAAGCCGGCGTCTTTCAGTGTTTTCAGGGCGTTTACCGCGCCGTCGGCGCCCCCCAGCAGAGAAAACACCGCGTTGTTTGTACGGACCTCATGAACGAGGCTGCAACTACGCCCATGCAGGCTGACTGCCCTTACGTCTTCCCAAGGCCTCTTCAGCCTGGCACACAGATAAGACAGGCTGCCTATACCGGGAAGCACCGTCACGTCCGCCTCCGGCAGTCTCTCGATAAGGCCTTTCGCCCCGCTGTAAAACCCTGTATCTCCCGAAAGAAGCACGGTAAAATTCCGGCAGTCGGTGTTCTCTTTGATTATAGACACGATATCGTCCGCCAGTACGGCCTGAAACACACGCTTGCCTGCGCAGTTTACGTTCTCCAGCATTCTGGAGGCGCCGATAAGGCAGTCCGCGTCCCTTACGGCGTCCTCAAGGCCAAGGGTACGGGTAGCCCTTCCGCCCATCCCGATACCGGCCAGCACCACGTGTCTTGTCGGCTCAGCCAGAGAAAACCTTTTCTCCAGCATTTCGCACATCTCATCGAGCTGCAGCCCTTTCTCTTCCAGCGGCCGTCCGATGATCAAAGCCCTGGCGCCGGCCTTTTTCGCCGCGCTTATCTTGTCGGAGTATCCGCCCGCTGCCCCGGTATCTTTTGTGACCATATAAGCCGCATCAGCCGCGTGGAGCATAGCAAGGTTCATTTCCTCTGTAAAAGGCCCCTGAACGGCAAAGATGTGGTCCGGTTGCACCGAACATTCCTCGCATGCCTTTAGAGAAGACGCAAGGGGCAGCACTCTGGCATAGATCCTCTGTCTCAGTTCCGGGTCTGCGCAAAACATGTGCAGAGTCTTGCTGCCCGTTGTCAGCAGGACGTTGCCCTGCACTGCTTTCAAGAAGCGAACACATGACTCGGTATCGGGAAAATACGTGCCGTCGTCCCCGTTTCCGGAACTGTCACGCACCAGGCGCAGATACTCCGTTCCCGTTTTGGAACATGCGGCGGCAATATTAGCCGTAACGTCTGAAGCGTACGGGTGTGTAGCGTCCACTGCCGCGGAAAACTTTTCGCTTTTGAACAGTTCCTCCATCTCACGGGACGTCATCCGTCCGGCACGGACATTCACTCCACTGTGTTCCCCGAGTACGGCTTCCCCGTATTCAGTCGCAACACATACGGTGATGGCCAGCCTGCGTCCCGAGAGCCGCTCTACAAGTTTTCTTCCGTCTGCCGTTCCCGCAAAAACACAGATACTATACATCCTTGTAGCCCCTGGGGGTGACCATTCTGCCGGATATCTCCCTGGTCTGACTGTTCCCTATGAATACTGTAGAAAACATATCTGCCTTATAATCCTTCAGCTGTCCGAGGGTCATAACTTCCATGGACTCACCCTCTCTGCCTATATTGCGAACCACACCGCACACAGTCTGTTCCGGTTTCTCCGTCAGGATTATCTCGCATGCACGGCGCAGATAGTCTGCCCTGCGATGGCTTGACGGGTTATAGAGGGCTATACCGAAATCCGCGCGGGCGGCGAGCAGAAGTCGTTTCTCTATTTTTTCCCAGGGCGTCAACAGGTCTGAGAGGCTTATGACGGCAAAATCGTGGGTCAGCGGGGCGCCCAGCACAGCCCCTCCGCTGAGAGCCGCGGTGACCCCGGAGATAACTTCCACGGTGACGTCTTTACCCTCAGCCAGTTCAAGCACCAGGCCGGCCATGCCATATACGCCGGCGTCTCCGCTGGAAATAACCGCCACTGACTTGCCCTCCAGAGCGGCGTCAATGGCCATCCTGCAGCGGTCGGCCTCCCTGCGCATGGGAGTTACGAGATACTCTTTTTCCGGGAACAATTCCTTCACCAGGTCTACATATACGCCGTACCCGGCTATTACTTCGGCCTTCTCAAGAGTGTGCAGGGCCTTCAGCGTCATCTGCTCCTTCTCCCCTGGACCGATACCTACCACATACAGTTTATTCAAAAGAAAACCTCCTATTCTCTATTGCCGCTGCTACGGTAACTCCGTCGGCGCCCGTCTTCTTCACCGCTAGATGCGCGCCGTCTCCGGCGGTACACACCGCCGCTCTTTCACACACGTTGTCAACTCCGACCGTTTTCGCCACAAACTCGGAGGAACTGAAATCTCCTGTGATTCGCGACAGTCTTTCTGCCGAATAAAAGAAAACGTCAAGCCCTTCGCTGCTGCAGTAATCAAGAAGTCCTTTTTCATCACTCTTTACATCAACAGAGGATACCGACGTGACCGCTTCCCTCCGGATGCCGTTATCCGCAAGCACCCTGTCCACAGCGGCACGGATCGCTTCGGCGGATGTTCCTCTGCGGCAGCCTATACCCAGATGGACTACAGGCGGTATAAGCAACAGGGTGTGTTTAAACGGCTTTATATCCCGATAAGTGACTGCCGCGCCCACATCCCCGTTGTCAGCGATGAATACTCCCTCCGGCAGGGTGCCGGAGATCTCCACCTCCGAATACAGGGGCAGGTCTTTTTTGAGTATCTGGGCGGAGAAAAGCTTGGCCAGCTCCATTGACGAAATGTGCAGCCCCTGCTTTGCCGCCCAACTGTCCACCGAGAAACGACCGTTCACATCCGTGGCCGTAGTGATTACCGGCTGTGCGCCTATTGCCTTCGCCACGGTCCGTGTAAGGTCGTTAGCTCCCCCGATATGTCCGGAAAGCAGAGAAACGGCATAGTTCCCCCTCTCGTCCACCACGACCACGGCGGGATCCTTTACCTTGGACGCTACCAGAGGAGCTATGGCCCTTACCGCTATGCCGCAGGCTCCCACGAATATCATGGCGTCCGTTTGTGAAAACATCTCCGCGGCGGAACTTTTAAGGTCTCCCCTGGGGGCCATCAGCGAAACGTCGTAGTCCTTCTTCAGCGCTTTCGAAATATCCAGCGCAAGGGCTGCCCCACGCTCGCTGAAAGAGAAGACTGCCGCCTTTTTCACTTTTCCGCCTCCCTGAACTCGGTGGTAAAACCGGGATCATAGAGTTTTGACCGGTCATATTTGTCGCCTAGGAACCTGCCCACAACTATCAGGGCAGTCTTAGTCACGTTGTTTTCACGTGCGGTCCTGGCAAGCTCGCTGATCGAGCAGCGGAAGATCTTTTCCTCCGGCCAACTCGCTTTATACACGATGGCCGCCGGCGTGTCCGGCGAGTACCCGCCCTCTATAAGCTCTTTTTCCAGGTCTTCAAGAAGCCCGGTACTCAGGAACAGCACCATCGTGGCGCCGTGAGAGGCAAGGTAACGCGTTTTTTCTTTTTCGGGCAGAGGCGTCCTTCCCTCCATACGCGTGATGATCACGGTCTGGGATACGTCTGGAAGGGTATACTCCGTTCTGAGGCTGGCAGCCGCTCCGCAGAAAGCGCTTACTCCCGGGCACACATCGTACTCTATACCCAGTTTATCCAGTTCATCGAACTGCTCCCTGACGGCCCCGTAGATGCTGGAGTCTCCCGTGTGCAGCCGCACCGTCGTCTTGCCGCTGTTTTCGGCTTTTTTGATGACTTCTATGACCTGCTCAAGAGTCATGAGCGCGCTGTTGTGTATCTCACAGCCCTCTTTCGCATATTCAAGAAGCGCGGGGTTCACAAGGGAACCGGCGTATATTATTACGTCCGCCTCTCCCAGCAGCTTCGCTCCCCTTATAGTGATGAGGTCTTTGGCCCCGCATCCGGCTCCGACAAAATGTACCATTACTGCCCCTCCCTGTCAGTCATTTGATATAATACGGCGTTAACTATGGCTGCGGCCACGTTGCTCCCGCCCTTTCTTCCTCTGGCAACTATATAGTTCTTCGCCGTACGCATCAACTCCTCCTTCGCCTCCACAACGTTGACGAAGCCGACGGGAACGCCTATTACCATCTCCGGTTCAAGCTTTCCCGTCCTGATCAGCTCGCAGATGGAAAACAGGGCTGTGGGGGCGTTGCCCACGGCAAAAATGAGTTTCTTCCCCAGGCGTGCGGCTTTCTCCATGGACACCAGTGATCTGGTGACCCCTCTCGATTTGGCTTCCTCCGCCACATCCGGATCGGCAATGAAACATCTTACCTCGCCGCCGAATGACGCCAGCGCCCTCTTGTTGATCCCCGACAGCGCCATTGTCGTATCGGTTACTATCCAGCTTCCTCCGGCTATGGCGGCTTTCATTTTTTCAACGGCGTGCTCAGAAAAAGCCATGTTGTCGCAATAGTCAAAATCCGCCGTTGTATGTATAACACGTTTGATGAGCAGTTCATATTCCGGGTCCAGCTTCCTGTCGCCTAGTTCCTCGGTAATTATGGTAAAACTGCGTTTCTCAATTTCCATGGGTTTCATGTTTTATCTTCCTTTCCCTGCATTTCTCTATAAACCGCTCCGCCGCCGAGGGGGAACTTGGCAGATACAGATGCGGGTATCCGGCATACAGTGCGGGGCCGACGTGAGCGCACTTCCACTTCCTGCCCCCCGGTTTGACCGCACTGAGTGCATTTCCGGGGTCTTCACAGTCCCAGTAGTGGAACTCGTGGGCTTTCACCGTGTCTCCCGGAGCAAATAGCATACTGTCCTCCCCGGCCTCCAGTGTAACGTATCCAAAACGCGACAGCTTGCCTGTTCCCCTGCAGGAGTCCGGGAAAACGCCTGCCATCTCTGAGCCGTCGATATCGCCGCACAGGTACATAAATCCACCGCACTCCGCAATGGTGGGCAGTCCGTCCGACACCGCGCCCCTTACGGACTCCAGCATGGCTTTGTTGGCTGAAAGCTCCCTCGCGTAAAGTTCGGGGTATCCCCCTCCAAGGATCAGGCCGTCACACTCCGGTAAAACACTGTCTTCCATAGGGCTGAACGGGACAAGCTGGGCCCCCAGCGCGGTCAGCAGGTCCAGATTTGCCTGATAATAAAAGCAAAACGCTCTGTCCCTGGCTACTGCCACGCGGACGTCTGCCAGTCTTTTCACCTCGGGAACGGAATACTCTACAGGCTTCTGGTCCCGCATGAGTTCAATAAGCCCATCCAGATCAACACTCTTTTCTGCCTGTTCAGCCATACGCCGGAGTTTGTCCTTCAGGTCGGATATCTCCTGCGCGGTCACCAGCCCGAGGTGGCGGCTCTCCAGAGAACACGACTCATCAAAAGGCAGATAGCCATAGACCTTTACCCCGCACTCATGTTCTACTGTCTGCTTAAGGAGGGTGTAAGTCATCGGTGTCACTCGGTTCAGTATCACGCCTTTCACAGGATTTGGCTCTCTTAGGGACATGAACCCTTTTACTATCGCCGCGCAGGAAAGAGCCATTCCCCTGGCATTAACCACCAAGACCGCCGGGGCATCCAGTGTGCGCGCCACGTCGTAACTCGAAGCGGCCTCTGAACTCATGGACATGCCGTCGTAAAACCCCATGACCCCTTCTATGACGTTGAGTTCCCTGGAATATGCCGCAAATGTGGACCGGGCCTGCTCCCTGTCTGAGAAGAACAGGTCAATATTCATGCTGCTCAGCCCTATGACTTCCCTGTGAAACATGGGGTCTATGTAATCAGGTCCGCATTTGAATGACGCCGTATCGTATCCCCTGTTCCTGAGGGCCTGAAGGATCGCGCACACGGCCGTGGTCTTTCCGCAGCCGCTGTTTGTGCCCGCAATAAGCATGCGCGGAGCTTTAGTTTCCATCTTTCCACCGCCCGCACGGAACGTCCTCTCCTCTGATTATCCTGTAAACTGAATCCATATCCAGGCTGCTGCGTACCACGTCGGCAAGCCTGTCGTACTCCCTGTCGCGGAACTGGTCCATGGTGAGCATCTCCCCTTCAGAGCGTCCGAGGCCCTTCTTCTCCCTGACCCGGTCGGCTACAGCCCTCCAGAACACACCGGTGTCGAACATTCCGTGCAGATAGCTCCCCATTATGTTGCCTTCGCGGTTCATGACACCGTCCGGTTCCTGCCTTCCGTTCAGATACAGGAATGGCACGCATTCCGGACCGAAATCGTTGGTCCCGGTATGTATCTCGTATCCGTCAAGCTGCAGGCCGTTGTATGCGTTAAGCCATCCGGAGTCACAGTTTATGCTGCCGCTGGATTGGACAGTTGTCTTCTCCTCATGGAAAGTCACGTCAAAATTCAGCAGCCCAAGCCCTGCCATCTCCGGTATACGGGACTCCGTGTGCTCAGGATCTTTGAGTCTCTCTCCCAGCATCTGATATCCCCCACATATGCCAATGACCGTTCCGCCATCCCTGGCAAACCGGATTATTTCATCTGCTATACCTTTCTGCTTCATCCAATTGAGATCTTCTATTGTGTTCTTTGTCCCCGGGAGGATAACTATGTCCGCCCCTTCCAGGCCATCGGAACGTGTGACGTAGCGGACAGAAACGTCAGAATCGGCGCTGAGTATATTGAAATCCGTAAAATTGGATATGTGCGGCAGTTTTATGACCGCCACGCTGACCGGACCGTTCCCTGTTTGCCTGTCGAACCTCTCCGTAACGCTGTCCTCATCCTCTATATCCACATCCATCCAGGGTATGACCCCTATGACAGGTATCCCGAGCAGTTCCTCCAGCATATCAAGTCCGGGTTCCAGTATCTTCACGTCACCCCTGAACTTGTTTATCACTATCCCTTTTATCCGCTTCTGCTCCTCCTCCGGCAGAAGTTTTACAGTACCGTAAACCGATGCAAATACTCCACCGGGGTTTATATCCCCTATAAGTATTACCGGGGCGTCGGCAGACTTCGCCATGGACATGTTTACTATATCCCCTGAATGCAGATTGATTTCTGCGGGACTCCCCGCCCCCTCTAGTACTACTATATCTACGCTGTCCTCTAAGCTGTCATATATTTCCTTTATAGATTTTCTCAGCTGGGGCTTGTAGTTTTCATATTCCACCGCCGACATGGATCCCACCGGTCTGCCGTTTACTATCACCTGGCTTCTCCTGTCCGAAGTCGGTTTGAGCAGCACAGGGTTCATACGCACCGAGGGCTCTATCCCCGCAGCCTCGGCCTGGGTAACCTGCGCCCGGCCCATCTCCAGGCCCTCCGATGTGGCGTAGGAGTTCAGCGCCATATTCTGAGCTTTAAACGGTGCGACCCTGTACCCGTCCTGTCTTAGGATACGCAGTACCGCCGCGCAGAGCAGAGACTTACCGACTGAAGACCCGGTACCCTGAAACATCAATGATTTTCCTCGCATTTGTTTACCTCCCGCCATCCGCCGGCGCCGCGCCGGCTTCAGCCCCGGACTCCGCTCTTTCCAAGCACATTGCCCGCGGCGTCCGCGATTATCGTGTCTATTTCTATCTCAGAGCGCACTCTGAGCATACTGTACATCCTGGCCGCGTCGGCAAGTCTGTTCCAGACTTCTTCCATACCGGCTTTCCTGATAAGCTCCATGGCGGCGTCTGTGGTCACGCATCTGTACACTTTTTCCATAAGTTCAACAGGCGCTCCCATAAGGGCGAGATGTGTAACTATCGCTTCCCGCCTCCCGTCGGCAGTATGACTGTGCGTCTGCATCACGCCCGCGGCGATCTTGGTCATCTTTCCCGGATGGCCGCTGATTATCAGTTTTTTTACTCCCAACTCCCTGGCGGAGTCCAGCATAAAACCTATCTCGTTGCTCACCTGCACTATACAGATATCAGGGAACAGGGGACGTATTGCTGTCTCTCCCTGATTCCCGAAAGTGAACAGTATCTGTTCTTTCCCCTGTATCACCCGCATCCGGAGCTCGGCGTAAAGGGAATCCTTAAGGGCCTCCTCGCTCATGGGGCGGACCACCCCGCTGGTGCCCAGTATGGACAGGCCGCCTTTTATTCCCAGACGGGGGTTAAACGTTCTCGCTGCCGTCTTCTCACCCCCCGGAACGGACACCGTAACAACGGCGGCCCGCCCGGGGAACACGCTGTGTACCGCTTCGGAGATCATCTGCCGGGGGACAGGGTTTATAGCCGGTTCGCCCACCGGCACCTTAAGGCCCTGCTCGGTGACCGTTCCCACACCTTCTCCCGCGGAAAAACGTATTTCGCCTTCACCTTCCAGCAGCTCCACCCGGGAAATGATCTCCATGCCGTTGGTGATATCCGGGTCGTCTCCGCTGAACTTGATGACCCCGCAGCTTCCGTCCTCATGGGGAACGATCTCCGGGGTATAGCTTCTGCCGTCCGGCAGTATGAGTTCCACCCGCTCCGGGCAGTGTCCGTCCCTGAGCCACAGGCAACATGCCAGGGACGCAGCTGCAGCGCAGCTGCCTGTTGTAAAGCCTTCCCTCAGTTTTTTCATGTCCTCACCGTGGTGTTCCTGAATTATTAGACATATACGTTGTCATATTAATACCGCGGCCAGTGCCAGCAGCGCCGCGGCGAGGCAGACGGTGGCGTACATCAGGCAGATCATGCTGCCTATATCCTGCCTGCATATCTCCCTGTCATCGTCACCTATCGTCGGTTTTTCTATCACGGTCCCGAAATACTCATGTGCGCCGCCCAGCATGATATGCATAGCCCCCGCAGCAGCGGCCTCGCTCCATGCGCAGTTCGGGCTGAGATGATTGGCGTGATCCCGGACCATGATGCGAAAAGCGTTCTTGAGATCAAGGGAGCATATCCCAGCGGAAATACACATCAGCACGCCGCATATCCTGGCCGGTATATAATTTAACATGTCGTCCAATTTCGCGCTGCTCCAGCCTATGTCCCTGTACTTTTCGTCCAGGTACCCCACCATCGAATCCAGGGTGCTGGCGGCTTTGAACCCCATTGCAAGCACAGGCCCCCCGATAAACATACAGAGCATGGGGGCTATGATCCCATCGGTGGTGTTCTCTGCCACTGTCTCGACGGTGGCTTTGAGTATCTCTGTTTCCGAAAGCCGGGCTGTATCCCTTCCGACTATGCGCCCCACCTGTACGCGTCCGTTTTCAAGGGAAACTTCAAGGGCTCTTTCAACTCCCCTGCCCTCTCTGGCGAGGCTTTTCGCAGACAGTGCGGTCCAGCATATGATGCTCATCCCCACCACATACGGCCACCGCCCCAGGAGCGACACAAGCCACAGCGCCGCGGCAGTAACACACATTGTTAAAAGCACCGTGGAAGAGGTGAGTATCAACGCCGACTTCCTGAGGTCACCGCCCTTTGCGCGAAGTTTTTTCTCGGCAAAAGAGATGTATTTGCCTATCCAAATAACGGGATGGGGCCACCCTTCAGGATCTCCTATTACCAGATCCATCAGGAAGCCGATTATCAGCGCGACTGTGTTCCACTTGATAAACTCTGTCATCTTTCAATACTATCAGTCTCTCGGTGCAGTTTCCCCGCTGCCCGCGCAGCGTCGAGCACCTTTGCTATTCGTGAGTTTGTCTCTCCTATGTCCACTCCGGCGTCAATGACGTACCGACACTCCGACACCATCTTCAAGGCTTTGTCCAGTGCGCTCTCCGAGATGGGAAAGAACGGCCTCTCGCTTATTACTTCACACGCGAGGGAGCGGGCCACGGAATAGTCCACGTCGTTAGTATAGAGTATCCCCGCGCAGAAAGGTATATTCTCCTTCTGGAGCTTGCGGTACACCGGGATCCCGCGGCCCCCTGAGGATACGACCAGCACCTGGGGCTCTCCCTCCGGTCTCGGAAGCTCCACGCTGCCAAAGAGGGGATCGTAACATCCTTTCTCAAGTTCATAGAGTTCACTGATTGTCTGCTCATCAAACACGATATCCGGTGTCCCATAACGATATATCGTGTCTCCCTTAACGCAAAGGATCTTGTCCGATACTTTTTGCGCGAGGTCTATCTCGTGAAGGGACATAATGACCGTTATATCATTCTCCTTCGCCATGGAACGAAGAATACCCAGCAGTTCAAGCTTGTGCCTGATATCGAGGAATGACGTAGGCTCGTCCAGGATGATGAGTTCCGGTTCCTGACAAATTGCCCTGGCCAAGAGCACCCTCTGCCTCTGACCGTCGCTTATGGCGTTGAAATCCCTGTCTGCCAGCTCCAGTACGTGTACGTTCTCCATGGCGCTTTTAACTTTCTCATCGTCCTCCTCAGTGAGGAATCCCAACCTGCCCGTATAGGGATATCTTCCTGTGGAAACTATGTCACGGCACGTAAGGAGTTCAGGTTTCATCCGCTCCGTAAGTACCACTGACATTTTGGTGGCCAGAGTCCTGTAGTGCAGGGACGCAAGGTCCTGCCCGTCTATATAAACCGTACCGGCAATGGTCTGGAGCTGCTTTGTGATAGATTTGAGTATCGTTGATTTTCCGGAACCGTTAGGGCCGATGAGGGTCACTATCTCCCCTTTTTCCACATCCACCGTGATGTCCCTTATGAGGACGTTCCCGGAATAACCCACGCACATCCCGCGCGTCTGAAAATAGTATTCCGCCATCCTCATTTCTCCTTATGCCGCTTTATCATCATGGTGATGACGACCGGGGCCCCAAACACGGCTGTCACGGTTGAGATGTTAAGCTCCGTGGGTGCAAACAGGGTCCTTGCCAGAAGGTCGCAGACCATACAAAACACAGCCCCCCCAAGGAAAGAAGCCGGTATCACAACGATCGGCTTCGAAGTGTTGAGACACCTCTTTATAAGATGGGGAACCGCGATGCCCACGAATGAGATGGGGCCGGCAAAAGCCGTTACGCAGGCCGACAGCACGCTGGAGAGTATTATAAGGGCCACCCGGAACAGCTTTACGTTGATCCCCATGCTCTGGGCGTAATTTTCTCCCAGCTGGTACGCCCCGATGGGCTTTGACATAAAAAACACCGCGACAGACGCCGCTCCGATTATTCCCAGAGCCACCCATACGTTCTCCCAGCTCATGCCGGAAAAGCTTCCCAGCGACCAGCCCCTGAGGTTAACTATATCCGAATCGTCAGCGAATGTCACTATGAAATCCGTTACGGCTGAACAGATGTAACCGACCATGATACCCGCTACAAGGAGCGTGGACATCTGCCGGAGCCTGCGGGAAATAAGCAGAATAAAGCCCGTGGAAAGCAGGGACCCTATGAACGCCGCAATGATCAGTGTCGCGGAAGATACGGTATTGAAAACCTTCAGAAAATATATCATTGTAAGTGCGACCACCATTTTTGCCCCGGATGATATACCCAGGACAAAAGGCCCCGCTATAGGGTTCGCAAAGAAAGTCTGGAGGAGGAAACCTGCCAGTGACAGGCCGTCGCCCAGAATAGCCGCCATCAGTATCCTGGGAAGCCTTATCTTCCATATTATGCCAGCCTGGGTCACGCCCTCCGCCTGGGCTTTTCCCGCGAATATTATACGCAGGATCTCTTTTACCGGTATCGGTACGCTGCCTATATTGATATTGAGTACCGTTATTACACAGAATGCGGCAATAAGCACTATGAAAACAAGTTCGTACCTGAGTCGTCGGCGAAACGTCTGCCCGAAAAATCCGTCTTCCCTGCCCTTCATACCGGACCCCCTCTCGTCTTGTGCGCAATCAGTTTATCTTGTAAATAAACGTCATGCCCTCCGTATCACCTGTGAGCATGCGGTGAATGTCAGTTATAAAGTTCCCGACTATATCTGTGGCCTGGTACAGCTGTTTTCCCGTACACCAGACGTTCCCTTCCTTTACCGCTTTGAAGTCCGCGAAAAGCTGGCTCTTGCTCATGAGGTCGTCCATACTGTTCAGGGGATTGTCGATGGCCGAGTTATATATAAGATAATCCGCGTTCACCGCTGTGGCGTAAAAGTCCTCCATGGTTATCGTCAACGAGGATCTGGCGCTGTCTTCTTCTGTCAGATCTTCGAAGATGTATTTCCCTCCGGCCAGTTCGATCATCTTCGGCACGTAATCGGTGGAACTGCGCACGTTGACTTTTCCGCTCGTGCTCACAGAAAAGAAAGCCACCGTCTTACCGCT
Source organism: Oscillospiraceae bacterium (assembly GCA_017512485.1). Taxonomy (GTDB): domain Bacteria; phylum Bacillota; class Clostridia; order Oscillospirales; family Oscillospiraceae; genus JAAYAR01. The sequence continues at coordinate 13,842 of JAFWGE010000035.1, forward strand.
GTTCTCCTGCCCTGCCAGCTCCTCAATCTGAGCCGCCTGCGACCTGAAAAACTGTTCGGCCTGCTCCTCTTTGTCCACCATGGCGCCGTACAGCTTTATCCACTCCGTCCTGCCCAGGGGATGGGATTCGTAACTGGAACGGTCAATGAAAACCGGTATCCCTATATCCTCTATCATCTCCTGTACCTTAGGGGTATGAAGTATCATGGTGGATTCTATTGCGAGGTCGCAGCCGTACTCCAAAAGAGCCTCATAGTCCGGTTCGCTGTACTTGCCGACAAAAACCATCTTACCTGCATTTATCGCCGCCGCGGCGTTCTCGACGTACCATCCCTCAGCCTTCGTACCGACCAGCCCGATAACGTCCAGAGCGTCCAGACTGTCAAAGAGGGCCATGGCGGAAGTCGCCGCCAGGTATATCATTTTGAGAGGCTGCTTAATGATCCTTACAGACCCATCCAGCCCGGACGGCACCTGGGCTCCCTGGGGCACCACAAGGTACCGGCTGCCGTCGCCGGTACTGATCAGCTTATACCCGCCCTGGTAATAATCCACGGTAAACTGTTCGGCATATTCTGTCTCCATCGTCCGCTCCGGAGAGAGAGAAGACCACTCCGGGGCTTCCGATACGGGCTCCTGAGCGGGTTCGGCCTGCGGAGGTTCGCTCTGTGGAGTTTCGTTTCGGGGCTGTTCACTTTGGCTCGGTTCGGCCTGCGGCTGCCCGCTTTGTGATTGTTCACTCTGAGACTGATCCCCCTGAGCGCCGCCGTTCCCGGGATCACCTGCCGAACATGCAGCCAGCGACAGTAATAACGCCGCGGCCAGAAGAACTGACATTATTTTTTTTATCATATGACTATCCCCTATTATGCGCATATATATGGCGAAGAGAACATTTCCGCCTTATATAGATGACAGTGCCCGCCTGCCGCACGAATCGACGGCCGCACCACATCATGTACTATAAACTTCACTGTCGCTGTCTTGCCGGAGCCTTTCCAAAAGGCGGTCCGAGTACTCGGACCGCCTTCTGCATATGGTCAGGTCAGAAGGACCTTTTGGTCTGTTCCCCGTTTCGCAGGGTCCCTCTGGGAAATAGTGCGTCACGGTGCTATGGGAACCAAACGCGGCCCAATGCCATAAAAAAATGCTTTTTACTGTTTGAGCAAAAAGCATACCATAAAACTGCAATTCGGTACGGCTCAAAACTCGCAGCCTGGGATACCGGATCCCAGTACCAACGACCGGCAGGCTTCCTGACTTAAGGCTCATCGCATGCCGCGGCCTTCCCGGCCATAGGCCAGTGGCTGTTTAAAACTATCGCGGCAAGCTCCTCAATTACAGTGACGAGTTCGCACAGGACTTGCACCTGTTTTCCTATTATCCGCAGTCCCTTATACGGGACCGCGGCACCGGACGCTTTCAGTATTGAATTGTCGGTTCGGTCGGATGGGTGTTTCTGTTTTATATTCCAAGTGATTATATATTATTCCTTGGGTAAATGCAATATAACAATAACAAACCCATTGTACATTTTGCTCCCAACTGCTAAAATCATATGCATATAATATACAAAAACAGATCGAAGGACCGGCGTCGTCCGGGAAAGGTAATACCATGTCAATAAACACCGTTGAAATACTTGCTCCGGCAGGCGGGCCGCAGCAGCTTGCCGCCGCTGTCAGGTGCGGCGCCGACGCCGTGTATCTGGGCACCGGCAGTTTCAACGCGCGCAGGAATGCGGAAAACTTTGGTTCCGAAAACAGTCTGGAAGACGCCGTGGCATACTGCCATTCCAGGGGGGTCAGGGTCCACGTCACGGTAAACACTCTTCTGACAGACAGGGAACTGCCTGATTTTGAGAAGGAAATAGAAAAGATCGCTTCCTCCGGAGTGGATGCGGTGATCGTCCAGGACCTGGCCGCGGCGCATATTATAAGGGAATGCTGCCCCTCTTTGGAGATGCACGCCTCCACTCAGATGGCCGTGCACAACGCCGCGGGATGCTCGGTCCTGGAAAAGCTCGGTTTCCGCAGGGTGATCCTCGCCAGGGAACTCACCCTTGAAGAGATACGGGAAGTATGCAGAAACACGTCCCTCCAGGTCGAAGTATTCGTGCATGGGGCCCTGTGCGTAGGTGCCAGCGGTCTGTGCCTGTTGTCCTCGATAATCGGCGGGCGGAGCGGGAACAGGGGCCTGTGCGCACAGCCGTGCAGGCTGGACTTCGCCTGCGGCCGGACCCATAACGCCCTGTCCTTAAAAGACATGTCTCACATTGAGGCCCTGCCGGAACTCATAGCGGCAGGGGTAAAATCGGTAAAGATCGAAGGCAGAATGAAACGCCCCGAGTATGTAGCTGCCGCTGTCACCGCCTGTCGGAAAGTGCTTGATGGGAAAGAGCCGGACCTTCAGTCCCTCAAAGCTGTTTTTTCCAGAAGCGGTTTTACAGACGGATACCTGAGGGGCAGGCGCGACGCCTCGATGTTTGGCAGCCGCACCAAAGAGGACGTGGAGGCCGCGCAGCCCATACTGAAACAGCTCTCCGGCCTGTATAAGGATGAACTGCGCAGTCAGAACGTCGATATGACCCTGGATGTCTCCCGGGGACGCCCGGTCCTGCTTACAGTCAGTGACGGGAATCATAGCATCCGCGTGACGGGCCCCATGAGTGAAGCATCCGTCAACGTTGATATGGACCCCGAAACCGCCAGAAAGAGCCTTGAGCGCATGGGAGGCACTCAGTACAGGCTGAGGGACCTCACGACCCATATTGAACGTGGCTCTACCGTCCGGCTTTCAGAGCTCAACCGCATGCGCAGGGAGGCGCTTGACCGGCTTGACACGGCCAGAAGCGTTCCTTTGCCGGCTCCGTTCACACCGTCAGCTGTGGTGGTATCCCCCCACGAGGCCGCCCCCGACCCCATGGTGAGGCTCCGTTTTGAGCATCCGGGCCAGCTGTTTGACGTCCCATGGGAAGCTCAGATAGTTCCGCCCCACCGTGCCATCCTCGCGGAACCGGAACTCGTCCGGCGCTTCGGCAGCCGCCTCACAGCGGAACTTCCGGCAATTTGTTTTCCCCTGGGAGAAGCCGGTCTGGCCAGGGATCTCGCGGCGCTTTCGGACCTGGGTATAACGGACGTGTACGCCGACACTCTGGGAACGGCAGGGGCGGCCTTAAAAGCGGGGATGAAAGTACACGGCGGCGTCGGCCTCAACATACTCAATGGCATAAGCGCCGAAGAGCTTGCAGCTTTGAAGCTGACGGATTTTACCGTCTCACCCGAGATCTCCATGGAACAGCTGAAGGATCTGGGCGGCTTCCTCCCCAGGGCTTTGGTGGCATACGGTTACCTTCCCCTCATGAAATTTCGGGCCTGCCCCGGTTCCCATCTGGGAGGGTGTTCAAAATGCGGCGGATCTTTTGAGCTAAAAGACAGGAAGGGAGAGACTTTCCGCGTGCTCTGCCGCTCGAAGGCCTACAGCGAACTTTTGAACTGCGTCCCCCTGTACGTCAACCGCGGGACGATTCCTGGCGCTGATATCCATACGCTCTGGTTTACCGTTGAAACTCCGGGGCAGTGCCGGCATATCACCGGGCTTTTCATGAATGGGGAGGACGCTGATTTCCGGCGTACGAGGGGGCTGTATTTCAGGAAGCTGCTGTGACGCGTAAGGCGCGTGCTGACAATAAAACGACCTCTGCGAAGCATATTTAATCTCGCAGAGGTCGTTTTATTCTCCATACGGTGCCGCTAAAGCACCGAATTCACCACCGTGAGCGCCAGGCAAAACAGTACTGCCAGCGCCATCCCGGCGTTTATCCAAACAGTTTTGAACCTTGTCCCGGCCTCAAGCTCCCACCGGGCGCTGCCAAAGCAGATCCGCTTTCTGTACACGCACAACAGCACGAGCCCCGTCACAGACAGGCCAAAAATCAGGAATGCGTACGCGGCATACGCTGCGGTCCACGGCGTGATCGTATCCAACAGCGCGTCCGGCCCCAGTGTCAGAGCGTCCTGAATGGACGGGATGTCCGCGTGTCTGAGCAGTTCCGGAGCTACAACGGCGCCGAAAAAGTTTACCGCTATATGGAGCCCCGCACTAAAGCGGAGCCTGCCTGTTCTGATATACACATATCCGAACACCAGTCCCAGGGCAAAAGCGTAGAACATCTGAGTAAAATTCCCGTGGTAGAGCCCAAACAGCGCCGCGGTGGTGAATACCGCCATCCGCTCCCCGTATATCCTCATCCTGTCTATGAGGAGCCTGCGAAAAACGAACTCCTCCACAAGGGGGCCTATAACTACGGCTACGATTATCTTTGCAGCCGAATTGTCGCCGGAAAGGAGTTCGGTAACGGGATCGGCCGCAACCTCTGCTTTGAAGCTGTTTATAAGGGAATTGACCATCAGTCCGACGACGTTGCCGGCATACATCATAAACACGCACACCACGGCGATAACGATGAACTCACCGGCACTGATGCTCTGTTTCCCCGGCGCATAGGCCGGCACTTTGCGCATCACCCTGACAGCCAAAGGCAGCCCGATAAGGTACATAGGAACAAATGGGACCGTCCACACAAGCCACTGCACCGACGACCACCCCGGGAAGAACACGTTTAAAATGGCGCTCAGCACTACCTGACCCACCAAGGAGACCGCGTGCATCAAAAGCAGGCCGAACCCCAGCCTTGAAAAGGATCTGCGTATGCGTGGCAGTCCGCCTTCCGGCAAGTCGCCGGGGCAAGTTAAACTCCCGTCCGACGTCTCCGGGCGGTCGGCCGTATGCCTGTTAAGATCGTTATTGAGGGTATTGTCCGTATCGCCAGGTATTTCCCGCACTGCTGCTTCCGTCTCCTTTCACTGTTCCGCAGGGCGCTCACGGTGCGGCGCCAGCAAACCGGAGCTTGCCGTCATACACATCAAGGTCTCCCGGGAACTTGTCAGCGTCATCAGATCAAGTGACCGCGTTCGCAGTACCCGTTTTCCTCCCGGTCGCCGTCCCTTTAACGCCGTCCGGCCTGCCGTCAATGTATTTGTTCATGGTTTATTATTTGGCAAAAAATATGCTATAATCATTACTGCGTAATTAAACCGCTTTTCCGAAACAGTCAACATCCCCGCAACCGGGGATCATTCCGGGAGGTAATATAAATGCTCCATTTTGACAGTGACTATATGGAAGGCGCACATCCTCTTATTCTCGAGTGCCTTGAACGATCGAATTACGACAAAAACCCCGGATACGGCTCGGACGATTACTGCCGTCGCGCGGCCGACAGGATCCGCCAGTTATGCGGCTGCCCGGGTGCTGCTGTATATTTTCTTCCTGGGGGCACACAGGCAAACGCCACCGTTATCGACTTTCTTCTGAAGAATTATCAGGGCGTCCTGAGCGCGTATACCGGGCATATTAACGTCCATGAGGCAGGCGCGGTAGAGGCTTACGGCCACAAGATACTTACGCTGAGCCATACGGATGGGAAACTGTCCCCTTCGGATATAGACGCATATATGGACGCATTTGTTTCCGATCCCACACATGAACACATGGTGGAGCCCGGAATGGTATACATCTCCCATCCCACAGAATACGGCGCAAGTTACAGCCTTGGCGAACTGGAGGAACTGCACCGGGTATGCCGCGGGCACTCCCTGTCCCTGTATATGGACGGAGCGCGCCTCGGTTACGCGCTTGCCGCCAGGGGCAGTGACCTGTCGCTCGAGCAGATCGCGAGTCTGTGCGACGCTTTTTACATAGGCGGCACCAAGGTCGGAGCCCTTTTCGGGGAAGCCGTGGTTTTCCCGGATGCCGAACGTTCCCGCGGGTTCTTCACGCTGATGAAAAGGCACGGGGCTGTGACCGCCAAAGGATGGCTCCTGGGGCTGCAGTTTGAAGCGCTCCTTGAAGGCGATACCTATACTGATATCGCCAGACATGCCGATCTGCTGGCAGACAGTCTCAGAGACGGCCTGAAAGCAAAAGGATACAGGATCTTTACCGAGTCGTCCACGAACCAGGTCATGGTCGTTGTCCCCAACGCCAAACTCTCCGAGATATCAAAAGACGCCACTTATTCTTACTGGGAACGCTTCGACAGCAGTTCAAGCGTCGTGCGCTTCGCCGTCAGCTGGGCCACGAAAGAGAGCGATGTCCACAAGCTGCTGTCTCTGATGTGACCGTGCTCACGACCTTCCTATATCGCGAGCTATGGTAAAAGCCTCCGCATTGGCCGACGCCATGTTCCTGGGCTCGACACAATCCCCGATCATATAAAACTCCGGAGCGCAGTAATTCAAAGCCAGGCTCTCTTCCCTCAGGGGCTTTTGACCGGCCGCGTATATCACGGTGTCTGCCTCAAGGCTGAACCCGCCCTCAGGCCCTCGGCAGAGTATTTCACCGTCGGAGATCTTCTCCGCCACGGTCGAGAGCATTATCCGCACGTTCCTCTTTTTCAGTTCCAGCCGCAGCCCTATGGCGTGGAGGAAATTCCCCCCGTCATTGATCGCCCGTTCCATCTCAAGAACACATATCTCCCTGCCCTTCATGGCCAGGTACACTGCCAGTTCAAGACCAACCAGGCCTGCTCCGATTATGACCGTCTTTCTGCCGGTTTTTTCAGGATGGGCATATGCTTCAGCAGCCCCGAGAACGTTGTCGCGGTCTATGCCCTCCACCGGAGGTTTTACAGGCCTCGCTCCCAATGCAGCAATTATTACGTCCGGTTTTATCTGTTCTGCAGTTTCGCCGGTGACCTCCGTGTTGAGACGTATCTCCGCCCCGCTTTGTCTCAAAGCCTGCTCCTGCCGTGTGATATACAGTTCCAGGTCCTTCTTGAACGGCACGTCCTTCTCACACCTTATAGCTCCCCCCAGCCGGTCGCTTTTCTCGCACAGGACCACCTCATGCCCCCTCTGCGCACAAGTGAGGGCGGCGCGCATACCGCCGATCCCTCCTCCGACCACAAGTACTCTGCGTCTGCGTGATGGGCTCTCCCCATATTTCATCTCAAGCTCCCTGCCGGTCTCCGGGTTGATGGAACAATAGGGTTCTCCCCATGTAAGTTCCGAGGAAAAGCAGTTGAGGCACCGCAGGCACTTGTTTATTTCATTTTCCCGCCCGCTCCTCAGCTTGATCGGCAGGTCCGGGTCCGCCAGCAGCGCCCTTGCCATCTCTACCACGTCGGCCTTGCCCGAAGCGATTATTTCTTCCAGCATCTCAGGATCGCCAAGAGCGCCCACAGTGGCCACAGGCGAAGACACGTGTTTTTTTATCTCCGCGGCATAGACCACGTTACATCCCTCATCCAGGAACATACCCGGGTGTGACACGGGAAAAGCTTCTTCCACCTCATGGTTTCCCGCGGAGACGTGTATCAGGTCGCACTTTCCGTCAAGCATTTTGGCAAGCGCCACGGATGTGTCCAGGCCGAATCCCCCTTCGAAACCCTCTGCCCCGCTTATCCTGACCTCTATCGGGAATCTTGGACCCACTGCTTTCCTGACCGCTTCACATACTGCCAGTGTAAGCCTCGCCCTGTTCTCTATATCTGGGCCGCCCCATCTGTCCTTCCTTGTGTTCAGCGGCGACAAAAACTGGTGCAGCAGCCAGCCGTGCCCGGCATGGATAAGTATCGCGCCGAAACCGAACCTTTTCGCCTCTGCGGCAGCATGGGCGAATTTTTCTATGATCTGTTCTATTACGGTTTCTGGCATTTCGGGGATAAGCACTCCGTCCAGTTCCCTCTCCACGGGAGCGTAAGCCTCGCCTCTCGACGCTGCCCCGAAGAACGAAAGGTCCCTGTTCGCGTACATGCCGGCGTGCTGGAGCTCGGCTGCAGCCACCGCCCCATGCGTCGTGACCGCATTTGCTATCCGGCAGAGGGGGTTCGCCGCTCTCGGGTCGTCGATGCACGTCTGATTCACGCCTCCCCTCCCCAGACGGGAGTCCACTATCAGTTCACAGGTTGCCACCGATGCGGCCCCTCCCATGGCTTTCCTCTCGTAATAAGCGGCAGCTCCCGGTGGGAGGATATTGTCGCACGTCATGTTCTGGTATCCCGTCGGAGACGCGAATATGCGGTTGCGGTACAGCCTTCCCGCCAGAGTGATCGGCTCAAACAGATGTGGATACTTGAATGCCATTTAATTCTCCGCCTTTCCGGTACTCGTCAAACGCCTTGCAGGACAGCTCCTGCCTGATGATCATACTGCAAGTATAACAGCAGTTTCCGGAATAATCCATATTTATCTCTGCCGTGTCTGTTTTCTGCGGCAGTACGTCCTGCGTTCATCTATACATCCATACATCATATCCGAAAAGGGGCCGCCGCGAACACGCGCGGCGGCCCCCTGCGGACAGCATCCGCAGAAAGGGGAATTGACCGTCTCCTGCCGGAACGCGGCAGGAACATTATCCTCTGCCCGAGGGAAACGGGCTTATGTACATGACATGACCGGGTCATGGCGCAAAAGCCGGGCTGGATAACAGACCGTCATTATTCTTTACCAAGAATAATATCACAGTCCCTCTGTCCCGTCAATGTTTATGGTTAAATTCTCTCAGAGATAATACGTCCCGGGCAGGGCGCAGACTCTGCGTGTATCGAAAACCGTTTTTCCACGCAGCTTTTCCATGTTTTGCTTTATCTCGTCATGTCCCACCAGTATCACTACCATGTCCACGTCGGACAGAAATCTGTCCAGGTCATGGTACTGGTCCGCGGTAATATCCCGTTTCACCCACGGGTCATACACTTTTACCCCTCCCGCCAGATGCCTGTGCATGCAGTCCAGCAGTTGGAGCGTGGGGCTCTCCCTGACATCGTCCACATTCTCCTTATACGTCAGCCCGTAAAGGCCGACCCTGGAGGTGTCTGTAATGCCGTTCTGTTCCATAATGTCGTGCATACGCTCCAGAACAAATTCCGGCATTGAATCGTTTATCCTTCTGGCTGCCAATATAATATTTGCCAGCCCCGGATAGTCGCCCACCAGGAACCACGGGTCCACTGATATGCAGTGCCCTCCCACTCCCGGCCCCGGGGACAGGATATTCACCCTGGGGTGTTTGTTGGCGATGCGGATTATTTCGTTGACATCCATCCCGTCGCTGCGGCAGATTTTTGCGAGTTCATTCGCAAACGCGATATTTATGTCCCGGTAAGTGTTCTCCACAACTTTTGTCATTTCGGCTGTGCGAATGTCAGTGAGCACCAGTTCTCCGCGGCAGAATGACGAGTATACGTCTTTCACGCGTTCCGCGATCTGCGGACTGTCCGCTCCGATCGTGCGTGAGTTGTTAACGAGTTCATATACCATATTCCCGGGGATGATCCTCTCCGGGGCGTGGGCAAGGTGGACGTCCTCGCCGCACCTGAGCCCGCGCCTTTCAACTGCGGGCCGCACGCTCCTGTCCACGGTTCCGGGGCTGACGGTGGACTCTATCACTATAATCGAGCCTTTTGGGCACACGTCCAATACGGATTCCACCGCGGCCGTTACAAACGACGCGTCGACCTTTTTGCTCTTTTTATCATACGGTGTGGGTACGGCCACCACGTACATTTCCGCCGGACATACCTGCGTGGAGAAATCTATCTTCCCGGATACGGCGCTGTCGAACAGTTCCCTGAGCCCGGGCTCGTCGAACGTCACTTCCCCCGCGCGAAGTCTGCCGACCAGTTCCGCGCTGAGGTCGGTCCCCGTCACCTCCACGCCGTGGGCAGCCATCATAAGCGCCGTAGGGAGCCCTATATATCCCAGTCCTACAACATTTACCACTGTGTAATCCTCCTGACGGGCCACCCTTCCGCTCCGGCGCGTTCCGGCCCGCATTGTATGCATCGCCCTGCCCGGATAGGCTGTTTTCACCCGGGGATGCGGTGTGTTTTGTGCCCCAAGTATAGCACCGGGTCATGAAAAAGTCTACTTAATGCTGTTTCGCCGCGGAAAAAACCGTTCATTGATCATTTTACCGTTGTATTGTTCCGCCGCAGCCTTTATTATTGCTTTATAGCCAACAGGGTCATGGGGTTCAGATCCCCGGCCCCGCATCGATGACGGGAGGCGCCATGCTGCTTATTAAAGACATAAGGGTCGATCCTGGCAGGGAACAGGACCTCGCGGGCATCGCCTCGGAGGCTCTGGATATCGCCCGGTCCGACGTTAAAGAAGTAAAACTCATTCGCCGCGCCGTGGACGCAAGGCACCGGTCCGGCGTTAAGTATGTGATCACCCTTGCTGTTTCCACAGCTGATGACAGTACCGTCCTCGGTACACACCGGGGCGGAAACGTAAGTGAATACTCCCCTACCGCGCCCCCTGTCCTACCCTCGGTCCGGCGCGCCCCGGAACCGGCGCCCGTAGTGGTCGGCGCGGGACCTGCGGGGCTGTTCGCGGCACTTACCCTGTGCCGCTCCGGGGCACCCTGCATCCTGCTAGAGCGCGGAAAACGGGTTGAAGACCGCGCCCGCGACGTAGACGCCATGAGGAACGGCGGCATATTGTCCCTGCAGAGCAACATACAGTTTGGGGAAGGCGGCGCCGGTACTTTCTCGGATGGAAAACTCCACACCGGGATAAAAAGCCCGTATCTGTTCTCCATACTCCGGGAGCTCGCGGAAAACGGCGCCCCGGAAGAGATACTTTGGAATTCCGAGCCCCACATAGGCACCGATATGCTCCGTACAACATGTGCCGGCCTGAGGAAAAAGCTGCTCGGTCTTGGCTGCGACATACGGTTCGGCCACACGCTCAAAGACATATCCGTGGGCGGAGGCGCGGTGCGCTCGCTTCTTGTGTGCGGTCCCGAAACGGAATACGAACTGCCGTGCCGCAGCCTGATAATGGCCCCCGGCCAGAGCGCCCGGGAAGTGTATGAAATGCTCCTGAACTTGGGTGTTCGCATGCATAAAAAGCCATTTTCCGTAGGTGTGCGCATAGAACACAGCCAACGGCAGCTCGACCGTGAAAGATACGGCCGCTCTGTGCGTATGGGGCTGCCCCATTCTTCCTATAAGGTTGCCGTGCATCTTCCCGGCGGCAGATCCGTCTATTCTTTCTGCGTATGTCCCGGAGGGGAGGTCATAGCCGCGGGCAACGAACCCGGAGGTGTTGTGACCAACGGGATGAGCCCCTATGCCAGAGACGGTGACAACATCAACGGTGCGCTGCTGGTTTCAGTTGATCCATGGGACCTGCCGGAACACCCGCTTTCCGGCCTTGATTTTCGTCGTTCCATAGAGGAAGCCGCCTATGCGGAAGGCGGTGGCGGGTATATGGCACCGGTACAGCTGGTGGGTGACTTCCTCCTCGGCAGGCCCAGCACCGGGATGGGCAGCATCAAACCCACATACAGGCCCGGAGTTCGCCCTGGCAGCGTAGATGCGGTACTGCCCGCTTTCGCGGCGCAGGCGCTTCGCGAGGCTCTCCCTCTCCTGGCAAAAAAGCTGAGTATTTTTGCCTGTGAGGAAGCGGTCATGACCGCGGCTGAGACGAGGAGTTCCTCCCCTGTCCAGCTGGAGAGAGACACAGACCTCACCTGTACCTACGCCGGATTGCGGGTGTGCGGCGAGGGTTCAGGCTGGGCCGGGGGTATAATGTCCTCCGCCGCAGACGGAATAAAGTGTGCCGTCAGCGCGATAAAAGAGTTTACAGACTGTGATTAGAATGATAAAATATATAGAATAGGTCCTCAAACGGGGCCATGGTTCCCCGTTTGCACGGACCCGGAATTTACCCGCGGCCGGGCAGGAAGCCCCGCCGGGCTGAAAGGAAGACAGGCAGCATGGAAAAATACAACTTGGCCAGTGATCTCTACAAATCTTACGGGAGTATGGACGGGCAGGCGGTGTCCATGGCAGGATGGGCGCGCACCACCCGTGCCTCCAATAATTTCGGCTTCATCGAATTGAACGACGGCACCTGCTTTAAGAGCGTACAGATAGTATTTGACAGGGAACTGGAAAATTTCCAGGAGATATCCAAGACCCCCACGGGCTCTTCGCTTACCGTAAAAGGTATATTAAAAGTCACCCCGGACGCCAAGCAGCCCTTCGAGATATCCGCGCGCAGCATATCCATAGACGGCGCAGCCGAAAGCACCTATCCCCTGCAGAAGAAAAAGCACAGTTTTGAATACCTGCGCACCATCGCTCATCTCCGCCCGCGCACCAACACCTTCAGCGCGGTGTTCCGCGTGCGGTCCCTTATGACGTTTGCGATACACAAATACCTAAACGATAACGGATTTGTCTACGTAGCCACTCCCTGCATAACCACCAGTGACTGCGAAGGCGCCGGAGAAACTTTCCGCGTGACCACCATTGATCCCGCCTCCCCCCCTCTCAGCGAGGACGGTACCGTGGACTACAGCAAGGACTTCTTCGGCCGCGAGAGCTTCATGACCGTAAGCGGGCAGCTCAACCTTGAGCCCTTTGCCCACGCATACCGGAACGTTTACACCTTCGGCCCCTCTTTCAGGGCGGAAAACTCCAACACTCCCCGCCACGTGGCGGAATTCTGGCAGGTGGAGCCCGAGATGGCTTTCTGTGATCTGGAAGGTGTTATGGATACGGCAGAGGGGCTTACAAAATACGTTATCTCCTACGTACTGGAAAACGCGCCCGACGAAATGGAATTCTTCGACCGTTTCATCGAGAAGGGCGTTATAGAGAAGCTCCGCACTGTCATCTCCGAAGATTACGCCAGGGTCAAATATGACGAGGCTGTAAGGCTGCTTCTGGAAAGCGGGGCAAGCTTTGAGCTCTCCCCCGCCTGGGGTGGTGGTATACAGACAGAACACGAGAGGTATTTGTCGGAGGTCATTTACAAGCGTCCCGTGTTCGTAACAGACTACCCCAAGGAGATAAAGGCCTTCTATATGCGTCAGAACGACGACGGCAAGACCGTAGCAGCTACGGACCTGCTGTTCCCTGGGATAGGCGAGGTCGTCGGCGGCAGCCAGAGGGAGGAGCGGTACGACAAGCTCTCAGCCCGTATAGACGAGCTGGGGCTGCGCCGTGAGGACTACTGGTGGTACCTTGACCTGCGCAGATACGGTACATGCGTGCACAGCGGTTTCGGCATGGGCACTGAGAGGCTGCTCCGGTTTATGACGGGCATGGAAAACATACGCGACGTCATACCCTATCCCCGTACCCCGCGCTCGGCCGAGTTCTGATCGGACGCGGAAGGCGGTCCTCTTCTTCCGCATCTATGCGAATGTAGAAAACTTTCCCCTACGCTCTTCTGCAGCATACACCGGATAAAAACCGGCACCCGCATCCAAGATAACGGCCCCGGGAGCATTGCTCCCGGGGCCCGGATATTTTATCTCTGCAGGTCAGCACTCTATAGGATTTACGTGGACCATTATATGCTTTATGTTTTTAAACTCGTGTTCCACACTGTCGTGTACCCGCTCCGCCACCTCATGAGCTTCCCAGAGCGTTTTGCTGCCGTCCACAGCTATCTCGATATCCACGTATATCTTATTGCCGAACATCCTGGTGTGGAGCATATCCACGTCCACCACCTCGTCCTGAGACCCGACGTACTGTGAGATCTTTTCTTCAAATTCCTTCCCGCAGGACGTGTCCAGAAGCTTCACCACGGCGTCCTTGATACAGTCGAAGGCAACTTTAAGAATGATCAGGCAGATGACCACACCGGCCACGGAATCCAGCACCGGGAAACCCAGCATGGCCCCCGCTATGCCGACGAACGAACCCACTGAAGACAGCGCGTCGGAACGGTGGTGCCACGCGTCCGCCATGAACGCCGCGCTGTCCAGGATCCTGGCGTAATATTTCGTATAGTGGAACATCCCCTCTTTAACGGCTATAGACACCACCGCCGCCACAAGGGTTATCGCCTTGGGTACGGCCAGGGCGCTGTAATTGCCGCCTACGATGTTCTTTATGCCTACTTTGCCTATCTCCACCGCGGTCACCGTCAGGATGACGCCCAACGCTATGGACGCTATGCATTCAAACCGCTCGTGCCCGTACTGGTGTGACTCGTCCGCCTCGTTTCTGGAAAGGCGCACTCCGATATACGCTATAAGCGTTGCCGCAACGTCGGACATTGAATGCATCGCGTCGGACACCATCGCTCCGGATCTGCCGAATATACCGGCGAACAGCTTGAAAGCGGAGAGCAGCACGTTCCCTATTATTCCCACCAGGGAGATCCTGCGTATTACGGCGTTCTCGTCCGGTACCTTGTCACCTACGGCTTTTTCCTTGATAGCTTCTGGTTTTTTAGACATCGACGTTCCCCCTTATCCGCGCATATAAAAACGCGTCTGCGGATGACATCTACTGTCCCGCAGACGTGTTTAAACCCTGTCTACTGCCGCAAAGCGGCCCGGCATACGTCCGAATCGGCGCTGTGCCTGCTCAGTCAGAAAGTATATAAAATATATGCTTTAAGATTATATAAGATTATAATAGACGATCCGGCCACTTGTCAAGTATTTTGCACGCTGTATGATCTGCTCTCACTCCCGGGTAAAGACACCCTCCTCCTCGAGGATGCGCTCCATACGGCGCACACGGCTGTCCCAGGAGCTGTCCTTGCCCCGCTGTATACGCTCCTGCCTGAAGGCAGGGTCCGTTTCTTCCAGGGCTTCGACGCACTTTCTCTCAAACTCCGACGGCAGGTGCGCTATATAAACGGGCCCCTCATAATCCAGCACCTATTCCGGGTACTGTGTGGAAACTATCGGTTTTCCGGTGGCAAGGTATTCGTAGAACTTCAGGGGGCTTACGTCTTTTGACAGGTCATCGGCCCTGAACAGGTTCAGACAGACGTCGAACTGGGAAATATACGCCGGAAGCTCCCTATGGTCCACCAGTCCCAGAAAATGTACATTCGGGTAACTCCTCAGCGAATCCTGCACGGCCCCGGGAAGTTCAGAGCCAATAAGTACAAAGGACCACTCGGGCCTCCTCTTGGCCACCCTCTCAACCAGGCTGAGGTCTATACATGGCTGAAGGGTGCCCACGAACCCCAATATGGGGTGGGGGATGTCCTTCATTGCCTCAGGTGCCTGGGCAGGCTCCTGCGCCGCGGCGAACAGGTCGTAGTTTGCCCCGTTCGGAATGAGGAAAGTATTGTCGTTATACTTTTTTAGCGTGTCATACAGTCCCTGCGCCGTAGCGAACACGACGTCCGCGTTCGAGGCCAGATCTTCCTCCATACTGTCGACGACTTTCGGATCTATAAAGCCCTGATATGCGCTGTGCCTGTCTACGCAGTCGTATACAAGTTTCCTGTACGCCATATGATCCAGTATATCCGCGCTGGTTGGTGAGTATACCCACAGCGCCGCGGAGTCGACCTCCTCTTTGCGGCAAACCTGGCTGATATATCTGGAGAGCCTCTTCTGGTTTATGCGGTTGATCCACCTGAAACGGTTGAAAAACGGCAGGACCGGAGGCAGGGAATAGACGGTGAGATTTTCTTTTACTCTTTCACCGCCCTTTTTGTACTCTCTGGCCGCCTTTGCCGCAGACCGATCCTTAAACCTGGCGATATAAGTTACCGGGGGATTGAAATAAAGGATCCTCGCGTCGCTGAGGCGTGACATCACCTGCTGCTTTCTGGTAGGGAATGGGTGCCACGGGGACGTGGAAAGACATATTATCTGCTTCATTATCTCTCACTCCTTATTCTGCGTTCCGGAAGGATGCCCTTCAAGAAGTTCTGCCGCGATCTCGCCGTTCCGTTTCTCCAGTTCCATTAGTTTTGCCGCCGCCCCGGGTCCTTCCTGTCCGGAAAGGCACCTGTCGATGCATTCGGTCAGGAACCGCGCGTCCGTCCCACCCAGGGGGGCGTGGCAGCTAACGCCGACATAGTCCAGGAACGAGCTCACTTTAGGGTCATAGACAGCGCCGATGACCGGTACGGACTGTCCAGCGGCGAACACGAGGGCGTGAAGCCTCATGGATACTATCAGTTTCATCCGTGAAATGACGCCTATGGCGACGTCCGCGGAACTGATGTTCCCGAAAAGATATGAAGGGGCATCTCCCATAAGCTCCATAACTTTGCGGCATACCGGGATATCCCTTCCCTTGTCTATCGGGATGAACACACTGGAAAGGCCGTATTTTTCATACGCGTACCGCGCTGCCATAGCAAAGTCGCCCAGGCGCTCCTCCACTCCGTCCCACGGTCTCAGGGAAAAAGCGATATAGTCCCCCTGCACGGGGATCCCTGCCTCAACGAATGTGCTGTCCACGTCGCCTGCAGGAGCCGGAGACAGTACGAGGGCCGGGTCTGCTGTCACCTCTATGTCCGGCACGGTGACTCCCAGTTTCCTGAGTTCCCCGAGGGAGTGAGGCTCCCTAAGTGAAATGCGGTCCACGCATCGGTTGAGGACAAAAGCCGTCATGCGCCTGCCCAATGCCGAAGTGACCGGGCCGACACCGCAGCCATACATCATGACCCGGCAGCGGCAAAGGCGCGCTGTCATGATATTCAAAAGATAGTAGGCCAGACTCCTGAGGCTTGTGACATCCTGTATAAGGGTCCCCCCTCCGCTGATATAAAGCTTTGAGCGGAGCATAGCCTTTATTATACCGAAGGGATCAAAACTGTGAACGCCCCTGATGTCCAGAAGTTTCATAGTCTCCTTCGGTCTCCTTGAAAGGACGCGTACAGGCATGTCCCTGTCTATGGTGCGCAGCGTTTTTGTAACTGCCTCCATTATAGAATCGTCACCGAAGTTGCCCTGCCCGTACGCCCCGCACAGCGTGGCTCCATCCTTCTTTCCTTTATGCCGGGATGCCCTTCTGAGGACCGTATCGTATATCTCAAGCTGGGTGGTACGCATACTGTCAAGGGAAAACTCTTCCCTGGCGAGGGTGCGGGCAGCCTCTCCCAATCTCTTTCTGAGGCTGCTGTCGCTCCCGAGTTTTTCCAATATCTCCGAGAGTGCTGCGGTGTCTCCGGGCTGGAAGAGGCAGCCGGTCACCCCGTTTTTTATCAGCATATATATACCGCCCACGTCCGAAGAGACCGTTGCGCACCCCATTCTCGCCCCTTCAACGATGCTGTACGGGAAACCTTCGGACAGGGATGTGAGCGTATTGATATCCACGGCGTTGTAGAAGCTGTCCATATCCCCCAGCCAACCGGCAAACACTATTTTATCCGCTGCACCGCTCCTCTGCGCGCGCTCTTTTAGTGAGGCCTCCTCCTCTCCGTCCCCGGCTATAAGCAATCTGAGGCCTTCCAGCTTTCGCGATGCCGCGGCGAAGGCGTCTATCAGGGTGCCTATATCCTTGACCGGGGACAGCCGTGCGGCTATTCCTGCAACCGTACAATCCTCGCTTATGCCGTATCTGGCAAGGAATTCCCCCCTTGGCACAGCCACGGAAGGAGCCGAATGGTCCACGCCGTTCCTGATCACGAATATGCCCTCCGGCAGGAACCCCCTGTCGATGAGCAGCTTCTTCATATGGTCCGATACGCAGATCCTGTAGTCCAGCATCCTGAGCGCAAGGGTATTGATAACACCGAAAGTCAGCCGCCTGAGAGGCCTGCCAAGATAGTCCAGCCTGTAATCGCTGTGTACGGTGGTTATCACACAGACGCGCCGCCTGAGTTTTATTATCGCGCCGTACATGTTGGCCTTTGAGCCGTGGCAGTGGACTATATCGTACCCACCTTCCTCAATAAGGCGGTCCAGTTTCTTCAGGGTTTCAAAGAAGCCGTCTTCCACGACCAGCACGTTGATCCCCAACTTTACGGCCTCTTCGGCAAAATCGCCTGCCTTGAAGCAAACCAAAAGTACCGGGATCTCCCGGCTGAGTTCCTTCAGCAGCGTGTGGACATGGGTCTTTGCCCCTCCGACATCTCCGCCGCTTATAAGGTGAATAACTTTCATTCGAGTACAGCGCCCCTCCCGCCCTCTCGGGGCAAAAAACATTTGCCTATTAGGATAGAATATTATACAATATACAGAGGCTGCAGTGCAACACAGAAGGAATTTTTCGCGGCACGGCAGCCATAAATCATTAAACAGGAGGCCCGATTTGAAAAAAATAATCGACGACAGGGGAAAGCTTTTCGGCGTTATAAATGTGATAGACCTTATAGTACTGATCGTTGTCATTCTGGCCGCGGCTGCCCTCATTTGGAAAATAGCCGGCAACAGGATCTCAAACGCCGTTACGGGAAGGGCTGAGATAGAGTACGTCGTCAAATGCAGCGACATGGACAGCGAACTCGTCCCAGCGGTGGAAAACGCGGAATATCCCGCCCGCCTCACCGCTTCCGGTTCGTATGTGGACGGATATCTCAAAAGCTTCCGGTACGAGTCCGGGAAAGAGGCCGGCACTGTGGATATGTATTTCACTATCACTGCCAACGTCCCCGGCAACACCATAACGTACCCCGTGGGCTCCCAGGAGGTCCGCGTGGGGAAGGAACACATAGTAAAGACGTCGTTCATAGAAATCACCGGCATTATTATCTCCATGGAGCTGTCTGAAAAATGAACGCAGCCATCGAAAACTGTGTGATAGCCCGTTTTTTCAGAACCCTGTCCTGCATATGGGGCTCCAGCGTCAGCAAAAAACCGGCTGATCGGTTATCCCGCCTGTTTTCCCGCAGCCGGCTGTGGGCTATGCTCTCGGGCTTGCTCGGCTCGGACGGACGGTGGACAGGCGCGTCGCTTCTGCGGCGCTTCCTTGATTCGGTAAACGCCGCCCTCTGGCGCCTGGGAAGGCTTCTCCTTCCTGTCTGGAACGGCTGCTTGCCCGTCAGGGTCTTACGAGCAATAAGGAGGTCGGCGGCAGTCAGAGGCAGCGTGGTATTGGGCGAGGTTTTCTGTCCCGGCCTCCGTACCACAATAATCTATCTGTTTGCCCTATATCTCCCAATAGACTGGGCGCTGCGCGACGTTGTTTCCTGGTCCGCGGCGGCTTCCGTATGGGACGAGGCGTTCCTGTTCCTGACCGCTCTGTACACGATATGCGACAGGATGTTCTCTTCGCGCCCCAGGGAGAGCGTAACGACGCCCCTGGACGGGGCCATTATCCTGTTCCTTGGCGTGGGAGCGGCGCTTATGACGGTGATCTCCCCAAGGTTCTACATCGCGTTTCAGGGTTACAGGGCAACCGTCCAATATCTGCTTTGGTTTTTCCTGCTGGTACGCCTGTTTGACAACAGGAACAGGGTGTTTGCCCTGTACAGAGCCCTAATAATCCTGGCAGTGCTTATAGCCCTTCACGGCATTTACCAGTTTATCGCTGCGGTGCCCATTCCGTCCCACTGGCAGACCTCCACGGAGGTCGCGGTACGCACGAGGGTGTATTCCATTTTCGGCAGCCCCAACATAATGGGCAGCTTTATGGTAATGTTCGCTCCGATGTCAGCCGCGCTGGCATACAGCTCGAAACAGCTTCAGTTCAAACTGGCAGCGTGGGCGTGTACCGGAGTGATGTGCTTTGCGTGCCTGTTTACGTTTTCACGTGGGGCATGGCTGGGCATGGGCGTAGCCATATTGATCTTCTCCGTCCTGGTGGACAGGAAACTGCTTCTTCTCATGTTGATCGGGGAAGCCTGCGCCATGTGTGTCCCCGACGTTTACAACAGGATAGCGTTCCTGTTCACCGAGCAGTTTGCCGAGGCCTCCGCAGCCGGCGGCCGCCAGGCAAGATGGGCGATAGGTATGAAGCTTCTGCATGAGGACCATCCTTTCCTGGGCTTCGGGCTTGGCCGCTACGGCGGCGCCGTGGCTATGAACAACAAGGTTGAGACCCGCTTCCAGTATTATTATCTGGACAATTACTACATGCGCATCCTGGTCGAGATGGGATATTCCGGGCTGGGCGCGTACCTTTTGATGATGTTTTCCAACGTATTCACCGCGCTGCGGTCTATTTTCCGCACTTTTAAAACCGATCGCGCCGCAGCGGTGATGTGCTCCGGTATGCTTTCCGGTATGGCAGGTGTGCTGGTACACTGCCTGTATGAGAACATATTCGAGGAGCCGTACATGATGGCATATTTCTGGGCAATCGCCGCCATGACGGTGTTTTTCGGATTCCTTGAAAAAAACGCAACGACCCGCGGTCTGTCCGCGGAGGGAGGTAAAAAGATATGAGACCGATAAAGGCATTCGCGGCGGTTGCCGCTGTTTTCTGCGCCATCTGTCTGCTGCTCAGCGGGTGCAGCAGCAATAAGCACCATGTTGCCATAGAGGTGCGCGATTACGGAACGATCACCCTGGAACTGGATGAGAAGGCTGCGCCCATCACCGTGGCAAATTTCCTGAAACTCGCCAATGAACATTTCTATGACGGCCTCACATTCCACCGGATAATAGAAGGCTTCATGATCCAGGGCGGTGATCCGGACCACAACGGTTCCGGCGGCAGCAGTGAAAATATCAAAGGGGAATTCAGCGCCAACGGCGTGGACAACCCCATCTCCCACGTGCGCGGTACGATATCCATGGCCAGGGCCAAACCCATGGACAGCGCTTCCTCGCAGTTCTTTATCGTTCAGAAAGATTCTCTGTTCCTTGACGGCAATTACGCCGGTTTCGGCAAAGTCACGGAAGGCATTGAGATAGTAGACCGCATATGTGCGGATACCCCTGTGGTGGACGACAACGGTACAGTACTCTTCGAGAACCAGCCTGTTATTGAATCCATCACCGTTATCGACTGAGTATTATTGCCTGGAGGACCTTCGATGTTTTACGCGGCAATAGCTGTTTTTGTGCTGACATATATACTGCTGCTCCTTCTGCCCAAGCACAGGGCATACGTAGCCCTGGGAGCGGCAGTGGTCTTTATTGCAATGGGCGCCATGCCGCTCTCCAAAGCCCCCGGCGCCATCAGTTGGAACGTCATTATGATGATAGCCGGAACCATGGGTATGGTGACCCTGTTCATCGATTCCAAAATGCCTGACCGGATGGCCGATATGCTGCTGCAGAAAACGAAGAGCGTCAAGATGGCCGTGGTGGCCCTTTCGGTGTTTTCCGGATTCATATCGGCGTTTATGGACAACGTCGCCACTGTGCTTATCGTAGCCCCCATAGGGCTGGTCATAGCCCGCCGAATAGGCGTATCCCCCGTCCCGGTGATAATCTCCATATCCGTCTCGTCAAATCTTCAGGGAGCCGCGACCCTGGTCGGTGACACCACCTCCATTATGCTGGGTGGCTACGCCGGCATGGACTTCCTGGACTTCATAGTGATGAACGGCAGGCCGGGTATTTTCTGGGCAGTCGAACTGGGCGCGGCCGCCACGATACCGGTGCT
This sequence comes from Oscillospiraceae bacterium, assembly GCA_017512485.1. Taxonomy (GTDB): domain Bacteria; phylum Bacillota; class Clostridia; order Oscillospirales; family Oscillospiraceae; genus JAAYAR01. The sequence goes on from JAFWGE010000035.1 coordinate 35,134, forward strand.
CCTTTACCTGTTCAGGAATGAAAAAGGGTCCATTGAAAAACCCGACCTCACTCAGGTCGAGGATCTGTTCCCCACGTTCCTTCTTGTTGCGACAGTCGTACTTCTCATATCCGCCTCGTTTATTCCCAACAAACCGGAAGTGACGAACGGGGTGATATGCGTTGTTTTATGCGCTGTAGGTCTGATACGTTCGTACTTCCGAAGCGGGAACACCGATCTGATAAAAAAGACCGCAAAGGAGTTCGACTTTCAGACCCTCCTGCTCCTGTGCGGGATGTTCATAGTGGTCGGTTCGGTGACCCGGGTGGGCCTTATAGACAAGATAAGCAGCTTCTTTGTATGGCTTTCCGGAGACAGCCTGTTTATCGTATACACCATCATCGTGTTTTTCTCCGTGCTGTTTTCGGCATTTATAGACAATATCCCGTATGTGGCCACCATGCTCCCTGTAGTGCAGGGCATAGCGGCGATGACCGGGTCCCCTCCCTACCTCCTCTACTATGGGCTTCTTGTGGGAGCCACCCTGGGCGGCAACCTGACCCCCGTGGGCGCGTCCGCCAACATAGCCGGTATAGGCATCCTTCAAAAAAACGGCTACGACGTTTCCACAAAAGACTTCCTGCGTATCGGGCTCCCATTCACATTCGCGGCAGTCCTGGTGGGATATGTTTTCTGCTGGATATTCTGGGCCCGCTGATACCGCTGCGGCCTGTTTTGCCTGTCCATATCATCGAAACGCATGATCATAGGGGCTGCCTTCCAAAGGGGCAGCCCCCGAGTATATTCAATATATAGTTCTATATAGAATTGTATAAAGACAGCCGTCCCTGTGAAAAGTCTGCTGTATGCATAACGCTCCCGTAGGGCATATATAGAGAAAACCCTTGAAAACGTAACCGTTTTCAAGGGTTTTGGTGACCCGCCGGAGATTCGAACTCCGGACACCCTGCTTAAAAGGCAGGTGCTCTGCCGACTGAGCTAGCGGGTCATTTGGCAGGGATGGCAGGACTTGAACCTGCGAATGCGGGAGTCAAAGTCCCGTGCCTTACCGCTTGGCGACATCCCCAAATAAAAATGGGGTGGATGATCGGACTCGAACCGACGGCCTCCAGAGCCACAATCTGGCGCTCTAACCATACTGAGCTACACCCACCATATACGCCGCGCCGCGCAGCACCCTATATGAATGATGGTACGCCAGGAGGGATTCGAACCCCCGGCCTACTGCTTAGAAGGCAGTTGCTCTATCCGACTGAGCTACTGGCGCGCAATAAAAACAAACGCTTCTTGAATTGGAGCGGGTGATGAGAATCGAACTCACGTATCCAGCTTGGAAGGCTGGTGTTCTACCATTGAACTACACCCGCAAATCAATCAGCCTGATGATTTTAACATACACGTGAGAACAATGTCAATAATAAAAAAGAAAATCGGCTAGTTTTTAATATATATTTTTCCCGTGACGTGCTGCCCGTCCGTTTTTTCGGCGATTCAGCCGGCCGTGGACCGTGCCCGCACGTACGCCGTATTTTTCCATTCGCTTCTTGACAACAGATTCAATGGCGGCTAAAATCTAAATAAAGAAGCGCTCATTATTGACGGATAAAGACATGCAAAGAAATACATATTCTGGAGGAGAAGCATATGAAGTGTAAAGTAGCAATAATCCCCAAGCTCAATGACCCCTTTGTCATTGAAGAGTGCGAGATCGCCGATCTCAAGCCCGGTGAGGTCCGCGTAAAGGTAATGACCTGCGCGATCTGCCACAGCGATATCCACTCCGTAAAAGGTGAGCACGGCGTGTTTGAAGGCAGTGCGACGGCCGGCCACGAGATAGCCGGTATAGTCGACGCCATCGGCGAGGGCGTGACCTATGTCAAGCCCGGCGACCGCGTAATGGCCTGCATCATCCGTCAGGGCTGCGGCAAGTGCATGCCCTGCATGAGCGGCCACTCCTGGTTCTGCGAGAACCTGCCCCCCAACAAATTTGAGCAGCCCAGCGCGTACACCCGTCCCAACGGCGAGATCCCCACTCAGACGGGTTCCACCGCCACCGGGTTCGCTGAGTACACCAACTGCCCCGAGTCCTGCCTGTGCAAACTGGATGACGACATCCCGTTCGCAGTTGGCTCAGCCCTTGCATGCGGCTTCATCTCCGGCTTCGGCGCGGTCATCAACCGCTGCCAGGTCCGTCCGGGCGAGAGCTTTGCCGTTTTCGGTACCGGCGGCGTTGGCCTCTCTGCCATTCAGGGCGCCAGGGTCTCCGGAGCTGACCCCATAATCGCCATCGACCTGGTCGAGAGCAAACTTGAGCTGGCTAAGAAAGTCGGCGCCACCCATACCATCAACCCCAAAGAGTGCGACGTCATTGAAGAGGCCAAGAAGATCTGCGGCGGCTTCGGCCCCGACCACGTAATCGTAGCTGTCGCCGGCAGCAAGATCAAGGTCCAGGCTCTTCAGACCTGCGCCCCCTGGGGTCAGGTCTGCGTGATCGGCCACGCCACCCGTGACGTGGAAATGATGAACGACGTGTGCTTCATGGACTTCCTCGTCGGCCGCAGGCTCACCGGAAGCGTAATGGGCGCGGTCAACCTGCGCCGCGATATGCCCAAGTACATGGATATGTACCGCAATGGCATAATTGATATCGACTCCATGCTTACCCGTTACTATAAATTTGAAGAGATCAACGACGCCTTCTATGATGCCGAATACGGCGGAGCCCTTAAAGACGTCGTCATTATCGGCGGCCTGGAATAATATCGATATCCGGGTCTCCGCTGTTCCCCACGCATCACGTGACGCAGCGTCTGCGTTGTGCAGTCAGCGGGGATACCGACAAACGGCTTTTACCGAATAAAAATAGTACCGCGGCATGAAAATGTCCGCGGTACTGTTTTTTCTGCGTATCGCCCGGGCTGTGTCTGCCCTCTGCCGACTGCGTCCCTGCCGCGGCCTTCAGCGCTGCTACCGGGTCTCAGCCTGGCAGGTCGGCAGATGGTTGAGTGTCACGTCCAGGCCGAAATTGTCTATAAGTGCCTGATGGACTTCCTCCGGGCGCAGCTCCCTGCGGTCCGTATCGTCACCGTTCCTGACCGTAAGGAACATATCCTGCATCGAGATCCGGCCGGTGGGTGTAAAGAGATTGACTTTGATCCCCTTTCTGAAATTGGAGAGGGGGCTCCGGTTCATGTAAAAACTCAGGAGTGAAAAATCTGCCTCTCGGGCGGGTTTGTTCACGAATCCCATCATGTCCTGAAATCCCTCGGGACGCCTTATCTGCACCGTATACTCCATAGCGGGGTCGGTGCCGGGCACCACCCTGTAATCAATACCTCTTACCGTCTGGACGACGTCTGTCTCCAGCCTCAGTGGCAGGGCGAAACCGTCTCCCCCGAACCCCACGTCGCATATATATTTCACCCCGTCGGCCTCGACAATGTTCATTCTGTGCGCATACGGGCCTACGGGAGTGCCGTCAAGGCTCAGCCTTGTAAGTACCCCGTACGCTCTGAAGCCGGACGCCGTCAGCGCAGCGTGGAACATGCCGTTCATCTCGAAGCAGTATCCTCCCCTGTGCCTTATCACCATTTTACGGTATAGGTCCTCCGGGTCCAATGATACGTCCTCCCCGTTATACACGTCAAGATTTTCATACGGTATGTGGGTACAGTGCCCAAAGTGGAGCCTATAGAGCCTGTCTGTATCAGATCCGCCGTCTGTGAAGCCTATTCGTTCATAATATGCTTCTATGTCCATATATTGTTTGATCCTTTCGTCAGATAGCCGGGAATTGGATCGTGCCCGGCAGTACAAGTATACTCTTCCCCTACTGTTCGGGCAAGTCCCCGCTCACACGCTGTACACGTGTTTTGATCACACACCGCGCGAAAGGCAGCTCCACAGTCCGCCGTGACATTATGGGAAGCCGGCAGCATTTTATAATGTCCGCGGCCCCGTCCGAAAAATAGGGCTTGCCGAACATGGAATCGGCAAGCCCTGTTGATCTTATAAGGTATTCTCCCGGCCGCAGCCAAAACACACAATTCCCGGGTACCGTTCTTCCGGGCTAAGCACCCGCTCCTGCCGCGAAGGTCATTTTTCCGTCAAGTCCCCGGACCTCTGTGCCAACAAGTGGAAGTGAAGATGGGGCACGGTTTGTCCAGCCTCCTCGCCACAGTTGGTCAGCACCTGGAAATTATCTATCCCCATTTTCCCGGCTATGGCGGCTATTGCCTCAAAGCACTGCGCCACAAGTACTGAGTTGCCGCTGTTTACCATGGCCGCGGACTGGATATGTTTTTTAGGTATCACAAGTATATGGATAGGCGCTTTCGGAGCGATATCCTTAAAAGCAAGTACGTTATCGTCCTCATACACTTTATCTGACGGTATCTCCCCCGCCGCTATAGAACAAAACAGGCAATCGCTCATCGATGTAATCCCCTTTCCGTCACAGCTGTTCAGGCCAGTTTTTCCTTTACAAATTTACCGGCGCAGTCAAGGGCTTCTTCCAGGAGTTCGACGCTGCGGCCCCCTCCCATAGCGCTGTCCGGTTTCCCGCCGCCGCTGCCGCCTGCAGCCGCACAGACCGCTTTGACGAGATCGCCCGCCTTGAGTCCTGCTTTGACCGTCCTGCTGCCGCATACCGCCAGGAACGTGAGCTTCCCATCATTTTCCATGGCCAGCACAGCGGCGACTCCGTCTTCCAGATCCCGGAGGATATCGCCTATCTTCCTGAGTTCCGCGGCGTCGCGGGCTTCACATCGCACGGCGGCAAATTTGAATCCCGAAATATCTTCCGCGCCTTCGAGGACCTCCTTCGCCATCCGGCTCAGCTGCTGTCCGCGCTGCTTCTCAAGTTCCTTGCGCAGAGTTCTCAATTCCGTCAGGCACTGGCCGAGCTTCTCCTCCACGTCTGTGGGAGAAGTCTTGAGCATCTGTGCCAGCCCGTCCAGTGTCCTGCGCTCTTCCTCCATTTCGGCCGCGCAGGCAAGGCCGGTAATGGCCTCTATTCTCCTCACTCCGGCCGCCACGGAGAACTCGCTTATAATACGGAACATCCCGGCCTTCGCGGTATTGCTCAAATGTGTGCCGCCGCAAAGCTCCATGGAAAAGTCCCCCATGCTCACAACACGGACGCTGTCGGCATACTTCTCGCCGAAGAGAGCCATCGCCCCCAGCTTCTTTGCCTCTTCAAGAGGCATCTCGCGCGTGACGACGTCGTAACCTTCCAATATGGCGTCCATTACCAGCGCCGATACTTTTTCGAGTTCTTCCGGCGTGACCGGTGAGAAATGTGTAAAGTCGAAACGAAGCCTGTCCGGCTCGACAAGGGACCCGGCCTGCTCTACGTGGGTACCCAGCACCTGGCGCAGAGCCTTGTGGAGCATATGCGTGGCACTGTGGGCTCTCATTATGGCTTTCCTGCGCGGGATGTCTATGGCGGCACGGACAACGTCATCCACCCCGATCTCGCCTTCCTCGACAACCCCGCTGTGCATGAATTTGCCGTCCTTGCTCTTGTGAACGTCTGTTACACGGAAGACCATCCCAGCGCCGGTCAGGCAACCCGTATCGGCGACCTGGCCTCCCATTTCGGCATAAAACGGGGTGCTGTCAAGGACGACCACGGCCTTTTCCGACGCAAACGCCCTGGCTCTGAGTTCATCCTCTACGACTATGGCCAAAACCTTGCCGTCGCACTCAAAAGAATCATACCCAACGAACCGTGTCGGGATGCTCCTGTCCAGTCCCAGGTCCACTCCTGCCCAACCGAAGTCGCCCAGCGCCGCAGTGGCGGCCCTGGCTCGCTCCCGCTGCTGTGTCATAAGGCTGTTAAAACCGTCCACGTCTGCGGAGAGGCCCTGGTCTGCCAGGATCTCTATAGTGAGGTCTATGGGGAACCCGTAAGTATCATACAGGCGGAAGCAGTCCTCTCCCGGGAGGACTTTCTCTCCTGAACTCCTGACGGCGTCTATGTGCTCCTGCAGGAGTTTCATCCCGGCGTCCACCGTCTGGCTGAAACGCTCCTCCTCGGCCTTTATGATGCGGGTTATATAATCCTTTTTCTCCTCAAGTTCCGGGTACGCTTCCCTGCTCTCGCTTATAACGGTCTGGCAGACCTCATACAGGAACGGCCCCGTCATTCCGAGCAGTTTTCCGTGCCGCGCCGCTCTGCGCAGGAGCCGGCGCAGGACATATCCTCTTCCCTCGTTTGAGGGGAGGACTCCGTCGCATATCATCATAGTCGTGGACCGGATGTGGTCGGTTATCACTCTCAGGGACACATCTGTTTTTTCATCCGTCCCGTAAGAGGCCCCCGTCAGGCGGGATACGTGGGCTGTGATATTCATCACCGTGTCCACGTCAAACAGGGAATCTACCCCCTGCATTATGCACGCCAGCCTCTCCAGCCCCATACCTGTATCGATATTCTTATATGCCAGCTGGGTATAATTGCCCTCGCCGTCGTTGTTGAACTGTGTGAATACCAGGTTCCAGAACTCGATATACCTGTCGCAGTCGCACCCCACCGCGCATTCGGGCCTGCCGCATCCATACTCCGGGCCTCTGTCATAGTATATCTCCGAGCATGGTCCACAGGGCCCTGACCCGATCTCCCAGAAGTTGTCCTCTTTCCCCAGCCTCACCATATGGTCCTCGGCAACACCCACTTCCTTTGTCCAGATGTCGTAGGCCTCGTCGTCATCCACGTACACGGATACGTACAGGCGATCCACAGGCATCTCAAGGACTTTGGTTATGAACTCCCAGGCCCATGCGGTCGCTTCTCTCTTGAAATAATCTCCGAAAGAGAAGTTGCCCAGCATCTCAAAAAACGTGCCGTGCCGGCTGGTCTTCCCGACACGCTCTATGTCGGGCGTCCTGATGCACTTCTGGCAGGTGGTGACTCTCTTCCTGGGCGGTGTCACTTCCCCGGTAAAATACGGCTTCAGCGGGGCCATACCTGCATTGATCAGGAGAAGGCTGCTGTCTCCCTGAGGGATCAGCGGAAAGCTTGGCAGCTTCAGATGCCCTTTGCTCTCAAAGAAATCGAGATACATACGTCTGAGTTCGTTTAACCCGTACTTTTTCATATAGTATTTTTACCCCCTGTGCCCGATGGCCGGGCTGGTTATTTGTGTTCTTATCGACCTATTTTCACGGTAAGGGCTTTCCCTTCCAGTGCCGCTATTGCTGTGAATCGAGGAAAGCCTGATGCTCCTCATACGTCGTGGAGAAATAGTGCGAGCCGTCGCTCTTGAGTGCATAGAACATATAATCCGTATCCGCCGGGTCCGCCGCGGCCTTTATGGAATCCAGTCCGGGGTTCGCGATGGGTCCGGGCGGGAGTCCCTCGTACATGTAGGTGTTGTACGGGTCGTCATACTTCAGGTCCTCATAACTCAGGCTGTCAGTATGCTCTCCCATCGCATATATTACTGTGGCGTCTATCTGCAGATAGCCGAAGCTGCTGTTCAGCCTGTTGTATATGACCGAAGAGATCAACGGCCTGTCCTGCGGCACCTGGGCCTCTTTCTCAATGATGGAAGCCACTATGAGGACGTCCCTCAGGGAGTGTCCGTTGGAAGAGGCAAGCTGGCGGATCTCGTCAGTGACACGCTGATCAAAGTTACTGAGCATTTTTCTGATCACCGTGACCGGGTCGTCGTTCTGGTAGAACTGGTACGTATCCGGGAACAGGTATCCCTCAAGCCGCCTGTAGTCGCCGAACGCGATACCCTGCAGGAAATCGTATCCAAAGTCGTAATCCGCGGCTATTGTCTCCAGGTCTTCCTGCAGGCAAACGCCGTTCTCCGCCAGTATTTTAAAGATCTGCCTGACGGTATATCCTTCCGGTATAGTAACGTCCACCGTATCCTTGCGCCCGATCTCGGTCCTCATGTTGCTTACAAGCGCCATATAGTCGTAATTGGTCCGCAGAGTGTACGTACCCGGCTGGATCTTGTCCATGGCCTTGGAGTAATTGGCATAGAATTTAAAAAGGGTCTTGTATTTGATCATACCCGCGTCTTTGAGCTTTTGCGTTATCTCTTCCAGATCGTCCGTCTTCAGGATGACAACGCTCGCCTCGCTGTCCCCGTCGGAAAGTCCGAGCACGTCGCACGCCGCCTGCCACAGGACCGTAGCCATAAGCGCAGCCGTGCAGACCACCAACAGGAAATACAGGATACCGCCGAAACAGCCCCAGCGCTTTGTCTTCTTTTTTACCGTTCTGCCTGCCGGCTTCTCGTCACCTGTAAGGGCATATTCGACGTCTTCCACGAACTCTTTCGCTCTTCTGCCAAAGCCTATGGGCTGCCGTTTCTTATGCCCGGTATTAACGAACACACGTGTCGCGTCGACCTGTATTCCGGGCTCAGAGGGTGAACGCTCCCCGTTATTGCCGCCTTTGGCGGAGGGATCATAATCTGCCATCATACTCCTCCATGATTCAAGTCAAGTCCGCGGGACGATCCGGGACAGCGCCGAAGGCGCAGACCGGTCGGGTAGATCACGTGTTTTCCATCCCGCCGGGATCGCTCATATGCAGGCCCGCCGTCTTCCTTAGGCGGGGCATGCGGTACGCCGCGGAAGCAGCTTTCGCTGCCGTCAGACTTTAAGAGTTATATCTACACGGATATCCCACTGTTCCATGGGCACCTTATGGACAAGGCATTCCGCCGGGCATATGCCGGCTTTGAAACCTGAGAAATCCTTTAGAAATCTGTCGTAATATCCGCCGCCTTTTCCAAGTCTGCCTCCGTCCATGTCGAAAGCGTATCCCGGTACGACGGCCAGATCGATCCTGTCTGCGCCGACCACGGGACAATCATCCCCGGGCTCGGGAATACCGTACATACCTTCTTCCAGCTGAGAGGTATCCGTGATAAGCCTTGCCTCCATTATGCCTCCCCTGAAGCATTTGGGGACGCAGAGGTTTTTCCCGTCGGCCAGCGCTCTGCTTATAAACTCCTGCGTGGGCGGTTCGCTGCCCACGGACAAAAAAGCAAATACCGTTGCCGCATCCTTATACTCCTGCAGAGAGCATATTGCCCCGGCTACCGAGTCCGCGCTGACATTCTGCGGTGGAAGGGCTTTTATCCTCTTCCTCAGCAGGCGCTTCTGGTCTTTTATATCCAGATGCGGATAGTCTACCCAGGGGTAATGCATCGCTTCCCTGACAGCCTCGGCCGCATCCGTACCGGCTATCCTTGCGGCCAGCACCAGGGCAAACTCCATGGCCGCTCCGGGCCCCTGTCCTGTGGTGACGGAACCGTCGCAAACCACCTTCTGACCAGGCTGGGCCAGGGCTCCCGAAAGCTGGTCCTCCAGCCCCGGATAACATACCGCGCATTTCCCTTCCAGAAGGCCGAGCTCTCCCAGCACCGTCGGCCCCGCGCAGATGGCAGCGGTCTCCCCGCCGGCATTCACGTATTTTGCTATCTCGCCCCTGAGCCGTTCATCGGAGCCGTAATTGCCGCTGTTCCTGACTTTTCCGCCGGGGAGGACAAGCATCTGAGCCTCAGAGAGGTCCGTCTCCTCCGCCAGGAGATCCGCCTCTATGACGATGCCGTGAGAACCTCTGACGTATCTGCCGGCCGCGGATACAAAAGCAGTCTCGATCCCGGCGCGTCGCAGGACGTCCATGGGCGCTGTGGCTTCGATCTCTTCAAACCCGTCTCCGAGAATTATATAGACCATAACCAGATATCCCTCCGGAGGCGTTCAGCCCCCTGTGAGCCGTTTCCATACCGCGAGTGCCAGGAAGAACGGCAGTTTCCACATACGTTTTATTCGTCTGGGCTCACATATGAGCCTGTAAAGCCATTCGAGGCCCAGTTTCTGCCAGGATCGCGGGGCGCGTTTGACGTCCCCCGCAAACACGTCCAGTGAACCGCCCAGGCCAATATGGAGTGACGCGCCTGTCTTTTTGCTGTTTTCCGCCATCCAGAATTCCTGCTTCGGAAAACCCAGGCAAACGAAAACCATATCTGCCCCGCTGGCCGATATGAGTTCCGCTACCGGCTCTTCGGGTCCGAAGTACCCGTCGTGTGTGCCGCAGATCTTCAAGCCGGGGTACTCCGCTTCAAGGTTTGCCGCGGCCCTCTGGGCAACTCCCGGCTTGCCTCCGAGAAGGTAGACAGCCAGTCCGGTCTCGGCGCAGCGGCTGAGCATCTGCCTGCCGAACTCTATCCCCGGGATCTTCTCCAGAGACGGCCTTCCCAGTATCCTTGCCGCGTATACTATGCCTATTCCGTCCGCAAGGACAAGGTCAGCCCCTGCCAGGGCCCGGGCGTAATTTCCGTCTTTCCTTGCGGCAAACACTATCTCCGGATTTGGGGTGACGACGTAACTGCCGTTTTTCTGCCCGAGCAGCTTTTCCCCATTATCCCGCGCCTGCGACATCGTCAACCTGTCAAAACTCACGCCCAGCACGTCGACGCGTTCCATTTATCTCTCTCCTTGCTTCCGTGCGGATAAAAGGTATTTTATCACATGCGGTCCATGATAGCAAGCGATTTGACGTTCAAACGGCTGTTTTGGCTTTATCGGTGCCCCTTCCCCCTTACATGAACGGGAAAACGCCCGGTGAACTTTCGAAATGTGCACCGGGCGTTTTCATTTGGTGTTTATCGTACTGCGTTGTAACGTCAGCCCCTCAGGCCGAGTATCTGCCTTGCCTCCGCGCTTGTGGCGACCTCGTTTCCGTACTCACGGACCACGCGGGCGGCCCTTTCCACAAACTGCCGGTTGCTGTCGGCCAGTTTGCCCTTTGAGTACAGTACGTTGTCCTCCATTCCCACACGTATATGCCCTCCCAGGGCCACAGCCCCGTAAAGCATCTCCATGGCCGAACGCCCCACACCGAAGCAGCTCCAGGTGGAGCCGGGGCACAGGGATTCCATGGTCTCTTTCATGAATATAAGGTTCTTCATGCTGCCCGGTATACCGTTGGCGCATCCCATGCAGAACTGGAAATGGAGCGGCGCTTTGAGCACGCCTTTTTTAAGATAGTATGCTGCGTTGGCTATCATTCCGGGGTCAAAAGCCTCTATCTCGGGTTTGACGCCCCAAGCCTGCATATTGAGTCCCAGTTCTTCCAGGAACTGCGGTGAATTGATGAACAGCGCGCTGTTCATCCAGTTCATGGAACCGCAGTCATAGGACGCCATCTCGGGGCGGAGTTCCCTGAGGTGCAGCTGCCGCGTCTCATCAGTGGCGTACAGGTCGCCTGACGTGGTCATATTCAGCACCACGTCGCAGTCGGGATGGTTCTTCCTGAGGTGGGACACTGTTTCGGCGAACTTGTCCTTGCTCATGGTGCCGTTGCCCTCGTCGTCGCGCATGTGGAGATGCGCTATGGCGGCGCCGGCCTTCCAGCAGTCATATACGTCCTCAGCTATCTCCACCGGAGTCATCGGTACGTTGGGGTTATTCTCTTTCTTAGGCCAGGCTCCCGTGGTGGCTACGGTTATAATGGTTTTTGCCATTGTTCACACCCCGCTCACTTTTTGTTGCGGGCAAACAGCCGCTGCATGTATTCAAGGGCGCTGTCCCCGTTCCCATCGGGCTCGCCGTAACCTGTGCCGCCGTATGCGTACGTGCGGTCAGGCACGGACTTGTCTATGAGGTCCTCGTCTATCTCCGCCGCGACCCTGGCCATGGAGCCGTCACCCAGATACCAGCGCAGGGGGAAGCAATTGAAGCGGAACCATTTGCCCGCGGGAATCTTATCCAGGTCTCCGCCGAGGTTTTCCACTCCCACTATACCGTGGCCCAGCATCTGCTTGTGACAGGGCTCCCACGTGCCCCATACGCCTATATCTTCCAGATCGCCCGCGTAGTCATGGTAAGCTTTCTCTCCGTAGAGTTTTATATACGTGAACTTGTCGAACTTCGCATACGCTTCCTCGCCGAAAAGCTCGATATACTCCTCGGTTATGGGCTTTCCGGTGGCTCCCAGAAGGTTCATGCGCGTCATGCCGTTGTTGCCCATGGCGGTGTGGAGAGGATGGTCCAGCGCCTGGGAGTCCATAGCCACGCATTTTACCTTCTGCTTAACGAACCATCTGCCCGCCTCGATACCGGTACCGGCAGCATAATGGTAATATGCCTTCGTGTCATCGAACAGGCGGTGCATGCCGGTATTGAGGCAAACTATCTTGCCCTCCAGCTCCGCCTTGTTTACCCCGTACTTCTCGCAGGCTTCGTCCAGATGTTTGTCGGTAATGAGTCCCCAGGGCTCGATATCGATCTTCAGGACTACTGCCTGGCCGGTGTACGCGTCTATAGGCATCTCGTGAGTGTAGCGCGCCCTCCTGCCGTCGAACTCGTACTCCATGACGTGGCGGGGAGCGTCGCAGTGAGTACCGGTGTGCATGGTGCAGGTGATCTTCTGGGTGAGCACTCCGCCCTTGGCCATGGTGTGTTGGTTGTCGATAAGCGGTTTGTCAAAGTACGGCCAGCGCGGTATCTCTGCGCTGAAAGGGTGCGTGAGATCGATAAATACGGTCTTTCCCATTATTATACCTCCTGTTGTCGGCTGTTTCCCCGACTATTTTCCGTAAATCATATCTATAAGGTAAGAGTTAAGGTCTTCCGATGTACGCTCGGCCTCTTCGGGTGTCCATTTCCTGAAACCTTCGCCGGTTTTGAACCCCTGTTTTCCCTCTTTGCGCAGCTGAGCCAGCAGTGGCGAGGGCTCGTGAGAGTCTTCAAGGTAAGGAAGGATATAATCATGGATGTTCCACGTTAAGTCCATGCCCACCATGTCGGCGTTCTCAATGGGGCCAAGCTGGGGCAGCCTCAGGCCGAAACTGTATTTTACGGCAGTGTCCACGGTCTCCGCGTCGGCGATGCCATGCTCCACTATGGATATTGCTTCCCTCCATAGGGCGTGCTGCATCCTGTTGGCAATAAATCCCGGCACGTCCTTTTTGCAAAGCACCGGCTTCTTGCCAACCGCTGCCAGCACCTCCATTACGGTCTGCGCCGTTTCGTCGGATGTGAAATCGGACTTGACCACCTCCACCAGGGGAATGAGGTGCCCGGGGTTCCAGAAGTGGGTCCCCGCAAAACGCTCCTTGTGCTCCAGATCCCTGCTTATGGCCGTAGGGCTCATAACGGAGGAATTCGTACAGAAAATGGCGTCCGCGCGGCAGCGCTCCTCCAACTTGGCGAACGTGGCGCGCTTTACGTCCATATCTTCATATACCGCCTCTACCACCAGGTCCGCTTCCTTGACAAGGGGACTGTCTATATCAGTGGTAAATGACACTCTGCCCAGGCGCTCCTCCAGCTCTTCGGCTGAAATGATCCCCCTTCTGACCAGCTCCGCGGTGTTCTTGCGTATACCTTCGCGCACGTCCACCTCGTACATATCGTACACACTTACCATATACTCAGGTTTCGATGTAAACACGAAGGCGATATTCTTCCCCATCATGCCGCCGCCCGCTATGAGGATGCGGCGAATATCTTCTGTTTTCATGGCTGTGCGGCCCTCTGTCAAACTACCAGATACCCTCCGGAGCAGTCGCAGTTGGCTCCGGTGATGTAATCCGATGCCGCGGAAGAGAGGAACAGGGCGTATCCCACAAAATCATTCGGCTCCGCCAGACGTCCCACCGGCTCACGCACGAGGAAATTCTTGTAAACCTGGGAGTCCGGATCGAACATCCACTCCGTGAGGTCGCTGCGGAACACCGTGGGGCACAGGGAGTTGACATTGATATGGTATTTAGCGGTAAGGTCGCATGCCAGGCAGTTGACCATGAGGTCCACGCCGCCCTTACTGGTGCAGTATCCGGTGTAACCGGCCATACCGCGCTTTGAACGCTGGGACGTGACCACAACCATTTTCCCGCCTTTGCCCTGTGCGACCATCTGCTCGGCAACATATTTTGTAACGATATAAACGCTGCGGCAGTCCGCGTCCATTATTGCCTGCCAGTCTTCCACAGACTGATCCAGCACGTTCTGGGGTTTGTTGCAGCCGTGGCACACGGCCAGTACATTGATCTCGCCGTACTTTTCCACGCACGCCTTTACCGTGGCCTTCACGTCATCCTCTATGGCGGGGTCTGCTGCGAAGAAGTCGCAGTCTATGCCCTCGGCGCAGAATTCATCCTTAAGGGCCTGCAGTTTTTCCTTGTTCCTGCCCGTCATAAACACTTTGGCGCCGGCGTAGCCATACGCTTTTGAAAGTACGCTGCCCAACGCCCCCGTGGCGCCAGTGACCAGTACCGCCTTGCCCTCCACCGAGAACATGTTGTTAACAAAACCTTTGTCTACAGCTACCATGGTAACCCTCCTGATAATGTTGATTCTCTCCGCTCCCGCGGGGCTCGCCTCTTATACTCTACTAATATTCTAATATACGATATTCAGCCTGTTATTACAATTCCCACTAATAAGTAAGTTAATTACTATTCAGTAATCATAAAACACAGCTATTTGGGATTTCCGGACCTCTGAGTTATTGTCTTCACAGTAAAAATATGGTATTATTCAGGTGTGAAAGGAGTTGAGCATCATGTCAAGAGAGACCTTTGACCGGCCTACCAACCCGTATCACTACGCGCTGCACTGTCTCGGCGGTAAGTGGAAAATGACGATACTGCACGAAATATATACAAACGGCTTCATTCATTTTAACCAGACTCTGAAAGTTATCCCCGTTTCAGAGAAGGTGCTCAGCCAGCAGCTTAAGGAACTCATAAGCGACGGCCTGGTGATCAGGAAAGTAAACAGCGACGGCTTCCCGCCCTCCACGGAGTACGCTCTTACGGACGAGGCCAGAGACCTGATACCTGCCCTGGACATACTGTATATATGGAGCATAAGGCACATGGACGCCAGGAACATCCCCATAGACGCCGACGCCTTCGTGGTGCACAGCTCCGAAAACTACGTGAAAGAACTGCGGTCCATAATGGAAGCCAACGGCTTTTTTGACGGACAGCAGCGCAGCCCGAAAAGGTGACATGCTCTCCCATGTGAACCTCTTCACTTCATTCAAAACGGCAGCCGGTGCATTTGCACCGGCTGCCGTAAACTTACAG
>JAFWGE010000002.1 GCA_017512485.1 Oscillospiraceae bacterium
ACTATCCAAGCTGCTCAAGTGTCAAAGATATAAAACCGTCAAACAGAAGCGACGTCACAATGTCACGGGACGAAATATTGGCTATGGGATACGTCCCCTGCAAAAAATGTAACCCGTGAACGAAGTATCTAATTGCTTAATAACACTCCATTCAATACGGCATGACTTTCGATAGAATCGGAGCAGCCAATAACAGGCCGACCCTTTTCGCTGAACACTCGCGGCAATACTCTCATACAAAACAGACAGTCTGAAGTATTATGTTAACCAAAGCAGGGATATGAAAACCTCTGCTTTGGTTTATTCCTGACAGTACCCCTCTAAAAACAGCCGCGCCAACGGATCGCTCCGAAGGCGCGGCTGTTTTGCTTTCCCAATTATTCCTTTACTTCACACTTGTCTCCGCTATGGACTCTCCCAACGGAGTGAATCCGTCCTCGTCTATGGCGAAGATCTTCAGCGTAAGGCCGTCGGCCCTGGGCGCCTTGAAGGTGACGGGCGTCTTTGTGAAATCCTGCCCGCTGTAAAGATACCGCACCTCGTAAAGCCTGCCTTCTCCGCTGTAAAGGCACACGGCCACATTCCTGCCGCTGTCCACCAGCCCCACGCCCAGGCTCACGGTCACGGAGCCGTCGTCGTTTTCCAGGGCGTCGAACACGGCCCCGTCTTCAAACACGTCCAGCGTCGCATAGTCCCCGTCGGCGGTACCGGCGGGCTTGGCCCCCGCCCCCACGCGCACCGTGAAGCTTATGGGTTCGGGAGTGTAAACGCGCTCCCCGTTCTTTATTACCCACGCGCTGTCGGTGGCGCGGACGGTTATCACGGCGTCGCCGGGGTTCTGCCCCGTCAGCATTCCCTTCTCGTCCACCCAGCACACGGAGTAGTCGCTGGACTCCCATATGAGGCTGCGGTCGGTGGCGTCCAGGGGCTCCACCTTTACCTGCTTTGAAAGATCGAGCCTCTGGCCGGGAACCAGCGCCGCGTCGGGCTCGTCGTCCATGAGCTTCGCCCCGCGGGTGAGGGCGGTGACGGGCTTATAGCTCTCGGCCTCCCCTGCCCACCCGGCAAGGATGGCCTCTATTTTCGCCCGGCTCTCGGGACTGCCCTTGGCGTAGAAATTGAGGGTATACGTGCTGTTCCCCCTGAGGCCGTTGGAGTAAAGCGTGTCCAACAGCGCGTTCTTTATGCTCTCCCTGCGTTCGGGGAAGCGCAGATAGTTGGGCTTATACTCCAGCATCTGGTCGTAGAACATCTCCGCCTCAGCCGTGACCCCGTTTTTGCCGGAGAACTCCGCGTAGGACTTTTTGAGCCCGCCGGGGTCCAGATTGTACAGCACTTCGCCCTCATCGGGGTTTGCGAGGTTTGTGTTGTCCCAGTAGTCGTCCCTGAGCTCCCCCGCCGTGAGGTGGGCCTTCTGCATTTCCCTGACCGTCTTCAGCGGAGAGCCCCCCAGCGCGCTGAGAAGCGCGAGGTTATCACCGTACTCGTAGAAGCTGTTGTAGGTGTAATTCCTGGTACCGAGAACGCCCTTCATCTCCTGCTCCAGCTCCATCATCTCGTTCTGATCCCTGCGCCATTTGTCATGCGCGGTCTCGTACGTCTCCCATTTTTGCTGCAGGTCCTCCCCCAGCTCGTCGTAAAGCTTCTGGTAGGCCGTAAAGTCCACCGGCTGCTGCGACCAGGGAGAGACAGCTTGAAGCCTCGCCTTCAGCTCGTCGCTCACTTCGCCGAAGCCGTCATAATAGTAGTCGTTCACCTCGGTCAGAAGATCGCTGATCTCCTGTGCCAGCTTCGTGGCCTCGGCTCCCAGCTCGTCGTGGCGCTCCTGTATGGCCTTTATTCGCTCATAGCGGGCCATCAGGTCGGTCTTAAGGACCTCCGACTGCTCGTCCCACTCCTTCTCCCGGTCGTCAAGGCTGTCCCTGTATTGCCGCATCCTTTGGAGCAGGCTGTCAAGGGATTCGTCCCCGTACGTCCCGGCGTCCTTGTAAAAGCGTTTGAACCAGTATTCCAAGTCGTCGCCGGGAATGGGGGTGACGTTCACGCCGAAGATCTCGCCCACTGCCAGGAACCCCAGCCACTCCGCCTTGAACTCCTGCCAGGCGGAGCAGATCGACTCGAACTCGTTGTTATAGTCCTCTATATAAGACTCCATCTTTTCTATATGCTCGTCGGCGGACTGCTTCGCCCCTGTAAAGGCGCCGGACATCCCGTCCAAAAGAGCTATAAATGTGTAACGCCTCTCTCCGTCCTGGCTGTAGATCGACACGCCCGTGGGGGTGTACATGTCCGAGAGGTCCATCGTCTTCATGCTGTCCGCCTGAGCGAAGCCCGCGGGCCAGGAGCTGTAGCCGAAAGCCCCCTTCATCACCTTTTCCGCCTTGCGTTTCATGTACTCTTCCCTTTTGCTATTCACGCCGTTTATCCAGTCGGAGTATTTAGTGCGGAAAGCCTCATACGCGGCGAGGCACTCCTCTCTGGTCGCGAACTCCTGGGGGATCGGGGTAACCTCGCCGTGGACGATCTCTTGAATAACTTTCTCGGCGTTCTCCGCCAGGGTGCCGTTCTCCTCAATGTATGCCGCCACGGCGTCCGCCGCCTCCTGATACAGATCAGCCTTGCGGGACTTGCAGAAGAGGAAGTGTTCTATGCACGCTTCGCAGTACTGCTCGTTGAGATTAATTATCTCCCAGCACTGGTCGATTATCTTTCTGGCCGTGGAGGCGTCCAGTCGCTTTCCCACGGTCTTCTCTATTACCTTATCCGAAATGCCCAGTATCTTGTCCGCTATGCTCAGCAGCTCCCCGGTGAGATTTGGCGCCAGTGCGCTGAGGCCGCCGGGAGTTATGCCCGGCACCAGAGCCCGCTCGCATATCAGGGATATCAAGTCGCCGGAGAGGGACGTCACCGCGGCGGCCACCTGTTCCTCCTTGGTGGACTTGAGTATGCCGTAGGAGCGGTAACCCACGTCCCAGGTGAGCTTAAGTTCCTTCTCATTGTCAAAGTACTTTCTGACCTCCGGAAGGAACGTGTAAGCCTCGGTGGGCTTGTGCTCCACCTCCGGCAGCTCCACAGTTGACTTTTCGCTGAACGAGCCGCTGCCGAAGGCGCTGTACGCCCTGGGGAACTCCCGCTTGGCTATGCGCTCCTTCAGTACGTCCCTGGCCCCGGCCCAGCCCGTCACGTCGTTCCACCAGTTGTTCATCTGGGCAACGTTGTCTTTTCCGAACTGGGAGGTGAGCCAGCTTTGCCCGAAGGCGAAGTTTGTCAGCACGGCCTTCTTGTCCTCCGGGGACAGCATCTTCCAAAGGTCGTAGTTGGCGTTGGCCCCCATCAGGTCGGAGCGCAGCTCCTTGCCGTTGTAATCATATACCACGTAGTAACCGCTGAGAAAATCGGAGGACATGTCCGTAATTTTCACCTTGCTCTTTGCCGCCAGCGCGGTTCCCGGCAGCGCCGCGGCGAACATCAGCAGCGCCAGCAGCAGGCATATGAGTCTTTTATGCTTCATGTCGGTCCCTCCTTTTCCGGAATACCCTTTCCCAATGCATAATGCGGATGTATATGTATTTTATCATGTTCTCCGGAGAAAATAAAGCGATGAAAAATAAAAGCCGTGAGGTCCGGGCCCTGCGCCCGGTCTCTCACGGCTTTTATCTATCATATCAACTTCAGAACTCCGTCAGCTGCAGCGAGCCGTCCTCGCCGCTCTGGGATAGGGCGAAGTACCGCTCGGAGCCGTCCCAGTCGATGTAGGATATGCCGTTGTTGGGAATGGAACCGAAAAATTCGGTGTCTGCCACCAACGGGGTGGAGGGATCCAGTTCATCGCACGCGTAGCGCTCCGTATACAGGAAATCCGCGTTCCCGTCCTCATCCACGTCCTGCAGGAAAAGATCCAGAAGGCGGAATTCCTTCAGGGGGCGCTGGGCAAAAAACGCCACCTTTACGGAGTATTCCCCTCCGGTCTCGTATACGTCGTATTCGCCGATGTTTGATTCGACGTCCCTGAAATACCTGACTTCCACCGCGGGTTCCGAATACGACTCCGGGATCTCACGCCCCATGAGCTCCGCGCCCACCGCCAGGACGTACGTCAGGCTTTCCGGCTCGTCGGCATCAAATATCAGGCTGCTGTTCCCGTGCAGCTTCTCCCCGTTTTCCAGATACATATCATACCTGGCTCCGGACTCCCACGGGCCGGCGTCTTCTTCGGTATAGACAAGATACCCTTCCCATCTGCCGGCATAATCGTCATACGTGAACGTACCGTCGTCAAAGACGTTCAGCACCGCGAAGCTGCCCTGCTTGTACCACGTGCCCGTCATCGCCGAGACGTCCTGCGCCTCGTCCGGGGTCTCCTCCGGGGTCTCCTCCGGCGCGGCTGCAGAGGGCTCCGGCGTCTGCTCCGTTTTATCCTCGGGCTCGTCCTGCGCGTCCGGCTGCGCGGACTGTGCGGGGGCGGCGTCGGTCTGCTCCGGCTCGGCCGCCTCCGGG
>JAFWGE010000008.1 GCA_017512485.1 Oscillospiraceae bacterium
TACCATACCATGGGCACACTGCAAAAAGGGACCGCTGCAGGTTATTCCTGCAGCGGTCCCTTGCCGCAGCGCCCCAGCGCTTTGACCACCTTGCTTACAGGCGGAAAAATTTTAATTACTACTTAAGAACTGCCAAGACGAGAGCCGGACCAGGGCCTCAATCTCAGTGTGCATCAGCTCGCAGAGCCCACTGTCATACGTTTCTTGTCAGAAATAGCCGGTCTGATATGTTTCCCGTCCGGGTTTTCCTCAAATATACCCTGCAGTTCATACCCGGCTGAAGAATCGGATCAGCCCATCCGTGACAGCACACCGGAGGGTGTTCGAGAGTTCTGTCGGAGTTTGGACACGGCCGTCTTTCTCTGCGGTGTAACCGCAGGAATATACTTCCAGGAAGGCCGCCTCAGGCTATTGCATATGGGAAGACAATCCAGTAAACTACGGTTGTACGCTATAATGTGGCTCGGAGCCGCCCGGGAACACCGCAGTATGCCCGATATGATCGATCCATCAGGATGATTCAGCAAACTGGGGATAATATGGTGACGTTTCGTTTCGCCGATGAGCACGGCCGTGCGCTCATCCTGTCATCTATTCGGGAACTTGCGGAATGCGAGAGCCTGGCCGACCGTGTGACCGTCACGGAAGATCTGTTCGGGACGCCTCTCTTTTTAAGCAGCTGAGGCGCTGTTCGTTTGCGAAGACGGCACAGAGCTCGGGTATCGCGCAATATCTCTACGTTTCCCGGGCGCGGTAAGAGCCCTGCCGGGGCACCGCGGGCGGGGATATGTGAAGCGCTGCTGCGCCGACTGGCCGGACTCATCGCGGAGAGCCGCTGCCGCCGCCTTGTATGGCAGTGCCCCGACCGGAACCTGTGGGGCATCAGCTTCTGCCACTCCCTGGCGGGCGGAGCCCATGGATGAGCGGACCCTTTACCATAACACTCTGGCAAATCTGTCCGGTAACGGCTGACGCCTCCGGTCCGCCAGACCGGTAATATACGATAATACAACAGCCGCTTAGGAGGATCTTTTTATGGCTTTTTTGGATGATCTCGAACACGGCAGACAGAGCTACAGCTCCTGGGCGCTTATCAGGCGCTTTCTGCCCTATATAAAGAAATACAGGCACTTACTCTGTCTGGACCTGCTCTTTGCGGCACTGACAACGCTGTGCGATATCGTGTTGCCAATGATCATGCGACGGCTGACGAACTCCGCCACCTCGGCAGTTACTGCGCTTACCGCTGAGGCAGTGATCCGCATGGCACTGCTTTACGCACTGCTGCGCCTTATCGACGCGGCGGCAAACTTCTATATGCAGTCCCAGGGCCACATCATGGGAGTGTACATTGAGACCGACATGAGGCGCGACGCTTTCGACCACCTTCTGCGTCTCTCGGGAAATTATTACAACAATCACAAGATCGGACAGCTTATGGGCCGCATCACAAACGACCTCTTTGAAGTTACCGAGTTCGCCCACCACTGCCCGGAGGAATTCTTTATTGCGGGTATCAAAATAGTGGTATCCTTCATCATCCTGGCCCACACTTCCCTGATTCTGACGGTACTCATATTTATATGTCTGCCCCTTATGATCTTTGTATGTGCCAAACTCAATCTATGGCTGCGCGCCACCCAGAAGGCTCAGCGGTATCAAGTGGGCGAGCTGAATTCCTCCATTGAAGACAGCCTGTTGGGCGAGCGGGTCGTCAAGGCCTTTACCGCCGAGCCCGAAGAGAAGAAGAAGTTTGAGCAGGGCAATCTTGAGTTCCAGCGCATCAAGAAGAAATCCTACTACGCTATGGCTACGTTCGGCACCAGCACAAGGCTCTTCGACGGCCTGATGTACACCGTAGTCATCGTAGCAGGCGGGTTATTCCTGGTGAACGGCACCATCGGTGCCGGCGACCTTGTGGCCTACATACTGTACGTGACCACGCTTATCGCCACCATCCGCAGGATCGTGGAGTTCACCGAGCAGTTTCAGCGCGGGATGACCGGCATTGAAAGGTTTATCGAGATAATCGATACCCCAGTGGAGATTGTTGACGCTCCCGGCGCAAAGGACCTCGATGTGACCGACGGCGGCATCGAATTCGACCACGTGGACTTTGAGTACCCCGACGACCATAACCGCGTCATAAAGGATCTTACCCTCACTGTGAAGCCCGGGGAGAATCTCGCCATAGTGGGCTCCTCAGGCGGCGGTAAGACTACCATATGCAACCTGATCCCCCGCTTTTACGATCTTTCCGGAGGGCAGATACGCATCGACGGGCAGGACATCAGTTGTGTGACTCTGAGATCCCTGCGTCGAAGTGTGGGCATCGTGCAGCAGGACGTACATCTCTTCTCCGGCACAGTGCGGGACAACATCGCCTATGGCGACCCCGACGCCACCGACGCGCAGATCCTGGAGGCCGCCCGCAAAGCTGGGGCAGACGAGTTTATAAACCAACTTCCCGACGGCATCCACACTTATATCGGCGAGCGGGGCGTCAAGCTTTCCGGCGGCCAGAAGCAACGCATCTCCATAGCAAGAGTATTTCTCAAAGACCCGAAGATCCTCATCCTGGACGAGGCGACCTCCGCTCTGGACAACGAGAGCGAATTGTTGGTGACCCGGAGCCTGAAGGAGCTTTCAAAGGGCCGCACCACCATCACCATTGCCCACCGCCTGACTACGGTGCAGGACGCTGACCGTATAATCGTTCTGGACAAGGAGGGCATCGAGGAGATGGGGACCCACGAGGAGCTGCTTGCAAAGGGTGACATCTATTACCGCTTATGGAACAGGATGACGCTGCTGTCGTAACAAGTACCCTCAGAGGCAGACCTCAGCAGTAACGAGCTGTTCCCTGCCGTCTTTTCGGATACAGGCTGCATTCAGCGCTGCAAAAACGTAACAAACATCCGCCCCTGCTACGAGTGGTTTTACTCTACAGAAAAGGCACCGGGCCCCCCTTGGAGGGTGTGCAGCTGGTAAGATGAAAGTAGACACTGAAAAGTGCCTACTTTCATTTTTATGTTGTAGAATAGGAGAAAGGAAGGGGAGAAACGATGAGCAAGAAAGGCGTACCGCATCGGAAATGGAGTAAGGAAGAAAAGCTAAGGA
>JAFWGE010000009.1 GCA_017512485.1 Oscillospiraceae bacterium
CAGATATTTTACCGTTGCCTGATCGACAAGATAACACCTCATTGTATCTGATGCCGTAGCATAGTAACAGTCCTCAAGTTTGTTCCCAAAAGAGAAAGTCTTTGATAATCTGTACTCTACTTCTTTCATAATAGCAGACCCGTCTTCGTTGTACTCTCCCGTAGAGATCTTTCCCATCTCAGTATAGAACAGTTCCAGTTCGCAGTAAGGTTTATCCAGTCCGTACAGCTCCGGTTCGTTCTTCTTCAACTCGATATCCACGCACTCTTTCCATACAATATTGGAAACGAACTTCTCTATTCCTGCCCTGAGGTGGTCTACTGTCTCCTCATCGGCGTCTTTCTGCAGCTCTCCCCCGATAACACCGTCCAGGTCCACCTCCCACTTTGACGTGGTACCTCCGCTGGTGGATATGGCGCTCTGTACTTCCACACTCTCTATGGCGATACTCTTATCGCCAATGCGGAGAATGAAGCCAAACACGTTGGACAGTTTAGGTATCTCTTCTATTTCAGCTATCTGTAGAAGAGTATGGGAAAACGCTTTTCGTACCGACTCGTTCACAAGATATACAGTATCGTCCCCCGAGACTGTCAGATAGCACTTTTTGGTTGCGGCATTGAGACCGCCTACCGTAAATTCGGTCTTTCCGTTCTCGGTCTCCACGATCAGGGTACATACGTTGTCTGTAAGGCCGTACATACTGTAATCCGTTACGTCGTCTATCCATTTTACCGAGTACAGGTTTTTGACAGCTTCTTTCATTGCGTCCACAAAAGATGTATCGAGAGGGAATGATGTTTTCCCCCTGAGGATCCATGTGGATCCGGAGACGTCAAACGTATTCCTGTCACCGTCATATTCCCAGGTGACAGACTTCAGCTTACCGGAGTCGAGGAGTTCTATCCTCTGTTCGCCTGTGCTGCCCCCGGCTTTTTCATCAGCCTTCTTCACCGCGGCGGTAATAACAAAATACAATATTACGACCAGTACCAGGACCGCCAGGAATACTAATACTTTCAGCGACCGCTTCAATCAGCGTCTCCTCCTTTTATATGTGACAAACACTGCCATAAGCAGCGGGATCACAGGCAGTACCAACACCATCAGGAAAGTCAGCCTGTTCTGTACGGTTCCGGTGGGGAATTTCAGCGGGATAACGTTCATGCTCTTGGAGCGGATAGAGAACCTGTTATCCACATTGCAGGTCCAGTTCAGGGCGTTGACCATCATATCGAAGTTTGCCCCAGCCACCATCTGGTTGGCGTTGTCGTTCAGAAGATAGGTGGTCGTGAAGATACATATACGGCAGTTCACCGCGTCGCTCACAGATTCGGTCACAGCGCACCCCACCGTGAACGGGCCTCTGATATCGCCCTCTTCATATACGGTGGTACTCATATTATATCCGTCCGCCTTTGAATAGCTCGACTCAGACGTGTTGAGGAACTTCCCGTAGTACACCCCCTCGCGGGTGTCGCTCAGGAACCCTATCCCCTGTGCGCCGGGGAGGATCACGGAATAACCCTCTGCTACCAGCGGCTGCGTGATAACGTGGTTCGTCATCTTGGGCATAAGGTACAGCTGCCCCAATGAATTGTAATAATCCGTATCGTTCTCTACTATCACGCCGTCGATCAGTTCCACTCCATAATACGCAAGTAGATTGTCAAAATTGGGGGAGTCCATCTCGAAAGCGTCGGTTATTATCATCATCTTCCCGCCGCCCTTGAGGTAAGTAAGGATCTTATCCGCCTCCTGCGGGGAAATATCGTTCTGAGGACTTATCAACAGGAGGCATGAGCAGTCCGCCGGTACAGCTTCATACTTATTCAGATTGATCGTATTGAGCGTATAGTTTTCCCTGATAATAGTGTTTGCCAGTGTGCTGCTGTATGAATCGAGGGTCTTTTCCCCATGTCCGGATAATTCGTAGACAACCAGGGCCTCCCCGCTGGTTACCATCAGAATGCCGCTGGTAACAGCCTCCTCGCCCTCAAAGTCCAGCGTTGTAAAGTCCACCGCGGAGAAAGCGCTGTTATCTTTAACGTAGATGCTGTCATAATCAATATAGCGGCTGTTTTCCCCGCAGACCACAATGACGCTGTTGTCGGACACTGTCTCATCCGTATATGTCGCGGCAAAATTTGGGAAAATAACGTGGTCGATCTTCTCAAGCTTCACTTTGCTGTTGAGGTCGGAATAACGGTTGAGCAGTTCTCCCAGATAGGTATCTTCTTTTCCTGTCTGGACGAGCCAATACAAGGTCACGTCCTCATCGAGCCCCTTGACAATCTGCTCTGTCTGATCGGAAAGTGTGAAATATGAATTCGCTGTAAGGTCAAATTTTGTCATCTTGCCCGGCAGCCGTGCGACCAAAAGGTTTATAACCACCGCGATTATCACAACAATCACAGACACGGCAAAGCTGTAACTGCCTGCCTTGAAGGCCCTGGTTTTAAAGGATGTCTTTGAAATACCTGTCGTAGTCTCCGGCTCAAGCACCACGTTGGGCTCGGTGTTGTTTTTATCCATCAGCTCCACCTCCTCTTCTCAAGAGACTGAACGGTGAAAAACATGAACAGCGCTGTAACCGTAAGATAGTACAGTATTGCCGTAAGGTCGAAAGCGCTCTCTATGAATGTGTCAAACCTGGAGAACATCGAAAGCTTGCCGATGATATCCGGGAAGAGCCCGCCGTACTTCACCGGTCTGACTGAATAATAGATGAAATTAGCACCCCCGATGACGACCGCGAAAATAGCCGCGGCCAGCAGGTTTTTTGTCATATACCACACAATAACAGCGAGTATCAGTATGACCACCGTTATCGCCAGGAAAGAGGCCAGCGCCGACGTAGGAAGGAAGCCCACCAGTGTCGTCTGGAAGTAATTCACCAGCAGCACAAGGAAGCACATTCCGGCCGACATCGCCTGACTGTCGGTGAGCGTGGACAGGAACACTCCTATCGAGGCAAGGGCAACCCCCATGAAGAAAAATGCAATGATGCTTCCGTAGGCGGAAGCGTAGTTTACAGATCCGAATTTACCCAGTATCGGCGGATAGATGCATGAAACTATCGCAGGTACCACCATGACCACCGCAACTGCAAGCATTTTGCCTACCACTACCTGCCCCATGCTCACCGGCAGCGCATACAGCAGCTGATCCGTCTTCTGGCGCTTCTCGTCCGCGAATACGCGCATCGTGAGTATTGGTATAACTATAATGTAGATGAAGGACATATTGCCTATTGCATATTCAAATGAAGGATACGTCCCGCGCACATTCAGCGTGGCACTGTACGTACCTATGAAGAACAACACAAAGGCAATATACACATACCCGGTAAAACCCTTAAAATATGAGCTGAGTTCCCGTTTGAATATGGCTGTCATACTGTCTCACCGTCCTTTGCTTCCGTGTCGTCTGCGCTCTCCTCGCTTATGTCGGCCTGTGACGTCAGTTCCAGGAAAACGTCCTCAAGGGTGGCGTGCTCCTCGGCGAGATGGAGGATAGGCCTGTCTATGGAGGCGAAAGCATAGAACAGTTGCTCGGGGACTTTGTCCCTGAAGTCGCTGTCAATATCTATTTTCGCTTCGGTCACGCCGTCCTGGAGCTGGGTACACTCAACCCCCATCACCGCGTCCATGGGCGCAAGGGCACGCCTTATCTCAATCTCGCTGGCCTTAACTCGCAGAGTAACGTAGCTGTCTCCGGAATAGATGTTCTCAAGATTCTCAAGGGTATCGTTTGCTATCATCTTACCCTTCGCGATTATTATGGCGGAAGTGCACACGCTTCTGATCTCCGAAAGGATGTGGCTGCTGAGGACTACGGTGTGAGTCTTTCCCAACTGCTTTATAAGGTCGCGTATCTCTATTATCTGTCTGGGATCGAGGCCCACAGTTGGCTCGTCCAGGATTATGAGTTCAGGTTCTCCAAGAAGAGCCTGGGCTACGCCGACACGCTGTCTGTAACCTTTGGACAGAAATTTAGTCTGCCTCTTATACATCTCCTGCAGGCGGGTCACTTCAATAACATACTCTATCTGCCTCTTCATGTCCGATCGCTTTACGCCTTTGGCTTCCGCCACAAATTTAAGGTATTCCTCCGCTGTCATATCCAGATACAGAGGCGGATGCTCCGGCAGATACCCCACCAGTTTTTTTGCCTTTTCCGGCTGTTCGAAGATGTCATAGCCCCCTATGCGTACTTCTCCCGACGTAGCCGCAAGACAGCCGGTAATAATATTCATCGTAGTGGATTTTCCCGCACCGTTGGGTCCCAGGAAACCATACACCTGGCCCCCGTCGATGTCGAAGGACAAATCAGATACGGCCGTATGATTGCCGTATTTTTTCACAAGATGCCTGACTTCGATCAATATTCTCCCTCCCAAAAGAAATCGCTCAACACGTAACCGAACGATCAACACACCGGCCCGTGGATGCGGGATCCGGTAAGCGTACCGTATAGCAGCCTCAAGTCAGAAGGCAACACGTACATGGTGATGAGATTATAACAGCAAAATCACAGCGACATGTAAAAAAACTGTGAAACTTGCCGTCCGCGCACGGCATGCGTGCCTGCTGCTCAAACAACGGAAGATATTATAGTATGTATTCCTTTTCCAGTCAAAGAGTTTATTGTGTTTTTCGCATAAATCAGAGGTTATCTTTTATGTTTCCTGCTAATCTGCGTGTATTTTCCGTATAAAACCAGTCTGTTATAAAATAATATTTGCATATTATCCAATGGTTTATTATATTATTTTATACAGAGATCATTACCGGAAGAGATTTGCCCATGCCGCGTGCCGGCACACGGCCGCAACGTTGTCTCGAGGTCTGTCACAATGGTACTGGATAAAAAAGCAGCTAAAATAAAGCAGGGAGTAAAACGGGCCGCTTCCGTTACCCAAAAGAGTTCCTGGACCTTCATTGTATATATGACGCGGTTCACGCTGCGGACTCTTTTCTTCCTCACGATAGTTTTTATATATTTCTATGACAGGGACTACCTGCTCTATTTTACGACTCCGACTGTAAAAGGATTTTTCAGTTCGTTCGGCTTCCATCAGATAGTATGGATCATCCTGATGTACGGGATGATCATCCATCTGCTGCCCAAGATCCCTATAACCATGGGCGGTCGCAAGAGCAGGGCCGAGTATTATCACGAGCCGGATAAAAGCTACGATAAGGACGAGCTTTATAGGTTCGTCCAGGTAATGAACATCAAATCGTGGCAGGTGATGCTTTCCTGGCTGTTGTTCAATCTCGTTTTCGCGTTGTTGTATCTCCTGGAAGTCATCGGGGAACCGGAACTGATACTCCTCACTTCATTCTACTTCTTCTCCGACCTTTTCTGCATGATGATCTTCTGCCCTTTCCAGAGTCTTATCATGAAAAACCGCTGCTGTGTGAACTGCCGCATATTTGACTGGGGCCATTTTATGATCTACACACCTATGCTTTGTATTAAAAGCTGGTTCAGCTGGAGCCTGTTCTTCACAGCCTGTATAGTCTTAATAAGGTGGGAATTCGTATACGCTTCCCATCCCGAACGGTTCTGGTACGGCTCCAATGCCAGCATCAGGTGCGAGAACTGTAAAGACCGTCTTTGCCGCATCAAGTCTCCCCTCAGGGACAAGTACCGCCACATACAAAGCGACATAGGAGTATATTTCAAAAAACTCAGGAGATGATCACTGCTCCCCGCCTTTGTCAAGGGCTCTCAGTGCGATTATCCTGTCCCTGAGAACAGCCGCGTATTCGTATTCAAGCATTCTGGACGCTTTTTTCATCTCTTTTTCCAGTTTCGCGATGGCGTCAAGCCGCTCCTTTTTGGTCATCTTTACTCCGTCCGCTCCAACGGTCTTCCCCACGTCGCTGGAGATCTCTATCAGGTCGCGTACGCTCTTTATAACCGTCTTGGGCACAATACCGTGAAGACGGTTATATTCATCCTGTTTTCTTCTTCTGCGCTGCGTCTCCCTTATAGCCTCTGCCATGGAATCTGTAACAGTATCGGCATACATTATTACCTTGCCACGGTCGTTTCTTGCCGCCCTGCCTATAGTCTGGATAAGGGACGTCACGCTTCTCAGGAACCCCTCCTTGTCAGCGTCGAGTATTGCCACAAGGGAAACCTCCGGAAGGTCCAGCCCCTCTCTCAGCAGGTTGATGCCTACCAAAACGTCAAATTCTCCCAGTCGAAGGTCCTGGATTATCTCCATACGTTCCAGGGCATCTATGCCATGGTGCATGTATCTGACACGGATGTCGTTTTTCTGGAGATACGCCGTAAGATCCTCCGCCATTTTTTTTGTAAGGGTCGTAACAAGCACCCTGAAGCCTGCTGCCACCTGTTCGTTGATCTCACCTATAAGGTCGTCTATCTGCCCTTCCACCGGGCGCACCTCTACGTACGGGTCCAGAAGCCCCGTGGGGCGGATCACCTGCTCCGCTATGCGGCCTGACCTCGAGCGCTCGTACTCTCCGGGAGTCGCGCTCACATAAATGACCTGATTGATCCTTTCGGTAAACTCGTCAAAACGCAGCGGCCGGTTGTCGAATGCGGACGGAAGCCTGAACCCGTATTGCACCAGGGATTCCTTCCTGGCCCTGTCGCCGGAATACATGGCCCTCACCTGCGGAAGCGTAACGTGGGACTCGTCCACAAACATAATATAGTCTTTCGGGAAATAATCTATGAGTGTCGTAGGCGGGCTGCCGGGCTTGCGGCCGCTGATGACCCTGGAGTAGTTCTCTATTCCACTGCAGTGGCCGATCTCTCTCATCATCTCCACATCGTATTCGGTCCGCTGCCTGATTCGCTGCGCTTCAAGCAGGCGATCGTTGGCCTTGAAGTACTCGACACGCTCCTCCATCTCCCTCAATATCTCCGTAATAGCCCTGTCCATCTTCTCTTTGGACGCCACATAGTGTGACGCGGGATATATGGCGGTGTGCTGGAGCACGCGAGTCGGCATCCCGGTAACGGCACTGATTTCACTGATCCTGTCTATCTCATCCCCGAAAAACTCTACTCTTATGGCTTTGTCCGCTGAATAAGCGGGAAAGATCTCTACGCTGTCCCCTCTCACCCTGAACGTGTTCCTGGCAAACGCGATATCGTTCCTCTCGTAACGTATCTCCACCAGCTTTTTAAGCAGGCTGTCCCGCTCATATTCCTGACCAGGTCTCAGGGAGATGACCATATTTGCATAGTCTATCGGGTCGCCCAGCCCATATATGCATGACACGGAACAGACCACAATAACATCCCTGCGTTCCGAAAGAGATGCCGTGGCGGAGTGCCTGAGTCTTTCTATCTCGTCGTTTATGCTGGAATCCTTCTCTATATAACTGTCTGTGGATGGTATGTACGCCTCCGGCTGGTAGTAATCATAATAAGAAATAAAGTATTCCACGGCGTTCTCAGGAAAAAACTCCCTGAACTCTGAGCAAAGCTGCGCTGCCAGGGTCTTATTGTGCGCAAGGACCAGAGCCGGACGCTGCATCTGTTCTATTATCTTTGCCATTGTGAAAGTTTTGCCGGAGCCTGTAACCCCCAGGAGGGTCTGCTCTTCCAGCCCCATCCTGAGTCCGTCACAGAGCTCCCTTATAGCCTCCGGCTGATCCCCCATGGCCTCAAACGGTGCGTGCAGCACAAACTTCCCCACGGCGCGCATTCCTCCTAAAAACAGTGTGTTTTGTTATTATACATCATTTCCATTAATTTGTCAGTTTGTGCAAAAGTCGCGCCATATTATTAAGACCTGCCTGAAAAATGGCAGGTCTTAATATTGATCACACTTCCGGAAGAATTATATCACCGTTGTCGTCCTCGTCCTCGTACGGATCCGGATCCTGGTTTCCGGGTCCATCCGGCGGGAGCGGCGAGGGACTCACAGACGGTGCGGGTCCGGGCTGCGTACCGGACGGGACAGACGGTGTGCCCCCTGCTGCCTTCTCATTTACCGCATTATTTGCCAGGAGAGCCGCCTGCTGCCGCTGGAGGGGCTTGTCTGACGCCATGGAGCTGTCCCCGTCAAACAGACCGAAGCGGAAGCCGTCGGCGTCTACTGCCTTTGTCCACTGAGTTCCCACGTATTTGTCTGAGGTACCGTACTCCAGTGCACAGAGCAGCATTTTTGTGAACTGATATCCTGTCAGTATGTCCTCCGGACCGAATTTCCCGTTGCCGTATCCGTTGATTATCCCGTTATCCCGGCACCACTGGATACAGCCCGCGGACCAACGGGACTGCCCCACATCGTCGTACGGGGCTTCCGTACAGGTAAGCTTCTCGGCTGCTTCGTGCCCGAGGATTATATAAGTAATGATCTTGGCCGCCTGCTCCCTCGTAAGAGTGTCCGCCGGACGGAAAGTACCATCGGTAAAGCCGTTTATTACATTGCGGGCGCTCATTTCGGAAACGGCGGTTTTATACGCCCGGCCTATTTTGCCCTCGTCGGAGAACCCGGCGGCAAAAACCGCAGTAGAGATCATCATGGCGCACAATGCTGCCGCGACAAGTGATACGATCAGTTTTTTCTTCATCAATTCCCGTCACCTCATTATCTGTTTTCTCTATACTTTTGTGTAAAATATACTACATCCGCTCCAAAAGTCAATAAGTGCAGCAATATCATCCTGGGTATCTACTCCACCAGGCCGTATTTTACTTTTATTCTGTCCAGTTTTTCAAGCATCGGCTCCGCCGCCAGCCATAGGAATATCCATGTGGCGGCAGCGTGGACGCAGTCCATTGGAAATCCGGGTATATAATACGTCAGAAGTACCTTCCAGCTTATTTCCCGGCTCCACATGAGGGCTGACGCGGGATTCATTATTCCGCCGTAAATAATGATGGCGCACAGCGCCCCGAATATACAAAGGGACCCCCTTGTCCGCCGAAGCAGTCCTTTTTTGAAGAGCAGGCCCCCCAGGAATCCTATTATCCCCATAGCAAACATTTGCCACGGGGTGAGAGGCGTCTGCCCGAACAGCATATTGGAGACGAGCATAGTCACCGCCCCCACCAGGAATCCGGTCTCGGCTCCCAATGCCACTCCGGAGATTATCACCATGGCTATAACAGGTTTAAACTGCGGAAGCATGAAGAACGCAGCACGCCCTGCCACCCCGATGGCACACAGACTTGCGATGAGCACCACCTCTCTGGCCTGGGGTTTTCTTCCTTCGAATATCAGGAAGAACGGTATCATGCACTCAAGAAGCACCAACAGGGAAATAAAGTAGTATTTCCCGCCGCCCATATAGAACTCTCCGACAAACAGAGTCGCGGGTATAAGAAGCACTATGAGCACCGCAGCCGCAATGGTGCGTCGGCTTAGTTTCCTTTTCTGTGAATGTGTCTGAACCGTTACAGGCGGCACGGACCGTCTGCCTATGGAGAGCGCAAATATCACCAGCGCGGCTATAAGCGCCGCGTATTCAAGCCCCTGGGGCCCCGCGAGAGAACTCAGCCCTCCTTCGCTGATAAGAGCGCTGAGGTCCTTAACCCTGAGAGTCCTTATCAACAGGAACAACCCTGCTGCTCCGGATACGGCGGCGGTTATCTTTCTCCAAAGCGGCAGACGCGGCGGTTTTTTCCACGGCGAGTCCTCCCGCTGCTGAGCCATAACATACCCGTCGTCAGGCAGTTCCGGCTCCGGTGGAACCTCCCCCCCGCATACGGCCATAAGATCCTCGGGAGTTACCGCCCCGGGGACGATACCCCTGGCCATCCGGTTCGCCGAGGTAGTATAAAAGCTGTTGCCGGAAAAAAACTCCCTCGGAGATCCTTCCGCCACCACGGAACCGTCAAAAAACATGGCGCATCTGTGGGCATACCGGGCACAGAACTCCACATCATGGCTCACCATGAACACGCTGACCCCCTTTTTGAGGAGGGAACGCAGTATTCCGGCAAACATCTGCTTGAATTCGGCGTCCAGGCCTTTCGTCGGCTCGTCCAGGAACAGTATCTCAGGGTCAAGGAGCAGCACTTTTGCCAGAGCAGCGCGCTGCTGCTCCCCTCCCGACAGGTCGTAAGGGTGCCGGTCAAGCAGTTCCTCCAACATACAAAGCCGCACGACGTGGGAAATTTTTTTCTCTTTTTCCTCTGCGGAGACTTTTATCCCGGCGAATATTTCCGCCAGATTCTCTCTGACGGTCTTTTTCACAAACAGTGTCTGCGGGTCCTGCGGCAACACTCCGACCCGGCCTTTCAGCTTTATATCCCCCCTGTAAGGTGTCAGCAGCCCGGCAAGGTTTTTCAGGCTGGTGGATTTCCCTGTGCCGTTACCGCCCAGTACCGCCAGGAATTCCCCACGTCTGAGCGTGACGGACAGTCCTTTCACCACGTCCGGGAGGTCCTTTTCATATTTGAACCATACTTCCGAGGCCTCGATCACCGTATCCGGGCCGCAGGAGGGGATCTCCTGTGAGGGCAGTTCCGCCAGCTGTGTGCCGGAGGCAAAACGTGAGAGCCAGTTCCTGCCCTCCCGAACGGTCACCGGAGGTGTATTTCCATCGCGGACAGACGCCCACACCCGCATGGCAGCGGGCATGGCCAGGAACATTCCATGTCCTCTGTCCCGAAGGGCAAGGCCTACCTCTTCCGGGGTACCCGTGCATATGACCTCACCCCTGTCCATCACCGCAACTGAAGACGCCAGGGGGAACGCCTCCTCCAGACGGTGCTCCGTAAGCAGTACTGTGGTACCGATCTCCCTGTTTATTTTGCCCAGGGTAGCCAGAAAATCCGAGGCGGCTATGGGATCAAGCTGGCTGGTGGGCTCGTCCAGGATAAGCAGCTCCGGCTGCATGACCATTATCGAAGCTAAATTCAAAAGCTGTTTTTGTCCTCCCGACAGTTCGGTAACGTTTTTGTAAAACCACGTCTGTATACCGAAGAACGACGCCATCTCCGCCACCCGGCGTCGTATGGTGGGAGTGTCGAATCCCAGGCTCTCCAGGCCAAAGGCAAGCTCGTGCCAGACTTTGTCGGTCACTATCTGGTTTTCCGGGCTCTGCTGCACAAAACCTATCTGGCTGCTCTGCTCCCGCAAATCAAGGGCGTCAAGCTCCATATCCCCAAAAAACACTGAGCCTGTCCTTGTGCCGTGGGGCGCGAGAACGGTTTTCAACTGTCTGAGCAGGGTGCTTTTTCCGCATCCGGATGGGCCGCAGAGCACGGCAAAGCTGCCCCTCTCTATACTGAGGTTCACTCCTGAGAGGGCCTTCTCCCTGCATTCGGGATATGTAAAGCTCAAATTGTTTATCTTAAGGCAGATATTTGACACAGGAAATGCTGTCCTTTCGTTTTGCCTGCCTCAGCGGGAGGCTGCCCGGGCATATAGTCTTTTCCAATTGATGTCAGAGTAAATGTCCATGGCCAGGGGCGTAAAGCAGAGAGCCATGAACATCAGATGGAACATCAATCCGGGGCGTCCGAAAATCACGCCCTTTAAACTGGGGTAATATCTCCAGTAATACCCTCCGGCCGCCCAGGCGCACAGGACTGTGAAGCCGCTCAGGCAAACCCACGTAAGGGTCTCTTTGTCCCTGGGGTCAAAGCGGTATATTGAAAAAGCGCTGCGCCCCGGTAGTCCGTAACCCCTGCCTTTCATACTGTCTGCCGTCTCAATGGCATTCTCCAGCGCCCAGGTTACCATTATAGAGAGTATCGTCACTCCTTTTTTCGCGCGCTGGAACACCCCTCCCGTGGATGGATCCCTGCCGACACAGCGCTGGGCCTCTCCGACCACGCGTATCTGGTCGCGGAATTTGGGAACAAATCTCAGCGTCATGGACAGGACCAGACTGAGGGCCGGTATAACACGTCCGAAAAGATATACGAACTTGTCAGAGGTCATTACTGTGCTGTAGCACGCAAACCACAGCACCACCGCCGCCAGCATCACCGCGGAAGAGACACCGTACAGTACACTCTCCAGTGTCAGGGGATTCCCTGACGGGAGATATGTCAGCACCGTGACTCCCTCGTGTGAGAACGCGGGGTTCACCGCAGCCGCCAGCACCATCATGGGCAGCATGAACAGCAGGCTGAACCTCACAGCCCGCCGCCCGTTGAGATATATATCGTACGACACTGCCGCGGCCAGTGAAACAATTCTCTCCACCGGATGCTGGATACACATTGTAATTGCCAGCACCAGGCCGAAAAAAAGAAAATTGATCACAGGATGCAGACCGGAAAAGGTGTCTTGGTCTTTCATGGCGTCTCCCCCCGGAGCTATGATCCCACCGAATAATACCCGCCAACATCTATACCGAGGTTGCAGGTATATACCCACTCTACAACGTCCCCATCCTTGAGGGCATAGCGGGAGCAGCCATAGTTGGGGAACCAGTCATTGACCTTGTACATCCAGCCTGACAGCTCTCCGCAGTCGAACTCATACAGGTTGTGAATACCTTCTATGTATGCGGAGTTGTACATGGGGGTATTGGTAAACTCCATATGTATGCCATTTTGCTTGCAGACGCGATGCAGCACGTTAAAAACGCTCTCGCCTTCGTAGAAGACGGTCCCAAGAGGTTCAAGTATCCAGCCGTCTTCCGGCACAAGTTCCACTTTCTCCGGGTCCAGCCAGCCGATGTTCTCAAGTATGGACGTGCAGGATATTGATATCGTACAATAGTGCGCCTCGTCGGATATGGTCACGTCCTGGGGCTCCACCGGTGCAGGCTTGCCCTCAGGCACGGGATCTGTCAGGTACCTGTCCTTCCCGGTGGCGGGGTCTATGACCATACCGTTCTGCCTGGAGTACTCCACATCCCCCTGCTCGACTTCTGTGGAAAGATCACCTGCGATCTCGGCTGCCGCCGCCTCTTTCTCACCCGCGGTCATTCCGCCCCCGACGCCGCCGGGCCTCGACTCTATTCCGCCGTCCTGCGGACTCTGTGAAGCCTGGTCCGCCCCAGGTGTCTGTTCGGGGATGTCGCCGGCGGACAGGGGCGTCTCATCTTTCGGAGTGTCCTCCCCTTTCCCGTGCAGGGGAGCGTTCCCGGGCTGCGCGGAGTACTCTGCGGACTGTCCAGGCTGGTTCGGTGCCTCATCGGCGCCCTCAGGCGTTTCGGTCCTTTCAACCGACGCCGCGGGGGCTGTTTCCTCCTGAGTCTGCGCCGTGTGTGTGCTGTTCTTTGCAGACCAGCCCTGCAAGCCCGGCGCGCCGCCCCCGTACCAGAAGGCGGCGGCCAGCACCGCAATTATTATTGCGGGTATTATTACTTTATATTTATTCTTTTTCCACCACATGCTTTTCTCAGATAAGCTGCGCCTTATACAGCAGATTGTACAGCATCTGGGCGATCTCACAGCGTTTGATCTGCTCTTTGGGAACAATGTTCATTGCGGAATCGTCAAGTATACCTTTGTCGTAACAGAATGCCAGAGAGGGGGCGGCCCAGCTTGCCGCCGTCACATAGTCCCCGAACTGGGAGAGTACGTCTCTTGTGGCCCCCGTGGAATATGCTGTATCCATGCCACACAGTGCCGCTGCCCTGGCTACCATAGTGGCAGCCTCCTGTCTGGTTATGGTTCCGGAAGGATTGAATTTGTCAGAGGATACTCCATTGACTATGCCATAGATGTTGGCCGTACCTATGTAAGCGGCATACCAGGCGCTTGCCGCCACGTCCTTGAATTTGCCGTTGGCCTTGGGGGTGAGCCCCAGGGCGCGTACTGTTATGGCGGCGAACTCCGCCCTTGTCATGTCGGCGTTGGGATCAAACTTACCATTGCCCCGGCCGTTTATTATCCCCCTTGCCGCAAGGGCAATTATGGCCTCCCTATTGGCGTGGTTTTTCACGTCGTCAAAGTCAGTGCCAGGGGCGGTGATACTCTGTTTTTTAACGTCCTTGTTTTTTCCGGGGAGTCCTTCTCCCCCGGAGGATGCCGGAGCGTCGGGAACGGTCCTGGCGTCGGACATGCGGTAGAGGCTGTTTTTTCCGTCCTTCAGGCGCTTAGCCGCCACGAGGCCGTACAGCCCCTGCTCCGCGGACATCTGGTTATTTCCGTCTGCCCCGCCTATAACGTGATAAAAACCTCCGTCCGACGTGCGGAACGACATGAGATTATCAAGCATGGTACTGCCGTTCTTTACGAACCTGGGGTCGTCCAGACTTATACCCAACTCGCACAGGGCGACTATCATCTGCACCACGCTCTCGGAGTTTCCGGTGTTCCAGGAGGAGTATCCGCCGTCCGCCTCCTGATATTTGCTCATGCAGTCCAGGGCTTCGGATACGGCCTTCGCCACAGCGGGCTGGTCCTGATACTTTGCCAGGGCCTGCAGGACCATTCCTGTGATATCCGGGTCAGACACGCTGTCCGCCGCTGTCGCGGAGGCCGTCCCTCCAAACAGACTCCAGCCGCCGTCGGAAAGGCGGCAGTCCAGTATCCTGTCAATGTACATCTGACGGGTCGCCTGGGTCTTTGCGCCGCTGTTAACAGGCATGGGGTAGTCTCTGGAATCAAGTGCTATGAGGGCCCATATGGGGCCGTTCATACCCTGCCATATAGTCTTTTCGTAATCTCCCAGGGGCAGTGTAAGGTCGTAACCCCCCACGTCCCTGGCGTCCTTTCCTATTGATGCAAGGGCCACTATCACACGGCTGTACTCGGTATATTTTTTATTGTCCAGCACACCCTTGCACTCTTTTACATAGCTGACTACCCGGTTGTAGTAT
Source organism: Oscillospiraceae bacterium (assembly GCA_017512485.1). Classification (GTDB taxonomy): domain Bacteria; phylum Bacillota; class Clostridia; order Oscillospirales; family Oscillospiraceae; genus JAAYAR01. The sequence continues at coordinate 14,733 of JAFWGE010000009.1, forward strand.
GCCTGATAATAACTGTCCGGTACGGAATAACCCGACCGTGCCAATGACAGGACTGCCCACTCGCCGCCTATGGAACCTACCTGGGGCTCCTTTACGGTGGTGTACATATACTTTGCGGACTGTTCCACAGCTGTGTCCAGCGTCTGACCGCTTACGGCCGCAAACGCCGTGACGGACACGCCAAAAGCCATGAACACCGCAAGAAAAATGCTGATTATACGTTTCTTCATATTATGCTCTTCCCCTGAATAACTGTGTAGTTCATAAACTCCGGACTTCTGTATTCAGCGCGTCGGGGCGCGATACATAAAAGTAACTATCTGTGCCCTTGTGCACTGTTCGGCAGGAGCAAAGGAAGTGGGACTCACTCCCGTGGTAACTCCCCTGGCCACGGCCCATATCACCGCGTTGTAGTACCAGCTTCCGACTTCCACATCGGTGAACGGGCAATACCCGATCTGGGCCGGGCTGCCGCAGAACCTCCATAGGAAGCTCACCACCTGTGCCCTTGTGCACGGTGAATCCGGCTCAAACGAAGTTGAAGTCACACCGGTCGTTATGCCGTTCTCCAGCGCCCACAGCACCGCGTCATAGTACCAGCTTCCCGCCGCCACGTCGGTAAAGGGATTCCTTGCCGACGGTACCGGCCTGCCGGCATATTTCCACAGGAAGCTTACCAGCTGTGCACGGGTACACGTACTGTCGGGTGAGAATAGGTTGGGCGCCACTCCGTCGGTCACGCCATTGGAAACCGCCCACTTTACGGCCTCGCTGAACCATACGCCGTCAGGGACGTCGTCAAAACGTATATCCGTCTCTTTCTGGCTGTCTTTTCCGAATTTCTCCGCGTTCAGTTTTACGAGAGCCTGATCCAGTGTGTACTGAGAGGCCTGCGGGTCTGTAAGCGCATCCAGGGCGGTGTTGTACACGCTGTTTTTCTTAAGTTCCTCGTCTGTGTATTTATAGCGCAGTTCGGCCACTTTCCATGTAAGGGCTGTCTTATCTCCCACCGCGACTATGCTACCCATACCCCATTTGCTGTCGTTGGAACCCAGGTCGGCGCCGTAGCCCATAACGGTAAACTGCCAGCGCACCACTTCGCCGTCGGACATGGCATATTCCGATGCGCCCACTCCCGGGAATATGGGGTCAGAATACCCGTCGCTGACAGAGTACATCCATCCCGAGGTATTAGTATAGTCGAACTCACCAAGATAGTTTCCGTCCCGGTCGCTGTACAGTATGTCCGCGCTGCTCAGGCGGTTCATTATATAGGCGGGTATCCTTATATCCTGCTGCAGGGGCCAATACACCTGCGAGAGATAGAAACCGCTGTCCACACTGCCGGTAATTATCCACGGATAAGCCTGGGCCGGCTCGCTGGTGCCCTTGGAGGACACTCCCCCGCTTGTGATGCCGTATTTCTCCGCAGCCATTTGTGAGATCAACTGTGTGACGACCGTGCTCATCCGCGTGTTGTTGGGCACGGTCACCATGGTGGGCTCCACCAGGTAACCCAGCCCCAGGGTGCTGGCATCAACGGAAACCACTACGGTAATATTCCTTGTGCGTACAGGCTTTATTGCCTGCATCGCCGTCAGGGTCCTGTTAAGTACCGCGGTAACGTTGTTTTCTATATACGCTCCGGAAGCCGCCTTCGCTTCATTTATCTCCGCAATGCCCTGTTCGTACGTCTGAACAAGCTTTTGCCAGTCCGCTGCTGAATAGTCAGAGCTTACGTATTTGCCGTACTGTCTGCTCAGAGAGTCCAGCGCTTTCTGCTTATAATACTTCAGCTCCTCGCTGTCCTCTGTCTTACCCGCAGCTTTCACCGTAATGCTGCATGAGGCGCTCTTTTCGCCTGCCGCCGCGGTAATTACAGCCTCTCCCTCTTTTACCCCGGTGACTGCTCCTTTGTCAACGGAGGCTACCGAGGGGTCCGAACTGGACCAGTTTATTTCCGCTTGCACACCGTCAGGCTGTATCGCGGCCTCAAGGATGATGGTCTCCCCTACTTTTACCCCCGCCTCGGTCCTGTCAAGAACGACCGCCTGCACAGTCTGGGCCGCACCCGCCACGGTAATTGAAACGGAAACCTGGCCGTTCTGCTCCCAGTATTCCAATCCGGCGCTGAGCATGATGTAATTGAAACTTACCGTATATGTCCCGGCGGGAGTTCCCTCAGGTACGGTGACCACAAAGGTCCCCAATGAGGAAGTGCTTATGTCCTCTCCCGCCATCCAACTGAAGCGTCCCTCATTGTAGAAGGACTCTCCCCCCGCAATGCCTGAGCCCTGGGTCGTCACTGCACCGGGAATGTCGCTTTGAACAGTATACTCAGCCGAGTCTATAAGATGCTCAGCCGACATTGACAGGGCCACCGTAAAAGAGACGTCCCCGGCTGACGCATCCACTTCCGCTTTATCGGGTACGGCAATAAATGTCACTCCGTCCGTATTGGCCGCCGAGGCGGTAGCCGCTGCCCCCAGGCACAGCATCGCCAGGAGCGCGAATATCAAAATAAGCCTTGCTAGATTCCTTGTTTTCATGTTTCGAATCCTCTTTGCATTTTCTACCACTCCATGGAAGAGGGAGAAGCACTCGCCTTGAGCATCTTTCTGGCTTCCAGGGCGCTGACACGCCCGTCCGCGTTCAGGTCCGCCACTGCCGTCTGGTACGCATTAAGCGACGTGGGAGTAGTGGAGGCCTTAAGTGCCTTTCTCGCCTCCAGGGCATTGACGCGCCCACTGTTGTCCAGATCCCCCTTGACAGCCAGGATGACCTCAGCGCCGTCAGATATGGATACGGTGTGCGCGCCGTTGAGGGTCGTCACTTTTACGGCGGTGTAGCTATCGCCGTTTTTAAGCAGCACCGCGCAGGCTATGTCCCTGGTGCTGGATACGGTATAATCTCCATTGGAACCGCACTTAAGCTTTATCTCCGTTTCTCCCACCTGCAGGACTGAAACGGCGGTGCCGTCAGCCTCAAGGGTCGTAACTGCCGAAGTGCCGGAACCTGAGGACACAACGGGATTGCCGCTGAGATCCAGTGCGTCGCCCATACGATACAGACTGTTCTTTCCTTCAAGGAAGCGTTGGACCGCGACCAGGGTATATAAGCCCTGCTCCGCGGACATCTGATTCACACCGGTCCCCGAATAATCGTGAGTGAAGCTCCCGTTGGGCCCTCTGAACTTCAGAAGCGCGTCAAGAAGGTTGGTATTCCCATCCATGAACCGTTCATCCCTGTAGTCCACTCCCAGTTCACACAGTGCCAGGAGGATCTGCGCTATGCTTTCAGAAGACGTAGTCTGCATGTCAAGCAGGTGCCTGTTCTTTATCATATCTGAAGCGCAGTCCAGCGCCCGGCGAATCGCTTCGTCAACTTTCGATATATACCGGTATTTTGCCAGAGCCTGAAGCGCCATACCTGTCATATCGGGGTCCGTGGCCGGGAAGTCTGTTTTGCCCAGCGACCACCCGCCGTCTTCGTGCTGCTCCTCCAGAATGAGGTCTATATATTTTTGCCTCGTAGCCGCCATGCCCGAACCGGTATACGTAGGCATGGGATAGTTTGCACTGTCCAGAGCTATAAGGGCAAATATAGGTCCGTTGTTGCCCTGCCAGATCGTTTTATCGTAGTCTCCCAAAAAACTCACAAGGTCGTAACCGGCAACGTTCCTCGCGTCTTTGCCTATAGAAGAGAGGGCAATTATAACCCGGCTGAACTCGGTATATTTTTTGTCATGCAGCACGCCGCCGCATTTCACTACTGTGTCGGCTACTCTCTGGTAATACTGATCGTAGTACTGCTCCGAAACCGCGTAACCGGCCCTTGCCAGACCCAGCACCGCCCATTCGCCTCCTATGGAATTCACAGAAGGGGCGGGCGTATTGGAATACACGTAAGCTGCGGTCTCATTCACGAGCCGGTCAATGTTCGCCTCACTGCCGGAGGAATCCGCCGAGACACAGACCACCCCCGCAAGGACAGCAACAGTAAGAATCGTGCATATAATACGTTTTGATCTCATATCTGTTCCCCTTTCCCGTTTTCTCCCTGTACCTGTTCACTGTGCCAAAGCATACGCCTCGGCAGCCCTGCAGTATCGATAAAGTGCCGTCGCAGCGTTCACGGCACTCTCCTGGGTGCCGTATATCTCAGATTTAAGAAGGGCATTGGCATATGACAGAGCGGATACTGCTATCGTAAAGTTGCCTCCCGCCGATACGTCCACGAGGTATTCCTCTCCCAGACGCTTTGCAGGGATGCCTTTGAGTTTTATCCTGTACCTATCCCCGGAGCGGGACGTTGAAAAGCTTTCCCAGTTATTGACGCTGCAGGTAACGGGTCCTGAAAAGTCCCCGGAGAGTTCCAGCAGCAGGTTGATATCGGTGGAAGAATCCATCGTCAGCGAAACCAGCACTTTTTCCACTTCGGAGTCGGAACAGTCACGGGTGATTTCATAATTCTCCAGCCCATCCGCGGCGTCGGTCTTCTGTTCCTGTGTGTACGCGCTGATGGCGTTCACTTTCATGGCAGCGTGTTCCACGCCCACTGTCCATCCATTGGCTTCCGCCAGGAAAATCTGGGCAAAGTGTCCGTAGTCTGCCATGGCTTCCACAAGGGCGCCGACGGTCTCGTCGTATTCTCCGCTCACCTTACGGTATTCCTCTACGTACTGCGCCACCGAATAATCCTGCTCCACTGCTCCGCCGTCCCAATTAAACTCAGCGTGGATGATGTCCGCCATCTGAACAGAATTAACGTAGCAGGTAAAGCCGTACAGTGTACCGGACACATCAGTAAACTGCGGGTCAAACGCACAATCTATGGATTTTTCCCCTACTGTAAAGCGGACAAAGCTTTCGGTATAATCATCCGCGTCCCCTGGCAGCTTCATAAAGAAATTCACGCCTATTTCCCCGCTCAGTACCAGGGAGTGTTTTTCAAACTGCGGGCCGGAGGCCATACCGATAATCTCCAACTGTGTGCTGCCGCTGGCTTCCTCTTTCCAATACTCCATATTTGCGCTCAGGTTCATGTTCTTGAAGCCTATACTGTATTTCCCCGGTTCAGTATCGGCGGGAATGGTTATTGCGAATGTCCCCAGTGCATCCACTGTCACGTCTGAAGCAGCCATCCATGAGTATGCGTGTGAGTCCTTGTCAAATTCCATAAAACCGTCAGGGGTGTTGGTAGGGCTGCTCACGCTGAACCCCGGGATATCGCTTATCAGAACAAACTCCGCGGAGTCAATGGCATGTTGCGCGGACATGCTAAGTGTAAGATATACTGTCCCGTCCTGGCCGCCCAGGTCTATACTGTCGACGTCAAGTACGGCGGAAACAGTGACGTTATCCTCGTCCGCGGCCAGTCCCTCGACACACAGGGACAGGCACATGGCCGCCGTCAGGGCTATTGCAGCGATAAGTCTGAAAGTTTTTTTCATGGTAATTCTCCGTTCTGCCGCTTTTTCAGGTATAAACCGGGACGCCGATCTCCGCAAGCGGCTAGGGGAGATCATACAAGCGCCATCAGGCCGCCCGGCAGGCGGCGGTTCGATTATTTATAACACTTCTTAAAATAGTCCACGGAACGTCCGGACCACGGTTTTCTTCCCTGTCCGGGCTGCGCGCGTCTGTCTGGAGGGGGGTGTGTGTACATCCCTGTGAGGTACGGAGGGAAGATACAAAAAAGGCAAAAACGCTCGCTGAGGATGCTGGGGATATCACCGGCTGTCAGGCCGACGCTGTATTAATGTTTTAACTATTTATCCTGTTCCCGTACATCTGACTTTTCTCCCTCTTTTTATATCTCGTATTATTATATCCTGGCACCTCTGCGTAACAGATGCCCCTTTCCAGACCGTTTACGTTTGCCGGCCGGCTTCCCGTGACCTGCCCGCATTTCCGGCCGGTGCGGCAGCCGCGGTGTACCCGCCGCGCCATGCCGCTTACCGAAAAAACGGCCGCGCCGACTCCCGTCGGTGCGACCGTTTTTTTCGCTCCGTATCAAACGCCCTTACCGGGGCGTTCTGACACTCTGTCGTCGGTATTCTGGCTCGTGCATTAGGAGGCATTCGCCTCTGCGCCTGATCCCCAGCCTTCCCAGACAAATGTCCAGTGACCGGATCGCTCCACAGGGAAACAGGCTCCTGCACCTACAGCAACGGGTACATGCGGCGGAATTGCCCGAAAGCGCACCGCCTTTCCTAATCACCGCGTCTGACCTACGTCAGTAACGGATGACACGGCAGAGCTGTTATTAAGATCTAAGTCTATTTGATTGCTATTTTATCACCATTGGATAATCATTTCCATTCTAAAATGAAGATTTTTTCAGTTTTCTTAAAAATCTTCTGAGAATCACCCGTAAGCCGTTACGGTTTTATGGACACTCCCAAACGCGGATCAGTCGTGAAAAGCTCTCCCGTCCCGCCGATCCCCGAAACCGTCAGCCAATATGTGGACTGCGGTACGAAACTGGCGGCCCGGGGTGCTCCAGTTGGGTTTTATCTGTCAATACGCCCTGGCCGCTTTGTAGTAATTGTAAAACGCAGTCACGGCGTTCTTTATATTGACATCTGATGCGTATGTCTCCGACTCCAGTATGGTTTTCACGTAAGACATGGGGCATACCTTTACCGCGGACTCACCCGCGCCGGTTGTAAAGATGAAAGTCCTCATCTTACCCAGGTTCTTTGGTCCGATCTTACCGATGCGGTACCCGTAGTATTTCTCGCCGTTTATCTGCGCGGTATCCTCAGCTGCCGGACTGACAGTCTGTCCCTCGGCCGGTTTTATGAACACGTTTACGGCAGTTCTCGCGTTGAGGGTCAGGGAAAACTTAACATCCTCTATAGGTTCTCCCTCACCTACGTGTGTCTTAAGTATACCCAGTTCTGCAACCCCCGCCAGCGCGACAGCGATGTCTTCGTCGCCAAGTTCCTTTTTTGACGGTATAGCGGTGTGGCTGACGCCGTCGGACCAGTTGGTCTGCTGAAGGAAGTGTCCGTAGTCCTGCAGGGAGTCCAGAAGGTCTATAAGCCTGGTGTTGTCCGGATACTTCTCCCTGGCGGCGTTAATATAATCCAGGGCGGAGCACGCCTGCCCCGTGAGCGTATGATCGTCGCCATAATGAAGGGTAGGTACGATCGGGTCAGACAGCTCCAAGGCGTTCATGGGGCAAGTGAACCAGAAAGAATTGGCCCCCTCGGCTTTGGCCTTGGAGATATCCATGGAGCTGGCTCTGCCGTCGGCGTACGCGAAGCTCACATAGCACCCCTTTGTGTCGAAGCCCTCAGGGAAATCCACCAGGAACATGAGACCTATCTCGTCGGAAAGCACCATGTAATGAACAGTGCCGAATGCCGGTGCGGTGGGATCCGCGGCTAAAAGAGCCTCCAGAGCGGCGTCAACATCTTCCTGAGGGGCAAGGAGCGTCCGGAGGACCGTCATCGCGTTGGTATATGCCCCGCCAAAACTTTCCTCGGTGCCGGCCGCGCGTATCTGCGCTACCTCCCATATGAGGGCGTCCTTATCAGCTACCGCTGCGGCTGTGGAACCGTTGTACGAATTCCCCACGTCAGCTCCGAACCCGGAGATCGTATACTGCCAGCGCATCACGCATGCATCCGGCAGGACAACGCTGGATGCCGCTTCTTCAATAAACTCGTTGTTCACACAGCAGACCCATCCCGACTGAAAACCGTGATCCATCTCGCTGAGCATCGTTTCCCCGTCCCAGATGCCTTTCAGATAGAAGCCGGAAGTCTCTGTGCCGTTATGATCATACGGCGGATTTTTGGCGTCAGGATCGCCGGCGTATAACTCCCTGAGTGCCTGAAGCACTGCCTGCGAGGCCGTTGCTCCCTGCGGCAGCGTGACCAACGTGGGTTCCAGTATGTACCGGCCGTCTACGGTGAGTTTCTCCACCGTCACCGCAACGGTGACAGTCCCGGAGGTATCGTCCGCCAGCGACGCAGGAAGAACGGCAAAAGCTATCGCTGCAGCCAGTATTGCGCACAATAAGCGCTTTTGTATTCCGGTCATTTTTATATCCTCCTTCGTTGACCCGCGCCGGTCGCGCAGGTCCGTATCTGCTCATGGGCCGGGATCCACAACCGCGATTACCGGGCGGGCTCGGCGCCTCTTTCCTTTACAGGTACGTAAACAAAAGACTCCCTGCCCTCGTATCTCTCGAACAAGCCCCTGCTCCTGTCCTTTGTGTACGGAGAATCCGGCAGCCACACCTTGCCGGCATACTCGACAGTGGAGCGAACGTTCTCGCAAAGCTGGTGCACCCCTTCTGCCTCGGGGACAGGGAACCCCGCGTACAGCCCTCCGGGCAATTGCACATGCGCCATCCCTTTGGGAATATAACTGCCGTCCTTTACAGCAGGCCCGAAAGCGTATACACGGACATTTTTCTTCCGTTTGAGCCACGCCCCTATCTCCGCATATCCGTCCACGGCGATCTTTTTATATTCAGAAAGCGGAACTGTTGAAAAATCCTGCCCCTGCCACCAGGCGGGTACCTCTGCTTCAGAAACTTTGTCAGTAACTCTGTTAAATGTATATGCGGCAAAGATAAAAGGCTCCCTGTCCTCAATGAACGGTTCTTTCTGGATTATTGCCCCCCTGGTCCGCATGTATTCACTTGGGGAGACCCCAAAAAGCTGTTTAAAGGCCCTGCTGAACCCGGACAGCGTCCTGAAGCCGCAGTCTAAAGACACGCTGTTCACTTTTTTGCCGGAGCGAAGTTCTTTCGCCGCGCGGTTCAGCCTTCGGTTTCGAATAAAAGCGTGAACAGTCATACCGTTTATTTCAAAGAATACCGCACGAAACCGGGAATAGGACATATAGAAAAGTTCCGCAAGCTTTTCCGGTTCTATTTCTTCGTCCAGATGAGCCTGTATATACTCCCTGCATGCCCTCATATCGTCATGGTGCTTCATTACTTATTCCCCTATTTGGAAATAGAAGTTTATAACAGATGGAAGCTGCTGCCGGAAACAGCTGTCCTCCCGACCTTAACGCAACGGGGCTTCTGATCCCCGCGCAGACGCCCCTCGCACAAAAACGGTATCCGGAGTCCCCGCTATCCCTGCTGAAAAAATCATGATATTACATATATTTACCCGATATTCATAATAACATACATTCATATATTTTCGACAGATACTTTTCCAAAATGACTGATTTTTTATATTTTGCTGTTTTTTCTGTCTTGGTATGATAGCATATATCCATGAAAATCTCAGATATATACATGCGCTGTCTGCTTACCAGTGACAAATACATAAAAGAACATCCCGGTGAACCCGTCACCGCCGATGCCCTTGCTCGGGCATGCGGCTATAGCCTCCAGCACTACTGTATGATATTCCGCGCTTTCACCGGGCTGACCCCGGCCGAATACGTCAGGCGTGTGAGGCTGCGCGAAGCGTCCTCTGCCATGATATGCGGCAAGTCCGTCACCATGGCCGCCATGGACGCGGGTTTTGAGAGCGACAGCGGCTTCAGCCGCGCTTTCAGAAAAGAATACGGCGCGAGCCCGCGGGAACGCCTCAAGCGTCTGAGAGAGGGAGCGGTAATGCTCCCCGCCCCGCTGATCGAGTACATGCCGAAACGCAGCGCCCTGGGTTACCGCATACCCTCCGGCCAGGATCACAGCGCCGCCCACTGGGAGGATGTGGATTTCAGCTCACTGCCCAAATATCCTCCGGGTCTTCAAAACTACGGTGAAGTGGGGATGTGGCTGCGTCCGGACTCTGTCACTGGGGAACTGGATTATTTTTTCGGCTGCCTGACAGACTGGCCCGATACTCCGCCCGGTTTCGAGAAACTCTTTCTCCCGGAAGGAGAGTATGCCGTATTCAACGTAACGGACACCGTTTTCTCCGACTCCCCCGGGGACACCGCGCAAAAAATGCGTTCAGCCTGGGACACGGTACTCACCGACGGGCTGGAAGAGCTTCCGGGCAAAAGCCTGTGTTTAGACGACGCCAGATCCGGATATGAACTGTACAGGCGTTCACAGGCATTTATATGCGTCCCAATACAAAATTCTTCAGTTTAGCCGGGTATTTATCCCTTGCATATAGTAAACTTTCGTTGAAATCTATAATTACAGGAGGAATACAGAATGAAACCTGAGATAGTAAAATGCGAAGACGTACGCGCCATAGGATATGAGATAACAGACGCAGAATATAAATGCTGCGCCGAAACGAACTGTGCCTACTGGACGGAAGTGGATTTCAGGAAGTACCCGCCTTACCCTGCCGAAATGAACAACCTGGGCGACGTGGCCGTCTGGATGCACCCCGCCGATGATAAGGAAAAACTGGCCTACTACTACGGCACCGTGACCGACCTTAAGGCTGCACCTGAAGGCTTTGTGGAGTACACCGTACCCGGCGGGCAGTACGCGGTATTCACTGCTACGGAAGACCTGCTCACAGACTCCCCCGCCGAAACCGCTCGCAAGGTGCGCGAGTGCGCTTCCAAGGCCATGTCTGAGTGGATAGGCAAAGAGGGCTACGCCTATGATAAGGACAACGGCATGATGTACGAGTTCTATAAAGGTGGAAAAGCCCGTATCTATATTCCCGTAAAAAAAGCGTAACCATCCCGAAAAAACGCCGCACGTGCAGTCTGGCACGTGCGGCGTTTTTTTCGGTTGTAGGTATATCAGTTCAGAACGAAGTATTTCAAATCCTCTTCACTGCCTCCGCCAGCTTTCTGCCCATATCTTCCGCCTTCTTCCTGTCCTGCGGGAAAACGTTTTCGCGCCTGTCCCGGCGGGCGGGGACGTCGAACATATCCGCCGCATACAGCGAATAGTCCGTGAACTGCAGCGTTTCGGAGGCATCCACATACATAGAAGGCCCCAGCAGCCTCTCACTGCCCGCACAGAGCTGGGAATAGAAATCCTTATAGAAATCCCCAGGGGCGTTCGTGGTGAAGACCCACCCCACCTGACGTATCTTTTCCCTTATCAGCGTGTGGGCTTTTGTATACGTGAGCACGGGGAAATACAGTCTCTCAAGGAAAGAACGCATCATACCCGTAACATCGTTGAAATAGATGGGTGACCCCAGAAGCAGGACGTCCGCGTGGGATGCCTCCTCAAGTATGGGCTGCAACTCATCCTTTACGGCACATTTTCCGAAATTCCTTCCCTCCAGCCTTTTGCATTCAAAGCAGCTGACACATCCTGTATATGTGAGACCGTACAGATCTATCCTTCTGCCTTCAGCCCCGGCGCTCATCGCCCCCTCCAGCGCGGAGTCCAGCATCGTGGCGGTGTTCCAGTTCTTTCTTGGGCTGCCGTTTATCGCCAAAACTTTTATCATTGTACTATCCTCCCTTGTCAGGTCCCTCCGGACCGGTTTATGTTTAAATGCAGTGCTTTCACTGCCGAGTCCATGGCACGAAGCCCCGCCGCTATTCTTTCATGTACCATACGGCGGTGATCCCCCCCGGTCCACTCGAACCGTGTTTTTACCCCGTTTTTCTCCAGGGCTTCCTTCACTGCCCCGGTAGATTCCGCGACAGTGGAAAAACGTGGATTTTTGTTGTGCGATTCCCCTCTGCCCAGGCTGATATAGACGTATTTTGCCCTGCACGTATGGCTTGCGGCATACTCCCTGAACCCGTCGTACCACATGGAACCGGATATGCTGCCGATGACCGGGTACGCATCCGTAAGATACGAGCAGTAGAGTGAAAACAGTCCGCCAAGGGAATATCCCACCAGGGCGCGCACGACTGGATTTATCCCCAGCGCCTGTTCTACTTTCCTCATATTATCCGAGAGTTTTTGCAGATACTCTCCCGCGCCACCGGTATAATCCTCCCCCCTGCGGAATGCCCTCTCCGCAGGCCACGGCGTTAGGTCCCTCTCCCAGACAGCTCCTTCCATCCAGACTACCGCGCTGTCCAGAGGGCCGGCAAGTGCCATTACCGGCTCCGGGTCTTTTTTTGAGGCGTGGACGTATATTACGCTACCGGCACCGGCCTGCGCGTATGCTGCCGCTCTGATTTCCCCCAGGTCTATATATTCGGCCAAGGCTGCCTCCAAAAGAACACTTGTTATTTTTAATAAATCATACCATATTTTTCCGTTAATGCAACCGTATTATTCTTCACGTCAGTGAAACCGATTGACTTTCAAATCTGTGATTTATATAATATTTCCAGTTAAGTACTCTGTGCGGAAGTATTCTGAATATTTTATTTTAAAGGAGTGAATAAAATGAAAATTGCCGTAATCGGCGCCACCGGCAAGGCCGGAAAAATGATCTTCAAGGAAGCAAAAAACAGAGGCCACGAGGTGACTGCCATAGTCCGCCCCGGCAGCGAGAAAAAGCTTTGCTGCTGCTGCAGCCCCATCGTTAAGGACCTGTTCGACCTCACTGCCGACGATCTCAAAGGCTTCGACGCCGTTGTGGACGCCTTCGGTTCAGATCCCGGCTGCGAGGAGAAACACATCTGTGCCGCGGAACACCTCATCAAGGTATTCAAAGATCTTCCCAACGTACGTCTGCTGGTAGTCGGAGGAGCCGGAAGTCTGAAAAAGTCCTGCTGCTGCGACAAACTCGTTATGGAGGACATCCCGCCCATGTTCCGCGCCGTGCCCTCCAAGCAGAAGGCTGCCCTGGATAAATTCAAAGAGTCCGATATCAACTGGACGTTCTTCAGCCCCGCCGCTACCTTCGACTACGACGGCTACCGCACCGGTGAATACGTCCTGGGCGAAGACACTCAGATATTCAACAAGGTTGGCGCCAGTTATATCTCCTACGCGGATTATGCCGTGGCAATGGTGGACGAAATAGAGAACAACGCCCATCCCCGCCAGCGCTTCACCGCAGTGTCCTGCAACCCCTATTTCAGCGAGGCCAAGCAGTTCTATCCCATAGCTCCCTATATGTTCTCCCGCCGCGGAGCATGGTTCGGTCTCACCTGCGACAATGACAAATACGCCGCGGGCGTACTGAACCTCACCACCAACCGCGGCACCAGGACCCACAGCGACGACCGCAACTACAACAAGCTTTACCGTATAGAGCCCACCTTCAACGGCCATCCCTGCCCCTTCGCGGTGCAGACCGCCGCCAGCGAGCTCACCCTGCACACCCAGCACGGCGACATTCGCTTCACCTTCGCGGACAAGACGAAGCTCATGGCGGAGGGCGATCCGGGAATGGGTCTCTACATGTACCGCAGGGGCGAACCCTACGAGGTAGTCAAACCCCGTGAGAACGGTGCGTGGGAGTCTCCGGTCAGGGGCACCACTTCTTTCTCTTTCAAGGGCCTTGACGGTTCCGAGTTCTATTTTGAAGACACCTGGAGCTGGTACGACCTCAAAAACGAGATAATAAAAGGTCATACCAAACCCAACGCAGACGGCAAATTCACCCTTGTTATCGAGGAACATCCTTACTGTGCCGCCGTCCATGACGATTACCCGACATACACCGATGCGAAGGCCTCCATGCAGGCGGACTGGGAATCCTTCCTGGACAAGTACCCCCACTTCATCCAGCCCTATGAGAGCAAACGCGAAGAGACGGCCTATATCCTGTGGACCCATCTCTGCGCCCCCACCCAGCGCACCTCCACGGAGTTCATGCTCATGTTCCCCGGCGTCGAGGATTCCCAGTGGCAGCTGGTGCAGAACGGCGTAGCCCTGCAGGATGACACGGATCTTTCCATCGACCTTCTCCTCGCTCCCTTCGACTACCAGGACACCACCGGCCAGCTGGTGGATATGTTCGACGAGGTGCTCCTCAACACCAACGCGGTTAAACCCCCCATATACGGCTGGGCCCTTAAGAACATAATGAAGCACCGCGACATCGCGAAGATATGGCCCAAAGAGAAGATTGAAAAGCTCTACGTGGGCGCCGGCCGTTGGGCTGACTGGTTTATGAAGTACCGCGACGACGACAAGGACGGTCTCCCCGGTTTTGAGGGCGGCAATGAGAACGGATTCGATGAGGTCACCGCATACTTCAATACTGTCAAATTGGCCACCCCAGACCTGTGCGCTTACGAGGTGATCAACTTCGAGGTCCAGGGCGACCTGGCAAAGATCCTCGGCAAGCCCCAGGAGGAAATCGACGCGTGGTACAAAAAATCCAAAGACCTGCTGGAGCGCATGATAGACAAGATGTGGGATGGCGAGCACTTCGTATGCCTCACGGAGTACACCCATGAGCCCATATTCTCCGGCTCCAACATCCACTACCTGCCTATCGTTCTTGGCGACAGGCTGCCTCAGAATATAATCGACAAGATCGCGGAGGACCTCATGGACGAGCGCGGCATCCTCAGCAAGTTCGGCCTTGCCTCCGAGCGCATTGACAGTGATTTCCTGGAGATCATGGGCGTACAAATGGGCGACGGCGCCGTCAACCCTCCGGGACAGCTGTTCATAACCACCGGCCTTTGGGATGCCGGGAAGAAGGATCTGGCCCGCGAAATAGTGGCCCGCTACTGCGGACGCCTCATACGCGGGGGCTTCAACCACTTCCTCAACCCTGTCTCCGGCCAGGGCAGCATCTTCTGCGGCACCTGGTGCAGATGCGTATTCACTATCCTCTGCCGCATGGTCTCCGAGGACTGATCACGCAAAGCAGAACAAATACCGCAGCTTCAGTATTGCCCGGCGCATATTCCGCGCCGGGCAATTTTATTATATTTCCGGTGCGTATTCAGGTTTACAGGATATGTTGAGATTGACTAATTATCAGTCAAATCATATAATTACTATTTGGAAAGTCATTCGTTCAAACTATCTGTATACAAAGGCTTCGGCCGCAAAACAAAAGGAGGGTATCTTATGAAAATTGCCGTGATCGGCGCCGCCGGCAAGGCCGGCAAAATGATCTTCAAGGAAGCGCAGGACAGAGGCCACGATGTGACAGCCATCGTCCGCCCCGGCAGTGAGAAAAAGCTGTGCAGCTGCTGCAGCCGTATCGTGAAAGATCTGTTCGAACTCAGCGCAGACGACCTGAAGGACTTTGACGCCGTTGTCAACGCTTTCGGATCGGACCCGGGATACGAGTACAAACATATCGACGCCGCTAAACATCTTATAAACGTTTTCAAATCTCTGCCCGACGTGCGCCTTCTGGTGGTGGGCGGCGCCGGAAGCCTGCAAAAGGCATGCTGCAGCGATCACTACGTGATCGAGGACATCCCGCCCATGTTCCGCTCCATACCCGTCAATCAGAAGATCGCCCTTGAGGAGTATAAAAACTCCGATATAAACTGGACGTTCTTCAGCCCCGCCGCCACCTTCGACTTTGACGGCTACCGTACCGGCGAGTACGTGCTGGGCGGCGATACCCAGATCTTCAACAAGGTGGGAGCAAGTTACATCTCTTACGCGGACTACGCCGTGGCCATGGTGGACGAGATAGAGAATAACGCCCATCCCCGCCAGCGCTTCACCGCCGTGTCCTGCAACCCGTTCTTCACCGAGGCAAAGCAGTTCTTCAACATTTCCCGCTACATGTTCTCCCGCCGCGGCGCGTGGATGAGTCTGGTGTGCGACAACCCCAAGTACGCCTCCGGCATGCTCTTCATAGCCACCAACCACGGCACCAGGACCCACACCAACGACCGCAACTACAATAAGCTGTTCAGGATAGAGCCCACCTTTGAGGGCCGCCGCGTGGCCTTCTCCGTGCAGACGGCTCCCGACGAGTTTACTGTCCATACCAGACACGGCGACGTGCGCTTCACCTTCGCCGACAAGACTAAGCTCATGGCCGAAGGCGACAAGGGCATGGGCCTTTACATCTACCGCACCGGCGAGGCTCACGAGTGCGCCAAGCGCCGCAAGGGCGGGGCCTGGGAGTACCCCGTAAATCAGACCTCCGCCTTTACCTTCAAGGGCACCGAGGGCTCCGAGTTCAACTTCAATGACAACTGGAACTGGTACAACATAAGGAACGACTTCGCCGACGGCCAGACCACACCCAACGCCGAGGGCAAGTTCACTCTCGTAATAGAGGAGTTCCCCTTCTGTGCCACTTACGAGGGCAACTACCCCACCTACGCCGAGGCCAAGGCCTCCATGAAGGCCGACTGGGAGAGCTTCCTGGCCCAGTTCCCCAAGTTCAAAGCCCCCTACGACTCCAAGCGCGAGGAAACCGCGTATATTCTTTGGACCCATCTGGTGGCCCCCACTCAGCGCACCAAATACGAGCTCATGCTTATGTTCCCCGGCGTGGAGGACTCCCAGTGGCAGCTGGTCATGAACGGCGTGGCTCTGCAGAATATGCCCGAGCTCTCCCTGGGCCTCATCCTCTCCGCCATGGAGTTCCAGGATCCCGAAGGCCAGCTGGTGGATATGTACGACGAATCCCTGTTCAGCACAAGCCAGCTCAAACCGCCCATCCACGGCTGGGCCGTAAAGAACGTGATGAGATATCACGACATCTCCAGGATATGGCCCAAGGAAGGCATCGAGGAGCTCTATGAGAAGGCCGGCCGCTGGGCTGACTGGTTCATGAAGTATCGCGACGACGATGAGGACGGACTCCCCGGCTTCGAGGGCGGCGGTGAGAACGGCTTCAACGAGGTCACCGCTTATTTCGATACCGTAAGTCTCGCCACTCCGGACCTGTGCGCGTATGAGGTCATCAACTTCGAGGCCCAGGGCGATCTGGCGAAGATACTTGGCAAGCCCCAGAAGGAGATAGACGCCTGGTACAAGAAGGCCAAAGACCTGCTTGACCGCATGGTAGACAAGATGTGGGACGGCGAGCACTTCGTGTGCCTGAAGGACTACACCCATGAGCCTGTGTTTTCCGGCTCCAGCATCCACTATATGCCTCTTATGCTGGGCGACCGTCTGCCCAAGGAGATAATAGAGAAGATGTGCGCCGACCTCTGCGACCCCATGGGAATCAACAGCAAGTTCGGTCTTGCCACCGAGCGCATAGACAGCGACTTCCTGGAGTTCCTGGGCGTACAGATGGGCGACGGCACCATAAGCGCTCCGAACCAGCTGTTCATACTCACAGGTCTCTGGGAAGCCGGACAGAAGGATCTCTGCCGCCAGATCGTTGCCCACTACTGCGGACGCCTGATCCGCGGCGGCTTCAATCAC